>DATMNC010000100.1:0-305615 GCA_035569395.1 Thermoanaerobaculia bacterium | reverse complement strand
CGACCGACACGGTATTCGCCGATGAGGGACCGTTGTTCGTCACGGCGAGCGTGAAGGTAATCGGATTGCTCCCGAATGCAACCGGGGCGGCCGTGTTCTTCACGA
Source organism: Thermoanaerobaculia bacterium (assembly GCA_035569395.1). Taxonomy (GTDB): domain Bacteria; phylum Acidobacteriota; class Thermoanaerobaculia; order Gp7-AA8; family Gp7-AA8; genus JADGNZ01. Next base: position 305,510 of record DATMNC010000100.1, on the reverse strand, counting down.
TCGACAGATCGGCCGCGACCGCGAAGTTGACGATCTGGCTGAGCTCCGTGGCTGAGAGGCATTGCGTCGACGTCGCGGGAAGAAGGGCCAGCGCGGCAGCCTTCGCGTTCGCGGCGGCCTTCGACGGCTGACCGGTGACGAAGTTCAAGATGGCCTTGGTCTGTCCGGGGGCCAGCGTGATCGAGTAAACCCAGAACGGGTTGTCGTTTCCGTTCGCGAAGAAGATGTTGGAAACGGGAGTCGGCGCCCCGGTCCCTTGCAGCACGTGACCGATGCGAGGGTCACTCGTGGTCTTGCCCGAGAAGTTCTGAAAGGTGGTAACCCAGGTGTCGGTCGTCTGGGCCACGGCATCACCGTTCGAGGAATTGACGATGACGGTGTTGGAGTCGGAGCCAAGATTGTTCGAGGTGAGCATCGTGAACGTCACCGGCGAGCCGGAGGTATTCGTGAAGAAGTTCATATAGCGTGCGTAGGCATCGTTCGGCGGAACGTAGACCTTTCTCTTGACCGAGAGCGCGCCGATCGTTTGTGCCGGGAATGCGATCTGCCGGTTCGTGCAGTTCGGACCGGCAGGGACGGTTGCGTCGAAGGCCGCCGGTCCGTTCTTGTTGTAGATCGCGAAGGCGGCGTTGCCGGTTTGGCACTGAGTGGTGGCATTCGTCAGGCTCACGCAAAGGGTTTGGTAGCCATCGAACATGTCGTTCAGAGTCGACATGGTGGTGCCGCCGGCGCTCGTCGAGGCGGCCACGGCGTGCGTGTACGAGGCTTCCGACGCGGCGCCGGATGCGGACGAGGTGGTGCTGAAGGTGATGTTGGTGTTGATGAAGTACTTCAGACCGCTGGCGTCGATCAATCCGATCGATCCCGTTGCGGTGGCTCGGGGATGGAAGGCTTGGGTCACCGGCGTCAGTCCGTGAAGCCGTTTGGCCAATTTGGCCGCCTTCTTCGCCTGGTTCTGAGCGACAGCGGCCGCGTGTCTTGCCGCACGGTCCGAGGCAACATCCGTTGCCTTGGGCGTCAGTCCGTGAAGCCGTTTGGCCAATTTGGCAGCCTTCTTCGCCTCGTTCTCAGCGACCGCGGCCGCGTGTCTTGCCGCCTGGTCCGACGCAGCATCCGTAGCCTTGGGGACCAAGACTGTCTGATTGGCCAGTGCACGGACCACCGAGGATCGATCGGTAACCGCGACATCGGCGTAGAGAATCGAGGATGTCAGGAAGAGAACTGCCACGGCTAATGCTTTTTTCACACGCACCTCACTTGTTTCCACGAACGCAATTCGCGGTAAAACCTGCTGAATGGGGACGAACCGGCCGAAGTTTAACCGATGCGCTAGTCTGGTCGCTACTAAAATTGGAATGTCTATGACCCAACGCACACGCCACCGTGATCTCTTACATGCCTTCATTATCTCAGTAATCGTGATTCTGTCCACCTTCTCCTGCCATCGGGCCGAGCGTCCGAACGTCCTGGTCATAACCATCGACACCCTTCGCGTCGATCACCTCGGCTGCTACGGTTTCACGCTGGCCCACACGCCCGCGATCGACAAGCTGGCCGGCGAGAGCGTGCGCTTTACCGATGCCATCGCATCCGCGCCGATCACGATGCCGGCGCACTCGTCGATCTTCACCGGCCTCTTTCCCCCGGCTCACGGGGTTCGCGACAACGGCGCATACGCTCTTGGAGAGAACGCGGTTACGCTCGCCGATCGCCTCCGCGCCGCCGGCTACACCACGCACGCCTTCGTCTCCGCGCTGGTGCTGAACCGCCGCTACAACCTCAGTAAAGGCTTCGAGACCTACGACGATGACCTCTGGGCCGAGGACGACCCGAAGCTGTTCATGATCCGCGAGCGACAGGCGCCGAAGACCGCCGATCGTTTCCTGCAGTGGTTCGGCGACTGGAACAAGTCCCACGCGAAGCCGTTCTTCACCTGGATTCACTTCTTCGATCCACATCAACCATACCGGCCATCGCTCGCCGACATTGCGGTCGCGGTCTCTCCGTACGACGCCGAGATCGCCGGTGTCGACCGGCAGATCGGGAGGATCGTCGATACTCTCCGCAAGACCGGCCAGCTCGACAACACGCTGTTGATCCTGATTGCCGATCACGGCGAAAGCCTGGGCGAGCACGGCGAGCAGACGCACGCCATTTTCGTCTACGACGCGACCGTGCACATCCCTCTGATGATTCGCTATCGGCCGGCGTTCACCCCCTCCGTCTACTCCGCGCCGGCGCGCTCGGTCGACGTCGTTCCCACCGTGCTGGGCATCCTCGGCCTGCCTGGTGGCGAATCGACCGACGGGCACGACCTCGGTGCCGCGATTCGCGGGAAAGAGCCTGCGCCGGAGCTTCCGCAGTACTCGGAATCGCTCCTTTCGGAAGTCGGCTTCGGCATGGCTCCTCTGTTCGCGGTTCGCGACGATGGCTACAAATACATCCGCGCTCCCCGCCCCGAGCTATACGACCTCCGCAACGATCCGCACGAGCTGAACAACATTCTGGCGAAGTTCCCGCGCATCGGCGCGAAGCTCGACGCGGAGCTGACGCAACTGATGAAAGGCAGCGACCGTCACGCGGTGAAAGCAGCAGCCAGCCCGATGACACGCGAGACCGAGGAGTCGCTTCAAGCTCTCGGCTATCTCGCCTCACACGCGGAACGTTCCGGCATGCAGGGAATGGATCCGAAGGATGGATTGCCGATCCACAACAAGCTGGAAGAGGCTCGACATTTTGCGCAGCAGAAGAAGTGGGGGCAGGCCGAGGCCAAGTGCCTGGAGGTCGTGGCGCTGACGCCGCGGAACGTTTCCGCGATCAACGTCCTCGGCCTCATCGGAGTCAAAACCGGCGACCACGTGAAAGCGGTGAAGTACTACCAGGAGTCGCTGGCCATCGATCCGAAGCAATTCCGCGTATTTGGAGTTCTCGGCGGAATCGCACTCACCGAGGGCGACCTCGAGCACGCTCAGAAGAATTTTCAGACCGCGCTTGCGATCAATCCCCACTTTGCGGAGGCCATGGCCAATCTGGGGTTCATCGAAGCGCTTCGCGGCCGCGATCTCGCGGCCGAGCAGTGGTATCGAAAGGGAGTGGCGGCCGACCCGACGTTTCCACGCGTCTACCGCCGGCTCGGCGATCTTTACTACGACCGGAAAGACTTCGCCCACGCCTACGCCAACTACGCCAAAGTCATCCAGATCGAGCCGTCGGACGTTCGCGCGATCGTGCAGGCCGGAAACTGCGCGCGCCGCCTCAACCACAATGACGAAGCCGATAGATTCTTCCGCCGCGCCGAAGTGCTGCGTCCCAACGGATGGATCCCGACCTACAACCGGGCCTGCCTGATGGCCGCGGCCGGAAAACCGCAGGAAGCGTTGACGACACTCGATGCCTTGGCCCAACGCCACACCGTACCCATCGCCCTCATCGAGCGAGACACAGACTTGGCCTCGATGCGGTCACTGCCCGGCTACCCCGCCTTGAAACGAAAACTGACAGACACCGGAGACGACGACATCGAGGACAACTGACGCGCGCCGAACGGTCACACGGTTACCGCCTCCGAGACCTCCGCCCCCTTCGGCACGACCACGATTCCCGAATCGGTCACGGTGAAGCGCTGGCGATCGGCTTCGAGGTCGTAACCGATGGTCGTGTTCGGCGGGATCTTCACCCCTTTGTCGATGATCGTCCGTTTGATCTTCGAATGGCGGCCGATCTCCACGCCGTCCATCAGGATCGATTCGTCGACGTCGGTGTACGAATGGATGCGGACGCGCGGATGGAGCACGCTGCGGTTGATCGTACCGCCGGAGATGATCACGCCGGCGGAGACGAGCGAGTCGGTGGCGATTCCGATGCGCTGCGACTTGGAGTCGGCGAAAACGAACTTGGCCGGCGGCAGGTTCAGCGGCGACGAGACCATCGGCCACTGGGCGTTGTAGAGATTGAAGAGGGGGGTGACGGCGACGAGATCGAGCGACGCCGCGAAGTACGAATCGATCGTCCCGACGTCGCGCCAGTATCCACGATTGATCTCCGCCTCGCCCGGCACGTAGTTCTGGCCGAAATCGTAGGCGAAGACCTTCATCCGCGGGTACATGGCCGGGATGATCTCCTTGCCGAAGTCGTGTGCCGCGTCGCGCAAGGCGTTGCGCTGCAATACGTCGATCATCACGTTGGCCTTGAAGATGTAGTTGCCCATCGAGGCCAGGACCATATCCGGCCGACCCGGAATCGTCTTCGCCCCCTCTTTCGGTTTCTCTACGAAGCCGGTCACGCGCCAGTCGCTGTCGACTTCGACGATGCCGAAGTGATGGGCTTCCTCCACCGGCACGGGAATGGTGGCGATGGTCAGATCGGCGTCATTGGTCAGGTGCTCCTGCAGCATCTGGTTCACATCCATCTTGTAGATGTGATCGCCGCCGAAGACGCAGACGAACTCCGGCTGCTCATCGAAGATCAGCTCGAGGTTCTGAAAGACCGCGTCCGCGGTGCCGCGGAACCAGAACGGTCCCTTGCGCATCTGCGCCGGCACGATGTCGACGTACTGGCCGATCTCGGGCACCAGCCGCCACGTGCGGGTGATGTGCTCGATGAGCGAGTTCGATTTGAACTGCGTCATCACCTTGATTTTGAAGAAGCCGGAGTTGATGAAGTTGTTGATGACGAAGTCGATGATGCGATAGCGGCCGCCGAACGGCACCGCCGGCTTGGCGCGGTCACGCGTCAGCGGGTAGAGCCGCTCGCCCATGCCGCCGGCGAGGATCATCGTCAGAATGTTGCGGCGCGCCAGTGATCCGTACATGTGCGGTGGATTCTTTCTCCAACCGGCCCCCGAAGCAATTCATGTGCTAAAACGCTTTGTCGGAAGATGGCCGAAAAGGACTACTACGACATCCTCGGCGTGAAGAAGGCCGCCGGTGCTGATGAGATCAAGAAGGCCTACCGCGCCCTGGCGAAGAAGTTCCATCCCGACAAGAACAAGGGCAACAAGGACGCGGAGAACAAGTTCAAGGAGATCTCCGAGGCCTACGCCGTTCTTTCCGACAAGGAAAAACGCGAACAGTACGACCGCCTGGGGAAGGAAGCGTTCCACTTCGGGGGGCAGGGCGGAGCCAATCCCTTTCAGGGCGGCAGCCCCTTCGGAGGATTCGATTTCTCGCAGTTCAGCGGCGGCGGCGCGCGCGCGCGCGGCGGCCGGCGCTCGACGGGCGGGGGAGGATTCACCGACATCTTCTCGGACCTCTTCGGCGGCGGCGGCAGTTTCGAACAGGGGCCGCAGCGCGGCGCCGATCTCGAAGCAGAGCTGACGATCGATTTTCGCGACGCCATCCTCGGCACCACCATGGATCTGGTCATCGGCGGCAAGGGAGTCAAGGTCAAAATCCCCGAGGGCGTCTCGGACGGACAGCGAATCCGCCTGCGCGGTAAAGGTGCTCCCGGCGGAAACAGCGGGCAGGCGGGAGATCTGAACGTGCTCATTCACATCCGCCCACACCCGCTTTTCGAGCGGCGCGGCGACGACATCTACATCGACCTCCCGATCAAAGTCGGCGAGGCGATCCGCGGCGGTGAAGTGGAAGTGCCGACCATCCATGGCCCCGTGCGCGCGCGCATTCCAGCGGGCACCCAGGGCGGCCAGACCTTTCGTCTGCGGGGCAAGGGCGTGAAGAAGAAGGCCGGCGCTTTCGGCGATCACTATTACCGCGTCGAAGTCACCGTACCGAAGAGCACCGCTCCCGAGGTGCTCGAAGCGGCCGATGCGATCGATGCCTCGTATGAAGAGGATCCGCGGGCGAAGCTGAACACGGGACTGTAAATTGGTTGTCAGACCTTGTTGAGGTTAAGCCTTGCTTCTCGGAGATTTTGACGTTCTTGGTGAACGTCGAGGTCGGATGGAAAAAACTCGGGAAATGTCACTCCATCCATTAGGAGAAGACACCATGGCTGAGCAAACCAGAAGACACTTGACCGTGAATCTACCGATTCTCACATTTCTGCTCTTCCTGACTGTCGATCTGAACGCTCTAGGCGTGAAGCCGGACGCTCAAAGCGCCAAACCCGAAGGCGGTACGATCGGAATGACGATCCTTAACGAACCTTCCGCTACCGCAACGACGACGGCCGGCCGGCTGGCATGGCAGTGGACTGTCGATGAGCGCATCGCTGCGCGGTGCAACCCGGAGGCGGCGCGGGTACGTGTACGTGGCACGAGCCCTGGGGCTTCGGCGATGTCAGTAGTGGGCATTCAAAAAACACATGCCGACGTGATCTCCGGGAAGACGCATCCAGAACTGTTCCTGCCGACGGAGCTGTTTGAGGCCGTCGTCCGTGGCGCGTTCCTCCAGGATGGCTGGCGCGAGGTCTACGCGAGCGATATAGCGAAGGTTGGTTTGCCGAGTGACTTCCTAGCGTCACTTGAGCGAATCAGCGCGTCATATCTTCCGCTGCTGCGTGAGCAAGAGCAGATTCGCTCGCACCGCTCGCAGTTCGGACCAGCGGAACGCGCAGTCGCCATCGCGCGATTGGCAACCTTGGACATAGAGATTTGTCGTGTGCGTCACACCGCGCTCTTGGCGGCACATGCACGATTTGGCGTCGCGCTCGACCGCTTCCTCTATGGGCCAGTCGCTCGCTCACGAACGATGTATTTCGACGAGCTGTCCGACGCCGTTTCGTTGACTACGCGCGAGAAGGGATGCCGCTGATGCGCGCCCGACTCGGATTGGCGATGCTTCTTCTTGGTCTGAGTATGACGGTCTCCGCGGGAACGCTCACCGTTGATGTGCACGCCTCATACGTCGATGATGGCAGCACCAACGGCTACATCGGCAGCGCCGGATACTACTCCTGGGACCGCGCTTGGTGGGAGCAGGAAACCGATTTCAGCTTTGGCGTGACGCAGGTTATCAATGGTTCTAGCTACTGGTCGGGAACCGTTGTTAGCGACTCATGGAACCACTATCTCCGTTCTGGCTATGTCCAGCAAGGTCAATGCTACACGACCGACCTAAGCGTTCAGGTGTTCACTCCGGACTCGTCCTACCCAATTGACGCCGGCAACGACAGCGACACGGCTTGCGTGCCTACGTATTGTTTTCTCTACGCTTGGAAATGGGCAGACGGGAATATCAGCGCTTTACCGCAGACGGGAAGATATTTGTGCGGCACTACGATCTCGCTGTACGTCATAGAGGTCACACCCGGCTGGCAGTTCGACGGCTGGAGTGGCGATGTCAACTCAAGCGATCCCAGTATCACCGTCACGCTAAACGCCAACAAGAGCGTATGGGCCAGCTTCTCGAGCATCCCGCCACCACCAGATCCCGGGCCTCCCGACATTGGTGACGGCTGTAATCCACAGTGCAGTCCGATCATCATCAACTTTGAAAACGGCGGCTATCGTTTGACCGGTGCAAATGCTCCCGTCTCGTTCGATATGCTCGGTAATGGCCATCCTGTCCTCATGGGCTGGACAGCGGCCGGAGCAGATGAAGCATTCTTGTGGCTCGACCGGAATCACAGTGGCAGGGTTACGAACGGTTCGCAACTTTTCGGCAACTTCACCCCCCTCCTGAACGGCCATCTGGCGAAGAACGGATTTGAAGCACTGGCCGAGTTCGATGAAAATCATGACGGCGTTATCGATGACCATGACCCGATCTGGTCGCAACTGCTTCTCTGACGCGACCTGAATCACAATGGTATCTGCGAGCCGAACGAAGTCTCATCGCTTGAAACCAGCGGCATCATTGCCATCGACTTGCACGATCACTGGTCCGGCAAGCATGATCAGTGGGGCAATGCTTTCCGGTACGAATCGCTTATCTCCATCAGAATTAAGTCAGGACATGGCGAGCACGAACAATCGATCTACGACGTCTTCTTTGTGTCTGTTTCCCAGTGATCTACTTCGTCTGATGGACGATGGGACTTAACTGTTTTTCTGTGCCGTCGATCGTCCCGCCGGCCGGCGGTGTCGTCATCGCATCCAGCCGGGCGTCGTCGCCCAGGAGCACCCCGGGAAAGGTACACTTCACGCCCCTGCATGAACATCGAGCTCCTTCGCGCCGACGTTTCCTCTCTCAAGGTCGACGCCATCATCAACCCGGCCTCGGCCAGCAAACCGGTGGCGGATTTCGGGCCGGTGCCGGTCGGGCATGCGGTCGTCACCAGCGGCGGCAACGTCCTCTGCAAGTTCGTCATCCACGCCATCGTCCCGCGCAACGGAGACGGCGATGAAGATGCGAAGCTGCGCAATGCCATGTGGGCGGCACTCAAACGCGCCGAGGAGCTGGCGATCGCCTCGGTAGCCATGCCGCCGGTACCGGGTTCCTTCGGATTTGAACCGGGACGCTGCTCACGCGTCCTGATTTCGACCACGCTAGACTTCCGGCCGCACGCACGTTCGTTGCAGCGTGTCGTCTTCTGCGCGTTCAGCGAGAACGCCTACGGCGAGCTCCGGCTCGCGCTCGAGGAGCACAAGGATTGATTCCACCCGGACAAATCTTCGTCATCGGCGATTCACACATCGGGCTGTCAGAAGGAAACGAAACGCCGATTCTCTCGTGGCTCGATCGCCTGGCAGCGCTCCGGCCGCGCGCGCTTTACCTCAACGGGGATCTCTTTCACTACCTCATCGCCCATCCGAAGTTCCATACGCAATCGGTGGCAAACGTCTTCGCACGTTTCCGCGAGCTGCGCGACGGCGGAATGCCGATTCACTACGTCGAAGGGAACCGCGATTTCTTTCTGCGCGGATCGTTTGCCGAGCAGTCAGTCACCGACGTTTCGATCGAATACGAGGTCGATGCCGGCGACCGGAAGTACCTGATCATCCATGGCGACATGATCAACGACCGCGATCTGCCCTATCGCTTCTGGCGATTTGCTTCGAAGAATGCGGCGTCACGATTCGCGCTGCGGTTTATCCCGAAGAAAACCGCCCGTAAGTTCGTCGACAGCATCGAGGGCCGGCTGTCCGATTCAAACTTCAAACACAAGGCGCAGCTCCCGATCAAACAGATGGCGGCCTACGCGCAGTCACGCGGCGCGGAAGGATTCACCGATGTGGTTTTCGGCCACTTCCACGAAAAGGTCGTCATACCGGGCCAGACCACGGTCACAGTATTGCCGGCCTGGTACGAGACGGGAGAGGCGATGGCCATCGACCCGCTCTCCGGTTCGTTTGATTGGGTGACGGTTTGAGAATCATCACGCGGAGGCGCGAAGACGCAGAGGAGATGCCTCGTTTTTCTCCGTGCCTCCGCGTCTCCGCATGAAAACGCCCTCAATGCGAGTCACCTTCCTCGGCTCTGGCACTTCCACCGGCGTTCCCGTCGTCGGCTGCTCCTGTCACGTCTGCACGTCCGCCGATCCGCGAAACAAGCGGCTGCGGCAGTCGGTGAAGATCGAGATGGCAGGGAGGCACTTTCTGATCGATACGTCGCCTGATCTGCGGCTGCAGCTTCTGAAGTTCCCGATCCCACGCCTCGATTTCGTGCTCTTCACGCACTCGCATTCCGATCACCTCATGGGGCTCGACGACATTCGCCCCTTCAACTTCCGGCAACGCGAAGCCATCCAGGCATTTGCCAATCCGATGACGGCCGCGGCGATCCGCCGCGCGTTCAGTTACATCTGGTCCGACTCGCAGATCGGCGGCGGCAAACCGCAACTCGATCTGATCGAGATCGACGGCCCGTTCGTACATGAGGGCATCGCCATCACCCCGTTGCCGGTCGAGCACGGCAATTGGACGATCCTCGGTTTTCGTATCGGTGACTTTGCCTATATCACCGATACCAACGGCATTCCGGAGGCGACGATGCGGCTGTTGGAAGGCGTCGAGATTCTTGCCCTCGACGGCCTGCGCATCTCGCCGCGGCACCCAACGCATTTCGTAATCGACGAAGCCATCGCCGCCGCAAAGCAGATCAACGCACGCGAAACCTGGCTGATCCACCTGACACACGAGGTCGATCATGCGGTCGTCGAGGCGACGCTGCCTGCCGGGATACGGCTGGCGTATGACGGCCTGGTCCTGGAACTCTGACGATGAAATCGATCCCAAAACGCGACCACCTCAACGCCACGGTAACGGCACCACCCTCCAAGTCCTACTCCGTTCGGGCGCTGCTCCTCGGCGCAATGTCCGAGGGAACGACCACGATTACAAATTGCCTCGATGCGGACGACACCCGCTACGCGCTCGAGGCGTTGAGGACGATTGGATTCCGAGTCGACGGCAGATTCAAAACCGGTGTCGCCATCGGGCCGCGCGTCAGCATGTCGGCCAACGAGGTGCCGGTCTTCATCGGCAACGCCGGTACGGCGATGCGCTTTCTGGCCGGATGGCTGGCCTTTACGCCGGGGCGGTTCATCCTGCAAGGCGAGGCGCGGATGCACGAAAGGCCGATCGGCGACCTGGTCGAGGTCCTGATATCGATCGGCGCTGAGGTCGAGTACGTCGATCGCGAAGGATATCCGCCGCTGCGCATCCGAGGAAAAAAGATGCGGGGCGGTTTCGACGTCGCCATCGCAGCCGATACATCGAGCCAGTTCGCCTCGTCGCTGATGATGGCCGGCGCTACTCTGCCGGAGGGGATCACGCTGCGCCTGACATCATTGGCCTCGGCGTCCTACCTCGACATCACGGCGTCGATTCTGACCGCGTTCGGTGCCGACGTGCAGCAGCGCGGCAACGTCGTCCACGTGAGCGCGGCCACGCTGCGGCGCGAGGAGTACCACGTCGAAGGCGACTACTCGTCGGCCTCATACTGGTTCGCTGCCGCGGCGGCAACGCGCGGCACGATCCGCGTACGCGGCCTGGCGCACCCAAGCGTGCAAGGCGACGCGGCCTTTCTCGACATCCTCGCGGCGATGGGCTGCACGGTGAACATTGCGGACGAGATCACCGTCACCCGAACGGACGAGCTTCACGGTGGCCGCTTTGACTGCAACTCCTCCCCCGATCTCGTACCGACGCTTGCCGCGATCGCGCCGCTTGCATCGTCGCCCGTCGAGATCGTCAATGTGGCCAACCTTCGGGTCAAAGAATCGGACCGTTTGGCTACCGTGACATCGGAGCTCCGACGCCTCGGCGCGACGGTCGAGGAACGAGCCGACTCGCTGCTCATACAGCCCGGCTGGTCGTTCGATCCGGCAAGCGATCCGGCAAGCGATCCGGTAATCATCGAGACGCACAACGATCACCGCATCGCCATGGCCTTCGCCATCGCAGGACTGGCGCGGGGCAACGTCTCCATCGCCGACGAGCAGGTGGTATCGAAGTCGTACCCGCGGTTCTGGAAGACGTTGGATGAGCTCTTGTCATCCTGACCCTACTTCGGCAGGGGCAGATCCGAATTGAAGATGTCTTCCACGGCCCACCAGCGGCCATTCGTCTTCTTCCACATCACCAAGTACTTTCCCTTGTCCTTGATGACCTGCCCGCCGGCAGGCGTGATCGAGAGGTCGTAGTGTCCCATCTCGACGGCGACATCGTTGCCGGATTGCGTGACGTTGTCGGAAGTGAGAGTCAGATCGATGGCGCCGTTGGCGAACAGATCGACCCAGAACTTCCGTATCGCTTCGCGGCCGTGAAGCGCCGGCAGGTTCGGCGCCATCGCTACGGCGTCAGGCGCGTAGTAGTTGTCAACGATGGCCTGCGCGTTTGACGCGTGGACGTTCGCGGAAACTTCGCTATTCGCGCGGCGGATTCCCGCTTCGGCATCGTTCGAAGCCGCTTTCGCTGAGGCACCGGCGGCGAGGACGGCAAGGCCAGCTACCAAAAACAATCTATTCATGACTCCCCCTTGCTCTTGTTACGTTTGCCACGGCCGAACGGATGACTAGGCCGGCACGGCCGGCGGCGTTGGTTGCCCAAGGCTCCGCCACCGTCTCCGCCGATCGGTTTCTGCCGCGCGAGCTGCTGGTCTAGAATAGGCGCCATGCACCCCCAACGTCCGGCAGTGGCGATCGCAATCGTGTTCCTGGTCACTACTTCGATCCTGGCCTGCCACAGCCCGACGTCGCCAAGCGAATCGGTGACGGTCACCGAGCACGGACGCCTCTCCGGCATCGTCACGATCGGCCCGAACTGTCCCGGGCCGGAGACGACCAATCCCTGTCCAACGCCGCCCTCGGCGTACGCCGCGCGCAAGATCCTCATCTACAACGAGGCGAAGACAAATCTCCTCTTCACGGTCGACATCGATTCGCAGGGCGCCTATCTCATCGATCTCACGCCAGCGAGGTACACCGTCGATCTCAAGCCGAACGGCATCGATCACACATCGGATTTGCCGCAGGTCGTCGAGATCAAAGCGAACACCGTCATCCGCATCGACGTGAACATCGATACCGGCATCCGGTAGCCGGGCCGGCACGGCCGGCGGCGTTGGTTGCCCAAGGCTCCGCCGCCATTCGTCAAAGGACAATCATGCCGCGCCCACGGCAACAAAAAGGCCGGCAGTTACGCCGGCCCTCGTTCGGTCGCCGTGAGAGCTAGGCTTTCAGGTGTTTGCTGACGAGTGCAGTCATCTCGAACATCGAGACCTGCTTCTTGCCGTTGAAGATCTTCAGCAGCTTGTCGTCTGCGTTGATCATCCGCTTGTTCGTCTTGTCCTGAAGGCCTTTGGCCTTGATGTAGTCCCACACGCGTTTGGTGACTTCGCTGCGGGGGATCGGCTTGTCGCCGACGATTGCCGACAGATCGCTGCTCGGGGTGACTTCGGCGGCCAGACCTTTGCCGCCGCTCTTCTTGCTCGTTGTCGCCATCAGTATTTCCTCTCCTACTACGTTTTCGCGCGATTGTGCGCTACTGCACTCTGCGCGTCAAACGTCGATTTTCGGTTGGTGTGCCGAAAGTCATGGTTGGCACGCCGTCTTCCGGCACATGTGCATCTCCTGACCGCCGTCTAGATTGGCACTGCAAAGGAGATGCAAATGTACCAGCAACCACTCGTCCGGCTGACCGATGTGGCCCGAACCTACCGCCTGGGACGCGTCCACGTCCGCGCGCTCACCGGCGTCTCGCTGGAAGTGAGCCGCGGCGACTTTCTCGCACTTGCCGGCCCTTCCGGCAGCGGCAAAACGACACTGCTCAACCTCATCGGCTGCATCGACAAGCCCGATAGCGGACGCATCGTCATCGACGGCGTCGACGTCACGCCCGTGCCGCTGCACCGCTTGGCCGCCACCCGCCGCGACACGCTCGGCTTCATTTTCCAGACCTTCAACCTAATCCCGGTTCTGACGGCATACGAGAACGTCGAGTACCCGCTCCTGCTGCAGCACGTGCCGGCGGCGAAGCGGCGCGATCGCGTCCGCTACTGGCTCGAACAGGTCGGTCTGAGCGATCAGGCCGGCCAGCGGCCCGACCAACTCTCCGGCGGCCAGCGGCAGCGCGTGGCCATCGCCAGAGCGATGGCCGGCGAGCCGAAACTCGTCCTCGCCGACGAGCCGACCGCGAACCTCGACTCCGTCACCGCCGGAAAGATCCTCGACCTCGTCGAAGAGCTCAACGACAGAACGCACTGCACCTTCATCTTCGCAACACACGACCCCGCTCTCATGGCCCGCGCGCGCCGCTGCGTCCGCATGCACGACGGCGACATCGTCACCGAACCGCGGCTCGAAGCCCGCGCTTCCTGAAGGAACGAATCCGATGCTGACCAAACTCGCCCTTCGCAACGTCTTCCGTAACCGCCGCCGCTCGGCCATTACGCTTCTGGTAATCGTCTTCGGAGCCGTCGGCCTGATCCTCTTCGGCGGTTACAAAGCCATCACCTTCCGCGGCCTTCGCGAGAGCACTATTCGCGACCGCCTGGGACATCTGCAGATCTACAAGCGCGGCTTCGAGCGCGCGGAGGCAAAGAAGCCTCTGGAGTACGGTCTCGACGACGTCGCACAGCTACGACGGGCCATCCAAAGCGATCGGCGTGTCCGCATGACCACCGCCCAGATCACGCTCATGGGCCTCATCAGCAACGGCGACAAGTCCGAGACCTTCATGGCCACCACTGTCGAACCGAAGGAGGACCGGGCCATGAACGCCCAACGCCTCGTCGCCGGCACAAACCTCCCCGACGCGGAACCGGACGCCGTCATCGTGGGGAAGGGCCTCGCCGCCTCGATGCATGCCAAGCCGGGCGATTACCTGACGCTGATGTCGACAACGACCTCCGGCTCGCTCAACGCCATCGACGTGCGCGTTGCCGGCATTTTCACCAGCGGCGTCAAGGAGTACGACGATCGCGCCATCAAGATGCCGCTGGCCGGCGCGCAGCAACTCCTGCAAACCGCGAAGGTCGAGCGCCTGCTCGTCCTGCTCAATGAAACCGACGACACCGGCGCCGTTCGTGCGGATCTGGATCGCCTGTTTGCGCAGAAACACTGGGAGCTCGAGATGAAGGACTGGTCGCAGCTGGCGACCTTCTATCACCAGGTCGTTCTGCTCTACAACGGCATCTTCGGCTTCATCGGGATGGTCGTCTTCGGCATCGTCATCTTCAGCGTGGCCAACACGATCGTGATGTCGATCTTCGAGCGGACCCGCGAGATCGGCACGATGATGGCCATCGGAACCAGCCGATCGAAAGTCTGGCGGCTCTTTCTGCTCGAAGGGCTGTTCATCGGCATCATCGGCGGCGTGGCGGGGCTACTGGCCGGTGCCGGCGCGTCGGGCATCATCAACAACGCGCACTTCATGCTTCCACCACCGCCCGGCTACACACAGGGCTACCCGCTGCGAGTCCTGATGCAGCCGGGCATTCTCATCACCGCCTTCCTCATCGCCGTCATCACCGCGACGCTCTCATCGATCCTCCCGGCGCTGAAGGCGTCGCGGCTGAAGATCGTCGATGCGCTGGGGCACATCTAGGAGTCGTCATGAAATCGATCATCGCCATCGCACTTTTCTGCGCAATGCTGCCAGGTACCGGTCGGGCTGGAGAGTCCGACCTGCGTGCGGCTTCGGTGCTTGCCCGCGCCGACGTCTTTCGCAATCCGATCGAGAGTTTTTCGGTCGATATCGAGCTCACTTCGTTCGCGCCGGACGGGAAAACAGACGTCTCGCGCTTCCGGGTGTTCGGAAAAGGGAGTGATCGCAGCATCGTCGAATTCACATTCCCGCAAACGGAGAAGGGGAAATACCTGTTGATGCTGCGCGACGCCATGTGGATCTACATGCCAACCGCCAGCCGGCCGATCCGCATCTCGCCGTTGCAGCGGCTCATTGGTCAGGCATCGAACGGCGATGTGGCGCGGACAAACTTCTCGATCGACTACGACGCGAAGTCGGTCGCCGAGGATGGCGATGCGTTCGTCGTCGACCTGATGGCGAAAGACCCGGCCGTCGCCTACAACCGCGTCCGTCTCTGGATCGACAAACAGTCGTACGAGCCCCAGCGTGCCGACTTCTACGTCGTTTCCGGAAAGCTCATCAAGCGCGCCACGTACCGCCAGTACGGCACGATGGCAGGGCGCCGTGTCGTCACCGAGGTGGAGATCGATGACCTGTTGAGACCCGGCAACCGGACCGTGATGCGCTACGCCAACCTCACTCCGAAAGAGAACGCCGAAAAGATGTTCACGAAGGACGCGTTGGGCAAATGGTGAAAACGGTCATTGTCGCGATGGCGTTGTTCGCAACGACTGTCTATGCCGAAACCTTCAAGTTCTTCGGCTCCGCCGGTGCGGAGTGGCAATTCACCCCGGCAAACTCGGCCTCGGCATTGAACCCAGGCAACGTCGCCCGGCTGCCCTACCGCACCGGCTCCGGCGACGCCGTCGCATTCTTCGACGCCGCACCGGACAGCCATGCCTGGAAACTCCACGTCAAGCTGCGCGGCGATACGGCCGAGGGAGGCAGTCAGCGGGCGGAGATCGGCGAAGCGTCCCTGCAGCTCAATCCGCGGCCATGGCTCGACATCACGATTGGCCGGATCATCGAAAAGTGGGGGACCGGCTATGCCTGGAATCCGACGGCATTCGTCAGCCCGAAAAAGAACCCGGCCGATCCCTCCGATCGCCTCTCCGCCAATCGCGGCATCGGCATGATTCGCAGCGACCTGTTCGTCCGGGGCACGAACGTTTCGCTCTACGCGCTCGATCATGGCGCGGTAGCCGCGCGCGTCTACCGGCTCGTTGGCGGGACCGATATCTCGCTTCTCTTCCGGCGCGACGGCACCGGCATCCAGCAGGGCATCAGCGCTGCGCGTGTCTTCGGCGACGCCCTGGAGCTGCACGGCGAGGTGGCGCGCCGCCATGCGCTCGCCGGAGGTCAGTACACGTTCAAGAGCAATATCAACGTCGTCGTCGAGCTCTATCGAGGCGGCGATGGTCTCGATTCCAGCGCATTTCGCGCCTTCCGCACCGCCGCCGATTCCGCGCACGACGAAGCGGCGATCCGCGCCGCGAATACTGCGTACACGCCGCTGCACATGGCCCGCAACTACGCCTTCTTCCGCCTCGACTGGCCGCACGACAAGCTTGAGGCGGAGCTGATCGCCATCACGAATCTTCGCGACGGATCGCTGCTCGCGCGTGCCACGCTCACCCGGCGGCTGATGGCGAATGGGAGCATCTACCTCATCGACACGGAGTTCGCCGGCGCGCGTGCCAGTGAGCTCTCCTACATGCAGGTGCGGCGCGTCACCACCGCAGGCGCGCGCTACTACTTCTAGAATGACATGGACGTGAACGATCGAAAGATGAAGCTGGTCGGAGTTCTGACATGGATCCTCGTCGGGATTCCGAGCGTGTTATGGGAGGCCGAGTTCCGCTCCCTCTACTCGCCACGCGCGGCGATGCTTTTCGGCGCCTTCATCGTGTTCATTGTCGCCTTCCTCATCGGCACGCGGCCCGGCTGCACCGAGGGCGCGCGGATTCCGACGCTCATCGTCGAGACGCTGGCGGCCTACGCCTGCGTGAACCTGCAGCCGACCGGCTTTCAACCGGTGCTGCTGGTCATCATCGCCGCACAACTCGGCAGGTATCCGCCTCGCTATGCCGTCGGCGGCATCGCTGTCAACTCGATCGTCCTCGGCTTGATCATGGGCAGGAACGGCGACTCGGCGGTGATCTATGGGATGGTCTACTTCGCGTTTTCACTCTTCGCGCTCTTCTCGATGCACGTCGCCCATTCCGAGATGGAGGCGCGCAAGTCGCTGGCCGAGGCCAACGCCGAGTTGCGTATGACGACCGAGCTCCTCGAGATCAGCAGCCGCACCTCGGAGCGGCTTCGCATCGCCCGCGATCTGCACGATCTGCTCGGCCACCACCTGACGGCGCTCAGCCTGAACTTGGAAGTCGCCAGCCACGTGGCCATAGGCGACGCGAAAGAGCCCATCGAGAAGAGCAAGGCAATCGCGAAGCATCTCCTGGCCGACGTTCGCGATGTCGTCAGCCGCCTTCGCAATGACGAGCCGGTCGATTTGACGACATCTCTGGAATCGCTACGCGACGTGATCGTGGCGCCCTCACTCCATCTCGACTTCCCGCACGAGCTGGCCGTTGCCGATGCGAACATCGCCCAGGTCGCGCTGCGGACGGTGCAGGAGATCGTCACGAACGCGGTCCGCCACTCCGGCGCGCGCAATCTCTGGCTGAGACTCGGAACGGCTGATCGTACGCTCTCGATCGAAGCGCGTGACGACGGCGTCGGCTCCGACAACGTTCGCTTCGGCAACGGCCTGCTCGGCCTTCGGGAGCGGGTGCAGCAGGCGCAGGGAACGTTCGAAGTGACGTCGACCCGCGGCCGCGGGTTCTCCGTCCACGTGACGCTCCCCCTCGGAGCATTGGCGTGATCCGCGTCTGCATCGTCGAAGATCAGACCATCGTCCGACAGGGCCTGCGAAGCCTCCTCGCTCTCGTACCGGACATCGAGGTCGCCGCCGAGGCCAGCGACGGCGAGGAAGCGGTGGAGGTCATCGCGCGCGAGAAGCCGGACGTCGTCCTGCTCGATCTGCGTATGCCGAAGCTCGACGGCGTCGGCGTCCTGCGCACCCTTCGCGAGCGTAACGCCGCGCGCCCGACACTGATCCTGACGACGTTCGACGACGACGCCATCCTCTTCGAAGCCGTCCGCGCCGGTGCGAAAGGCTGGCTGCTGAAGGATGTCTCCCTGGAACGCCTGGCCGGCGCCATCCGGATACTCGCCGAGGGGGGAACGTGTATCGAGCCGGTCATCACGGAGCGGATCATGCGCGCGCTCGAAAGGAGCGACTCCTCGTTCGAGTCCGCCGATCTCCCCGAGCCGCTTACCGACCGCGAGCGAACGATTCTTCGCCTTCTCGCCGGCGGCTACAGCAACAAGGAGATCGGCGAATTGCTGAGCATCACCGACGGTACGGTGAAGAACCACATTTCGAACCTGCTGGCCAAACTGGGCGTTCGCGATCGAACGAGGGCGGTACTACGCGCGATCGATCTCGGCGTGATCTGAGGCCAACTTACTCCTTCAGTTCCACGTTCCAGTACGCCTCATCGAGGAAGTTCTTCCAGATGTCGGGGAAGTTCCGGCCCTGGAGGCGATGGAGCGGGTGCCACTTCGGGCGCACAGGCTGACGCTTGAGCTGCAGGCCGGTCTCGGTCAGGAGCTTGTTCCCTTTTTTCACGTTGCAGGGGAGGCAGGCGCAGACGACGTTCTCCCAAGTCGACTTCCCTCCACGCGAGATGGGGACGACATGGTCGAGCGACAGCTCGGACGATGAAAACTTCTTGCCGCAGTACTGGCAGCGGTTCCCGTCGCGCAGATAGATGTTGCCGCGAGAGAACTTGACCTCCTGCCGCGGCAGCCGGTCGAACACCAGTAGCTGAACGACGTGCGGAATCAGGATGTTACGGCTGGGGGTGCGGACGAAATGCTCGTCATCGCCCGGCACGGGGATATCAGCCCAGTTCTCGAAATCGTAGGTCCGGTACTCGGAGTCGACGGCCTTGACCTGGCCCTTGTACAACAGGGTCAGCGCACGCCGGGCAGAGGTTATCTGCACAGCCTGGAAGACCCTGTTGAGGACGAGCACGTGACCGTCGAGCATAGTTCCCCACTCGTAACGCCGCGTACAGCCGTGGTTGTTTCCATCTCCTGACTGTCAGGAGATGATTCGGAGACATGATACACGCGCCGGCACGGCCGGCGGCGTCGTTCGCCCGAGGCGCCGCCACCAGAGTCGGCGAACGTTCGACACCCGCTCAGCGCAGGCCCGGCCTTGAAAAAAGTGCCCAATTGAGAGATAGTTAGCTCCTGAGTCGATTCTGAATCCAGCTCTGCGGAGCGCATTCCGGGTGTGGTTTTTTGTGGGAGGCATGCATGCGCGTTTTGTCACGGCTCGCTTTCGTAGTCCTTGCTGTCGCCGTCCTTTCCGCTCCGGCGGCGCTGGCCGACCAGTACCAGGCGACCTGTCCCCTGACGCTGGTAGCGACCAATGCGCCGCCGACCGCGTTCTATCAGTCGCCGCACGGCGTCTTCCGGTTCGGATCGCAGGTTTTTGCACTCCGCGGCCAGACGCTGACGACCTACACGGTTACCGATCTCGGGGACATGCAGGTCGCCCGCGAGGACTTCATCGGGGCGCTGGCCGCCCGTGAGACCAAGGGGGGCGTCGCCTTCGGAGGCGGCTTTCTCTACCTCAGCAGCGAAGCCGGACTCGAGATTTTCGACCTCCGCAATGTCCGCGCCGGCGGCACCGCGCCGATCCTCGTTTCGCGGACGCCTGGCCTGCGCTACCACCGCCTGGCCGTCAGCGGCACCACACTGGCCGCGGTCTATCCCGCCACCGACCTGCCGTGCTCCGCGAATGGGGCCATCGGACCGATCCAGACCTGCTTCAACACGATCGACATCTACAGCGTCGCCAACCCGGCAGCGCCGGTCCGCGTCAGTTCGATCTCGACGTATCTCAGCCCGCTCGGCGGATTCAATGACGTCGCCTTCAACTTCGGCTTCCTCATCGGCACCGCGAACGGCGGCACAGTGGCCTGGGACGTCACAAATCCCGCCGGTCCGGTCTTCGCCGGCGGCAGCGCGACGTCGGGCAAATTCCTGATCAGCAACGGCTCGAACCTGCTCGCAATCGGCAATGACACCGCGATCATCACGTACATCATCAATCCGAGTCCTGGTGCCCCGGCCTTCTTCAACCCCTTCACCTTCCACACCACGGCGAACCTGCAGGTGGAGCGGTCCAATCCGATCATCTTCCATCCGCAGGGAACATTCGATGAGGCCAGCGGACGCCTCATCACGATGATCGACGAGCTCGACTACCAGACGCTCCAGCCCGCGCGCACGATCGCCTTCGACGTCTTCGACTACGCCACGGCCATGCTGGAAGGGCGCGACCCCCGGCAGTACGAACAGGTCTCCTACACGCAGGGCGACGAAGTGAAGTGGAACCCGCTCGCGGTCGGCTCGCTCGTTTACGTCGTCGGCGAGATTACCGGAACGCAGACCTACGGTGCCTGCGGATTGATGACCGGCCGGATCGAGTTCGACTCGATCGCCGGCACGGTCTGCGGCGGCGCCGAGATTCATGGATGGGTCACGGGAACTCTGAAGATCACAAACGTCGAGCTGTTCCTCGACGGTGGATCGCTCGGCTCCGCCTCGCTCTCCGGACCGCCGCGCATCGACATTCCGTCGACTACGCCGGTCTCGACGTGGCGCGTCTTCGCGAACCTCGACGCCATCACCAAAGGGGTTCACGTGCTTCGCGCGGTCGGGACCGACGCGGCCGGCAACCGGCGTCAGTTTTCGAGCCAGATCATCCTGTTTCCGGGTCCGGGATCGAACTGCGTGGCGCGCCGCCGCTCGGTTTGATCACCGCAACGTATCGACGAGCGCGAGCGCCGCGGACCGCGGATCGCTCGCGTCCGTGATCGGCCTTCCGACCACGATGTAGTCCGCGCCCGCCGCAATCGCCGCTGCGGGGGTCATCGTTCTGCGCTGATCTCCCGCCGCGCTCCCTTCGGGACGAATCCCGGGAACGACGATGCGCATCTCACTGCCACAAGCCTCCCGAATGGCTTCAACTTCATGCGACGACGCAACGACGCCGCGCAGCCCCGCCTCCTGCGCGAGTCTGGCCAGCCGCACGCCGGTCTCGCGCAGGGTTCCTGCGAAACCGATCCGCTGCAACTCCGAGTCGTTCAGACTCGTCAGGACCGTAACGCCGAGGACGAGTGTGGAATCGCCGGTGGAATCGATACAACAGGCGCGGAGCATCGCTGGACCGCCCGACGCATGCACCGTCACCATCGCCGCCCCCAGCGATGCTGCCTCGGCCACGGCGTGTTTGGCGGTGTTCGGAATGTCGTGGACCTTGAGGTCGAGAAAGACCTTTGCTCCGCGCGCGATTACCTCGGGCACGATCGACGGTCCGTTCGCGACAAATGCCTGTAATCCGAGCTTCAAGACGCCGGCGACTCCGTGCAACGCATCAGCGAGACGGAGGATGTCGTCGCGGGAGGAGCGGTCGATGGCCACGATCAGACAATCGGCCAGGCGGTCAGTTGCTTGCATAATCATCATGATAGCGACCGCATGAACAAATTCGACATCGCACGCGCACTCGACGAGATCTCGACCTACGTCGAGCTGAGCGAGAACAACCGGTTCCGCGCCCTGGCCTTCGAGCGCGCCGCGCAGAGCATCCGCGCCATCGACGCCGAGCCCGCCGACCTCATTGCCAGCGGCGAGTTGATCAAGCTCGAGGGCATCGGCAAGGGCACGGCCGCCGTCATCGACGAGCTGGTGCGCACGGGGCAGTCGAAGTACCTCGAAGATCTGCGGAAGCTATATCCACCGGGGATTCTCGAACTGCTCCGCGTACCAAAGCTGGGGCTGAAAAAGATCGGCATTCTCCACCAGAAACTAGGCATCGGCAGCCTTGACGATCTGGAGGAAGCGGCGCGCGCCGGACGCCTGGCGTCGTTGCCGGGCTTCGGAACCAAAACCGAACAATTCATCCTTGGCAGCATCGGGAAAGCGCGCCACCGCGAGTCGCACTTCCTGCTGCCGGTCGGCGTGGAAGTCGGCGAGCAGATTCGCGAGCACCTCGCCGCCATCGAGGAAATTGACGACGCCGAGGTTTCCGGCAGCGTGCGGCGGCGGCTCGAGGTCATCCGGAACGTGAACATCGTCATCGCCACGCGCGCGCAGGAGCGCGTCGTCGAGGCGCTGGCCGGATTCCTCGAGCGGATCGAACGGATCGACGACGACACGGTGAAGGCATTCGCGCGCAATGAGATCGCCGTCTGGTTCCATTTCACCAAACCGGAAGCCTTCGGCGCGACGCTGCTGGCCACCACCGGCACGCCCGAGTTCGTCGGGGCGTTCCTCGCGCACGGCGGGAAACTTCGCCGCGCCCGCACGGAGAAAGAGCTGTTCGACAAAGCCGGCCTGGCGTACGTCGATCCCGAAAGACGGGAGAACGGCGACGATCTCAAACACAAACGCCACCGCCGCCTGATCGAAGTGTCGGATCTTCGCGGGACGTTTCACGTACACACGACCTTCTCCGACGGCCGGAACACCGTGCACGAGATGCTGTCGGCCGCCCATGAGCGCGGCTTCGAATACGTCGGCATCTCCGATCACTCGCCCGCGGCGTTTTACGCCGGCGGTCTGAGCGTGGAGAAGCTCCGGCTGCAACAGAAAGAGATCGCCGCGAACGAGCGCGGCGTCGCGCCGATGCGCGTTTTCCGCGGCACCGAGGCCGACATCCTCCCGGACGGCTCCATCGACTACGACGCAACGACGCTGGAGAAATTCGACTTCGTCATCGCCTCGATCCATTCGCGCTTCCAGATGACAAAGGATGAGATGACCGAACGCATGCTTCGCGCCCTCGACAACCCCTGCGTGACCTTCCTCGGCCATCTGACCGGCCGCAAGCTCCTCTCTCGCGACGGATACACGATCGATTACGAGCGCATCTTCGAGAAAGCCTCCGCGCGTGGCGTGATGATCGAGATCAACGGCAACCCAAACCGTCTCGACATCGACTGGCGCCATGTCCGCCGCGCCCTCGACCTCGGCGTCGGCTTCGCCATCAATCCCGACGCCCACTCCGTCCACGAGTACGCCGCGCTCATCAGCGGCACCTGGGTGGCGCGCAAAGCGGGACTATCGGCAAAGGAGATTTTCAACACCAAACCGGTTGAGGAAGTATCCGAGTACCTGAAAGGACGCCGAAAGGGGCTGCCTCGGGGCTGACCGTGACAAGCCGCGAGCCTCGAAGACCACCCGTCACTGGCACGGATGTTCCATTCTTGTGGACATGCTCTTCGTGACCATCCCTTGACCTGCGGCGGAGAATACCTGCACAATCTTCGTCGTTAACCTCCCAAACCACTCGCAAGTACCTCTTCGCAGCACCTCTGCTTTTGCATTTCCCAAGCTTCCCTAAGCAAGACACCAATTGGACATCCGAACAGTCGAGTTCCACCGCGCGGCGTACAAAGCCGACGACTTTCCGACTGACCGCAGACCGCAATTCGCAATGGTCGGTCGCTCCAACGTCGGTAAGTCGAGCCTCATCAACGCCGTTCTGAAGCGCAAAGCAGTCGCGCGCGTGAGCCAGACGCCTGGAAAAACACAGGCCATTCAGTTCTATCTGATCAACGATCGCTTCTACATCGTCGACTTCCCCGGTTACGGCTACGCAAAGGTCCCGAAGGACATCGCCCGCTCGTGGGGGCAGCTCGTGCGCGGCTACCTCGAGAGCGCCGAGGCTCTCAGGCTGATCTTCATCCTTCTCGATGTGCGGAGAACTCCCAGCCCGGAAGATCGTCAAATGCATGACTGGACTACCGCATCGGGAATCGACGAACGGATCCTGCTGACCAAAAGCGACAAGCTGTCCACCAATCAGCTCACGAAGAGCCAGACGGCGATCGCAAAAGAGCTCGAGCTTACCGAAGACAGGCTCATCGCCTGTTCCACCATCACAAAGACAGGAATCGAAGCCGTGCGGCGCGAGATCGCATCGCGTCTTTGACTCGGGACCACATCTAACGAGGTTCAATCCAATGTCCGAAACTGAGTTCGAAAACGAAACGACCGTCGCCGTAGCAGAACTGCCGATCGAGAAACCGGAGAAGCCGGCGCGCAAGACCACGCGCAAGCCGAAGGCCGAGAAAGCCGCGGCACCGGTGGCGGTCGAGGAAGAGCAGCCGGCCCCGGCCGTCGCTGTCGTCGATGCCGAGCCTGAGGAGCCTGCCACTCCGATCATCGACGTCGAAAACGATGCTCCCGTAGCCGAGACGCCCACTACCTCGGCCCCGTTGCAGTTGAACAAGCGCGGCGAGCAGACCCAGGCCGCGGAGACGCTCGACATCCGCGTCCTCAAGGAGATGAAGCTCCCCGATCTCACCAAGATCGCCAAGGAGCACGGCATCGAGAACGCCACCGGAATGCGCAAGCAGGACCTAATCTTCTCGGTCCTGCAGGCGCAGACGGAAAAGTCGGGGCTGATCTTTTCGGAAGGCGTTCTCGAATGTCTGCCGGACGGTTTCGGCTTCCTCCGCGCCCCCGAGTACAACTACCTGCCCGGTCCCGATGACATCTACGTCTCTCCTTCGCAGATCCGCCGCTTCGACCTCCATACCGGCGACACGGTCTCCGGCCAGGTCCGGCCGCCGAAGGAAGGGGAGCGCTACTTCGCTCTCATCAAGGTCGAAGCGGTCAACTTCGAGCATCCCGACGTCGCCCGAGAGAAAATACTCTTCGACAACCTCACGCCGCTCTATCCCGAGCATCGCATCAAGCTCGAAGTGCCGGTGAATATGTCGTCACGCGTGCTCGACCTCATCGCCCCGGTTGGCAAGGGGCAGCGCGGTCTGATCGTCGCCCCGCCGCGCACCGGCAAGACGATGATCCTCCAGGCCATCGCCAACTCCATCACCACCAACCATCCCGAAGTCACGCTGATCGTGCTGCTGATCGATGAGCGCCCCGAGGAAGTCACCGACATGCAGCGCAGCGTAACGGGCGAAGTCATTTCCTCGACATTCGATGAGCCGGCGTCGCGGCACGTGCAGGTCGCGGAGATGGTCATCGAGAAAGCGAAGCGGCTCGTCGAGCATCGCCGCGATGTGGTCATCCTGCTCGACTCGATCACGCGCCTTGCCCGCGCCTACAACACGGTGGTGCCTCCGTCAGGGAAAGTTCTCTCCGGCGGCGTCGACTCCAATGCCCTGCAGCGCCCGAAACGCTTCTTCGGTTCCGCGCGTAACGTCGAAGAGGGCGGCTCGCTGACGATCATCGCCACCGCGCTGATCGATACCGGCTCGCGCATGGACGACGTCATCTTCGAAGAGTTCAAGGGCACCGGTAACATGGAAGTCCACCTCGACCGCAAACTCTCCGACAAGCGCGTCTTCCCGGCAATCGACATCAACAAGTCCGGCACGCGCAAAGAGGAGCTCCTTCTCGAGCGCAACGAGCTCAATCGGATCTGGGTGCTGCGCAAGGTCTTCTCGCCGCTATCGACGGTGGAGTCGATGGAGCTTCTCGTCGAGAAGCTCGAGAAGACCCGGACGAATTCGGAGTTCCTGAACTCGATGTCGTCGATGTAAGGCCTTAACGCAATGTTCCCGCGCACCGCTCTTCGGATCTGTGTGATTCTGCTGCTGGCCATTCCTGCGCTCGCGCGCAATCGCGACGTCTCCGGCCACTACGAGCGCAATGGCGAAAACGATCAGGCCTCGCTCGACGTGACCATGCTTCCCGGCGATCGTGTCAAGGTCAGCGGCGTTGCGCTCTGGAACACGAAGAACGAGAAGTACGGCCCGAACATCGGCGAGCTCGATTTTGAGGCACCGGTGAAGGATGACGTCGTCACCTGGAGCGATGCGGATGGCTACAGCGTCGTGATCCGCTTCTCCCGCAAAGCCGCCGATGTAACGGAGCACGCCGTCAGCGGGCACTTCGGGATGAACGTGACGTTTGCGGGACACTACGTGCGAACAGGCGCGAAAACCGGAGATTAGCTCGGCCAAGAAAAAGGCGACCCCGATGGGCCGCCTTTTCGATCTGAACGACGCGAAGACGTCACAGATGAATGTGAATCACGTCGCGGACGACGTTTCGGCCGTCGACGAGAACCACGTGTCCGCCGATGGTCACGTAGCGGTGATCTCGCGGCGCTGGCGGAAGGTGCCGGCGTAGATCAGAGGGCACGGCGTAGGTCCTCCTTCTCAAGTCGCGGTCGAGCGGACGGCCTGCTTGTAACCGGGCCTCCTGCTCCGACGAGAGTCTGTCCTGCGACCTGAGGCCTCTCGGCGCGTTGCTTTGGTGTTGTTTGTACCAGTCCTGCGTCACCTGGCGGTCGTGATCGTTGAACTGAGTGCTGTCATGTCTGTCTCTGTCCTGAGCGATGCCTGCAGTGGCAACGAAGAGAGCGACGATGCACGCTGCGGAACGGATATAGGTCTTGATCAAGGTGTAGCCTCCGCCAAGTCACTACGC
Source organism: Thermoanaerobaculia bacterium (assembly GCA_035569395.1). Taxonomy (GTDB): domain Bacteria; phylum Acidobacteriota; class Thermoanaerobaculia; order Gp7-AA8; family Gp7-AA8; genus JADGNZ01. Next base: position 279,028 of record DATMNC010000100.1, on the reverse strand, counting down.
ATAAACCGGGCCACAAAGTACGAATAACCCTCATGAAGTCGGTCTCGGCTTCATCCCGCGCTGTGCTGGAGTACGATGCGTGGCAATGAGAAAGACCATCGCAGCGTATATGGAGATGACAACGGCGACTACGACCGCTCCGCCGGCCTGGACAATCGCAGCGGCAACGAAAAGAACTATGTGATTTTCGCCGGCGACCGCGGCGTAGCCGGCTACTTCGCGCTGAAAGCGAATCAGGTCCATCTCTCGACCGATCCATACACCGCCACCGAGTTCAACGGCTGGATCGATGGGAAGCCGGCCCTGACGAAGTTCGAGACCCACTGGGGCGAGGCGCTCCCGAACATGTACATCGGCAGCACCGGGCCAAACTACAGCCAGTTCTGGAAGGCGACATCGCCGAGATGATCGTCTACGCCCGCGTCCTCACCGACGCCGAGCGGGCAAAGGTCGAGGATTACCTGGCGAAGAAGATGGAGTGACGCTGGCGCGTTGACGACGATTCCTCCGCTGGGCATCACATTCCCTCAAGGAGACGCGATGGCGAAGAAAATGCGGATCTCAGCAATGGTGTCGCGGGCGACAAGGGACCTGCTGGAGAGACACGTTCGCGCCACTGGAGTCAGGAAAGGGTATCTGGTAGAGCAGGCTCTTTGTCATCATCTGCAAGCGCTGCAGGAACTACCGGCCGATGTCATCGTCCACCCGAAACTGGTTGTGACCAGGCGGTCTGGCGAGGCGATCCTGAAGCAAATGAAATCCGGAAGGGCCACGAAGGCTCTGCGTGATCTGATGGGTGATTGAAATTAGTACCTCCGCGGAGAAGGAAGTTCCTCGTCATCTCCTCCGCGAGTTGAAGTCATTCGTTCCGTCAACCGAAATCCTAGGAAACTGTTCGAGCGCTCACGCTCCCGCGCGCGTAGGACGGGGATTCGCCGCAGCACGTATCGCCATCTGTGCGGCTCCTTCGACCGGCGTGTGCGCGGGAGGCGCGATGCGCGCGCGCGGGGCCTCGGCGAGGAGAGCTCTGCGCATCGGCGCGAGAAGCGTTTCGCCGGCGTTGAAGGCTCCGCCGACGTAGGCGACCGGGAAGTCGGATGATTTGAGGTGAAGCCTCTGGGCCACCGCAAGCACCGCCCTGGCCAGCTCGGCTCCGGACCGTGCCACGATCTCGGCGGCCTGGGCATCGCCGTTTTCGGCGGCGTCAATGACGAGTTTGCCGACGCGGGCGATGTCGTCCGCGTGCGTCGTCTGCGCGTAGACAAAGCGCGGGAGGTCGGAGGGCTTCATGTCGTAGTCGCGCTGCAGGAGCTCGGTCATCAGCGTCGCCGGGCCGCGTCCGTCGTAGGCGCGCATGATCGCCGCCAGGCCGGCGCGGGCGATGGCGTAGCCGCTCCCTTCGTCGCCGACGATCGGTCCCCATCCGCCGGCGCGCGCCTCCTCGCCGGCGGCGTTGCGGCCGACAGCGACCGAGCCGGTGCCGGCGATGACGACCACACCGGGACCGAAGCCGATGGCGCCGGTGAGAGCGATGCGGGCGTCGTTATCGACGGTGAAATTGCCGCGCGGAAAGAAGACGCTCAGCGAGTCGACGACTTCCTGGCGATGCGCTGGATGGTCAGATCCGGCGATGCCGCAGTACGTCCAGTTGATCTCGCGGCTGGCCACGTCGGCTTTGACGAGCGCTTTGTTGACCGCGCGCTCGATGTTGCGGGCAGCCGTCTCGATCCCGACACGCAGATGGTTGGATGGACCGGCGATGCCATCGCCGAGCGGGTGGCCAGTGTCGTCCGTGACAAGTGCTGCCGTTTTCGACGCGCCGCCGTCGACGCCGAGGTAGTACGCCATACGAGCACTCTTTTACCGCAAGTGGGGTGCCGTGTGGGGGGTTACGCGGTCTCGCGGTTGCGGGGTCTCGCGGTTGTGGTTACTCGGTTGCTGGGTTGCTGGGTTACTGGGTTGCTGGGGTTGCTGGGGTTGCTGGGTTGCTGGGTGCGAGTCACGATCATCGGCCCGGCGGCCCTTCGCCCTGCAACCCAGCAACTCAGCAACCTTGCAACCCAAACACCGCGAGACCGCGAGACCGCGAGACCGCGTCAGGACTGTTCCTTGCAGAGTTTGCCAGTGGAACGAAGGAGATGTCATGAAATTGAATCGGGTTTTGACGATTGCGGCGCTTGCGATCGTCGCGGTAGCGCTCATCGCGGCGGCCGGCTGCAAAGCCAGCGGTATGGCTTTTACCAAACGTGGACAGCTTTTGAAGATCAACATCGAGCATCCGGTCGACCTGCCGGATAACGGCGAGGGCGATATCGGCATCGTGCTCGGCAACCGCGGCGTGCGGTACGTGAAGGACGTTCTGGTCGATATCGATCTTCCACCGCAACTGGTGGTGCTCGATGAAAAACACGAACGCGGCGTGACGATGAGCCACGACCCCGGTTCCAACTCGTATCACTACACGCTGAGCAACCTGCAGCCGGCGGAGGATTCGACGATTCACTACCGGATCCGTACGTCGTTCGGCACGATGACAGACAGCGGCAGCATTCGGGCGACGGCATGGCAACGCGACCTGACCGGCGACCGGTTGGTGGAGACGGCCTCGATCAAGCTCCGGCCGTAGCTCTGTTAATGTCTGCAGATGGACCTTGATGAATCGGCAACGGCGGCGGGATCAGGACACGAGATCCACATCCCGCCGAAACCGCGTCAGTCGCTCGAAGACCGCAAACTTCTCGACCGGCCGAGTCGGAAGGAATTGCTTCAAAGTGAATCGTGGCGTGTGCTGCGAATCACCAGCGAGTTCGTCGCCGGCTTCGATCATCTAGCCGAGGTCTATCCGGCGGTATCGATCTTCGGGTCGGCGCGCACGCAGCTCGCCAATGAGTACTACGACGCCGCGGTGAAGACGGCTGAGCTGATCGGCAAAGCCGGCTTCGCCGTCATCACAGGCGGCGGCCCCGGCATCATGGAAGCGGCCAACAAAGGGGCACGCCAGGCGGGGGCCCTGTCGATCGGCTGCAACATCGAGCTGCCGTTCGAGCAGAAGATCAACCAGTTCGTCGACAAGGCCATGACCTTCCGCTACTTCTTCGTCCGCAAGACGATGTTCGTCAAGTACTCGGAGGCCTTCATCACCTTTCCCGGAGGCTTCGGGACGCTCGACGAATTGATGGGCGCACTGACGCTGATCCAGACGAAGAAGATCACGAATTTTCCGGTGATCCTGTACGGCAGCGAGTACTGGGGCGGTCTCCTCGACTGGTTGCGCAACACGGCACTGGCCGCGAACAACATCACGAAAGAGGACGTCGACAGCCTCCACCTCGTCGATGATCCGAAGCGCGTCTGCGAGATCGTCTGCGCCTTTCACGACCGGGCGTTGATCACCAACGCAGATGAGGATGAGCGGACGCCCCCGCTGGTGACGAGCGAGGACTAGCGGCGTCGCCGCGTTGTCGGTTGTCGGGTTGTCGGGTTGTCAGAGGATTTGTATCAACCCAATCCACCGACAACCGATAACCGACAACGCGGCCTGGCCGCCTTCAAACGTTCGCGGACTCTTCGACTTCTTCCGTCGCCGGCATCTCCGTCTGCACGATCACCCAGCGCACGCGGAAACGCTCGGCATCCAGTACTTCGATCGAGAGATCTCCAAGCTGCGTCCGGTCGCCCGGGACGACTTCGCGTCCGAGCCGGGCGGCGACGTAACCTCCGATCGTCTCCTCGGCCGGCTCGCCGACGTCGATTTTGAGCCGGTCCGCCAGATCCTCGATGAGGTAATCGCCGCGCACGCGATACCGTCCGTTGCCGAGCGGCTCGATCTCGGGCCGTTCGCGATCAAATTCGTCCTGTATCTGCCCGAACAACTCCTCGGTGATGTTTTCCAGCGACACGATTCCCGAGGCGCCGCCGTATTCGTCGAGGACGATGGCCATGTGCGTCTTGTGCTCGATGAACTGCGAGAGCAGCGCGTCGACCGTCGAGTTCTCCGGGACGAAGAGGACGTCTCGCTTGAGCTCCATCATCGTCCGCCCGGGTCCCCGCAGTTGCGCGAGGAAGAGATCCTTGACGTGGATCAGGCCGATGGTCTGATCGAGCGTTCCGTCGCAGAGCGGGTAGCGGGTATGACGTGTCGTGCGGATGATCTCGAGGTTTTCTTCGATCGACTTCGTTGTGGAGAGGACCGAGACGTCGGTACGCGGCACCATGATCTGCCGCGCCGTCCGCTTTGAAAACTGGAAGACGCCTTCGATGATCTCGCGGTTTTCCTCGGAGAGAATCTCGGAGTGCGCCAGGATGAGGCGAAGCTCTTCCTGCGAATGCGCCATCTCGTTGCTGCTGGCCGGCTTGATGCCGACGACGCGCAGGACCGCGTTGGTTGTTCGGTTCAGCGTCCAGATGATGGGGTACATCACGACGTAGAAGGCGCGGAGGAAATGCGCCGACCAGAGCGCCGTGCCGAGGGTCTTGTCGATGGCCAGATACTTCGGTCCGAGCTCGCCGAAGATGATGTGGAGCGACGAGATGAGGATGAAGGCGATCGACGCGGCGATGGTGTGCGACACCGGGACGCTGTAGACGCCGAGAAACGCCAGGCGTGGCTGAATGAGACTCTCGAAAGCAGGCTCACCGACCCAGCCGAGTGCGAGAGATGCCAGCGTCACTCCGAGCTGCGTGGCGGAGAGGTAGCTGTCGAGTTTCTTGATGATGCGCCGCGCCATGCGCGCGCGTGTGCTCCCCTCGGCCGCCATCTCCGCGAGCTGCGTCGGGCGAACCTTGATGATCGCGAATTCAGCGGCGACGAAGAATCCGTTCGCGATGATGAACAGCAGGGCGAGCAGCAGATACCAGGTAGGCATTCTCACCGAGCGCGAAGAACCGCCGCGCTACCAGATGGGTCGATGTCCATGGGGCGGGCAGTATTGTATGACACGTGCCCTGTCATCCTGGGCCACCGGCGCCGTCTACAAGGGCCCGGGAGTCCGTGTTCGGTCCACGCGTGATCGTCTGCGGCTGGGGTCGACGCATCTTATTTGCAGTGACGGGGGGCACGATCAAAACCGCAGTAGAGCCATGGACATCATCGGGAGACTGATTTGCTTCCGGCCTAGCGAAATCGCCGTATCGACGAAACGAAAATTATTCTTCGATATCGCCATGGCAATACGTCAAAACAAAATCTGATCCGGCCCGAGCGGACGTTTGTTCGACTTTCCATCCATGGATGTGATTTCGAGGCTTCGCGGGATCAGCGAGAACGTGGGTGTCCTCCCGCGGAAACAAAAATCATTCTTCGATATCGCCATGGCAATACGTCAAAACAAAATCTGATCTGGCCCGAGCGGACATTTGTTCGACTTTCCATCCATGGATGTGATTTCGAGGCTTCGCGGGGGCAGCGATAACGTGGCCGTCCTCCCGCGGAAACAAAAATCGTTCTGCGATATCGCCATGGCAATATCGAAGAACAAATTCTCTTTTGAGGCGAGGGCCGTCGAATCGGTTTCGTCATCCATGGATATGTTCCTGAAGTTGCCAGCCTTCACGCATAACGTCAACGCCTTCCCACGCAGCAGAAGGCCTCTCTGCGGTAGAGCCATGGACCTATCTCGAAACAGAATTTGGTTTGACACCAAACACCTTCAACCTCTCCCTCTTCACGCCTTCGCGGCGATGTTGGTCACCGTCGCCGGCTTCTTGTCGCCCATCACGCAGTTGCCCTGGAAGATGGCTCCCTCTTCGATGATCAGTGCCGGCGTTTCGATGTCGCTGTAGACCTTGCCGTTCCGGTGGATCTCGACCCGCTGCGCGGCGACGATCTTGCCGACGATCGTTCCGCTGATGGCGATCCGGCCAACGTGGACGTCGCCTTCGATGTGCGCGCTCTCGCCGACGATCAGCTCGTTCTTTGACATGATCTTGCCGTTGAAGCGGCCGTCGATGCGCATCGTGTCTTCGAACTCCAGTTCGCCGCGAAACGAGGAACCGCGATCGAGAAAGCCATTCAATTCACCGCTCTTGTTCTTCATCTCTGCTCCCATGCCCTTCTCCTGGCCGCCGCGAACGAATACGAACACGATCACGGCCACGATAACCGCTGCCGCGACCGCGATGAGCGCTCCGCTAACGGCGTCTCCCCATCAGTTCGTCGACGACACGAATCAATTCATCTTCGCTGCCATACCGGATGTGAATCACGCCGCCGCGCCGTCTGCGGTCGATCTCTACTTTTGTACGTAAAGTCCTTTGAAGCTTGTCTTCCGCGTCGCGCGTGAAGACATCTTTTTCTTTCTCTTTTTTCTCCGTCGTCTTGGGCGAGCTCTCGGAAGCGAGCATCTCCGTCTGCCGGACATTGAGGTTCTTCCGGACGACCCGGTCGGCCAACTGCTCCTGCTTCTTCGGCGACTCGATGGCCAGCAAGGCACGCGCGTGCCCCATGGAAAGCTGTCCGGAAGCGAGTAACTTCTTCACCGGGTCAGGCAGCTTGAGGAGGCGCAGGAAGTTGGCGACGGTCGAGCGTTCCTTCCCCACCCGTTTGGAGATCTCCTCCTGCGTGAGCTGGAAGTCGTCGTGAAGCTGATGGTAGGCGAGCGCTTCTTCGATCGGGTTCAGGTCCTCGCGCTGGATGTTCTCGATCAGCGCGATCTGCAGGGCATCGCCTTCCTGCATCATCTCTTTGATCAGGGCAGGAACGGTAGTGAGACCGGCCTTCTGGGCGGCGCGGAAGCGGCGCTCGCCGGCGATGAGCTTGTACTTGTCGCCGGCACGGGTGACGACGAGCGGTTGCACGATCCCATGCTCGCGAACGCTGCGCGCCAGCTCTTCGATCGATGCTTCGTTGAAGGTCTTGCGCGGCTGGTAGGGATTCGGCTGGATCTGCGAGATGGGAATCTCGGCGAGACCGGGAGTGGCACGAGCTTCGGGCGCTTCCGGCCGCTGCGGAATGAGAGCGCCGAGACCACGTCCGAGCACTTTCTTGTGGTTCATCAGATCACGTTCTCCGCGCGCTGAATGAATTCCCTGGCCAGACTTACGTACGCTTCGCTTCCACGCGAACGGATGTCGTACAGAATAATCGGTTTGCCGAACGACGGCGCTTCGCTGAGACGGATGTTCCGGGGGATGACCGTCTTGTAGACTTTTTCGCCGAAGTGGTTGCGCACCTCTTCGGCCACCTGGCGAGCAAGATTGACCCGCTCGTCGTACATCGTCAGGACGATCCCTTCGATCTCCAGTTCGGCGTTGACGGCGCCGCGAACCCGGTCGATGGTGGCCAGCAGTTGCGAGACCCCTTCGAGCGCGAAGTACTCTGCTTGAAGCGGGACGAGGACGGAGTTGGCCGCGGTCAGGCCGTTGACGGTCAGCAGTCCGAGCGACGGCGGCGAGTCGATGAGGATGTAGTCGTATTCGGCCGCGATCGGTTCGAGAACCCGTTTGAGGTAGTACTCGCGGCCGATGGCGTCGCGCAGCTCGACCTCGGCGCCGACCAGATCGGTCGACGACGGCGCCAGGTAGAGAGTGGGGATCTCGGTCGGCCGGATGATGTCCCGGAGCGGCATGTTCTCGATGAGCACGTCGTACATCGACGGATCGGCCTCGGTTACACCGATGCCCGAGGAGGCGTTCGACTGAGGATCGAGATCGACCAGCAGGACACGCCGCTCGCAAGCGGCGACGGAGGCGCCGAGGTTGATCGCGGTCGTCGTCTTGCCGACACCGCCCTTTTGATTCGCCAGAGCGACGATCTTCGTCATGCGTTTGACTGTTCCACGTGGAACGCGAGAGTCACGAGAAAATTCGAGGTTCCGCGGGGAAGTGGAATGGCGTCTCCCGCTTCAAAACCAGCGATCGCAGCGACTGCCGGCGAGCTTTGAAAGAGTGCGATGCGCCCGCCCGGCTCCATCCACGCCGTCAGCGACGGCACCCATTCTTCGGGAGCTCCGACGGCGCGCGATGTAACCAGAGAAAAGCGAACGTCGGGCGGGAACCTGGTCACGGCGCGCGCCAATCTATCACCGTAAACCACCGCGTTCAATTCGCAGGCGCGGACGATGTGTTTCAGAAAAGCCCACTTTCTCAGGTCCGATTCGACGAGGTGAAACCGGGCATCGGGCGAAACGATGGCCATCGGAATGGCCGGCAGTCCTCCCCCGCTCCCAAAGTCGAGCACGTTGCCGCGCGGCGCGAGAAGGCCTGCCGCGGTGATGGCCTCGGCAACATGATCATCCAGGTTCTCCTTCGCTTCGGGCCCGATGAGGTTGATCCGCTCGTTCCAGCGAAGGAGCTCTCGCTTGTACGTCTCCAGCCGCGCGTTCATGCCGTCTGCGCGACGCCGCGCCGGAGATGCATCCGTACGATTGAGATCGCTGCCGGCGTCACGCCAGGGATGCGGCTGGCCTGCCCCAGCGAGACGGGACGGACGAAGCTCAGCTTCTCGACCATCTCACGGGAGAGCCCGGGAAGGCGGTACGACATGTCCGCCGGGATCCGCAACCCTTCCTCATCCGACTGCCGTGACGCTTCGCGCTGCTGACGTTCGATGTAGCCGGCGTAGCGAAGTTGACTGACGACGCCGTCCGATTCCTCGCCGCTCAATGCTCGAAAGGCGCCGGCGACATCGGGCAGGGCGGCCTCGCAGACGTCGGTAAAGCGCTCGATATCGAAGTCGGCGCGCTGCATCAGCCGGGCGATGGTCGCTTTCTCGTTGAGCGATACGTTCGCGGCGCCGAGCCAGATCAGGGTCTCGCGGTCCGGCGTCACGCTGGCCGACTCGGCGACGTCCCTCGCCCGCTGCATGCGGGTGACGCGGGCATCGACGCGCCGCTTCCTCTCGTCATCGAGAATGCCGAGCCGTGCGGCGATCGGCGAAAGGCGCTCGTAAACCGAGTCGCAGCCGAGCAGGAGGCGGTGCTCCGCGCGCGAGGTGAACATCCTGTACGGCTCTTCGGTGCCTTGTGTGACCAGGTCGTCGATCATTACCGCGGCGTAGGCCTGATCGCGCCGGAGAATGACCGGCTCGTCGCCGCGGATCGTCTGGAGCGCGTTGATCCCGGCCAGCAGTCCCTGCGCGGCAGCCTCTTCGTAACCGGAGGTGCCGTTGATCTGACCGGCAAGGAAAAGGCCGTCGATGCCGCGAGCCTGCAACGTCGGATCGAGCTGCTCGGGATTGCTGAAATCGTATTCGACCGCATATCCATAGCGGGCGATGACCGCGTTTTCGAAACCGGGAAGCGAGCGAACTACGCCGTCCTGGACGTCAGGAGGCAATGAAGTTGAGATGCCGTTGAGGTAAAGCCAGGGATGATCGAGGCCCTCCGGCTCGACGAAAACCTGATGGCGCCCCTTTTCCGCGAATCGGACCACCTTGTCTTCGATCGACGGGCAATAGCGCGGCCCGGTGGCGTGGATCTGTCCGGAGTACATCGGCGCACGATGCAGATTGGCGCGGATCAGTTCATGGGCAAAGGCGCCCGTGTACGTGAGATGGCAGAGAACCTGAGGCAGCGCGAGCCGGTCGGTAAGAATGGAGAACGGCCGCGGATCCGCATCGCCGGGTGCTTCCTCCAGCTTGGAGAAGTCGACGGAGGTGCGGTCGACGCGCGGCGGTGTTCCTGTCTTCAGCCGCCCGAGCTTCAAGCCGAGATCACGTAGTGAGTTCGAGAGCGTTTCCGCGGCCGGCTCGCCGAAACGGCCGCCGACGGTCTTCTGCTCACCGGAGTGCATCAAGGCGCGAAGAAACGTACCAGTGGTGACGATCACAGCGCGGGCGCCAAGCCGCGTGCCCTCTTTCAGCACCACTCCTCGAACCGCCGCCCCTTCGCGCAGAAGCGAGGAGACGGACCCCTCGACAATCGTTACATTCGGCTCTTCTTCGAGAACCATCAGGACTGCGGAGGCGTAGAGATCGCGGTCACATTGGGCGCGGGGACCCTGGACGGCGGGCCCCTTGGAGCGGTTCAGCAGCTTGAACTGGATGCCGGCGCGGTCGGTCGCCTCCCCCATCAAGCCACCCAGGGCGTCGATTTCCTTGACCAGGTTTCCTTTGGCGAGTCCGCCGATGGCTGGGTTGCAGGACATACGTCCGATCGCGTCCCGCAGCATCGTCACCAGTGCCACGCGAACCCCACCGCGTGCGCAGACGCGAGCCGCCTCCGCGCCAGCGTGGCCCCCACCGATGACGATTACATCGAACATGTTTCACGTGGAACAGTGGCGCCAGAGCGCTCACTTCCCGATGCAGAACTTCGAGAAGATCTCCGAGAACACTTCGTCGCGCGTAATGGCACCGGTAAGCAGGCCAATGGCTGTCGAGGCTCGATGAAGATCGACCAGGACGATCTGTTCCTCGAGTCCGGCATCGAGCGCGCCGAGTGCCGTCGTGAGCGCTTCCCTGCATCCAAGCACGGATTGACGCTGCCGCTCGTTGACCAGACTGCCTTCTGGCGCAGCAAACTCCTCGCGCACCAGACTGTCGAGCCTGCTCAGCAGCTCATCGATGCCGCGCTCGGCCGTTACGCTGATACCAAGCTCACCAACAGGTGCCGGCGCGAGGTCGATCTTAGTGTAAATAATAAGCGCATCCTGAAAAGCGGCGTGCTCGTCATCATCGGTTAACCCCACAGTCGCATCGACGAGGTAGAGGATCATGTCCGCGCTTCCGGCTGCGTCGCGCGCGCGCGCGACACCGATCTCCTCCACGACATCCCCGCTGCGTCGAAGCCCGGCGGTATCCGCGATCGTCACCGGCAGTCCGCCGATCTCGATCGTCTCGCGCACGATGTCCCGCGTCGTCCCCGGAATCGGCGTGACGATGGCCCGGTCGCTACCGACAAGCCGGTTGAGCAGCGTCGACTTGCCGGCGTTTGGACGTCCGAGGATCACTGCCGAAAGGCCGGAGATAGTGGCCTTCCCCCGGCGATACGATTCCGCGAGCGCGTTGGTATCGGCGATCGCCCCTTCGATCCGCAGACGTGCGTCGGCGCGGGTGATGAACTCATAACCGTCTTCCGAGAAGTCGAGTGCGGCCTCGAGGCGCGAGACCACGTGAAGCAGCGATTCACGTATCGCCATGGCGCGGCGACTCAATTCTCCCTGCAGATTTCCGAGTGACAGTTTGGCCTGCAGCGCCGTGCGAGAATGGATCAGATCGGCGATCGATTCGGCCTGAACCAGGTCGAGCTTTCCGTTCAGCACGGCCCGCTCCGTAAACTCGCCCGGGCCGGCCATCCGCGCTCCCAACTCCACCACCGCCGCGATGACGCGCTCAACCAGGAGCGGACTGCCATGCAGCGTGAGCTCGACGAGATCGTTGCCGGTGAATGAGTGTGGCGATGCGTAGCGGATGGCAATACATTCATCGAGCACGACGCCGTTATGCATCAATTGGGCGCGCGTGGCCATGCGCGCGTCTGGGGCGATGCCTCCGAGCGTTCTCAGAATCGGGGCGCTTCGAGGTCCATCGATACGGACGATGGCGAGCGCGCCCCTGCCGAGGGGGGTGGCGGGAGCGACGATGGTGTCGAGTTCTGATTGCCCGGTTGCCACGGTGGGTTGCTGAGTTACTGGGTTGCTGGGTTGCTGAGTTGCTGGGTTACAGCACGAAAATAGCTACCGAGCAACTCAGCAACCAAGCAACTCAGTAACCACACACCGCTACTCCGCGGCGTCGCCTCGCATGACGATGGCCACCCGTTTGTAGAAGCCGTCGCCGCGCGACTCCGTGGTCACATCCGCGTCTTCCTGCAACGCGAGGTGAACGAGGCGGCGCTCGATCGGGGTCATGGCCGGCAGGAGCTGCTCGCGGCCGGAGTCGCGGACGCGGTCGGCCAGCTCGCGGGCCTTCTCGGCGAGCTGCTCGGCGCGCCGCTCCTTGAATGCCTCGCAATTCAGCTCGATTTCCTTCTCGACCTTGCGGCCGACGAGAGCTTTGTTGCCGAGAACCTGAATGGCGTCGAGAAGCTCGCCGTGCTGCTCGGTCAGAAGCCGGGCATCGCCTCCGAACAGGCGCACGATGATCTGCGTCTCGTTCTCCTCGGTACGGATCTCGAGTTGCAGCCTTGCCAGCTCGATCACCTGCGCATACCAGGCGCGCACGACGCCAGCCTGCTCGGACTCCGTCCCCTGTTCCGGGATCTCGCCGGCGAAGCGCTCGAAGTCGCCGGTCTGAAAGTCGTCCTCGTGTTCCCGCCGCGGTTCGCGGGCGCGATTGCCGCCGGCCGAACGGCCACCACGATCGCGGCCATCTCCACGTCCGCGTCCGCGGTCACGGCCTCCGCGTCCACGCCCCCCACCGCCGGCGTTCCGCGCCGCTCTTCCCGGGATGGACGCCGCCGCCGGCGGCGCCGGTTGTGCCACCGCGGCCTCATTGACCTCGGCTTCGACGACGATGCGTTTGAAGCCGCCGAGAAAGCCTCGTTTTTCGAGGACGACGTGATACGTCAATTGAACGCGCTCGACGCCGAACGCTTCCGACGCCATCGTCAATGCTTCGTCGAGATTCTTGCCTTCGAATCGTTGCGCCATGGTTTGTTCCGCACGATCACGCCGGCGTCGGGTCCGACGGGTGATCCTTCCAAAATTTGTTCATGATGACCTGCTGCGCGATCGTCAGGAGGTTCTGCATCAGCCAGTAAAGCACGACGCCGGTCGGGAACTCCTTGAAAATCCATCCCATCACCAACGGCATGATCAGGAACATCCGCTTCTGGGCCGGATCCGCCGTCGACGGCGTGATGGCCTGCTGGATGAACATCGTAATCGTCATCAGCGCCGGCGTGATGTAGTACGGGTCCTTCATCGACAGATCGTGGATCCACAGCATGAACGGTGCGCCGCGGAGCTCGATGGCGTGCGTGAGCAGACCGTAGAAGCCCCAGAGGATCGGGATCTGCAGCACGAACGGGAGACAGCCGCCTGCTGGATTGATTCCCTCCACCTGATACAGCTTCATCATCTCGGCGTTCATCTTCTGCCGCTGCTCGGGATCGGTCTTGGCCTTCTTGTAACGTGCCTTGATCGACTCCATTTTCGGCTGAAGCTTCTGCATCTTCTTCATCGAGACGATCCACTTGTGCTGCAGCGGATAGAGCACGACCTTGATGATGATGGTCAGGAGGATGATGGCGAAACCGTAGTTCTTCGTGAAGCGGTTCAACCAGAGAAGTGCCGCCAGGAAGAAACGGGCGATGATGCCGAAGTAGCCTAGCTGCAGCGTTTTCTCGAAACCGTATCGGTCGACGACCTTGGCCTCTTTCGGTCCGAAATAGGCGGCGCCGGACACCACGCCGTCCGGTGCGGCATTGACGGCGGCGTACACCTCCCGGCGTTTTTCACTGTTGCCGCCGGCAGGGACGTCAATCGCCCTGATGATCGCTCCGGACGACTTCTCCGGGCGCAGCACGGTGAGGAAGTAATTGTCCTCGACACCGACGTACTGGACCGAAGGGAAGATGCTCAGCGTGCCGGCCTTCTCGCGGCGAATGACGGTCAGGCTGTCATCGCGCTGCACGACGCCATTTCCGGTGATGATGAACTGGTTGTCCTTCTCGTCAGGTCCGAGCGTCCGGATTCCCGGACCGATGGCGACGCGGTAGCCGATGGGCGGTGTTACGGAAACCGCGAAGTTGAAGAGGTACTCGCCGTTGAACCGAAAGGTCTTCGTGACGGCGCGGACCCCATCGGACCAGCGGTATTCGATGACGTGCGATCCCTTCTCATCGAATTCACGGACGGTGTAGAGCGCGCTATTCGCAGCACGCGTGAATTTCGCGTCGGTGGCTTCGATGGCGAAGGGGAAGTCGGTTCGGTTCGGCTCGCGGTCTTTCACCAATTCGACTTTGCTCTGATCCGTTTTCGAGCTCGGCTTGGCCTTGTAATTCGTGAGTTGAAACGAAACCAACTCCGCCCCGCGGTTCGAGAACTTCGCGGCGAAGTCGTCGGTGATGACCTTCGTGATCGTTTGCGCGGATGCCGCGATCGGCGCAACCGCCGGGACGGAGGCAGGCAGCTCGACCGCCGTCGTCGTTGTCTCCGTCGTCGTCGACGTGGTCGATGTTGGAGGGGCTGCCGGAACGGAAGCCGTGGTCTCGGTGGTCGCCGTCACCGCGGCCTTCTCCGGCACCGGCTTTTTCATCAGGTCGGGAAAGAGCTTCGGAGCGACCGCCGCCCAAAGCCAGAGGAACCCGATCGAGATCAGTACTGCGACAAAGATTCGTTTTTCCATCTCAAGGGACCGGGTCCCAACCTCCAGGATTGAACGGGTGGCATCGTGCGAGCCGGCGCACGCCGAGCCAGATTCCGCGCAGTGTGCCGTGCTTTTCGATCGCCTGCATCATGTAAATCGAGCAGGTGGGATCGAACCGGCACATCGGCGGCAGCAGTGGCGAGAGAAATCGCTTGTAAAAACGGAGCGGCGCGAGAGCGATCGATCGCATGACTCATCGGGAACTGGCGCTCTCTGATACGACGCGCTTCAAGGCGCGTTGCAGGTCGAGACTATAGTCGGGCCATGCCGCCTGGGCGGCGTTCGGTTTGATGTTCACGACGACGTCGATGCCACGAGTGTCGAGGCCGAGCGGTTCTCGCTGGTGGCGATAGATCTCCCGAGTCCACCGTTTGAGCCGGTTGCGCACGTTGGCTTTGCCGCTTTTCTTGGTCGCGGTGATCCCAACCCGCGAGTACGGCAAGCCGTTGGCGGCAAAAAAGAGAACGCTGTAGCGGGAAAAGAGTTTGCGGCCGGCCTCATAGACGCGAAGGAACTCGCGACGTTTTGCCAATCGTTTCTCTTTCGGCAGAGCCTCGGAGCTGGCGGAAAGTCCGCCGGCATCGGCTGACAAAGGACTAGACCGCCAGGCGCTTGCGGCCCTTACGGCGGCGGCGCGAAAGCACCGCCTGCCCGTCTTTGGTCCGCATCCGGACCAGAAAACCGTGCGTGCGCTTGCGGCGGCGGTTGTTCGGCTGAAATGTACGCTTCATGTTTTCCTTAACCTTCTGAAAAGAAAGCGGGGAGTATAGCGGCGGGTCGGAGGGTCGTCAAACCAGCCAGCGACCGGGCGGAACGTGGGGTGGTAGTGGGCTATTCCGGGGTCTCGGGGTCTCGGGGTTGCGCGGTCTCGCGGTCTCGCGGTCTCGCGGGTTGCTGGGTTGCTGGGTTGCTGGGTTGCAAGGTTGCTGGGTTGCTGGGGTTGCTTGAATTGCTGAGCCTGAACCATCAACCCGTAGCCCTTCGCCTCGCAACCAAGCAACCTTGCAACTGAGCAACCTTGCAACCCAGCAACTCAGCAACTCAGCAACCTTGCAACCTTGCAACCCAAACACCACGAGACCACGTAACCGCGAGACCTCGTGACCACGGCCAGCCGTCCAACCGTGTGCTATATTCGCCTCCCCTTTTTCAGGCCGGGATTTTCCGCAGCTGTGGAAAAGCTGTTGATTTTCAAAAGGATAGACCCCGCCCGGCAGTGAATCTGCGACGATGAACCTATGGAAGCAAGTCCTCGATCGGCTCGAGCAAACCATTGATACTGCTCAGTATGAAACGTGGTTTGCACCTACCCGTTTCCTCGCCCAGAAGGGCGACACGATCGATGTCAGTGTGCCGTCGCAGCGTTTCGTCAGCGAGATCCGTCAGAACTACGCGCAGCAGATCCGCGCCATCCTCGACGAGCTTTCGACCGATCATCTCAACCTTCACCTCGTCGCCGATACCGAGACCGGCGGCGATATTATCCTCCCCTCAGGGCCACCGCCGTCCGTCGATCTGCCCACCTCGATCTTCAACCCAGGATACCGTTTCGAGACCTTCGTCGTCGGCAAGTCGAACGAGCTGGCATTCGCCGCATCAAAATCGATCGCGGAAAACCCCGCCGGCTCGTTCAATCCGCTATTCATCTACGGTGGGGCGGGGCTCGGCAAGACGCATCTGATCCAGGCAATCGGACAGCAGCTCCGGGACAACAAGCCCGGCGCAAAGGTCGTCTATATGTCGGCCGACGCCTTCATCAACGAGCTCATCACCTCGATCCGTTACGACCGGATGCAGCTCTTCCGCGACCGCTATCGCAAGGTCGACTCCCTCCTCCTCGACGACATTCAGTTCATGGCTGGCAAGGAGCGAACGCAGGAGGAGTTCTTCCACACCTTCAACGCGCTGTATGAAGCGCAGAAGCAAATCGTCTTCACTTCCGACGCGCCTCCAAAAGAGATCCCGACGCTCGAAGATCGCCTTCGCTCCCGCTTCGAGTGGGGGTTGATCGCCGACATCCAGCCACCTGACCTCGAGACGAAGGTGGCCATCCTCCGCCGGAAGGCCGAGGAGAAAAAGATCGATCTGCCGAACGACGCCGCTCTCTTCATTGCCGAGCGGGTGCGCACGAACATCCGCGAGCTCGAAGGTCTGCTCAACCGCGTCGTGGTCTACGCGTCGATGGCCGGCAGGCAGGAGATCTCACTCGAGCTGACGAAGGAAGCGCTCAAGGAACTGCTTTCGAAAGACAACAAACCGATCACGCCGCCGGAGATCGTTCGCGTCGTCGCCGCGCACTACGGCACCACGGTGACCAATCTCAAATCCAAATCGAACGCCCAGACCATCGCCTTCCCACGCCAGGTGGCGATGTACATGTGCAAGCATCTGACGGATCTCTCGTACCCTGAGATCGGCCGCATCTTCAACAACAAGCATCACTCCACGGTGATGTACTCGGTCGAAAAGATCGACGAGAAGATGCAGAACGACCCTCAGTTCGCGCGTGTGCTCGAAGGGCTGATGAAGCAGTTCCGATGAGACGCGGTTGCGAGGTAGCGAGGTTACGCGGTCTCGGGGTTGGAGTGCCTACGAAACCGTGAGACCGCTTTCCACAGCCTCTGCGGAAAGATCCGTCGAAATCCTGCGGACAAAAGTGCTCTCGTTTCGGAACCGCCGTCCGACTGCGGAAATCGTGAAAAATCTCCATCGATTTTCCGCACCGAAACCCGCAGTTTCACCTTGGAAGGAACTGCTATACTTTCGAAACCTTTGCAGCGTGATGCCGAGTTTTTCCGCACGCATCTACTGCCACTACCACTAAGAATAAAGACTTTGTTCTGAAGGAAGAGACATGGAGCTGACCGTTGCAAAAGCTGATCTTCAGAAAGAGCTGCAACTCTGCCAGGGAGTCGTCGAAAAGCGCTCGACGATTCCGATCCTGTCGAACGTGCTGCTCCGCGCCGAAGACGGCCGGCTGCAGATGGCTGCGACCGATCTCGATGTAACCATTCTCAGCTCCTGCGCAGCCCGCATCACAACATCGGGGGGCGTCACGATCGAGGCGAAGCGTCTCTTCGACATCGTCCGGTCACTTCCTGACGAAGACGTCCACATCACGCTGCAGGAGAACAACTCGCTCCTCATCGATTCCGGAACAGCCAAGTTCCGTCTGCTTGGATTGCCGGCCGAGGACTATCCGACGCTGCCGACGGTCAACGTCACCGACGCATACGACATCCCGCTCGATGAGCTGAAGACGATGGTGTCCAAAGTCAAGTTTGCCATCACGCACGAGGAGACACGTTTCCAGCTCAACGGCGCCCTTCTCAAGGTACTGCCGACAAAGATGGAGATGGTTGCCACCGATGGTCATCGCATGGCGCTGATCAACTTCCCGCAGGGCAGCAACGGCAAGGGCAAAGTCAACGAACTGACGATTCTTGTGCCCCGCAAGGCGATGGAAGAGATCATGCGTCTCGAGCCTGGCGAAGACGGCACGGTGCGTTTCGGCGTATCGGAGAACCATCTCTTCTTCGAGGCCGCCGAGCGGCGTCTTCTTGCGCGGATGATCGACGTCAACTTCCCAAACTACATGGAAGTCATCGCCCGCGACAACGATCGTAAGGTACTCGTCGATCGCGAACGTCTGCTTGCGACGATTCGCCGAATCTCGCTCGTTGCGAACGAAAGGACGCGCGCGGTCCGGTTCGATTTCGCGCCGGGGAAGCTGACTGTCTCGTCAACGAACCCGGAGCTTGGCGACGCCCGTGAAACGGTCCCCATCGACTACGCCGGCAATCCCTTCTTCGTCGGCCTCAACGCCGCATACGTCACCGATTTTCTGAGCGCCGTCGACACGCAGCAGGTATCCCTCGATCTGAAGGACGAGAACAGCCAATGCATCGGCCGACCGTCGTCGAACGACGCCGACCTGGCGTACGAATACCTATACGTGGTCATGCCGATGCGTTTGACGGCGTGAGCCGGCACGGCCGGCAGCGTTGATTGCCCAAGGCTCGGCCAACAGTGGCGTCTGAATAGACCTCCCGTGATTCTCCGAAGCCTCACAAGCCAACACTTCCGCAACCTGAGTTCCGACGAAGTCGCGTTTCACGATCACGTCAACATCGTCGTCGGGCGAAACGGTCAGGGGAAGACCAACCTTCTCGAAGCGATCTACTTCCTGGCGACGACGAAGTCGTTCCGCACGGCGCGCGTCGCCAGTGTTTTTCAATTCGGATCGCCGAGTGTCTTCGTCTCCGGTCTGTTGCATCGCTTCGGCGTCGACAAGACGCTCTCGGTCGGGTTGGAGACCGGCGAAGTGAGGCGTCGTGTGCTGCTGATCAACGGCGAGCGTGTGGCGCTGCCTGGGTACGTCAACACGATGAGCGTCTTTGCCTATTCGTCCGCGCGGCTCGATATTCTTCGCGGTGCGCCGGAAGAACGTCGGCGTTTTCTCGATCGCGGTATCGCCAGTATCGACCCCGCCTATCTCGAGGCGGTCAGCCGCTACGGACGTGCTCTGCGGCAGCGCAACGCGCTCCTGGCGGGCGGTGACACGTCATCGCTCAACGCGTGGGATGCGGAGCTCGCCGCGGCCGCTGCTCCTATCCAGGAAGGGCGGACCACATACACCGAGGCGCTCCTGGGAGCGTTCGCGGAGATCGTTGCGGAGCACGGATACCACATCAATAATCTCGCGATCGGTTACCGGCCCAGCAGCGTGGACGCTCTTCCACGCATACGGCGTGAGGAGTTGCGGGCGCGGATGTCCCTTGTCGGCCCGCAGCGCGACCTGCTCGAGTTTTCGGTGGACGGAAGGCCTGCCGCCGAGGTGTTGTCGGGAGGGGAGCAGAAGATGGTCGTCCTCTTCCTGAAATTCGCCAAACTGACTCTTTTCCGGCGTCGTTTTGACGAGCCGGCATTGTTTCTTCTCGACGACATCGATGCCGAGCTCGACCTCGAAATTCTCGAACAACTGCTGCTCAAACTGCCGTCCCGGACGCAGGTTTTTGCAACCTCTGCAAAGGAACGGTTCCTGCGGACGCTGGAAGCGGGACCGCATCGCCGCTTACTCATTGAAAATGGGCGAGTTATATCGATCTTTGATTTGCCGTGAAACGTTCCGTGGAACGCAATATTCGCGGTACAATTCAGCGTTCTCAGACGCGGCGTGTACCTCGCGAAATGGCTCGTCGGGAGACGCGCCAACCTACCGCACAACCCAACGCTGGAAAGCAATTGAATGGCAGACGACTACACCACTGACGATAGCGAATTCGAATCGTCCGAAATCACCCCGCAAACCCCCTCGATCGCGGGCGATTACACCGCGGAAGACATCAAAGTTCTCAAGGGGCTCGACGCCGTCCGCAAGCGCCCCGGCATGTACATCGGCGACACGGATGACATCACCGGTCTTCACCACATGGTCTACGAAGTCGTCGACAACGCCATCGACGAAGCGCTGGCCGGCTACGCGAACAAGGTCCTGGTCACCATCCACACCGACAACTCGGTGACGGTCGAAGACAACGGCCGCGGCATCCCGGTCGATCTGCACAAGGAAGAGAACCGCTCCGCGGCCGAGGTCATCATGACCGAGCTGCACGCCGGCGGTAAGTTCGACAACAACTCGTACAAAGTCTCCGGCGGTCTGCATGGCGTCGGTGTCTCGGTGGTGAACTTTCTTTCCGAGTGGCTGGAGCTGGAGATTCATCGCGACGACTACATCTGGCGCCAGCGTTACGAGGGCGGCGTGCCCACCAAGCCAATCGCCCGCGGCGAGAAAACGGCGCAGCGCGGAACGCGCGTGACGTTCAAGGCCGATTCAGCAATTTTCTCCGTGAAGGAGATGAACTTTGAAACGCTTTCGCAGCGTCTTCGCGAGCTGGCGTTCCTCAACTCCGGCGTTTTCATCGCAATCGCCGATGACCGCACGGAGAAAAAGCACGAGTTCTGCTATCAGGGCGGCATCGTCTCGTTCGTCAAGGATCTGAACAAGAACAAGGTTCCGCTGCACGACGATCCGATCTTCATCCGTGACGAAAAAGACGGCGAGGCCGTGGAGATCGCGCTGCAGTGGAACGAGGGGTACACCGAGAACCTCTACTGCTTTACGAATACGATCAAGAACCTCGACGGCGGCACGCACCTCGTCGGCTTCAAGGCCGCGCTGACGCGGACGATGAACAAGTACATCGAGGCCTCGGGCATCCTCCAGAAGCTGAAGCTCAGCCTGGAAGGCGACGACATCCGCGAGGGCCTGAGCTGTGTGATTTCCGTCAAGATCCGCGACCCGAAATTCTCCTCGCAGACGAAGGACAAGCTCGTCTCGTCGCACGTGAAGACGTGGGTCGAGCAGGTTGTTGGCGAGCGCCTCGGCGAGTTTCTCGAAGAGAATCCGAAGGAAGTCCGCCGCATCGTCGAGAAGGTCATCGAAGCTGCCCGGGCTCGCGAAGCCGCACGCAAAGCGCGCGACCTCACCCGCCGCAAGGGCGCGCTCGACTCAGCTTCGCTGCCGGGCAAGCTGGCCGACTGCCAGGAGCGCGATCCCCGCTTCTGCGAGATCTATTTCGTCGAGGGTGATTCCGCGGGCGGCTCGGCCAAACAGGGGCGCGATCGCCGCTTCCAGGCTATCCTGCCGCTCAAAGGCAAGATCCTCAACGTCGAGCGGGCGCGTCTCGACAAAATGCTTTCCTCCGAGGAAATCCGGCTGATGATCACGGCCCTCGGTACTGGCATCGGCGCCGGCGATTTCGATATCGCCAAGCTCCGCTATCACAAGATCATCATCATGACGGACGCCGACGTCGACGGCTCGCATATCCGTACGCTGATCCTGACGTTCTTCTTCCGCTACATGCGCGAGATCATCGACCGCGGATTTCTCTTCATCGCCCAGCCGCCGTTGTTCAAGGTCTCGCAGGGGAAAAAGGATTCGTACATCAAGGACGAAGGCGAGCTTTCGCGCTTCCTTCTCACGCGCGTTTCAGAGAGCGTGGAAATCACTCCCCAAGCCGGCCTATCGCTCAAGGGCGATGCGCTGGTGAACATGATGCAGCGGATGGAGGAGTACCAGAGTCACGCCCGCAAGCTGCAGTCGCGCGGTGTACCTCGTGAGGCTCTCGACGTGTTGTTCGCTGAGGGCTTCCTCGACCGCAGCGCCATGGGCGATTCCGACAAGCTCACGTCGCTAGCGAAGGCGCTCACGGCTCACGGCTTCGAGCACGTGCGCCTGATGACCGACGAGGAGACCGAGACGCCGACGATCCAGTTCTCCGTCGGCGGCAACGGCACCGGCAAGAAGGTCATCATCAACAGCGAGCTGCTTTCGACCTACGAGTACCGTCAGATGGCGAAGTCGTTCGAACAGCTCTCCGCCTTCGGGTTGCCGCCGTACACCCTGAAACACAACGACGCCTCGGATGTCGTCATCACCATCGACGATCTGATCGAGCGCATCTACGACCTGGCCAAGAAAGGCCTGGCTATCAGCCGCTACAAAGGTCTCGGAGAGATGAATCCCGAGCAGCTCTGGGAAACGACGATGGATCCCCAAAAGCGGCGTCTGTTGCAGGTCAAAATTGAAGACGGCGTCGGCGCCGAGGAGCTCTTCACGGTGCTCATGGGCGATCAGGTCGAGCCGCGGCGCGTGTTCATTCAGGACAACGCGCTGGAAGTGAAGAACCTCGATATCTAAAATGAGCGACGACTTCGACTACACAACTCACAACGAGCAGCGCTTCCCCGTCAACATCGAAGACGAGATGCGCAAGTCGTATCTCGACTACGCGATGTCGGTCATCATCGGCCGCGCGCTGCCCGACGTCCGCGACGGCCTCAAGCCGGTGCACCGCCGCATCCTCTACGGGATGTACGAACAGGGAAATACGGCCGGCAAGGCGTACAAGAAATCGGCACGCATCGTCGGCGACGTGATGGGTAAGTATCACCCGCACGGCGACTCCGCGATCTATGACTCCGTCGTCCGCATGGCGCAGGACTTTTCGATGCGCTACCGATTGGTCGATGGCCAGGGAAACTTCGGCTCCGTCGACGGCGACAATCCGGCGGCCATGCGTTACACCGAGGTCCGGCTCACGCGCCTTGCCGAAGAGCTGATGCGGGATGACATCGACAAGGAGACGGTCGACTTCATCCCGAACTACGACGGCACGGAGAGCGAGCCGTCGGTGTTGCCGGCCAAGTACCCGAACCTTCTCGTCAACGGCTCGTCAGGCATCGCCGTCGGCATGGCCACGAACATCCCGCCACACAACCTTGGCGAGGTGATCGACGCCTGTCTGATGGTGATCGAGAACCCGCACGCGACCGTCAAGGAGCTGATGAGCGTGATGCCGGGGCCCGATTTTCCGACCGCCGGTTTCATCTTCGGCATCGAAGGGATCTACGAGGCATACAACACCGGCCGCGGCATCATCCAGGTGCGCGCCCGCGCCGCCATCGAGGCGATGAAAAAGGGTGACCGCGAGCAGATCGTCGTGACGGAGATTCCGTACATGACGAACAAGAAGCGGCTGCTCGAGAAGATCGCTGAGCTGGTTCACGACAAGAGGATCGAAGGAATCTCAGATCTGCGCGACGAATCCGACCGCGAAGGGATGCGCATCGTGATTGAGTTGAAGCGCGATGCCATCGCCGAGGTCGTGCTCAACAACCTCTACCGCAACACGCAGATGCAGACGACGTTCGGCATCATCTTCCTGGCCATCGTCAACAACCGGCCGGAGGTGATGGACCTCCCGACGCTGCTCCATCACTTCGTCGAGCACCGGAAAGAGATCGTCGTCCGCAGGACGCGCTTCGATCTGCGCAAGGCCGAGGAGCGCGCTCATATCCTCGAAGGTCTCGTCAAAGCGCTCGACATCCTCGACGCGTTGATCGCGTTCATCCGCAGCAGCCGGACGCCGCCGGAGGCGAAGAGCGGCCTGATCGAACGCTGGCAGTTCAGCGACGTGCAGGCGCAGGCCATTCTCGACATGCGGTTGCAGCGCCTGACCGGCCTGGAGCGCGAGAAGATCATCGCCGAGTACGAAGAGGTGCAGGCCACGATCAGCCGTCTGCGCGAGATCCTCGGCTCCGAGACTCTGGTTCTCGGCATCATCGGCGCCGAGCTGCGCGACATCAAAGAAGCCTATGGCGATGAGCGCCGTACCGAGATCGTGCCGCAGGCCAGCGACATCACCATCGAAGACATGATCGCCGACGAAGACATGGTCATCACCGTGTCGCGCGGCGGTTACATCAAGCGCTCGCCGCTGTCGCTCTATCGCGCGCAGCGCCGCGGCGGCAAAGGCCGCATCGGCATGCAGACGAAGGAAGAAGACATCGTCGAGCATCTCTTTGTAGCCAGCGCACACTCGTATGTCCTGGTCTTCACCGATCGCGGACGTCTCTACTGGATCAAGGTGCATCAGATCCCCGAGGTTGCCTCCAACGCGCGCGGCAAGGCAATCGTGAACCTGTTGACCGTCGAACAGGGCGAGAGCGTGCGTGCCCTGCTGACCGTTCGCGACTTCAATGACGCCAAGTACGTCGTCATGGTCACGCGCGCCGGCAAGATCAAGAAAACCGAGCTGACGGCGTTCTCGAACGTCCGCGCCAACGGCATCATCGCCATCGACATCAACGAGGGCGATGACCTCTACGCCGTACGGCTGTCACAAGGCGGCGACGAGATTTTCATCGGGACGCACGACGGCATGGCGATTCGCTTCAACGAAAACGGCGTTCGTCCGATGGGCCGCGGCGCAGCAGGGGTCAAAGGCATCTCTCTCCGCGAAGGTGACTACGTCGTGGAGATGGATGTTCTCCCCGCTTCCGGCGAGGCTGCTCCGGAGCCGCTGGCCGATGGCGAAGAGCCGGAGATCGTCGAAAGCGAGCCGGAAGGCGACGACGCCGAGATCATCGTTTCCGACGAACGCGGCCAGGTGCTGACGATCACGGAAAAAGGCTTCGGCAAGCGCACGCCGGTCTCCGCCTATCGCCTGCAGTCGCGCGGTGGCATCGGTGTCACGAACATCAAGACCACCGACAAGAACGGCAAGGTGGCCGGTATCTCCTACGTCTTCGAGGACGATCAGGTGCTGTTGATCACCGAACAGGGGATGATCATTCGCACGAACGTAGCCGACATCCGGTCGATCGGACGGAACACGCAGGGCGTCCGCGTCATCAACATCGACGAGAACGATCTCGTGGTCGCCGCCGTGAAGCTGGTCGACAAAGACGAAGGGGATGAAGAAATCCCGGCCGGTGATTCCGAAATTGCTGACGAATCTCCTGATGACGACACGATTCACTGAGTCGATGGCGACGTACAATCAGGCATGCATAAAATCTCGCGCGAGCGCGTGACGCAGCTCGCGCGCGACCTTCTGGAAGCGATGACGCGCACGAAGGCCGTCGCGCTTCTGAAGGAACGTGAAGTCGTCCGCCAGTCGATCGCCCACGCGCTGGCCGACGAACTGAAGCGCGAGGAAGAGCGCGAAGAGAACGTCCGGCGACGCATCGCCACGATGAAGAAGCCGCCGGCCGCGCGCTCCCGCGAGTACGAGATGCTCTTCCACCAGTTGATGGAGGAGGAGTATCTCCGCGAGGGGCTCGATAACTGACTCCGCGTTACACCTGCAACAACGCCCGCAATCGCTCCGGATCCGCTGTCGGTTCCACGCACATGTAAGCTTCGCAGACGTACGCGAGCACGTGGCCGGCAGGGCGGCCCTGCATCAACGGCAGATCGGGCGCGCTGTCTCCTGCGACGAGAATCCGATGCGGAAGATACTCTTCGCCGGCGATCCTGCGGAGCGAGCGGAAGGCCGCGTCGTCGAGCGAGCCCGTAATCGCGATCTCCTTCGGCTGTCCCGCGCGCCATTCGGCAACGCCGAGGAGAAGGCCGAAACCGGACGGATACCGCTCAGCCAGCGGCGCGATTGCTTCCAGTGTCTTTGTCGCCGCAACAGCGTACCGTTCGTCTCCGAAGAGAAGAGCTAGCCGGAGAAGCACATCGGCGGCAACGGAGTTGCCCGAAGGCGTGGCGTTGTCGAACAAATCTTTCGGCCGGGTGATCAGCGCTTCGTGATCGATCGGCGTGTCGAAGAATCCACCGTTCTCCTCGTCTGTAAATCGTTCGAGGATCTGATCCGCCAACTGGCGTGAGGCGTCGAGGTAGCGCCGCGTGTGCGTGGCCTCGTAGGCAAGCGCCAGCCCCCAGGCGACGCCGCTGTAGTCTTCGAGCAAACCGGGAATCTTCGGAGTGCGCATCAAGCGGCCGCCGTCGATGCGCGTCAGCAGAAAGTCGGCGTTGCGGCGGACGACGTCGCGATAGCCGTCGCGATCGAACGCGACTGCTGCTTCGGCGAATGCGGCCAGCATCCAGCCGTTCCATCCAGCCAGGATCTTTTCGTCGCGCGCCGGCCAGACGCGCTGCGCGCGGACGCCGTAGAGCTTGCATTTGCCCCGTGCGGAAATGTCGCCGAGCCGATCGAGCGAAACGCCGAGATCGGCCGCCACCGCCGCGGGGTCGCGCGGTACGTTGAGGATGTTCTGCTCCTCCCAATTTCCTCGGTCGGTGATGTCGTAAAGCGCACAGAAAATCCGCCCTTCCTCCTCGCCCAGAATCGACATGACCTCGGCGCGCGACCAGACGTAGAACTTCCCCTCTTCCCCCTCGCTATCGGCATCCTGCGTCGCATAGAAGCCGCCCTCGGGCGAGGTCATCTCGCGCTCGACGTATCCGAGGATCTCACTCACGACCCGGGCAAAAAACGGGTCCTTTTTCCACTGCCAGGCGCGCGTGTAGAGGCGCGCCAGGAGGGCGTTGTCGTACAGCATCTTCTCGAAGTGCGGGACGAGCCAGTGGTCATCAACGGAATATCGATGGAAGCCACCGCCGATCTGATCGTACATCCCACCGTGGGCCATCTTCGTCAGCGTATTGGTGATGATGCCGTCGAGCTCCCGGTCGTTTGTTCTCCACGCCACCTGCATGAGGAAGTCGAGCGACATCGACGGCGGAAACTTTGGTGCGCTGCCGAAACCACCATTGACCGGGTCGTAATTCTGGGCGATGTGAGCCGCCGCCCGATCGAGCGCATCGTGCTCGAGTGCACCACCTCCCTGAAACTTGACCGTGCTCAGACTTCGAATCACTTCGGCCGACGCCGCTTCGACGTCCGTCCGCCGCGAACGGTAGGTATGCGCCACGTGCTCGAGCACGCGCCGGAAGGCGGGCATACCGTGACGGTCATCCGGCGGAAAGTAGGTCCCGGCATAGAACGGCACGCCTGCCGGCGTCAGGAACATCGACATCGGCCAGCCGCCGTGACCGGTCATCATCTGCACCGCTTCCATGTAAATCGAGTCGACGTCCGGCCTCTCCTCGCGGTCGACCTTGATCGAAACAAAGCTCTCGTTCAGCATGGCGGCGATGTCGTCGTTCTCGAATGACTCCCGCTCCATGACGTGGCACCAGTGGCACGCCGAGTAGCCGATCGACAGAAACACCGGTCTGTCCTCCGTGCGCGCCCTGGCGAAGGCCTCGTCGCCCCAGGGATACCAGTCGACGGGGTTGTGCGCGTGTTGCAGGAGGTAGGGTGAGGTTTCGTTCGCTAGGCGGTTGGTCATGCTTTCAGAGTCTATGCCGACGAGAGGCCGCTACGCTTTCGGATGCGCCTTCCTGTAAACGGCGATCAACTGGAAGTCGTTGAGGTGCGTGTACTTCTGGGTCGTCGAAAGAGACACATGGCCGAGCAACTCCTGGATGCCGCGAAGATCGGCGCCGGCGTTGAGCAGGTGCGTGGCGAAGGAGTGCCGCATCGTGTGTGGTGAGATGCCGGCGCGCAACGAGGCCTTGCGCACGTAGCGGTCGAAGAGGCGCCGGACGCTGCGCGTGGTGATCCGCTCACCGCGATAGTTCACGAAAAGCGCCGGCTCCTCGATGTTTGACACGAGATCGCCGCGAGAGGCAAGCCAGGCAAGGATCGCCTCCTCCGCCTTTGAACCGAACGGCACGATGCGCTGTTTCGAGCCCTTGCCGCGTACTTTCACCAGCCGCGCGCGTAGCTCGACATCTTCGATGTCGATGCCTACGAGCTCGCTGATGCGCAACCCCGAGGCGTACATGACCTCCAGAAAGGCGCGATCGCGAATGCCGAGCGTGGTCGACGTGTCGGCCTGTTCGAGAAGCAACACCACGTCGGACGGCTGCATCACAGACGGCAGATGCTTTTCCCGCTTCGGTGTGGCAACGCTGCGGGCCGGATTCATTTCAAGCGCCCCTTCGCGCATTAGATACTTGAAGAACGACCGCAGCGCCGAGAGCTGCCGTGCCGCCGACGCCCGCGCCAGCTTGCGCCGCGCCAGGAACGCGAGGTACGAACGAACGGTGAGGTGGTCGACCTTCTGCAGGTCAAGCTGATCCCGCCCAAGAATGAAGTAGTCGTTGCAGAGGAAGGTGATGAACTGCTCGAGGTCCATCCGGTAGGCAGAGATGGTGTTGGGCGAGGAGTTCTTCTCG
Organism: Thermoanaerobaculia bacterium; assembly: GCA_035569395.1. Taxonomy (GTDB): domain Bacteria; phylum Acidobacteriota; class Thermoanaerobaculia; order Gp7-AA8; family Gp7-AA8; genus JADGNZ01. Next base: position 251,237 of record DATMNC010000100.1, on the reverse strand, counting down.
TAGGTGAGATAGTCGAGAAAGTCTCCGATTTCGTTCTGCACGCCCGCCCTGCCAGCGACGATGATACGCCCTGCAAAAACAAAAGGCTCCGATTGCTCGGGGCCAAGTGCCGACCGGGAGTTCCCAGTCCCAACCAGAATCAGGCAACGAACCATACGACTCCGCGATTCCTTCGACAAGCGTATGCAATTCGGCGTTGCGCCTGCGGCACAAACGCGCGTGCTGGGTTCGCTCCCCCCTGGAGGCTGTCCATGTCAGACGAAACTGCGACATGGCCGGGAATCTGCTCAATGAAAAGCCGCAAGCGCGTCTCGGCATCATGCATAATCCCTCAGAGATGCCGGCACTTCTGCATAAGCTCAATTACACGTACGCCGAGTATCTCGGGTTCGAGGCGTCGAGCAACGTCAAGCACGAGTTCCTCGGCGGTCAGATTTACGCGATGGCGGGCGGCACGCCCGAACACGCAGCGCTCGCGGCGGCCGCCATAACCTTGCTGGGCCCTCAACTCCGCGGCGGCGAGTGCCGTCCGTACAATTCCGATCTGCGTGTTCGCACACCCACCGGTCTTACAACTTACCCCGACGTCACGATCGTCTGCGGGCCACGTGAGATCGATGGCATTGACCCGTTGGCGATCACGAATCCGACGCTCATCGTGGAAGTCCTGAGCCGCAGCACTGAGGAGTACGATTCGGGCGACAAGTTCGAGCACTACAAGACTTTCCCGTCCCTGCGTGAGTACGTGCTCGTCTCTCACCGCGAGCGCTCCGTGGAGGTCAGGTCGCGCGGAGAAGATGGTTGGCGAACAACTGTCGTTCACGAAGGTGCGATCGCAGAGCTTTCGATCGGCGCACGGCTCGACGTCCGCGAGCTCTACGATGCCGCAGCAGAGCCGTCTGCGTAGTGCTCATCGCGCTGAGACCGTTGCCGGTCCTTTATCCAACGGCAGGCGCTTGCTCGCACGGCTCAGCTTCTATTGCGTGGAACATCCCATAAATCATTGGCGGCGCAGACGGGATTCGAACCCGCGACCTCCGGCGTGAAGAGGCTAACGCTTATTGGGTCGACAACGAAAGGTGCGACCGCGCGATTCCGTCGTCAAGCGTTTGCAAACCGCCGTTGCGCCTGCGGCACAGCGCGTGCTAGGTTCGCTCCCCCCGGAGGCTCCATGTCAGACGAGACCGCAATCCTCAAGAAGACCCCCCTCAACGCCGTCGAGCACGAGCTCGGCGGGAAGATGGTTGATTTCGGGGGGTGGGAGCTGCCGGTGCAGTTCAGCGGCATCCTCGAGGAGCATGCGGCGGTTCGCGAGCATGTCGGGCTGTTCGACGTCTCGCACATGGGCGAGTTGACGGTCAAGGGGCCGGAGGCGCTGGCGCTTCTGCAGCGGGCTACGTGCAACGACGTCTCGAAACTCGAGAACGGCCGCGCGCAGTACAACGGGCTGCTGTATCCGACGGCTGGATTCGTCGACGACATCGTCATCTACCAGAACGCGCCCGACGATTTCTTCATCGTCGTCAATGCCTCGAACTCCGACAAGGACTTCGAGTGGATCGCCGACGCGGCGAAGGGGATGGATGTCGACGTCCGCAACGTCAGTACCGACTACGCCCAGCTCGCTCTGCAGGGCCCCGAGGCCGAACGGCTCCTGCAGCCGATGACCGGCATCGACCTCGCTTCGATGAAGTACTACCACTTCGGCACCGGGACCGTCGATGGCGTGCCGGCGATCGTTTCACGGACCGGCTACACCGGCGAAGACGGGTTCGAGATCTATGTCGCGCCCTCCGAGGGGCCACGCATCATGCGCAAGCTGATCGACGCTGGAGCGAAGCCGTGCGGTCTCGGCGCTCGCGACACGCTCCGGCTCGAAGCAAAGATGGCCCTCTACGGCAACGATATCGACGAGACCACCACGCCGCTCGAAGCAGGCCTAGGATGGATCGTCAAGGTCGAGAAGGGCGATTTTTTTGGCCGCGATGTGCTGCAGCGCGAGAAGGCTGAGGGGCCGCGGCGGAAGCTGGTCGGATTCGAGATGGTCGACCGCGGGATCGCCCGCCATGGCTATCCGATCGTTCGTGGAAGCGTCGACGGCAGCGAGGAGATCGGTGTCGTCACCAGCGGCACCCATTCGCCGACATTGAAAAAAGCGATCGGACTCGCATATCTTCCGCTCGACAAATCGGTGCCCGGCGCAGAATTCATGGTCCTCATCCGTGGAAAAGAGACGCGGGCACGCGTCGTTCCCACGCCGTTCTACAAGCGCGCGAAATGACGAAGGAGCCAGCCATGACACCTGAAGACAGCAGGTACGCCAAGAGCCACGAGTACGTTCATCCCGAGGCGGGCGACACGGTCGTCATCGGTATCACCGACTACGCGCAGAAGGAGCTCGGCGATGTCGTCTTCGTGGAATTGCCGGCGGTCGGGACCGAGCTGGAGCTCGGCGACGAGTTCGGGAGCATCGAATCGGTCAAGGCAGTGTCCGAGCTTTTCTCGCCGGTCACGGGCGAGGTCATCGAGATCAACGAAGCGCTCACCGACAAGCCGGAGCTCGTCAACACCGACCCCTACGGCGACGGCTGGATGATGAAGATGCGGCTGAGCGTCCCCGAGGAGGTCGACGAGATGATGACCGCCGAGGAGTACGAGGAGTACGTCGAGAAAGAGTCAGGGCACTAGCCGCAAATCTGAATGTTCAATGTTGAATGTGGAATGTTCAATGTTGAATGTTGGGTCTCGCACCTACGTCGCTATTCCATTCAACATTGAACATTCGACATTTCGCCTCCCCAAATGACCCTGCCTGACCCGCTAACCGATCAACATCGCTACATTTCCAACGCCTCGCAGGACGTCCGCGAGATGCTGGACGTCATCGGCGTCGATTCGATCGACCGTCTCTTCGAGACGATTCCTGACGACGTCAAGCTGACGGAGCTCCTCGACATCCCCGGTCCCTGGTCGGAGATCGAATCGCGGCGCTGGTTTCGCGCGCTGGCGGCGAAGAACAAGAGCGCGGCGGATCACGTCTCGTTTCTCGGCGGTGGCGCCTATCTGCACTACCAGCCGGCCTGCATCGATCAACTGCTTCTGCGGGCGGAGTTCCTCACCTCCTACACCCCCTACCAGCCCGAGGTCTCGCAAGGAACGCTGCAGTCGATCTTCGAATACCAGACGCACCAGTGTCTGCTCACCGGACTCGACGTCGCCAACGCCTCGCTGTACGACGGCTCGACGGCGCTCTGCGAAGCGGTGCTTCTTGCCGAGCGCGTCGTGCGCAAGCGCAAAAAGGTCGTGATCGCGAAGTCGGTCCACCCTCAGTACACCGAGACCGTCCTCACGTACGTTCAGAACCTGGGATACGAGATCGTGGAAGTGGGCTGGACGAACAACGGCCGGATCGATACAGCGGCGTTGCGCGAAGCGTGTACGAGCGATGTTTTCGCCGTGGCCATTCAGTCGCCGAACTTCCTCGGCGTCATCGAGGACTACGATGCCGTAGCCGCGATCGCCGAGGCCGCCGGCGCGGTGAAGATCGCGGTCATCGCCGAGGCGACTTCGCTCGGAATTCTCACGCCGCCGGGTGCGCATGGCTTCGACATCGCCGTAGGCGAAGGACAGGCGTGGGGAGTGCCGACGCAGTACGGGGGACCGTTCGTCGGATTCATGGTCGTCAAGGACGCGCTGAAACGGCATATGCCGGGGCGTCTCGTCGGGGAGACCGTCGACGTCGATGGCCGCCGCGCCTACGTGCTCACGCTCGCCACGCGCGAGCAGCACATTCGCCGGGGAAAGGCCACGTCGAACATCTGCACGAACGAGGCGCTGATCGCGCTGGCCGCGAACATGTACCTCTCGCTGATGGGCAAAGAAGGTCTGCGCGAGGTCGGCCAGCAATGCGTGCAAAAGACCGCGTATCTTCGCGCCCAACTGAACAGGATCGGTTCCGTGTCGCTGCCGTTCAGCGGACCGGTCTACAACGAGTTCGCGGTGCGTACGCCATTCCCGGCCGCGGAGATCCTGGCTGATCTGGAGCACGAGAAGATCCTCGGCGGGATTCCGCTGGGGCAATTCTACGATGGGTTCGAGAACGACTTTCTGGTCGCGGTCACGGAGCTCCACACGCGTGAACATCTCGATCAATTCGTCGCCGTGCTGACGGCGGCAATTTCGCGGGAGCGGCGATGACGACGATACCCACTCCTTCGGAACGACTGCTGATCTTCGAGCATTCGAAACGCGGACGGCGCGGCTACCGTCTTCCGGCGCTCGATGTCCCGGAGGCGACCGATGCGCTGCCGGCAGCGCTGATGCGGAGTGAGATCGAGGACGAAGTCGAAGTCTCCGAGGTCGACGTCATCCGGCATTTCACCCGGCTGTCGAAGCTCAACGTCTCCATCGACGCCGGTCTCTACCCGCTCGGTTCATGCACGATGAAACACAACCCGCGGCTCAACGAGGAGATCGCGCGCACCCCGGGATTCGCGCTGTCGCATCCGCTGCAGCCCGATCATCAGGTCCAGGGCAACCTCTCGCTGCTTTGGCACATCGAGCAGACGCTGATGGAGATCTTCGGCATGCCGCGCGTGACGCTCCAGCCGGTGGCGGGAGCCCACGGCGAGCTCACCGGCATCCTCATGGTGCACAAAGCGCTGGCGAAGAGCGGGAACGCGCGCAAGTACATCCTGATCCCCGATTCCGCGCACGGCACGAACCCGGCCTCGGCGGCTTTCGCCGGCTACGAGATCAAAGAGCTCAAGTCGAACAGCCGCGGGACGGTGGATATCGACACGCTTGCCGCCGCCGTGACCGACGACGTCGCCGCGCTGATGATCACGGTGCCGAACACGCTCGGCGTTTTCGAGACCGACATCAAGCGATTCGCGGACATCCTTCACGAGAAGGGCGCCTACCTCTACTGCGATGGCGCCAACCTCAACTCGTTCGTTGGTATCGCCCGCCCGGGCGACATGGGAATCGACGTCATCCATTCGAATCTGCACAAAACGTTCTCGACGCCGCATGGCGGCGGCGGCCCGGGAGCGGGACCGGTCGGTGTTTCGCAGCGGCTCGTGCCGTTCCTGCCGACGCCAACGGTCGAACGCCGCGACGATGGGACGTTCTACCTCGACCATGGTCATCCCGAGTCGATCGGCCGCGTCCGCGCGTTCAACGGCAATTTCAACGTGCTGGTGCGTGCGCTGACCTACATGCGCTCGATGGGTCCGGACGGTCTGCGCCGGATCGCGCAGATCGCCGTGCTCAATGCGAACTACATTCGCGCCCGCCTTCGCGGCTCGTATCACCTGCCGTACGACGCGCCGTCCCTTCACGAGGTCGTCTTCAGCGACAAGCTGCAGACGGCGAAGGACGTCCACACGCTCGACATCGCCAAGCGGCTGATGGATTACGGCTTCCACCCGCCGACGATCTACTTCCCGCTGATCGTGGCCGGTGCGCTGATGATCGAGCCGACCGAGAGCGAGCCGAAGGAAGAGCTGGACGCCTTCTGCGACGCCATGATCGCCATCGGCCGCGAGTGCGAGGAGCGCCCGGAGCTGGTGCGCAGTGCGCCGCACACGACGCCGGTGCGGAGGCTTGACGAGGCGCGGGCGGCCAGGCAGCCTGTGCTGCGTTGGCGGCGCGGCTGACGCCGCTGCGCCAACGCGTTGTCTGCGGCTTCGCCGGGTTGTCGGTTGTCTGCGCTGCGGCGCGTGGTCGCTATCAGGCGAATGTTCGGGATCAACCGACTACCGAATCAACAAATCGGGGAAGCTCGGTACCTTCAATGCTGACCACGCGCGGCAGCGCGCAGACAACCGACAACGCGGCGGAGCCGCAAATAACGCGCGAAGCGCAGTAAACTCACGAACGTGCGGCCTTACGACGACGACGAACCCGACGACTTGGACAAGACGCTTTCCCTGCGCCGGCTGCCGGAGTCCGCGACGACGTTCTCCGACAAACGGACCACGCAGGACCGGCGTGGGCAGTCGCAGTCGCGCGTTCTCTTCACCACCGTCGTCGTCATCGCAATCCTCTATCTGGCGAAGCCGGTGTGCGTTCCGATCGCACTGGCGATCCTTTTTGCCTTTCTCCTGACGCCGATCGTAACGCTGCTCGAGCGGACTCTGCTTCGCCGCACCGGCGCGATCGTCATTTCCCTCAGTCTCATCGTGACCGGCGTCGGCTTCGGTGGATGGTGGTTGTACCAGCAGTTCAACGATGTGGCCAAAGAGTTCGCCGACGCGGCCACGAGCGGGAAAATCGAAAAGCAGCTCAGTTTCCTGAAACGGACCAAGGGCGGCACGTTTGCGCTGGTCGAGAGGACGCTTAATCGCGTCACCGAGGCGACAGCGGACAAACAGGAGAAGGCCGATCTCAAAGTGAGTGTCATCCCGGACCGCAAGGGCTTCGCCGACCGCTACAAAACGCTTGCGCCGACGATCGAGCTCGTCGCCGCCGCCTTCCTCGTCGTCGTCCTTGTCTTTTTTCTGCTGCAGGACCGCGAACAGTTGCGGGACAAGATGCTGCGGCTGGCCGGCCGCGCCCATCTCACGGTCACCACACAGGCCATCGGCGAGACATCGGATCGCATCAGCCGCTATCTGCTGACCATCGCGCTGCTCGACGTCTGCTTCGGTGTTCTCGTCGGCTTCGGCCTCTTTCTTCTGAAGGTGCCGCACGCGCCGTTGTGGGGCGTGCTCGCTGGGCTGTTCCGATTCATCCCGTACGTCGGCGCGGTTTTGAGCGCGGCGCTGCCGACGTTCCTTTCGATCGCTGTCTTTCCGAACTGGTACGTGCCGCTGGCGGTGATGGGACTGTTCGTCCTGACCGATCAGCTCATCGGCGGGTTCATCGAGCCGATCGTGGTCGGACATCGCGTCGGTGTCTCACCGATTGCGTTGCTGGTCTCCGCGATTTTCTGGGGATGGCTGTGGGGACCGGTGGGACTGCTGCTGGCCACGCCCATCTCCGTCTGCCTGACTGTCGCCGGCGAGTTCATCCCCGCGCTGCGCATCTTCTCGATCATGTTCGGCGCCGAGGATCCGCTGGAGGGGTACCTCAGCTTCTACAACCGGCTGCTCCTGCGCGACCGCACCGGCGCCATCGCCATCGCCGACCGGCACGGGGAGAGCGACACGATGGAGGAGATGTTCTCCGACCTTTTCATCCCGACACTGACCTTCGCGCAGGAGGAGCTCGACCGTAAGCGGATTACGCCGGCGAACGATCACTTCATCAAAGATGTGATCCGCGAGCTGATCATCCGCTACGGCGACCGCAACGCCGGCGTCCCCGATCCCGAGCGACACATCGTGGCCGTTTCCGTTGCCGGAGAGCGTCTCTCCCTCGGCACTCTGATGCTGACGCAACTGCTGCGCGAAGAAGGCTTCTCGATCGACTACTTCACCGACCTCCCCGACCAGGAGCTTCTGTCGTTCATCGGCGAGGTGATGCCGGAGGCAGTCTTCGTCTCCTGCACGAACCAGGATCACCTGCAGGCAGGTCAGGGATTACTGCAACTTCTGGCCGCGACCTTCCATGAACTGACGATCGTCGCCGGCGGCTCGGCGTTCGCCCGCGACCGCACAAAGACGCTCTCCGCTGGCGCCACGTACGTTCCCACGACGCTCACCGAGGCCAAGGAAGACTTCCTGACCCGGCGCAAAGCGGCCCGGCGGAAGTCCTCCCGGTCGATCACGTTCAGCGGAACGAGGTTCCGGGTGCCGCCGTCGGCCTAGGCTCAAACAAGGGAATCGAAGCCCCTAGCGAGGGAATCGAAGCACCTAACGAGGGGAACGAAGTCCCTAACGAGGGGAACGAGTCCCTAACGAGGGGAGCGAAGTCCCTAACGAGGGGAGCGAAGTCCCTAACGAGGGGAACGAAGTCCCTACCGAGGGGAACGAAGTCCCTAACGAGGGACTCCGATTCCCTAACGAGAAGGGCAGGGGTCTCTACCGAGGGACCCGAAGTCCCTAACGAGAGGAGCAGGGGTCTCTACCGAGGGACTCAAAGTCCCTAACGAGAGGAGCGGGGGTCTCTACCGAGGGACTCGAAGTCCCTAACGAGAGGGGCAGGGGTCTCTATCGAGGGACTTGAAGTCCCTAACGAGAGGGGCAGAGGTCCCTACCGAGGGACTCGAAGTCCCTAACGAGAGGAGCAGGGGTCTCTACCGAGGGACTCGAAGTCCCTACCAAGGGGATTGAAGTCCCTACCAAGGGGAACGAAGTCCCTACCGAGAGGATCAGGTCTCCGGCAAGGGGACTCGCGAGAAACTGTGTTCGTGCGCGGCACCGCGATGCCGTGTCGTTCCGCAACCGGGATCCGGCCACCGATAATGGAAGGCGTTCGACAATTGCGCGGAGTCGCCGTTCGGATTCTCCGGCTGATCATCAATGCCCCGCCGCGCGCCGGCGCCCCGCTGACGCAGTCTGCTTCCGAGGCGTGGCGAAAGGCATTTGGTGAGTGTTGCCGAAGTGCCGCTGGGATTGAAGATGGTGATCTGCGGCTGTGTGATTCCGAACGCCGGCGGCAACTTCACAGTCATCGTGAAGGGGATCCTTTACGACAACCTCCATCGACCGCGTAGTACCGAACTAGACGACCGCGCCGTCTTCGAAGCCGCTTCCGGAGATGGTGACGAGAGAGCCTCCGTCGAAGGCTGCGCACGGCGGCGTGATTGTGCTGACCACGGGGCCAGCCGTCGTCACCTGGACCGATTTCGTCGCCAGGACGGTGCCGTGATCGGCGATCGTGAACGAAACCGTGCCGGGTCCGGCACCGAGTGTGATGCGATCCGGAATCGTCGTAATCGTCGGCGCCACCGCTGGGGAGATCGTGACCGCGTGGGTAAGCGTTCTGCCGGCGTAGTCGCGCAGGGTCAGTTCCGCCTGACCGGCGATTTCGGGGAGCGTGTACAGATGCCGGAAGGACTCCGGTGTCGACACGTCCGGCAAAGCAACGCCATTGATGAGAATCTGGTCGTCGCGGCGAAAGGAGACGCCGTCCATACCGGCGAATGCCCCTTGCGACAGACCAAGAATATTCGACACCGAAGTCGGGCACTACGCACGCCGGTCAATTTGACAGGCGATGGCTAGTATGTGAAGGCGCTGGTCAACACGAACGCTCTCGTCCCGCAGCGAACCGCGAGATCGACTGTTCCAGCGTCATGGGGCGGCGTCAACAGAAAGACCGTGCCGTTAGGCTGTACGACTGTCTCGGCCGCCGGGACTCCGCCCAATGTGAACGCGCAGCGGTCTGAGAAGTTGAAGCCGCTGATCGTCACCCCCTGGCCACCCGAAGAGCGGCCGAGCGCCGGGTTCATGTTGGTGGCGACAGGTCCGGGCCCCAGCGTGACACCCACGCCGAGGTCGAAGGACGCACCGCCGTTGATGTCGAGAAGGGATATCCCCACGATTGTTGACCCGATGCCAAGTGCACGCACCGGGATGACCACCTTGCCGTCAGCGCCGGTGAGGACCGTGTCCGGAACACTGACAATCCCCGCCTTTGCCGGCTGAAGCAGAAGTCTGACCGGTGAGGCCGGCACCGGATCGATGCGTGCCGTCGCAGTCCCTACGGCGCCGAGGTTGAGATCGAGCCGGATCTATGAGCTGACGATACATGTTGGGCACCCTGCTAGTGTGCGGCTCCGCGATGCCGTGTCGTGCCGCAGCCCGGGTCGGGCCAGCGGTAGCGGAACGCGTTCGACAACTGTGCGGAATCGCCATCTGAATTTGTGACGGTGATTGTTTCGCTGGCCAGACCCGACGACGGCGGCACTTTCGCGACGATGGTGTGCGCGTCGAGCACCGAGACGTCGGCGGAGTCGGCTGCGCCGAAGGCGACGACAGCACCTGAGGCGAAGCCGTTGCCTTTGATCGTCACGAATGGACCACCCTCAGTCGACGAGCAAGGGATCGATACCGACGTCACGGAAACGCCGTCCGTCACCTGAATCGTGCGCGGAGCGGCGTCCTGATTGGCGATCGCGAGCGTGTATGTGCCGGGGCCGATCGAATCCGGCAGCCGCAGCAGCGCGAACGTTGACGCAACCGAGACCTGCTGCAAGGCGGTGCCGCCGAGGAGGAAGCTCTGGCTGTGCCGGAGACCGCCACCAGTGATTGGGAACTCGGAAGATGTCAGAACATGCGTGGGGGCGCTCGTGATCTGTGGTGCGGTCGGCGCCAGAACCCGGAAGGCCGGCCCGGCGGCGACATGTCCTGCCACGTCGCGAATGCCGAGCCTGCCACTGCGAGCAGTAGGAAAACAGAGACACGAAGGCCTATGAGGAGAAAGCGCATATTTTGTATCGGACCCGTAGTTATTGTAACCCGGAATAGACGTTACCGCGCCATCCCGCATCTAACGGGTGATTCATCACACATCGATGCGTGACGCAACGCTTACCCGGGCGGCCAGCCGAAGTTGCGGCCGCCGAGGAGGTGGATGTGGATGTGAAACACCGTCTGGCCCGCGGCTTCGCCGTGATTGATCACCAGCCGGTAACCCTCGGAGTTGAGCTGAAGATTGCGCGCGATCTGCGAGGCGCGCACGATGGTCATGCCGACGATATTCGCCTCCTCTTCATCCAGATCGTCCAGCGTTGAGATATGCGTGCGCGGGACGACGAGCACGTGCGTCGGTGCTTGCGGGTTGATGTCGTTGAAGGCGACCACGACATCGTCCTCAAACACGATCTTCGCGGTGATCTCGCCGCAAGCGATGCGGCAAAAGAGGCAACGTTCATTTGTGGCCATTGCACGATAGTACGACAACGCGCTCGATGCCGGCGAGGTCGTTGATGACTTCGATGATTTCGTAGCCATTCGCGATATGGCGAACATCGGCGAGCTGACCAAATCCGATCTCCAGGATCACGACTGGTGCGCGCCTCGCGGCGAGAATCCGTTCGATCACTTCCGTTCCACGCGGCCCGGGTGTCAAGGCGCCGCGCGGCTCATGGTCGCGCACCTCGGTGGCCAGATTGATGTAGTCGTCCAGCGGGATATAGGGTGGATTCGAGACGATGAGATCGAGCTCTCCGCGGATCGCGCCGAACAAGTCCGATGCAAAAAAACGAGCTCGCGACCCATGCTCATGCGCGTTGCGCGATGCGACGGCCAGCGCGGCGAACGAGATGTCGATCGAGCTGACGTCGAGATCCGGCCGCTGGCGTTCCAGCGAGACGGCGATGCAGCCACTGCCGGATCCGATGTCGAGCACGCGCGCACCGCGCGACGCGCGGGCGATGGCCGCCTCGACGAGCAATTCCGTCTCAGGACGTGGAATCAGCACGCGGTCGTCGACGAAGAATCGACGGCCGAAGAACTCCGCATGTCCGCGGATGTACTGCAACGGCTCGCCTCGCATCCGGCGCTCCACGAGCCGTTCTAGCGCTGCCGGATCGATCTGTTCTTCGCCATGCGCGACCAGCCATGCAGGCGAGCGGGCGGAGACATCGGCCAGCAGCACGTCGACGTCACGGGGATTTACGCCGACGGCCTGCGCCGCTCCGCGGAGCCGCGCCCGAAGCGAGGCAATGGTTTCGTCTGGCACGCGCTACTGCGCCTCGCGTACCTGCAGGCCAGCCTCTTCGCCCAATACCTCGACCGTCCCTTTCCGCTCGAGCTTTCCCCATCCGGTGCGGATGCCGGAGATAGCGGTCTTGAGCGATTTGAGGACGACGGCGTACATGAGCTGGCGGTAAAGGAATCTCTGCCAGAACAGCCATACCAGGGGGCGTGGATCTTCCCGATCGAGCTTATAGGCCACCAGCGATCCGGCCAGCTCGACGACGAAGAAAAACGCGTACATGAAACCGATCACGTACAGCGACGTGAGCGCGTTGGGTAGCGGCTGCCAATCGCCGACCAGGCGGCCGCGCATCCAGGCACGGATCACGGTTCCGATCGACCAGAGGATCTGCAAGTCGACGAGCGGTGACAGCACCTGGAACGCCACCTGGAAAAGCCAGAGCGTGGGCAGCATCACGCGGCCGAAATAGCCGTAGCGGCCTAGGGCCCGGCGGTGTTTCCAGAGCGCCTGGAGAGTGCCGAAAGCCCAGCGGAAACGCTGTTTGAAGAGCGAGCGGATGCTATCCGGGGCTTCGGTGTATCCGAGAGCATTCGACTCCGTTTCGACCCGCCATCCAATCCGGCGGATTCGCCACGTCAGGTCCATATCTTCGGCCATCGTATCGGTCGTGTAGCCGCCGGCGGCCAGGATAGCTTCCCGCCGCCATGCGCCGACCGCACCGGGCACAACCGTCACGGCGTTGATCGTCGCGTAGGCGCGCCGGTCGAGATTCTGGCTTGTGACGTATTCGATCGATTGCCAATGCGTCAGCGGATTGATGCGATTGCCAACTTTCACGTTCCCAGCTACCGCACCCACGAGCGGCTTGTCGAAATGACGAACGAGTTTCTCGATCGTGTCGCGGGCAAAGACTGTGTCGGCGTCGAGAGCGATGATGATCTCTCCCGTGGCCAGTGCAATGCCGAGGTTGAGGGCGGATGCCTTGCCGCCGTTCGCCTGGTTGAGAAGCGTTACCGTGTCGCCGAAGCTTGCGCGAACCTGTCCGGCGGTACCGTCGGCGGAGCCATCGTCGACAACGATGATCTCCAGCGGTTCATAGCCGTTGGCCAGCACGGCACGGATCGTATTCACGATCACGGTTTCCTCGTTGTACGCGGCGATGATGACGCTCACGGCCGGCCGGTAGGAATCGTCGAACGACTCGTGGCGCTCGCGCCATTTGGCGATCAGCGCCAGAACGATCGAGAAAATCACGCGTGCCGTGCCGAGGATGATCGCTGTCACGAAAGCGATGCCGAGAAACAGCTCGAACAGATAGATCGCTTCGAAAACGATCCGGTCGCTGGCCAGCATCAGTGTGTCGGACGACTTGACTGGTGGATTGACCGTGTCGCGGTCCGTATTGATGAGAGTTGAGACAGGGACGAACGTGTAGCCGCGCTTGTGGAGCTCGTTGACGAGCATTGGAATCAGCTTGACCGTCGCGGTGCGGTCACCGCCTCCGTCGTGCAGGAGGATGCAACTGCCATGCTCTCCTTCCAGTTGGGCGAGGACCGTTTGCAGCATCTCTTCGGCGCCCCGGTGGTGGATCGATCCGTCAGGCATCCGTTCGGCGGTATTCCAGTCCTGGGAATCGATGTACTCCAGGACGGTGATGTAGTTGAGACTCGACGCCACTTCGATCGGCGTCACTTCAAAGTTGGCCGTCGGCTCCGCGTCAGCGTTGTACGGAGGCCGGAAAAGAAGCGTCGAGCGATGGAGGATGCTCTCGAAGACGCGCCGTGTCGCGTTCAACTGAAGGCGCGCTTCAGAATCCTTGATCTCGCCGATGTTCGGATGAGTGAACGTGTGGTTCCCGATCTCATGTCCCTCGGCCCATATGCGTTTTAGAAGACCGGGATAGCGCTCCGCGTTCTGGCCAATCATGAAGAACGTCGCCGGAACATGGAGGGCCTTCAGCTCATCGAGGATTTCGGCTGTGTAGGGATCGGCAGGCCCATCATCGATCGTCAACGCCACCATCTTCGGTTTGTAGCCGGTGCGGCTGATGACGTAGGACGTCGGGAACTTGTGGTAACTCTCGTCGAGGGCGAGACCCGTCTGCGGATCGATCTCCAGCGTGCGCGACCCTGTCGTCGGTTTCTGATCGACGTGCGCGATCTCCCCTTCGCCGATGAACTCGACATCGAACGGAAAGCTCGGCGTTTCCAACGCCGCCATGTTCGGCCGCTGGTTGAGGTTGCCGCGATGAATGAATGACCAGATCGACGGATCAGACGAGCCCAGAACCCAGATGGCCATCCCGCGCACGCCGTAGTTCTGTGCGATCAACCATTGATTCGCGGCCGTGACCGCGTCCAGCATCCAAACCTCGTGCCCTTTCATGTCGTCGTCCTGGTAACGGAACGTCGGATTGAGCGTCTCGTCATCGAAGTCGACGATATCCTCCGGCTTTTCCTTCTGCCGGTAGTCATGAGCGGCGACGAGCGCGGCCTGATAGGTCATGGGCTCGGCCCAATCGCGGCCGTCCATCCAGTCGTAGGCGTAGTTGGCGATGCCGATGACGAGCTTCTCGCGCGGAACGCCATGCGCGGGGTCGACGGCGCGACGCACGACGTTTCGGTACCACGAAACCGAAGCGATGGGACCGGGACCACTGTTCTCCGAATGCTCGTCATAGGCCATGACCACGACGAAATCGGAGACGGAGGCAACCGCACGCCAGTCGACCGTGCTCTTCGCCTCCAGGTCGATGCTGACGAGCAGATGCGGGTTCTGCGCGAACGCCATTCTCATACGGCCCAGGAAGGGAACCAGAAGAGGGTAGTCGTCCGGCGGGAGGTTCTCGAAATCGACGTTGATTCCCTGGAACTTGTGCGCGATGCACCAGTTCCTCAATCCGACGATCGCTTTTTGCTGCAACGCCGGATCGTGCAGAAATACGTGCACACGCTTCGGATCGAACTGGCCGGAGCCGTTCGAAGAAACCTGCGCATTGCTGAAGACCGGCATGACGTTGAGGTTGTTCGCACGCGCGATATTCAGCACATCGATGTTGTGCGGCGTCAGGATCGGATCCCAGTCGTGAAAGTCGAGCGCTCCGGCATCCGGACTGAGGTGGACCCATACCGGAAGCAGGTGCGTCATCCGGTTTGCGTTTGCCGTCAGCGAATGGAGTCCGGTTTCCTGCCACGGCGCGTAGAACGCCGCCACGATGCTGTTTCCGGCCTCGATCGTGCGGACAGGGCCTTTCGCCTCGCGGGTGCGCCGGTTCTTGTTGTCCTTGGCGATGCTTGCCAGGAGGCGTTCCCGGTCGCGTTTGAGAATGTACTGTGCCCTCGCCTGCCGATGTGCCGGAACGCGCAAGCCACGCTTGATCGCTTCCGTGATGCCGATGAAACCAGGCAACAGCGGAACGGTGAAGAGGCTGACCAGCCAGGCGCTGATAATCAGCACGGACACCAACCCCAGCAGGGTGGCTATGCGTTTTACCCACCACCATCGGCGATGGCTCGGGTCGAAGAATACGGCGCTGTCAGGCATGGTCGAGAATCGGACGATCATATAGAACCGGAAGCCGTTCGGAGGCATTCTGCGCAACCCGGGTCGTGTTACCCCGTAAGACCTCACCATGAGTCAGACCGTCATCGAGGTTTCGGGCCTCAAAAAGCAATACCGGTCGTCGGTCGGGCGTTCGCTCATCACGGCCCTCGACGGCATCGACTTCTCGGTTCGTGAAGGCGAGTTGTTTGGTCTCCTCGGCCCGAACGGGGCCGGAAAAACGACCGCCGTCAAGATCCTTCTCGATCTCACCCGCCCTACCGCGGGCGAAGCGCGCCTCAGCGGTCTGCCGGCGGGACACCCGGAGAGCCGGCGCCGCGTCGGCTACCTGCCGGAAGGTCACAAGATCCCTGGCTATCTCACCGCGCGTCAGGCGCTCGGGATCTTCGGCAAGATGTCGGGCCTCGACGACGTCACCATCAAACGGCGCTCGCTGGAGCTGCTCGAGAAGCTGAGGATCGCCCAGTGGATCGACGTCCGCGTCAAGAAATACTCCAAAGGGATGACCCAGCGCCTCGGCCTTTCCATCGCTCTTCTGCACGCGCCCCATGTGCTGCTGCTCGACGAGCCCACAGACGGTGTCGATCCCGTCGGCCGCCGCGAGATTCGCGACATCCTGCGCGCCGAAGCCTCGGCGAACGGGACCGCGGTGCTGCTGAACTCGCATCTGCTGTCGGAGATCGAACTGACCTGCGATCACGTGGCCGTGCTTCGCAACGGCAAGGTTGCCGCGGCCGGCAGTATCGAAGAGCTGACCCGGCACGCGACGCAATACAAATTCGTTCCCGTGGCGCCAGTCGATGACTCGCTCGTGGCGGCGTTCCGTGAAAGCGGAGCGGGCGTGGAGCGGGTGAACGGCCACATGCTCCTGACGGTCGATGACGTGACGCATCTGAATGCCCTCGTTGACAAACTTCGCGCCAGCGGTGGCCTGCTGGCCGAGCTCTCGCCGGTCCGCTCCACCCTCGAAGACGTATTCGTCGATCTCGTTCGCGCTGTCGACCCGGACGCACAACAGTCGGTCGCTGCCGAAAGCAAGGGAGGGGCGCGATGAAAGTCCTGATGGCGAATATCGAAGATGTGATGCGCGAAGCCGCGGCGCGCTGGACGCTCGTCGCGTACTTCTTCCTCTCCACCATCTTCATTCTGATCTTTGCCTCGGCCATCAATCTCGACATCGTCGACGGCGCTCTGGCCGGCGCCAAGCTGTTCGGAAAGCAGGTCGAGGTCAGCGGCACGATGTCCATCGAGAAGCTGGTCATGGGTTTCGAGTCCGGCTTCTCGGGCGTGCTCTACGTCCTCTGTACCTTCCTGGCAATCTTCGCCACGGCTCACCTCGTGCCGCGCATGCAGGAGAAGGGGACCATCGATCTTTACCTCTCGCGGCCCGTGTCGCGGACGAAATTGATCCTTTCGCGCTATCTGGCGGGGCTGATCCTCGCAGGCAGCAATGTCCTCTACCTCATCGGATCGATTTGGATGATCGTTGCATGGAAGACTCACGTTTTCCATCCAAGGTTCTTCCTGGCCGGCGCCATCATCCTTTTCTTGATCGCGACATTGCTCGCCTTCGCATTCCTGATCGGCGTCGTCACCTCATCGACCGCGGTCTCGATCATGGCCACTTACGGCGTCTTTTTCTTCGGCGTGATGCTGGCCGGCCACGCGCGAATCGAGGCGGCGCTATCAAAGGAGTGGCAGGCGACGGGGATCAAGCTCCTTTACTGGATCATGCCGAAGACCGCGGAACTGGCCACGGCGGTAGTCGGGTTTGTGGCCGGGCCACAGATGCACAACGAAATACTCCAAGTTACGGCCGCGCCGTTCGTCAGCACGGCGATCTTCGGATTTGTCTGTCTCGCTCTCGCTTCCTGGTTGTTCCAACGAAAGGAGTTCTAAATGAAAAGGCAGTTTGTTGCATTGGCAATTCTCGCGCTGGCGCTGGCGCCGGCGGCGTTCGCAAAGACCGACGCGATGTCGCTCATCCCGAACGATTCTGTTTCGGTCGGCGTCGTCCGTCTCGCGGACATGCGCAGCAGCCCGCTTTCAGCGGCGCTCTTCGCGCAGACGGCTCACATCACCAATGACGGAGACTCGGCGAAGTTCCTCTCCGAGTCCGGCCTGCAGCCGACCAAGGACGTCGACGTCGTGGTCTTCGCTACGTCGCCGCGCACGAACCTCGGCAGTGAGGCGGATTTCCTCATCGCCGCGGACGGCCGCTTCAACGTCGATCGCCTTACCAGCGCACTGGTGGCACGTGGCGCGGTGAAGAAGGCGTCGGCGCACGGAACGTACTTCCTGATGCCGGAGAAGGACGCGGGAAACGGTCACCGGGGCGTGGTGGCATTCCCTGATTCGAGCCTTGCATTGATCGGCAGCGAGGCGGCAGTCATCCAGGCACTGGCCAGCCGCGCCGCGGGCGGAACCACATTCGCAACCACCAGCGGCCTCGGCCGCGACATGGTGCGTGTCGATCCGCACGCCACGGCCTTTGTCCTCGTCGATGTTCCGCGCGCGCAGCGCATCACCGGCGCTCCGAGGATGGGCGGCAGCAGCGCGCAGTCTCAGGCACTTGGTACCGCGCTGAAGAACGTTTCCACTGTCGCGATCTGGGCCACCGACACCGGCGATTCACTGAAGTTGAGCGCTCTCGGTCTGTCGACCGACGCCGAGACTCTCGGCCTCGTCGAAGACACGCTTCGCGGCGCCCTTTCGGCGATGCGTCTTGCGGTGCAGGATAAGTCGCCCGAGATGGTTTCGCTGCTGCGCAAGTTCACCGTCACACGGACGGACAACTCGGTGTCGATCTCCGGCAGCGTCCCCGCGGAAACGTTCAAGACCTGGGTTGCGAAGTCACAGTCGCACGCAAGCACACGGTAAGGATTCAACAGGCAGGGCTGGCGAGAGTCTCGCCGGCCCTGTTCGCTTCGTAGTACGTTCGATCAGACCGGTGTCGCCGTCGCGCTCCAGATTCGGATCGACTCGATCTGGTAGTCGTTCCCCATGAACGTGACCAGGTCGCCCGGGGCGTGCCCAAGGAGCGCCTTCGCGACGTCCGACTGGTTGGAGTAGACGCCATGTTCAGGCGCCGATTCCCACGGGCCGAGGATCGTCACCTCGCGGCGGACGTCGCCGTTTGTCAGCGCAACCTTGGTGCCGACACGGACGATCGACGTATCGACCTGCTCCGGATTCAGCACTTGCACGCGCGAGATCTCCGAAGCCAGCTCGCCGACGCGTGCGGAAAGGTACTCGGCGCGGGCGCGTGCAGCCTTGTATTCAAAGTTCTCGCGCAGGTCGCCCATCTCCCGCGCCGCCTGTAACGCCCGCGAGTTTGCCGGAATCTCGACGCTTTTGAGACTCGTCAGCTCCGCGCGCTTCTGCTCCAGCGATTGCGCCGTCGCATAGACCGGCTCCGCCTCAGGCTCGCGCAGGTGTGGGAACTTCATCAACGCTGCATGTTTGGCCGTCTCGCGGCGGTACTCCTCGATGGCGCCGTAACGGTCGAGAGTGTCGACGAGCTTTCGCGCCTGCTCCTCGTTGTCGACACCGCTGATGATGCGCAGGATCAGGCCGCCGTGATCGAACATGTCCTTGAGCCGGGCGCGAACGGCCGAGAACTCATCGGAGCTGATGGCGTCGACGATCTGGAAGAGCAGGTTGTAATTCGCCTTCTCCGAGAGAGTTTCCTGCTCGTTGAGCTGCTTGACGAACCAGTAGAACGCACGGGGATGGCGGCGGGGATAGCGGAGTGTTTCGTCGATCAGCCGATCGCGCAGCTCGGCGTGCCCGTCGTCCTCGAGCGACGTGATGATGAGGGAGAGAATGCGCGGATCTTCGTCGATGAAGAAGACTTCGCTGAAAACCTTCGGCCATTCCGGGTGCATCTCACGCACCTGTTTGAGCGCGCGCTCGCGCAGAGGCTTGTCACTCACAGCAGCGATCACGCGCGATGCCAGCGCGCCGGTGATGAGCGACTTCGGATCGAGCTCCGCCGTGTATTCACCCGGCAGCGTTTCCAGGGTTGCGGCAATCTGCCACGCCGCGGCCGGGTCTCGTGGTGCCAGCCGCGCGGCCTCGGAGGCCAGTTTCCCCGAGATGTAGTTCGCCAGATCCTTGCTGCGCGCGCTGTGCTTCCGCGCCAGCTCGAGCTTTCCTTTCGGATCGGCGCGGTCGAAGTCGCGCTTGATCGCTTCATCAGCTTCGCCCGACGATGAGCTCCACGAGTACGTGGCCTTGGCGCCGCTGCCGCTGATGACGATCTGCGGATTCTTGCGCGCGGCGGTCCACCACGAACCCCATTTTTCCTCGGGAACGATGCCGATGACCGCATCGCGAACTTCCGCCATCTGCATCGGGCGGCCGAAACTCTGCAGGATGCGGGCGAAGAATTGCGCGGGTGACTTCTTCGCCTCGGCACGCAGCGTCTCGGGATCCGAGAACTTCTCGCGAAGAACGTGGCCTGCGGGAAGAGGCACGAGGTACTTGGCCGCGGCACCGATCGGGACGGGAACGCGCTTGTCTTTTTCGAAGTCGAGCCGGGCGATGCCGAGGTCCGGGTTCAGCTCCTTGACGATGCCGGCGCCGCGGCCGGCCATGAAGTACATCTCCCCTTCGTCGTAGCGAAGCCAGCTCTCGATCTTCTCCGCCCTGTCGACCGGGTTGCTGGTCGGCTCGGAGAATCCGGCGAAGTTGTAGACACGCTGGAAGTTCTTATGCGAAGCATGAGCGCCCCGTAGTGCCTGCTCGATCTGCGGGCGCAGCGTTGCAGGATGTTTCGAGAGGCGCCCGAGCTCTTTCAGCACCTGGAGCCGCAGCGGCCACAGTTTCTTCTCCAGCAACGTGTCGGAGAGGAGGCCGAGGAGCGTGTCGGATTGTGTGCGCTGCTCCGATTTACGGAGCAGTCTGGCCATCGCGATGAACGAGTCGACGTCGCTCGGGTCGCTATCGAGCTGTGACATCCAGAGGGACTCGAGTTCGTCGAATTTCTTTTGGTCGATAAGGCGCTGAGCATTGTCGCGGAACGGCAAAGTCGAAGTCCCCCAGGGCGGAATGAGCGGGACATTGTATTGCAGCTTGGTGCCCGGTGTCGGCGGTATCATCCGGCGCTTGACTGAGGAACCAGGACTGACCGAGCGCACGCGCGCATTTCGCCTCGGACTGGCAACGTTCGCGATTCTCGCACTCGAGCTGGCCATCATCCGCTGGATGTCGCATCAGGTGCGGATATTCGCCTACCTGAACAACATCCTGCTGATGGCGAGCTTTCTCGGCATGGGCCTCGGCGTCGCCATCGGACGCCGTCGTCCGCGTCTGATCCACGTTGCGCTGCCGTCGCTCGTCGTTCTCGCGGCAATCCTGACCTTCTCCGCGCAACTCAACCTGCTGCGCATCGCCTTCCCCGATCCGACGCTATCGATCTGGGGCGCGGAGACGCTGCGCGGCAACGAGACGTTTCTCATGAATCTGACGAAGATCGTGGCGCTCTTCGCGCTCGTGGTTTGGATCTTCGCCTGCGCAGGCAGCGTGGTCGGACCGCTATTCTCCAGCCTTCGTCCACTGCGGGCCTACACGGCCGATCTGGCCGGCTCCCTCCTCGGCGTCATCGCCATGACCGTAGCCGCGGCTCTCGGCACCACGCCTCCGGTCTGGCTGGCACTGGCAGTGATTCCTCTGGTCATTCTGTCGCCACGAATTCTTTCGATCGTTTGCGCCGTAGCAGTGGTCGTGCTCGCACTGCTCTCGGTGCAGCACGCGCTCTTTTCGCCGTACAACCGATTGGATCTCGGCTACTCGACAGTGATCCCGGGTCATCCGTTTGCGCTGGCGGCGAACCGCGACGCGCATCAACTTCTCCTCGACCTCCGCGCATCGAACATCACCAACCCGATCTACACCGAACAGCAACGGTACTTTCTGGCGAAGTACCGCTACATGTACGACCTTCCATTTCGGGTGCCGGCGGGCAAGGGGCGAGCGCTCGTGGTAGGCGCGGGAACCGGGAACGACGTCGCCGCGGCACTACGCAACGGTTTCGGGCAGGTCGTTTCGGTCGACATCGATCCGACAATCATCGCCATCGGGAAGCGCTTCCACCCGGAGCATCCGTATAGCTCTCCGCGCGCGGTGCCGGTGGTGAACGATGCCCGGGCCTACCTTGAACAGCATCCGAACGAGCGATTCGACATCATCTGCTTCGGTCTTCTCGACTCGCACGCCATGTTTTCCTCGATGGCCTCCCTGCGGCTCGACAACTACGTCTACACCGTCGAGGCCATTCGCTCGGCCTGGAATCACGTCGGGCCTGGAGGAGCGCTCAGCATTTCGTTCTCGGTCTACGCCGGGAAATGGATCGCCGACCGGATCTTCGCCGTGATCACGGAGGCGACCGGCCAGCGGCCGCGCGTCTTCGTTTTTTCGGAATCGACGGCGTGGACATTCATCGTGACGAAAGGACAGACGCGTCTGCCATCCCGGCCGGTGATCTTCGAGGCGCCGATGGCGATTGACCTCGATGCCACGCGCGTGACCACCGACGACTGGCCGTTCCTCTACCTGCGGCCCAACACGTTCCCCACCGGCTACGTGACCATGCTCGTTTGCATTCTCGTCTGCGCTGCCGCGGGTGCGCGGATCGCGTTCGGCAAGCGCCTCTATGGCAGCGGCTTCGATCCGGTGCTGTTCCTGATGGGAGCGGCCTTTCTGCTGATCGAAACGCGCGGCGTGACCGACCTCTCGCTCCTCTTCGGCTCCACGTGGATCGTCAACAGCTCGGTGTTTGCAGGGGTGCTGGTCATGGCGCTGGCCGCGAATCTGGCCGTGCAGCGCTTTCGCCCGCGCGATCTGACGCCATACTTTGTAGCGCTCTTCGCCGCGCTGCTGATCAGCTACCTGGTCCGCCCGTCGCAACTCCTGGCGCTTCCTCTCCTGGGCCGGGGCATCGCCGGCGGACTGTTGAACGCGCTGCCGATCGGATTCGCAGGCGTCATCTTCTCAACGCTGCTGTCGCGGTCGGAAGACGCAACGTCATCGCTGGGATCCAATCTCGTGGGGGCGATGGTGGGCGGATGCCTCGAGTATGCGTCGATCGTGACCGGCCTGAGGTTTCTCACGGCAATCGCTATCGCGCTCTACGGTGCCGCGTTCGTGCTGGTGGCGGGGCGGAAAGGCCGATCAGAGGGTCAGCAATCAGCAACAGGACGTTACCCCTGTTCCTGATCACTGATCCACTGTTTACCGCCGCAGTTTGACGATGGCTTTGAACACGTCGAACGGCAACTCTTCGGCGTGAACGATGTGACGAAGGTGATGCAGCGTCGCGCGGCGCTCCTTCACGTCATCGAGTGAGATGTTGTGCTTCCGAAGGACCTCATGTGCTTTCTGGTCGGGCATAGTTCTCCCCTCAAAAAGAATCGTTTAGGACACGGGCAAACGGGAGAGGGACCGGTCCTATTTCGCTTGTAACTACAAAGTCCTTGACATCGAACGAACGCGGACGCATTTTGTGGTCATGCGATGCCTTGCCGTGCTCACGCTTTCGCTCATGGTCAGCACCGCCTGCCGTCTGGCTCCGAGCTCACCCGCTGTCGCGGCCGCTTCGCAGGGCGATGTCGTGGCGATGAAGATGTTGCTCGACACCGGTCTCGATCCGAATGCGCGCGACGCCGCCGGCTACACGCCGCTGATCTCGGCCGCCCGCGCGGGCAATGTATCGATGATCCGCCTGCTCACCAGCCGGGGAGCAGATCCGAATCTCCGCGACGCCGCGGTCAATTCCTGGACGCCACTGTTTCACGCCGTCCACAAGGGGCAGCCCGGCTCGATCGCGGCCATCCTCGACGCCGGCGCCGATGTTAACGGAACCGATTCCTACGGTACGACGCCTTTGATGATGGCCGCCGGCTACGGCTACACCGGCATCGTCCGGATTCTCCTCACCCGAGGGGCGAATCCCCGCTTGCCGATGCGCGATGGTGTTACCGCAATCGATCTTGCCCGTTCCGGTGTCCCCGACATCGACCGTTTCACGGTCTTCGACTGTCAGGACGATACGGTGAAGGTGCTACTGGCCGCCGATCCAAAGCTTCCCGACCACACCGACAACCTGCCAGGTATCGCGCGCGTGCTGATGAAGATGAAGAGGTGCGGGGCGTAGGACACTCTGTTACACCTGCAGTCCGATCTTCCCGAAATGATCTCCTTTCATCGCCCGATGCGCCTCCGCGGCCTCGGCCAGCGGGAAGATACGATCGATGACAGGCCGGATCCGCCCGGCGCGAAGATCGTCGCCGAAACGGTTTACGAATGACGCGACGATCGCGGCCTTCTCCTCTTTCGATCGCGCACGCAAGGTCGAGCCGATGATCTGCTGGCGTTTGCTGAGAAGCGCGCCGACATTCAGCTCGATCGTGCCCGGCCCGCCCATGGAGCCGATGACTACCACGCGGCCGCCGACCGCAAGACATTCGACATCGCGGGCAAGGTAACGGGCGCCGATGTGGTCGAGGATGACATTTGCGCCGCGGGCGCGCTCGACGAAGTCCTCATCGTTGTAGTTGATGGCCAGATCGGCGCCGTGCGTCACACAACGCTCACACTTCTCGCGTGATCCTGCGGTGACGATGACACGCAGGCCGGCCAGTTTTCCGAGCGTGATTGCCGCGGTGCCGACGCCGCTCCCGCCACCATGGACGAGAAGCGTCTCGCCAGCCCGCGCGCGCGCCAGTTCGAAGACGTTGAGATACGCCGTCAGGAAGACCTCCGGCATGGCGCCGGCTTCTTCATCGCTGATCGCTTCCGGTACATGAATCGCCGACCCATGGTGGACGACGACCTCCGCCGCGTATCCGCCACCAGAGAGCAAGGCCATGACGCGGTCGCCTGGACTCCAGCCGGGTACGTCGCCGCCTACTTCGATCACCTCTCCCGCGCATTCCATGCCGAGGATTGGAGATGCGCCGGGAGGCGGAGGATAGCGCCCCTCCCGCTGCAGAAGGTCGGCGCGGTTCACGGCAGCCGCACGGACGCGAATCCGCAAGGAATCGGCGGTCATCGGAGGCGGCTCCACCTCACCGATCCGGAGGGTCGATTCGTCACCGAAATGATCGAAGACGATGGCGCGCATCACAGGAGTGAGTGTATCGTCTCCGGTCCAAATGCCGGACGTAATCTCCTGCCGCAACCTCCGTAAATATTTTTCCGACGTGAAGGCGGTCGACGGACTCGATCTCTCCGTCGAGAATGGGGAATGCTTCGGTCTTCTCGGCCCGAACGGCGCGGGAAAGACGACGACGATCGAGATCCTCGAAGGGCTGACCAGCCCCGACTCCGGCGACGTTGAGATCCTCGGCCTTACCTGGCGCAAGAACGAGCGCCAGCTACGCGAACGGATCGGTATCTCCCTGCAGGAAACGCAGCTCACCGAGAAGCTGACCGTGTTCGAGACGCTGCGGTTGTTCCGTTCGTTCTACCGATCGGGGGCTGATCCCGAGGATTTGCTGCGCGATCTCTCACTTGATGAGAAGCGCGACGCACGCGTTGGCAAACTCTCCGGGGGTCAGCGCCAGCGGCTGGCGGTGGCCTGTGCGCTGGTTGGCAATCCCGATGTTCTCTTCCTCGACGAGCCGACGACCGGCCTCGACCCGCAAAGCCGGCTGCAGTTGTGGGACATCGTGCAGCGTTTTCGTCAGAAGGGAGGAACAGTGCTTCTGACCACGCACTACATGGAAGAAGCGGAGCGCCTCTGCGACCGCGTCGCCATCGTCGATCACGGCCATCTCATCGCTCTGGGCACGCCTCCCGAGCTGATCGCGAAGCTGCAGGCGCGCAACGTCATCGAATTCACCAGCGAGCCAAAGCTCGAGCAGGAGGTCGTCCAGGCCATCGACAGTTGCGCGGGCGTCGCCGCACATCGCGACGGCTGGCAGATTCGCGTGCACTCGCTCGCCGAGGCCGTGCCCCAACTGATCGGCGTTGTCGAAAAACAGGGTGTGAAGCTGGTGTCGCTCTCGACGCATGAAGCGACACTGGAAGATCTTTTTGTATCGCTGACGGGAAGGGAGCTTCGCGATGCCTGAAAAAACGCGTATCCGGCCGCCCATCATCGAGCTGGCCTCGACGCGAACGAAGGAGTTTCTCCGCGAGAAAGAGGCGATGTTCTGGGTCTTCGGCTTCCCGCTGATCCTTGCCCTTGCCCTCGGATTTGCCTTCCGCGAGAAACCACCCGACCGTGTACCGGTGGCCGTCGTGGCCGGACCGAATGCGCAGCAACGGCTGGCCGCGCTGGGGAAGTCGTCGACGTTACTTCCACGTATCATGGACGAGCAGGAGGCGCGAGACGCGCTGCGACGCGGCAAGGTCTCGCTGATGATCGAAGGATCAGACATCATCGTCTATCGCTTCGATGCCACGCGGCCCGACGCGTTGAGCGCGCGGCAGGCAGCCGACGATGCGCTGCAGACCGCCGCCGGCCGCCGAGATGTCGTTGCGTCGCGCGAGGAGCGCGTCCATGAGCAGGGCGCCCGTTACATCGATTTCCTGATCCCTGGTCTCCTCGGCATGAACCTCATGGGGACCGGAATGTGGAGCATGGGCTTCACCATCGCCAACGCGCGCATGAAGAAGCTGCTCAAGCGGCTCGTGGCCACTCCGATGCGGAAGACCGACTACCTGATGGCGATGTTTCTGTCGCGGCTCATATGGCTGATCATCGAGATTTCGGTATTGGTCGCCTTCGGCTGGATCGTTTTCGGTGTGCGCGTCAATGGCTCGATCCTCGTGCTGATTTTTCTATGCATCGTCGGCGGCTATGCATTCTCCGGCATCGGTCTTCTGACGGCGTCGCGCGCAAGATCGATTGAAGCGGTGAGCGGGCTGATGAATCTGATCATGATGCCGATGTGGCTCTGCTCCGGCGTCTTCTTCTCGTACGAACGCTTCCCGGATTCGGTCAAACCGTTCATCCGCATCCTGCCGCTGACGCTGCTGAACGACGCGCTGCGCGCGGTCATCAACGATGCCGCCGGCATCCCGCGGATCGCCTTCCAGCTCGGGATACTTGCCATTTGGGGCATCGTTACATTCGTAATCGGGTTGAAGATCTTCCGATGGCAATGAAACGCTTCGGGTGATCCGGATTGAGCTCATGAAAATTGCCACCTGGAATGTGAACGGGATCCGCGCCCGCCAGACCCAGTTTCTGGAATGGGTGGAGAGCGCGCAGCCTGACGTCGTCTGTCTGCAGGAGATCAAGGCCTCCATCGCTCAGGTCCCGGAAGCGATCTGCAATCTCAATGGATACTGGTGCTACTGGCACGGCGAGGTTGCGTACTCGGGAGTGGCGCTGCACATGCGCCGCGAAACCTTCCCCGAGGAGCCGAAGTTCACGCATCCGGAGTTCGATCACGAAACGCGTATCGTCGAGGCCCGCGCCGGCGACACGGTCTTCGCATCCGTCTACGTTCCGAACGGCGGCAAGGATTACGCAGCGAAGATCGAGTTCATGAAGTCGCTCATCGGATACGCGAAGGCGCAACGCGAGCTGGGGCTGAAGCTCGTCATCTGTGGTGACTACAACATCGCCCGAACCGACATGGACGTCCATCCGAAGGAGCGCAAGCCGAACATCATCGGCCAGCGTCCCGAGGAGCGCGACCTGCTGGAGGCGATGCTTGCCGAGGGCCTCGTCGACGTCGGACGAAAGCTCTATCCCGACGCGGAGGATTACTTCACCTGGTGGGCGCCCTGGCGCAACCTCCGCCAGCGCAACATCGGTTGGCGGCTCGACTACGTGCTGGCCAGCGAGGCGCTCGCGGAACGGGCCGTTTCCTGCCCGTCGTACCGGGAGATCGGAACGAGCGACCACGCGCCGGTCGTGGCGACGTTCGAGTAGTGGCTCGATGCGCGGTTGAGCCGCGAGAGTAGAATCAACTGGTGCAGCAGACACGCAGGCAGTACACCCTCGACGACTACCTTTCGTTGCAGCGAGGCATCGAGGTCAAACTCGAGTACTTCAATGGCGAGATCTACCTCATGGCAGGTGGATCTGCCGGCCATAACCGGATCAGCCGGAATGTTCTGAAACTCTTCGATGCCGCTCTCGCCGGCTCTTCCTGCGAGGCGTTCGGCAGTGACATGCGTGTGAGCACACCATCAGGCCTCTATACCTACCCCGACGCCTCCATCGTCTGCGGCCCCAAGGTAAGCGATGCATCGGAAACGATTAGCAACACGATCGTGATCGTTGAGGTTCTCTCCGACTCGACGCGTAACTACGACCGCGGCGAGAAGTTCGAGCTCTATCGCTCGATCCCTGCGTTACGGCACTACCTGCTGATCGAGCAGGCGTTCCGTCGCGTGGAACACCGGAGTCTTCAGACCGGCGGCTCGTGGCTGGATGAGATCAAGGAGTCGCCCGATCAGATCGTCCACCTCTCCGAAGCCGGCATCGATCTGCAGGTGGCGCGAATCTACGAAGGCGTGGAAATGGCCTCGCCGCGCTCTTCCCGGTAGCCAGGCAGTGATTAGCCCTATTTCAGGGACTCGTCGTCGAAAAGCCCGACACTATCTCCTGAACACTGACACGCAGCGCATGCGCGATGGCGACGACAGACTCCAGGTTCGGTTCGTGGCACGCGCTTGGCGCTAAAGGGCTTCCACCCCGGATCGGGTTGTGGCTAGGTTCGACGAGAGTGTCTAAACGCCCAGAACTTTAAGCAGTCGAGCGGTTGTGAACACGCCATTCGGAAAGTCTTCGAAGTGCCGGTCGTTTGACCAGACCGGCACTCCGAGTTTCAACGCCAGAGCTGCCAGCGGAATGTCATCCGGATCACGGTCCGCCATCAAAGCTCGAGCCTCGAAAATGTGAGTCGAGTAATCGCGTTTTGAATAGACCATGATCGGCAACAATGCGAGTGCGTCGAGAAGGGTCTCTTCGGGGAGGCGATATCGTGCAGCGAACTCAAGCACGTATTCAAGCACCTCCGCAACATTCTCGTCTGTTGTCACGACCATGAGTTCCGGCGTTGCGAACACTCGAAGGGCGGCCTTTCCGGAAATGGCCGAGAGAAGAACGTTGCTATCCGCGGCGACGCTTCCTAAATTCGGTGAAGTCACGCTCGATCTCCGCTTCGGAGACTTTCTGGGCGTCGAGTTGCTTCGCGATCTCCCCGGCCATCGCGACGTACAGCTTTCGCCGAACTTCCAGCGGGATTTTCGCCGGGTCTCGTAATGGATACATGACAGCCGCGGGCTTGCCGTGTCTCGTGATGAGAACGGATTCGTCGCTGTCGATCAGTTTTGCGATGTTGCCGCGGAATTCGCGGATGGTCGTGGTCTTCACGAATACCCCAACTGTACACTTCTGTGTACACAATTGACAACTAAAAAGAGCGGACCGAAATCCGCCCCGGTCGACTGCAAGAGAAGAACCCTACTCCAGCACCACGATCACGACCCGCCGGTTTTCCGCTCTCCCCTTCTTCGTCTTGTTGGACGCGGCGGGGAGCGTGTCGCCGTAGGAGATCGTCGACATGCGGTTCAGGGGGAGTTGGGCGGAGCGGGAGAGATAGCGGCGCACCTCGTCGGCGCGGCGCTCGCCGAGCTCGTCGTTCAGCTTTCGGCCGCCGGTGTCGTCAGTGTGGCCCTGGATCTCGATGTAATACTGCTCGTCGAGCGCCTTCACCTTTCCGCCGAACTCATCGAGGGCGGCCTGTGCGTCTTTGTTCAGCTCGTACGAATTGATCTTGAACTTGATGCGGTCTTCCTTGAACGTCTCCTGAAAAACGACCTTTCCTTTCGCCAGCACGCCGGCGTCCTGGGCACGCTTGAGGGCGTCCTTGGCCTCCTGGCTGAGCTGTGCGATCGCCGCGTCGTTCTGGGAGAGGTGCGTGTCGGTCGCCTTCTGCTTGGTCTGCAGATCTTCGACCTGCCCTTCCACCGACTCGATCTTCTTCGTCGACTGCGACTGGGCTTCAGCGATTTTCTCATCGACGGACTTTGACGTGGCGCATGCGCCGAGCATTGCGGCCAGCGCCGTGGCTGTGAGGATGCGGAATCCGATTTTCTGGGTCATCAACTTCTCTTCCTTTCCACGTTTTTGTTTCGGGCGGCGACCAGGGGAGGTTCGGTGCCGAGGTATCCCGCGCGGACCCGGACGGCGCGCGCGCGACCGTTTAGCTTGAGTGAGATCGTCCGGTACTTTATCCCACCCTTACCGGTGGGCGCGAACCCGATCAGGTACTGCGCGCGGAGGTCGTCTTCGACGTGGGAGACGGCTTCCGCGATCTGTTGTGGCGTATTGCCGAGGTAGAGCTTGCCGCCGGTGAGCGAAGCCACCTCGTTCAGCAGACCGATGTCTTCCAAGTCCTCTCGCGGGCGTTTCCTGCTGTCCATTTGTTCTCCTGGCTCCCGCAAACCAAGCGAGTAGATCGGTACGGAGATGCCCTGAAGCTGTTGGGCCAGCGCGCCGCGAGTCATCGACGAAGCATTGTCGATGCCATCGCTGAGGAGAATGATGGCGCGCGACGGATTACGGCCGAGGCGGCTGCGCTCGGGCATCGACGCCAATGCGTCGAAAAACGCCGTCTTGCCGTAGGGCGGACTCAGCTTCGCCAGCGCGCGGGTGATGTCGCCTGGATTCTCGGTAAACGGGACGACCGCCCGCGCCTGCGTCTCGGCGAAAACGTACAGAGCAAAGTCATCGCCGGGGCGGTGATGGGCGATGAGCGCACCGATGGCCGCGCGCGCGGAATCCATCTTCCCCGCCAGCGCCATCGAGCCCGAGCCATCCAGCAGGATCGTGAACGAGACCGGCGCGTTCTGCGACTTCTCGAACATATCGCTGCGAACAGGCGAGCCGTCGACCATCAGATCGACTTCTGCATCGCGAAGATCCGTGATCGGCCTTCCGTGATCACCGATGACTGTGAACGGGATCATCACGTAGCCGACATTGACCGACTCGGACATCGTCCCGGTTGGGACCACGCTCTGCGCGAGCGCCCCAAAGGCGAGAAGCAGTGCGGCGGCACATATGGTTACCCGGCTCATGCGCATCATCAACAAATAACTAGTTGTGCCGCATTTCGGAGCTACTTCCAGGTCAGCGGCACGAATGTCTCATCGTCCTGCTGAATCCGCTCCCACTTGAGGAAGTCGTAGTACCCGCAACGGGAGAAGTCCGGATACTCATGACAGACCCCCGGACGGGCGTTGTAAATTGTGCAGCGCCGGGCCTTGGTATCGAGAAACATGCAGACGCTGCGGTAGACCTTGTCTTTCTGGTGGCGGAGAACCTGCTCTCCCTCCACGTTCTTCGTGAATCGCTTGCGGGCAACC
The DNA here is from genome assembly GCA_035569395.1 of Thermoanaerobaculia bacterium. Lineage (GTDB taxonomy): Bacteria > Acidobacteriota > Thermoanaerobaculia > Gp7-AA8 > Gp7-AA8 > JADGNZ01. Next base: position 220,787 of record DATMNC010000100.1, on the reverse strand, counting down.
TCGACGTCGACGTCGAAATGCTTCGCCAGCCGGTTCAGATCGCGCTTGTTGACGATGATCCGGTCGTAGCTGCAGCAATACGCCGGACATTTCGAGCAATCGTACGAAGCCATTGCGTGGAGTGTACGGGAAGAGGTGGCCTTCGGCCAGTTGTCGGTTGTTCAGGATGGGCCTTTGGCGGTTGTCGGTTATCGGTTAACGGTTGTCGGAATGTTCCCACGGCCGACGATCGACGCCCAACTCGAAGACAACCGACAACCGATAACCGACAACCGCCGAAGGCCAAGGCATATCATCCCAACATGGACCACGCTGTTGCCCTCGTTCAGGCGTATTTGCAACTCAACGGCTATTTCACCTCGACCGAGTATCCGATCATCGCAGCGGCGGGACGCAACGGCTTCCGGACGCTGACCGACATCGACGTCCTGGCGTTCCGATTCCCGTCGGGCTTGCCCTCTCCCGTGACGATAGGCTCGCGCAAGCGCACGCCGCGCGGACTCGACATGAGCGATGTCGACCCCGGACTCGGCGTGCCGCCGGGCGCGATCGACATGGTCATCGGCGAAGTGAAGGAAGGCCGCGTCGGAATCAACAGCGGTGCGCGCGATCCCGAGGTGCTGAAAGCCGTGATCGGCCGACTGGGTGATTCGAGTATCGACAGCGAAAGTGTCGTTACCGACCTTCTGGCGCACGGCTCGGCGATGCTTCCTTCGGGTTTCGTCATCAGGCTTATCGCTTTCGGTTCCTTTCCTCCCGGCGCCGCCGTTCCTCCGTGCCGCATCATCAGCCTCGGGCACGTGCTCGAGTTTTTGCAGAAATACGTGCGCAAGCACTGGAACATGCTGCGGCACCTGCAGTTCAAGGATCACGCATTCGGATTCCTGATGACGCTGGAGAAGGCGCGGCGCGGCGGCGCGGGACGCCGCGGCACGGCGGGCGTCGAAATCGTTTCCGCCCAACCACGCTTACCGCATGCGCGCGAACCACGGAGGTGATTCATCTCGTATCTGACTGATGATCCGATCGACAGCCAGGCATTGGTACGGCGTGTCATGCGCCCGTCCGACGGCGCGTACGTGCTGTTCGAGGGCGTTGTCCGCAATCACCATGAGGGAAAGGCGGTCGAATCGATTTTCTATGATGCCTATCGGCCGATGGCGGAAAAGGAGATCGAGCAAATCGTCGAGGAGGTGCAGGCCGCCTTCATGGACGTCGCGGTTACGGTCGTCCATCGGCTCGGTCATCTCGTCGTCGGCGACTCGTCCATCGCCATTTGCGCTGCTTCTCCGCATCGCGCGGAGGCCTTCGCTGCCTGCCGGATCATGATCGATCGCATCAAGGAAACGGTTCCGATCTGGAAAAAAGAGCGCGGTCCGGACGGCGAAGAATGGGTTGGCTGGCAGGGCAAGTGCTGACATGAGTACCTCTCACGACGTCTCAGACCGGCAGCTTCCTCGCGGCGCCGGCGATGCGGCGGAAGTGCCGCCCATTCCCGCAGCGAGCGTGATCCTGCTGCGCGACTCGCCGCTGGAAGTACTCATGATCCGTCGTCATGAGAAATCGACCTTCGTCCCTGACGTGTGGGTGTTTCCGGGCGGTGTCGTTGATGCGACGGATCACGAGCTCGGCGACGGAACAGAGCTCAGCACGATGCGCGTCGCCGCGGCGCGAGAGCTCTTCGAGGAGAGCGGTATCTGGCTCGGCGCAACGCTCGAAGGCGGGGATGAAAAACGCCGCGCGTTGCTCGCCGGCGAGACGACGTTCGCGGCGCTCGTCCGCAAGGCCCGGCTCGACCTGGAAGGCCTCGTCTGGACCTCGCGCTGGATTACCCCGGTCGGCGTACCGAGACGGTTTGACACCTACTTTTTCCTCGCCATCGCCGGTCGCGACGTCGTTGCCTCGGCCGAAAACGTCGAGGCCGTTGAGGTCACCTGGATTACCCCGGCGGAAGCCATCGAAAGACTGCAGATCATCTTCCCTACGCAGAAGAACCTCGAAGCTATCGCCGGATTCGCATCCGCCGAGGATTTGATCGCATCTCGGCGAGGAGTGGAAATCCCCACTACACGGCCGGTGCTCGTCGTCGAAGAGGGGAAGAAGAGAATCATCCTGCCGTGATCATCCGCGACATCACCGCTCCCAATCCGGGACCGTTCACACTCAACGGGACGCGAACCTACCTCCTGGGCGAAACGGCGGTCATCGATCCGGGGCCGGACATTCGTTCGCACGTCGCGGCGATCAGCCGGGCGATGCCGAGGCTGCGGACGATCCTGATCACCCATCGTCACGCAGATCATGCGCCGGCCGCTGTGCGGCTGAAACGCGCCACGGGCGCACGAATCCTCGCTCCCCACGACGTGCTCGATGACAAGGTCGTCGATCAGCGGATCAGCGACGGCGAGACGATCACTATCGAAGACGAAACGTTCGAAGTCATCGCCACGCCCGGTCACACACGCGAGCACGTCTGCTTCCTCACATCGGCAGGCGACCTCTTCACCGGCGATACGGTCCTCGGCGAGGGGACGACCGCGATCTTTCCGCCGGACGGATCGATGCGCGACTACCTCGCATCCTTGCACCGTCTTCTCACCCACAAACCGAAACGCATCTTCCCCGCACACGGACCCACCCGCGACGAGGCCCCGGTGTTGATCGAGCAATATATTGCTCACCGCCTCCAACGCGAGAAGCAAGTACTCGAGAGCTTGGCCGAAGGCGCGCTTTCGACCACGGCAATTCGCAAACGGATCTATCCCGATCTCAGCTTCCTCCTCCGTGGCGCCGCCGAGATTCAGATTACGGCGCATCTCATCAAGCTCATCGAGGAGGGCCGCGTCGTCGAGCACAACGGCTCCTACGCCATACAATGCGCGGCGCAATGACGCACAAAGACTTCATCGAGATCCACGACTACAGCGCTGGTGAGGTCCACGAGATCTTCGAGATCGCGCGTGACATGAAGGCGAATCCCGGGAAGTACCGCGAGGCGCTCAAGGGACAGACGTTGGCGATGATCTTCGAAAAATCATCGACTCGAACCCGTGTCTCCTTCGAAGTGGGGATGTACCAGCTCGGCGGCCACGCGCTCTTCCTCTCCTCGCGCGACATCCAGCTCGGGCGCGGCGAGCCGATTTACGACACGGCCAAGGTTCTCTCCCGCTACGTCAACGGAATCATGGCGCGCACCTTCGCACACAAGACAGTCACCGAGCTTGCCGAGTACGCCAACGTCCCGGTGATCAACGGTCTGACCGACCTTTCGCACCCGACGCAGGCGATGACGGACTACTTCACGGCCTGGGAACACCTCGGCGATCTGAAAGGCCGCAAGCTCGCCTATGTCGGCGACGGCAACAACATGGCCCATTCTCTGATGTTCGGCGCGCCGAAGGTGGGCATGCACATCGCCGTGGCCACGCCGGGAGGCTATGCGCCGGATCCATTCGTCGTCGCCACCGCGCAAGCGGATGCGGAGATTGCCGGAACGAAAGTCACAGTCACGACGTCGATCGAGGAGGCCGTCCGCGATGCCGACGTCGTCACGACCGACGTCTGGGCGTCGATGGGGCAGGAAGCGGAGGCGCAGAAGAGGCAGCGGGACTTCGAAGGATGGCAGGTCAACACGCACGTCATGTCCTTCGCGAAGAAGGAGGCCATCTTCATGCATTGCCTTCCCGCACACCGCGGAGAAGAGGTCGCCGGGGAGGTTATCGACTCACCGCGGTCGGTCATCTACGATGAGGCCGAAAACCGGCTGCACGTGCAGAAAGCGATCATGTACGTGCTGATGAAGAAATAGATTAGTGACCAGTGGATCAGTAGATTGGAGAAGTTCCGGACCGATGCCCTGATCCACTAATCTACGAATCCACTGCTTTCCCAAACCTCCATGCCTGACGCTCAAACCCGCCACACGCGCGGACTCACCGTCGTGATCATCCTCGGCGTGATTTTTTTTGCGCTGCTGGCGCTCCTGATTCTGCGCAGCGGAAAGCCAAAGGACGTGGCGCCGCAATCGTTGGAAACGCTCTCCGTTCTTTCTCTCCGCCTCCGCCTGCGTACACAACCGACCGCAAATGCTCCGGTGGTGGCGACGGCGGCCAATGGCGAAAAGCTCATCGTCCTCGAAGACCGCGGCGCCTGGGTACGGGTGCAGGACGATGACGGCATGACTGGTTGGGCCGAGAGAAACTCGCTCGAGCGCACCTCGGAGCGAGAGCGGCGTCTGGCGCGCTACGAGGCCATCCGCAAACTCCCCGCGCTCAGTGCCCTCGTCAGTGCGCGCACTCCGCTCTATGCCGGGCCGGGCATCTTCTACCCGATCATCGGCGAGCTGACCGCCGAGACGCAGGTGAAGGTCTACACCCGCGACCACGATTTCTACGCCATCGACCATGACAACCAGATCGCCTACGCGGATGTCGACGCCATCGACGTCAGCTCTGCCGGCACGCGCCAGGTCGAAGTGCATACCGACAGCACTGCCACCGATACCGCCTCCTCGTCGGCCACAGCCACGTCACCGGTGCCAACGGAGTCGCAGGCGCCGGCCCAGCCGGCTCCGCAGGTGAACGTGGCGACCGACAACGGGGGCGTTTACTCCGCGGTGCCCCCGGGTGGGACGCAGCCGGAAGAGACAGACCGTGTGGTGCCTCGCTACCCGATGATTGCGCGGCGGGCGGGGATCCAAGGGCCTGTGGTCGTGCGTGGCATCGTCCGCCGCGACGGCACCATCGACAACGTCGAGGTCATCAAGGATCTCCCGTACGGCCTCGGCGAAGCGGCGAGCGAAGCCGTCAGTCAATGGCACTTCCGCCCCGCCACCTATCGCGGAGAGCCGATCGACGTCTACTACACGGTGACGGTGAATTTCCGCCTTCAGTAGCGGATCAGCAGCGGCAGGTCAGGACGGAAGTCTTTCATCAGACCGCGCGAGGCGCCATCGAACGTGAGCTCGACCGTCCATTCACTGCCGTTATCGACGTTGATGATCTGATGATCGTGCAGCCACGTGACGGCGTCGATCGGTTTGTACGCCGCCGGTTCGATGAGCCGCACGGCGGTGACGCGTTTCAGACCGAGCGGATGGATCAGCGCGTCCGTGTTGCCGTCGCGCACGCGGATCTCCTGCTCATTCGCGTTCGGCGGAACCGGCAAAGGCCGAGGGTGAATCGAGAGCGAGGGGCTGGAGGTATCGTCGCGAGGGGTCAGCATTTCCATCGACGAGCCAGGCGCCATCCAGGGGAGCGATATCTTCCACGCCGGCAACGGCACCGGAGACGGAGACGAGCCGGTGTAGTGGAAAACCAACCCGATCGGCGACCAGCCTGTGGTCCGCCACAGCATCCTGTTCCTGAATTTCTCCGCGCCTTTCTCCGATCCCGGCGCGATGGAGACCGTTTCGTCAGGCCACATGAGCTCGAGGAAGGCGTTCTGGAACTCTGCCATGACCGACGCGGTTCCCTGCCCGTCGTGGCGACTGACCGTCGGCGCAACGTGGATGCCTGCCCGCTCGAGCATGACCCGCTCGGGAGCACCCGGGCTGACCACGATCCAGACGTGATCGAATGCGATTGGTGCCACGACGGGTGCCGGCGCCTTTGCGCATGCCATCGAAAGCAGAATGAGAGCGATTGAAACTTTCGCCATTTTCTCAATCGTATCTTCACCCTATGGAAAGGGCGAATGATCGGGATGACCCGCACGATCGGATACGTTCCGGTTGCTTCATGACCCGCTTCACCTTCCCCGACACCCACGGCGATCTCCTCGGCGCACACATCTCGACGAAAGGCGGTCTGCACACCGTCTTCGAGCGCGCCGACGAAATCGACGCCTCGGCGATCGCGCTCTTTGCCAAGAACTCGAACCAGTGGAAGGGGAAGGAGATGACGGACGAAGACGTGACGCTCTTCACCGTCAGGCGTACAGTTGCCCCGATCCTCACACACGCGTCGTACCTCATCAACCTCGCCACCACGAATCCCGAGTTTCATCGCAAGTCGATCGAGGCAATGATCGACGAGCTCGATCGGGCGGAGCGGCTCGGAATCCACGCTGTCGTTCTCCACCCTGGCGCGCATCTCGGCGCCGGTGTCGACGCCGGAATCGAACAGATCGCGAAGTCACTCGACCGGATTCACGCCGCCATTCCAAACCACAAAGTCGTGACTCTGCTGGAGACGGCGGCGGGCCAGGGCTCCTGTCTCGGCTGCACGTTCGATGAGCTCGGGCGGATCATTGCGCTCCTCGACGACAAGGCTCGGGTCGGCGTCTGTTTCGACACCTGCCACGTTTTTGCCTCGGGATACGAGCTTCGCAATCGCGACGACTACGAGCGGACCATCGACGCGCTCGACAAGCATGTCGGTACCGTCAACGTCGGAGCCTTCCATCTCAATGACTCGAAAAGGCCTCTCGGCTCGCGCGTCGACCGCCATGAGCACATCGGCGACGGAGAGATTGGCGTAGAGGCCTTCCGTTTTCTCTTGAACGACGAGCGTTTCCGCGGCATCCCGAAACTGCTCGAGACGCCCAAGCCGATCGAGCATGAATCGGACAAAAAGAACTTGTCACTCCTTCGGTCACTTCTGTCGGGGTAGACTCCGGCGCTATGACCGACAGTATTCCGCAGCCTGAATCAGGCACGCGCATCGACTTTCGTAACGGCGGCATCGTCGTACCGGATGATCCGATCGTTCCCTTCATCGAAGGCGACGGTACGGGCCCCGACATCTGGCACGCGACGCAATACGTCCTCGACGGCGCTGTCGCCAAAATCTACGGCGGCAGGAAGAAGTTTCACTGGCTCGAAGTGCTGGCCGGCGACAAGGCCAAGGAGCAGCGCGGCGATTACCTGCCGCAGGAGACGCTCGACGCTCTTGCTCACTATCGCGTTTCGATCAAAGGACCGCTCTCAACGCCGGTCGGCGGCGGCATCCGCTCGCTCAATGTGACGATGCGGCAGGTTCTCGACCTGTTCGCATGCGTGCGCCCTGTCCGGTACTTCGACGGCGTCCCTTCGCCCGTGAAGGAGCCTGGCAAGGTGGACATGGTGATTTATCGCGAGAACACCGAAGACGTCTACGCCGGGATCGAATGGCCGGCCGACTCCGAGGGGGCGCGCAGCATCATCGGATTCCTCAACTCTGTCGAGCGCCGTGGTGGCGCGAAGATCCGCGAAGGCTCAGCCATCGGGATCAAGCCGATCTCGGAGTTCGGCTCGAAACGGCTCGTGCGCAAAGCGATCCAGTTCGCCATCGCCGCGAAGCGCGGCTCCGTCACGCTCGTTCACAAAGGCAACATCATGAAGTTCACCGAAGGGGCGTTCAAAGACTGGGGCTACCAGGTTGCCCGCGATGAGTTTGGCGATGTCACGATCCCGGAATCCGAGATCGGGCCGAACGGCGCCGGCGGCAGGATTGTGATCAAGGACCGCATCGCTGACTCGATGTTTCAGCAGGTACTGCTTCGGCCGAGCGAATACTCGGTCATCGCCACGACCAACCTCAATGGCGACTATCTTTCGGATGCACTCGCCGCCCAGGTCGGTGGGCTGGGTATGGCGCCAGGCTCGAACGAATCGGACGAAGTGGCCATTTTCGAAGCGACGCACGGCACTGCGCCGAAGTATGCGAACAAAGACATGATCAACCCAGGCTCGCTGATCCTCTCCGGCGTGATGATGCTGCGCCATCTGCGGTGGGTCGAAGCCGCGGACGCGATCGAGAACGCAATCGCCAAAACGATCGCCCAGAAGAAGGTAACCTACGACCTCGAGCGTCAGATGCAGGGGGCGACCAAGGTCTCCACGAGCGAGTTCGGGCGGGTCATCGTAGATAACATCTGAGGCTCCAACCGCGCTAAACTTCAGGGCCTCCGGAGGTCCGTCATGAGACGTGCGCTGCTCGCTGCGGTCGTTTTCGCATTTCCCGTTCTTGTCTTCGCCGACAACGCCCCCGACCTGATCATTCATCACGCCAAAATCTTCACCGCCGACCCGGCACACCGGTCGGCGGAAGCGTTGGCGATCCGCGGCAACCGCATCGTCGCGGTGGGGACGAACGCCGAAGTCCTGGCGCTGGCAGGCGACGGCACCAAGCGAATCGACGCCGAAGGCCGGGTAGTGGTTCCCGGTTTCAACGACGCGCACACGCATCAGGGACCGCGTCCGGAAGGGCTGGCGTTGTCGTTGGACCCCGACCCGACGTGGGCATTGACGAGCGCTGGCATCGTGAACGGCACTGAGGAGACATCAGGCGATTTCTGGATCTACGGCACGATCGGCCCCACGCTTCTCGCCGACCCGTCGGTCACCGCTCGCATGCTCGACAAAGCGTCCGGAAACCGCAAGGTGTTGCTCGAGTCGTGGACCGAGCATGGGCTGATCTTCAGTACCGCGGCAATGGACGCGCTGCATATTCGCCAGAACGCCGTCGATCCTCCGGGGGGTTGGTATGAGCGCGACGCCAGTAATCACCTCACCGGGAAAATGTTCGAGTACGCCGGCTGGAACGCCTGGCGGCGCCTGGCGGACACCGTCTCTGACGATGAGGCCATCGAGGCGTTGAAGAGCTACTCCAACGAGGCGTTGGCCTTCGGCATCACCTCCATCCAGAACATGTCACCCATGTCTCTGACGCGTTACGAGAAGGTGGAGCGCCACGGCCCCGCGCCCATCCGCATCCGCATGATCCGTTTTCCGATGACGGAAAACGGCCGCGTGACGGAAGGCAGCGACCTGCCGGCAGCCGACAAGGAACGCCCGTTGACGATGATCAGCGGAACGAAGTGGATTCTCGATGGCACACCGGTCGAGAAGGGAGCAGCCCTTCGCCGGCCGTACCCGGGCGGCGGCGAGAACACCGGCAGGCTCGACTTCCCGCCAGACGAGCTCAAAGTCATCATGAAGGAAGCCTTCGACTCGAAAGAACAGACGCTGCTTCACGTAGCCGGCGACCGGACCGCGGCGGCGGTCTTCGATGCCATGCGCGCGGTCGGGCCAGCCGAGGAGTGGCGCAAGAAACGCCTGCGTATCGAGCACGGCGACGGCCTGCAGCCTGATCTCATCCCGGTTGCAAAAGACCTCGGCGTCGTGGTGGTCATCAATCCCGCACACGTCGTTGCCAGGGCTGCCTATCCGGCCGGCGCGTACATGCCGGCCAAATCGCTGCTCAAAGCCGGCGTCCCCATCGCCATCGGCTCCGACGGCCCGATGAACCCGGGTCTGAACATCATGCTGGCCACGACCGCCCCCGGAAACACGGCGGAGGCCATCACGCGGGAAGAGGCGGTCGACGCCTACACGCGCGGCGCTGCCTTCGCCGAGCTGATGGAGAACGACAAGGGGACCATCGCGGCTGGAAAGCTGGCCGATCTGGCCGTCCTCTCGCAGGACATCTTCCACGTGCCGGCCGAGGCGCTGCCGGCGACGACGAGCGTTCTTACCATCGTCGATGGGCGGATCGCCTACGACGCGGGCACGCTCAATATGGGTGTTCGTCGTAAAGGCGTATGATCTTTCCCTTCTGCTGAACATGCGCCGGATCGTCATCGCCTCCGCCTTCGTTCTTGCGTTCGTCGCCGCGCGCCAGCGTGCAGTCATACATCCTGCACCTCCTCCTGCCGTCCTGGGCGGGCCGACCTTCAGCAAAGAAGTAGTCCGTGTTTTCCAGGACCGCTGCCAGTCGTGTCATCACCCCGGCGACATCGCCCCCTTCTCGTTGATGACGTACGCCGACGCGGCGCCGCACGTCGACGCGATCAAGTACATGACGCAGACGCGGCAGATGCCGCCATGGAAAGCAACGCCCGCGTGTGGTGACTTCGCGGACGCGCGCGTTCTCGCACAGGACGAGATCGACCTGATCTCGAAGTGGGTCGACAACGGTGCGCCGGAAGGAAACGTTGCCGATCTGCCGCCCATGAAGAACTTCGACGGCGGCTGGGCTCTCGGGCAGCCCGATCTCGTCCTCTCATATCCCGAGACGTATACGCCGCCCGTCACGGGGGACACGTATCGCTGTTTCCCGATTCCGACAGCACTGCCGAACGACACCTATGTCTCGGCCATCGACATCAAGCCCGGCGACCGCCAGACGGTTCATCACGTCATCGCCTACGTCGACACCACCGGCGCCTCGCAGAAGCTGGACGACGACGCCGCCGGAGCGGGGTACACGTGCTTCGGCGGCCCCGGTTTCACGATCTCGAGCCTCGGCGCGGCCACCCTGGGCGGATGGGCGCCGGGAGCGCGTCCCTCGATGTTGCCGGAGAACGTCGCCTTGTCGCTGCCGGCGCAATCCCGAGTCGTGCTGCAGGTTCACTATCACCCGCAAGGCATCAAGACCATTCCCGATCAGACGCAGATCGGCATCTACTTCGCGAAGAAGAAGCCGGAACAGCTCGTCTACATCCTGCCTCTGATCAACCAGACCTTCACCATTCCGCCCAACGACCCGGATTACAAGGTGACGGCGTCGGTTACGGCAGCCTGGCCGGTGCATCTCTATCTCATCGCCCCGCACATGCATCTCCTCGGACGGAAGATGAACGTGATGGCGACGATGCCGGGCGGCGAGCAGAAGTGCCTGATCAACGTCGACGATTGGGATTTCAACTGGCAGGGCATGTACCAGTTCAGCGAGCCGCTGACGATTCCCTTCGGATCGAAGCTCTCGCTCGAAGCCAGCTACGATAATTCAGAGGGCAACTGGCGCAATCCGAATGTCCCGCCCAAAGCGGTCTCCTGGGGTGAGCAGACCACGGACGAGATGTGCATCGCCTTCCTCGGCGTCACGCTCGATGGCGTCACCTTGGATCAGACGCCGCCTTCGCAGGCCGTGTTCCGCCCGACGAAGTAGTTCCGGGCGTACACTTCTCCATCCCCATGCCCAATTCTGATCGCGAGAGCGTTCTTCGCTTCGATCTCGCTGTGCAGAAGAGCCATCCGCTCGTCTCCACGGCAGCGTTCCTGACCGCCTTAGCGGGCGACGCGCTCGGTGTCTTTGTCCTGAACATGCGCGCCGCGATCGCCGTCTGGCTGATCTCGATGGCGTGTACCGCCGTGATGTACGCGCTTTTCCGCCGGGGTATTGACAGGCGAATACTCAACCCGATCTGGATCGGCACGGATATCTTCCTGGTTACCCTCTGCGTCTATGCGTCCGGAGGCGCGGCAAGTCCGTGGTTCATCTGGTATCTCGCCACCGCTGCCTCGACAGCCTTTGCTGTCGGCAAGAAGGCGTCGTATCTCGTCAGCCTCGCGAATGCGATTGCCTACATCGCCGTGCTGGTGGCGATGGGGCAGGCAACGTTCGTCAATGCGGTGATGGTCCTCGCTTTAGTGCGCATGCTGTTTCTGTTCGGAGCGTCGTTCTTTTTTCTGGCCGGTATCGCCAACCTGCAACAGAAGCGATTGCTCATCCGCGAGCTCGAAATCGAGCAGGCACGCGAGCTGGTTGAGTTGACCCGTCTCACCGAGGAGCTGCAGCGGCGTGGCAACGAACTGGAGGAAGCGAGCCGCCGCATCCAGGATGCCGACCGGCTCAAGAGCCAGTTCCTGGCGAATATGAGCCACGAGCTGCGGACCCCGATGAACTCCATCATCGGTTTCTCCGAGATCCTGATCGAGCGGCTCGGCGACACGCTCGATCCGAAGCACATCGGCTTCCTCCGCCACATCCTGACGTCCGGCCAGCACCTCCTCGGCATCATCAACGACATCCTCGACCTTTCGAAGATCGAGGCCGGCAAGATGGAGGTCTACGCCGAGCGTTTCGAGGTCCGCCCCGTCATCGATAGCGTCTGTCTCGTCATGCGCGGGATGGGACGAACGAAGATGCCGTCGTTCGTCGTCCAAGTCGACCCTTCCCTTCCGCCGATCGAGACCGACCTCGCCAAGTTCAAGCAGATCCTCTACAACCTGCTGACGAACGCGATGAAGTTCTCGCCGCCGGAATCGCCGATCGAGATCGCAGCGATGCACCTCGGTGACGGTCCGGCCGACGGCACGATCACCATCTCCGTACGCGATCAGGGCATCGGCATCGATCCAGAACATCACGAGGTCATCTTCGAAGAGTTCCGGCAGATCGACGGGACGGCGCGCCGCGAGTTCGGCGGCACAGGGCTGGGACTCGCTCTGGTGAAGAAGTTCGTGCAGCTTCAGGGCGGCTGGGTGCGCGTCGACAGCGCGCCGGGGAGGGGGAGCACGTTCTCCTTCACACTGCCGGTGAATTCGCGTGCCGCGGTGGTGAGCCGCCTCCCGGAGCTGATGCCCACCGAGCAGCGCCAGGAGCGCGTGCTTGTCGTCGAGGACGACGCCCACGCCTACGAGCTGATCTCCACCGCCCTCAGCTCCGCCGGCTACCTCTCCGTTCGCGCCCGCCACGGCGAAGAAGCCATCCGCCTGGCTCACGAGGCCCGCCCGATCGCCATCACCCTCGATCTCGTCCTCCCCGGCGTCGACGGCTGGGAGGTCCTGAAGACCTTGAAAAGCAACGCCGCGACTCGCGACATCCCCGTGGTGATCATCTCCCGCGTCGATGAGCGCGACCTCGGCGTCGCCCTCGGTGCCGACGACTATTTCGTCAAGCCGGTCGACCGCGACCGCCTCCTCGACCGCGTCCGCCAATTGACCACCGCCGATCAATCGACAACCCGCCTCCTCCTGATCGACGACGACAAGTCCCTCCACGAGCTCCTCGACGAAGAGCTGACCCACCTCGGCTACACGATCGAAAGCGCCTTCAACGGCGAATCCGGCCTCGCCGCCGCCAAAGCGAACACCCCCGACGTCATCATCCTCGACCTGATGATGCCCGGCATGACCGGCTTCGAGGTCGCCGGCCTGCTCAAGGACCACCCGTCCACCGCCCGCATCCCGATCCTGGTCCTGACCTCGAAGGAGATCTCCGCCGACGACCGGCGGGAGCTGCAGTCGAAGGTGGCGGCATGCGTCCAAAAAGGGAAGAGTGCGAGGGATCAGCTGGTGGCGGAGATCAGGCGGCTGCGAAGGGTGAGCACGTAGAACCATACCTTGATCTCATAACCTACGTTTCCGCATGACAGTGAATTGAGAGGCGTTTTCAACCTCCGCTTCGCCAAGGTGATCGACGAAGAGATCGCCGCCGTCCCGCAGAGAACTGAGGTGGCAGTGGCCAGCAGATACTGACTGTCGATCCCCTCCGCGGTTGGCTGACCACCAATTCCGGCAGATGCGGCGCACCCTGGAGTCAAATCATTGCCTCGCGGAGTCAAATCTTTGCCTCGTGGAGCCAAATCTTTGCCTCGCGGAGCCAAATCTTTGCCTCGCGGAGTCAAATCATTGCCTCGTAGGTCAAATCATTGCCTCGCGGAGTCAAATCATTGCCTCGTAGAGTCAAATCATTGCCTCGTGGAGTCAATTCATGGACTCGCGGAGTCAGCCGACTTACCAGATTTGGCCGTTCCCGTTCCTTCCATGGCCGGCGTTGGAACTGAAATGCGTCACTCGCGCCCGCGATCGTGCCGTCAGCGTGCACGCCGGACGGCTCGCCGCGTGATCCGGCTGGATCACCAGGACGCGTAAGGCTGGGTGGGCGTTGACAGGAGCCGGGAAGGGGAAGTGTCCGCTCGCTTTTGATCCGGCAACAGGCTCGTTGCCGGCTCGCCATCGCCAATGCTGCCCGCGGGAGAAACGCGAAATGCCGGATGTGGCGACGAACCCTCTGCTTGACGTGCTGCTCGACGCCTGGGATCGCAGCAACACCATCCTCATGCGCACTTACGTGCGTCTCGTGTTTGTCCAGGAAAACGCGCCTGCGTTGCCGCCGCCGTGCCGGAGGAGGAGTGGGGGGCGGAGAGTGATCGGGACCGCATTGCCGGGATGCTGCATGCGAGCGCCGCCGTCGTCCGTCAAGCGGTCCGGAGCAGGGTCGTCTCCGGCCGCCAGATGGAGACGCACTTCGATCACCCGACCCTCCTTCTCCAGCACCTCCTCTGGCACGAGGCTTACGATCCGCTTGGTTTTGGTCGCACGAAGCGCCATGTACCGCAGCCTGACGACAGAGTATCGTTGGGACCATGCTCCCCTGGGGTAACTTCTATTTCCTGGTCGGATCGGCCGCTGCCGGATTGACCGGGCTGACGTTCATCGCGGTCACCTTCGGATCGCGGTTGATCACGGAGGACAAACTCCCCTACGTCGAGGCATTCTTTTCGCCGATCGCCGACCACTTCATCCAGGCGTTCGTTCTCTGTGCCGTGGCGCTGGCTCCGATCGCTGGTCCGAAGATTCTGGGCGCCGCGATCATCATCACGACGGTAGTGCGGTTCGTCCAGCTGGCGCACACGCATCGCCTGACCAAAGCGGCGGCCACGGAATCGAAAGACATCGAGCTGTCGGATTGGGTCCTCGGCTTGATTCTGCCCGCCGCCGTCTACGTGTTGTTCGTCGTGACAGGAGTGCTCTACCTGGTCGGAATCCCGCAAGCCCCCGCGCTTTTTGCGGTGTCACTGTTGTTCCTTCTGGTGGTTGCCCTTCGAAGAGCATGGGAAATGTTCCTATGGATCGCCACGAAAGTGGAGTGATCGGACGAAGGGGCATCCTCCTCGCGGACACTCGAGCTCCTCGACGAAAAGCTGACCAACGCACGCCTAGCATTGGACGCGTTTAGCCCAATGCCTTGTGACGTCCAACGCGGCAATATCGTCCCGGGCGACGACAGCCATCACGCTGGACGCTCGCCTCACTGCACGCGAGCACCGTCCACTCCGAAATATAGTTTTTCGATCACATTGCCGCGGTCGTCGTATTTCAAGGTCATCCGGGCATAACCGAGCTTTGTGGCGGAAGGTCGGTCGTCAGCTCCGAAATATAGTTTTTCGATTACGTTGCCACGGTCGTCGTATTTCAAGGTCACCCGGGCGTAGCCGTACTTTGTGGCGGAGAGTCGGCCATCGGCTCCGAAAGCGGAGATCCCCGTGAGATTCCCGCGAGAATCATAGATCACGGCGAGACGAGCAAACTGCTCGGCATTGAACGCAAGCCGACCGTCGACATCAAAGGAGGCAATCTCCGTCAGCTGCCCTCGGCTGTTGAACTTTTGCGTTCTCCGCCAATAGCCCTCCGACGTCATGACCCGCTGCTCATTGGATCCAAAATAAGTGTCGTCGATATCGTTCCCTTGATCGTCGTATGTCGTTCGAACGCTTGCAAAGCCCCCTATGCCTTTGTCTGTCGAAGCAACCATCACAGGTTTCAAGTCAGGGCCGAGAAAGGATATATGAATCGGTTTCCCTCGATCATCAAACTGCCTGCGAACTACGGAATAACCGGATTTCGCCAAAACAGGCTCGCCCGACACACCGAGGTACTCTGTCTCGGTGTTTTCGTCGCGTGAGTTGTACGTGTACACCGCCCTCGCGTAGCCGTGATTACCAAGTATCTGTTTACCATCTGTGCCGAACAAGTCAGTTTCGATGACCTTACCACGCTCGTTATAGCGAGACCGAGTGGTGGCACACCCATTCTCGCGATCCAATATTGGGCGTGAATCCACGCCAAAGTAAGC
This sequence comes from Thermoanaerobaculia bacterium, assembly GCA_035569395.1. Lineage (GTDB taxonomy): Bacteria > Acidobacteriota > Thermoanaerobaculia > Gp7-AA8 > Gp7-AA8 > JADGNZ01. The sequence goes on along the minus strand of DATMNC010000100.1, from coordinate 205,224 downwards.
GGCCTCGATGCGATTGCTGCGACCGTCGAAGCGGTAACGTGCCTCATGATAACCATCGTCAGTGAGACATTTCTGACCATCGATTCCGTAGTATGCGATTTCGATCTGCCTGCCCCGGTCGTCATAAAGCGCATGCCAACTCGCATATTTCCCGTCCTTGAGAATCGCCGGTTTGCCGTCAGGTCCGAAGTAATTCTTCTCGATCCGATTGCCGTGGGCGTCATATACTGTTGTCCGACCCGCCACGCCCTGCTTCGAGGCCACGACTCTCCCGTCAGGTTGAAAATATTCGGTCCTTGTCTCCCTGCCGAAGTCATCGAACTGCGATCGCCACCCTGCGTACCCATCCGGAATGCTCAACGGCTGATCGTTGGTCCCAAAGTAAGTGTTTTCGATCATATTCCCCGATAGATCGAACCGCGCCTTCCAGCCGGCATATCCATCTGCCGAAAGCGTCGGTTTGCCAGTGGCATCGAAGTAGGCTGCTTGAACGAGGTTTCCATACTCATCGTATCGTTTCGTCACCTCGGCAAAATCGGACCGGCCGTTTTCATTCGGGGTGTCGATTGGCTGACCGTTGGATCCAAAATACGCACTATCAGTCTCGTTGTCCCATGCGTCGTACTTCCAAACATGTCGTGAAAACCCCTGCTTACTATTCACGGCTAGGCCACTAACCCCAAAAAATGCCTCCTCGGTCTGATTCCCGCGGCCGTCGTACTTATTCCTCGCACGACTGTAACCCTCGCTCGCTACAACGGGGCGGTGACTTTGATTGAAGAATGCCGATTCAATTTTGTTGTCTTCGCTGTCGTACGCCATCTCTTCGACAGCGACCCCTCGATTGTCGGGCGCCGGATGGCCGTCGATGCCGATGCACATTCGGCGAACGAGATTGTCGCGGCTGTCATGGTCGAATCGCAAGCCATAGCAGTGTGTTGCATCAGTCGTTGGTCTCTCTTCCAAATCGCTGTAGTGCATTTCAGTCACATTACCTCGGTCGTCGTAGGCCATCGAAACCATGTGGTATCCGTCTTTATGCAAAGTCGGTCGCTCGGCCTCGTCGAAGTAGGCGATTTCTATCGGATTGCCGCTAGCGGGATCGTAACGAAGTTTGCTGATTGCCCACCCATCTTTGAGCGTGGCCACCTTACCCTTCTCGTCCGTCGCGACGTACTTCGTGGCGTTTCCGAGACCATCGAGAGTCTTGCCGAGTCCAGCGTTTCCTGCTTCATCAACCATCGGTTGACCATTCGGGCCGACCGAGGTCATCTCCACCACGCGACCTAACGCGTCGAATTTCTGGCGTCGTCCGAAGGCCTTGTCGCGGCCTTGCCGAAGTTGCCGGAGCACGTTCCGGTAGACAACAAGCGTTTCGTACCCTTCTGGAGAATACTGAATCTCAACGAAACCGCCCCCGAAGCCCTTGGTCTGTCGCGGATAGCCATCGGCCGCGACATAGTGACCGATGCGTATGTTCCGCCCCGGACCGCTCGGCGAGATTATCTCTGGCGAGTACACGAACGTCCAGACGCGCTTGTCGCGTTTGTCATAAGCCACTTCGTAGGCAACGCGGTGACGGTCGCTGGTGTCGTAAACGAACTCCCAGCGGACTGGCGTGACCTGGGACGGCTCCCATGCGTCGAAATATGGTTCAATGGCGTGCCTGACGGTCGGCTCGTTCCTGCTGTTCACTGCTTCCATCCGCATTACCGGACCGAACCATCCCTTTTTCACGAGTTTGATCGACCACAAGCGCTTTCCGACCTGCGATAGCGTCAACCGGCCGATCCCTTTCGGCGCCCCATTGACCTTAACAAATTTGTTGTAGTAGGAGGCGGACTCCCGCACCATCGAGTACCAGTAGCCGATTGCTCCGACCGCCAACAGCACCAATACGGTTCCAAAGATCCACGCCAGGCGTCGAGCGGCCCGCAACGCCTGTTCGCGCAACTTCTCGGCCTGTAGCTCACGTACTCGCTGCTCGGCTTCGCTTGCATCGAGGAACTTCATCGCCAGCGCAAAAGCTTCACGCGATCCATATCGGACCGCCCAACCTTCGCTCGGGTTGGAGCGCTGCCTCCATTGCAAGACCCGGCCGAGATCGGGGTTGCCCCAAAGGCCCGCTTCATCGGCCTCCCACAGGCGAGCCGTCTCCCGCAGACGTGCATACATCGCCGCGGAGTCTGCCTCTTCCTCCACCCAGCTAGCGAGTTGCTTCCATTGCCGGATGAGGCTCTCGTGGCCGATGTCGATGAGCGTCTCGCCGGTGAGCAGGCCTTCTCGCGGCGTCAGGAAACTGCGGTCCGAGCCCCGGAATGCCTCCACCACCGAGCCGACCTCGGACACGGTGACGCCGGCAGCGCTCGCGATCTCGGCCATCCTGGCCGGCGCCCGCGTATCGCGCTTGCCGAGTCCGCGTTCGGTGAGGCGCTGGAAAATCATCTTCGCCACGCCTTGCTGCTCCGCAGTCAACTCGCACAAGGTCTCGTCGGCGTGTTCGGAAAGAGCGCGGGAGAGGCCACCAATCGCCTCATAGTCCGCGACCGTGAGGGTGACCGGCTGGTCCGTCCCCTCGGCCGCGGCGGCGCGCTTCTGCCACATACGCATGAGCGCGTGTTGCAGGAGGGGTAACTGGTCGGGATCAGGGCCGAAGTCGTTGAGGAGCCGGTTGACGAGCAGGGGATCCACTTCGCCGCCGAACACTCGAGGCGGTCCCGCGATGGCGATGGCGCACTGCTCACGGGTGAGTCGGGGAATCAGGTACGTGCTCTCGTTGATGGCTTCCGGCAAATCCCGGAACAGCGAACAGTCGCCGAGAAAGTCGGACCGCATGGCGATGATGACGTAGACCGGAAGCGCTGTCTGAGCGGCCGCAGCCAGCAGGAGCGCCACGAACGCGTCCGCCTCCTCCGGATCGCCTTGAGCGCGAAAGCGAAACAGCTCCTCGAACTGGTCCACAACGACCAGCAGATTCGAGTCGGTGCAAAGTCCGCCCTCCTGAACGATCTCGATCAGGCCCAATGGCCCTCTCCGCAGCGCGGCCTCGAGAAACAACGGCGCATCATCTTGATCGCCGCGCTCGCGGCCGAGCAGGGCGGGCGCCATGAGGCTGTCGACCAGACGGCCGATGGGATGGTCGCCGGGGCGCAGCCACGCGACGCGCCACCGCGAACCAGCATCCGACATGAATCCGGTCTCGAGCGCCGAGATCAACCCAGCGCGAATAAGCGATGACTTGCCGCAACCGGATGGCCCAAGAATGGCCAGAAAACGCACACGCTGCAGTCTCTGCAGGAGCTCGTCGGTCTGTTTCTCCCGTCCAAAGAAGATGTCGCACTCTTCCGTCTCGAATGGCCGGAGACCAGGGTACGGAATGACGCTGAACGAGTGGCTTGAAGACACCGATGCCCTCCCTACGAACGGAGCGATTGGATGAATGGTTTGATGGCGTCCGCGGCAAAGCCGTTCCGGCAATCGAGACGTATTAGCTTGGGAATGGCGACGGAGAGATCTTCCTTGACGGTCGGGGGGGGACCCTCATACACCGCGAGGGCGGCAAGCGGCCGCGTACGCTGGCTAATGATCTTCCGTCCTTGACGTAGTTGGTTGCGGATCCAATCCGCGCCGCTCGCTCCGTAGATCAGCAGAACACCGTCACAAGTGCCGAGGTTTTCCTCGAGATCGCGTCGCACGGCCTCAGGGGTGCCGCTTGCCAGAGGCCAATAACATTCAACATCTTGTTCCATAAGAGCCTTGCCGACTGCTTCCGCGAGCTCCCGGTCCGCGGATTCCGCGTTGACGAACACCATCACGTTCGCCGAGGCCGTTCGAGGCGTCTCGGGGACGCGGACGGCTTCGTCCAGAACCGCTCGCTTGAATTCCTCGAAGCCGGAGGCTTGCGCGCTCTCGAGTAGCGTTCGATGGTCCGGATCCTTGACGCCGTCGAGATCGACAGCCCGGTCGCGCCACTGCCGCACCGGGGTTCCGGCGGCCAGGGCAATGTCGTATTGAAGCCGCGGAGGCCGGCTGATGGGGAGAAAGCCCAGCTCTTTCCCCCTGGAGGTGCTGAGAAGCTGCGCAAACACTTTGCAGCGCTCGAGGTCCTGACGCATCGCCGCTTCGAATGCGCTCCTGTCCGTCTGCGGATACCAAGTCTGGGGGAGGACGTTGATCTTAGATTGGCTCAGATAGCCCTTGAGCTCATCTTCCCGCTCCTCTAGGTCGTCGGTCGTGCGGGCCACAAACACATACGGCCCATCCGATGGCGGTGGGGTGGGCAAGTACGGCTTGACGTCCTGTCCAGCACTGGATCGCAGTTGAGAGAGCTGAGCTCCCAGATCGTGGCTGAGCTGAAGGACCTTCGATATGTAAGCCTTCTCCGTGGAATCCGGCATGCCAAGCGGCCGATCGGTACCGGCATCTCTGTCATCGATCCAAAACTGGAAGCCGACCAAGTCTCCAAATTCCTTCGGTACCTGGGCTCGATCAACGTTTCGCGCAAACGCCACGAAGACACGGCCCTCGGCGACACGATCTCCGATCAAATTCAGGAAAGCAGCCCGCTCTTTTGCGCACCATTCCGAGTTGAGATAACAGGGTGACATGATGACTAACAGAGTGGCGGACTGCTGGATGGCCCTTACGATATCGGGGGTGATCGGATGATTTCCGTCGAGACCGCGGTCGATCCAAAGGCGGAAGTCTTTCGTGCCTAGGCGCTGACTGACCTCGGTCTGGAGCTTTTCCGCGAGCTCATCAACCCAACCCAACTCGCCCGGATTCATCGGGATGTTATCCAGATGGGCGTAGCTCACGAAGACGTCGTGCTCCCAACCGGCAGCGTATGCCATTCGATTGCCCCTTTTTCTGATTATTGCTGTAGGAAAAGGATACACCCGCCGGTCCGTATCGGGACCGCCTAAATTGGGAAATACCTTGCATGTAGATAGCGACGGCCCTAGAGAATCGCCCGAATCCGATTGGGAACCTGCATTAAGGGAGTGACGCGTGAACGGTTTTCCCAACCACCAAGAAACAAATTCAGCAAACTTCTTTCAAAAATTGGACGGCTCCCGCGTCAAGGTAGTGTGGCTGTGGCGATTCACGAATCCCCTCAAGCAAAGCGGCCGCGGCTAATATCGAAGCAGAAACGCCCTCTCATACCCCGTCATCTCCACGTACCCCCGCCCGTTCACCGCCACGTTGCCGAAGGACCCTGCCACATCGACCGCCCCCTCCCAATACGTCACCCGTGTCGAGCTGCGGGTGACGAGCTCCTGGTCTTTCATCACAGGTTGCAGGACGAGGGCGATTCCGAAGGAGGGGATGGCGATGCGCCAGGCCATGGGGTAGGTCGCGTTGGATTTGGGCGAGTGCCATTTGCCGAGGGGGGTGATCACCATCTGGTCGCGGCGGAGGTGGATGACGTTGCCCTCGCTGCTGATCAGCGAGCCGGACGAGGGGGTGTCGGGGGTGCCGTCCTTGCGGCGGATCTGGTAGAGCATAAGCTCGGCGTCGTTGTCGAGCTGGACAGAAAACCAGTCCCAGCCTTGCTGACTCTCGCGCAGCGCGGAGCTGCCGAACTCGTGGTCCATCCACGCCTGGCCGTGGCAGTTGGCGCCGTTCACGCGGCCGCGCAGTTCCAGGCGCGACATCGAGTAGTAGTGAGTGGCGTAGCCGGCCCCTTCCGCCTTGATGCTCACGCCGTTCTCTCCGTGGATCGCCGGCGCCTTGCGCGACGTCATCACCAGATCGATGGCGTCCTTCCCGGCGTACGCCGTGAGGTGCCAGGAGCCGTCGGCGAGGGTTACGGCGCGCCAGCCTTCGTTGAAGACGTCGAGCGTTCCCGCCGCGGCTCCGGCCGTGAACGGCGAGGAGCGGTTGAGCTTCTCGTAGTATCGGAACTCGTTCGATGCGACGTCCGTGATCGCGAAGTGTGCCAGCGACAGATTGCCCAGATCCCAGCGCGTTTTGGCCGCCTCTCCCGGCGGCACGACGCCGACGCGGAAGAACGTCAGCTCGAATCCGTAACGCCTCCCGTCGTCCGTCTCCAGGTGTCCGGTGTAGTACCACCACTCGGTCTTGTACTCGTCGTGCGAGCCGTGATCGCGCGGGAAGGAAAAGTCGTAGCCGGGCAGCGCAGGTTGGAACTGCGGTACGGCCAGAATCAACGCCAATGCGGCGGCCCGAAGCATTCGGCCATAATATTCGCTCGCCATGGCCGAAACCCCGGTCGCTGTTCCCGCTCGTACGCGCTTCCGCACGGTTGCCGCGGAGTCGAGCATCCCCATCGACGCCGACGACCTCGTGACGCTGGCGAGGCGCTACGCGGACCAGGGGATGTATGACGAGGCCATCCATCTGTACGAGATGGCGGAGAAGCTGAAGCCGGGCTCCGTCGCCGTCCACATCAACCTCGCGCGTACCCGCGACCTCAAACAGCAGGCCGAGGCATCGCGGTATGAGACGGTGAGACAGGACGTCGATGCGCAGCGCGCGCGCGACGAGGTCGATGCTTCCCAGTACGTCGGCCTGGCCCAGTACTACATGGCCAAGGATCAGACTTCGAAGGCCATCGAGCTGCTCGAGATCGCCAAGCTGAAGACGCCGAACAACTACCGCCCCTACGAGATCCTCGGGCGGCTCCACTACTCGCAGGGGGAGTGGGATGCCGCGCACGACGAGATCGGGAAAGCGCGCAAGCTCAATCCGTTCGATCGAGGGCTGGCCGAGATCTCCGGCCGCGTCGAATTCGAGCTGCGCAACTTCGACCGCGCCCTGGAGGACTTCGTCGACGCCTTTCTCCTCTCGACCGACCAGAAGGGCGAAGGCACCGAGCCGGTGCGGCGGATGATCAACACCCTCAAGCGCATCGGGAACATCGAATCGAAGGACCTCAACACCAGGATCAAGAAGCGCGTCGAGCAGCTTCAGCTCTGCACCGAACGGCTGGAGCTTCGGAAAGACAACCTCTTCAAGGTCGAGTCGAAGAAGGGGCTGCGCGACATCATCGAGAAGGTAACCCGCGATGCCGAGACGCGCGACAACCTGATCACGATGGCTGCCGAGCTCCGTGCGCTGGAGGTCTTCCAGCACATCAAGGACGAGCAGATCATCCGCCTCTCGAAATTCGCGCGCGTCCAGCAGTTGGCCGAGGGCGGGCATGTGTTCAAGGAAGAAGACCGGTCGATGGACTTCTATGTCGTCAAAGAGGGCCGCGTCGAGATCCGGAAAGAGACGCCTTTCGGACCGCAGATCCTAGGTTCGCTCACCGCGGGCACCATCTTCGGCGAGATGAACTTCATCGACCGGACGCATCGGTCGAGCGACGCCATGGCAATCGTCCCGTCGAGTTGCTACACCTTCTCGTTCAGCGCGCTCGATCAGCTCATGGACGAGGACAAGCAGCTTGCGGTCGGTCTGCACTGGGCCTTCTGGCGCTCGCTTACGGAGAAAGTGCGCGACGCCAACGAACAGCTCAAACTCTTCTTTCAGGAGGACGCCAAGAAAGGGCAAGGCCGCAAACGGGTCGAGGGGACGCGCGAAACGCAGGAGGTTATCGTCAAGTCGGAAGACAAGGTCGATCTCTTCAAGGAGCGCGGCCTCTCCGCCGGTGAAATGAAGCTGCTGGCGACGTTCTCGAGCGAAGAGCGCTTCCGCGAAGGGTCGACGGTCTTTCGCGAGGGGGAGAAAGGGGACAAGCTCTACATCGTCCTCGACGGCCGCGTGCGCATCTCGAAATTCATCCCCGGCGTCGGCGAGGAAGCGCTGGCCGTCCTCGACCGCGGCGACTTCTTCGGCGAGATGGCCCTGATCGACGACAAGGCACGTTCCGCCGATGCCAAAGCGCATGACGGAGACGCGACGGTGCTTTCGATCGACCGGGCCACGCTGAACGAGATCCTGTCGATGGACCCGCATGCGTCGCTGCAGTTCCTCAACCTTCTCTGCCGGATGATCAGCCGCCGCCTGCGCGAGATCAACGAGAAGATCGTGCAGTGGAAGTACATGAGCGGTGGTTTTTAGAGAAGCGTTTGGCGTAGTCGGTTGTCGGTTGTCAGGTTACGCGGTCTCGCGGTTGCGGGGTCTCGCGGTTGTTCGGCGATTCGGCTGCTTTCGACTTAAACGCCCCGAGACCGCGAGACCGCGCAACCTCGGATCACCGACAACCGACAACCCTTCCCGGCACCATCCCTGCTGATCCACGAGCAACATGCTCTTCCTTGCCTTCACCCTCACCTTCCTGATTCTCTGGGCCCTCGTCTATGCCACGCTCCCGGCGGTCAGGCACCTCGGGCAATTGCTGTCGCGGCTCATCGCCCGTAGCGGGCGTGCGAACCACTTCGTCTCCACCACTCGTGAGCGGTACAAGAAGTACCTGCCGGTGCTGGCCATCCTCATCGCCGGCGGGCTGCTGACAGCGTGGGCAGGCGACGGGTTCATCGATCTGGCCGAGCGAGTCCACGCGAAGAACGGCGCCCTCGAACAGACGGACGCGCGGATCCACGACTGGGCCGTCGGTGAACGGACGGCCGGAGCGACGCTCCTCTTCACCGCGATGACGTACATCGGCGGGCCGCTCGGCGTCGGCATCGAGATGACCATCGTCGGCATCATCCTGGCCTTCCGGCATCGCTGGCGATGGCTGATCTATCTCGCGGTCACGTACGGCGGTGGGTGGTTGATCGAGTTCGAGTTAAAGCGCTACTTCGCCCGGGCCCGCCCCGCCGTCGCGGAGATGCTCCTCCGCGCGAACGGCTATTCGTTTCCAAGCGGTCACGCCATGGGCTCGGCCGTCGCGTACGGTGCGCTGGCGTACCTCGCCTTCCGCGCCGTCAGGAACTGGCCGGCCCGTGCGGCCGCGATCGCCCTCCTCTACACGCTGGTCGCAGCCGTGGCCCTTTCCCGGGTGTACCTCGGCGTTCACTGGGTATCCGACGTTCTCGCCGGCGTCACCGCGGGAACCGTCTGGGTGACGACGACGACCGTGGCGTACGAGACGATGAGGCGACTCCGATGACGGCGGCTTCGCGTTGTCGGTTGTCGGTTGTCAGTTATTTCCGCGTGGGAGCGTGTGACTGGTAGAGGCTTGTTAGTTTCAATTGATCGCCGGCGAGACCGATCAAGAGCGACCACGCGCTGCCGAGCAGACAACCGATAACCGACAACGCGGCAAAGCCGCAGTTAACTCGGCCGTTCTCCGTACATCTGGCGAACGAGCTGGCCGATGGTCTGGTGTTCGAGCGCGTTGTTCATGCAGGCACCGATGCGGGTGAAAAGCTCGTTGATCACGGAGTGCTCCTGATCGTCCATGTGGATCTCGGGGACGTCGCGGCACGACCCTTCCAACTGGGCCACGACCTCTTCGAGTGTGATCCGGTTGGGATCGCAGCCGGGCGTGAAGCCCGCCCAGTCGCCGCCGACCTCTTTCACGAGCTGGGTATCCTCGAGCTTGCGGAGCACGCGCAGCATCTGCGCATCGGTCGTTCCAAACTGTTCCGCCAGGCGGTTGGCCGAAGGCGCCTCCTCGCGGCGATCGAAGCGCCGGGCGATCTCGATCAGTGCCCGAAGTCCGAAATAGGCATCGAAACGCGGCTCGTCCAGCACCTGCCGCTCGGTGGCTCGCAGGATGCCGTAGAGGTTCTGATAGACGTAGCTGATCTCCACGCCAAGAAGGATCACCACCCACAGGGTCTGGATCGCGATCAGGAAGATGATGGCCAGGCCGAGGGTGCCGTAGATCACGTTGAAGCGGCCGTGGAAGAGAAAGTCGGCGTAGATTCCGAAACCGAAACGTACAAGCGAGAAGAGCGACGTCGTTACGAGAGCACCGACAGCCGCGGCACTGAAACGAACACGCGTCGACGGCACCAGCCAGAACAACATCGTGAAGGCGATGAACAACACCACGATCGGAGCGAGGCGGAAAATGATGTCCTGTTTGAAAAGGACCTGGAGGTAGCGGTTCTTTTCGAGAGTGTTGGTGGTGGTGAAGGAGATGCCCATCAAAACCGGGCCCCAGAAGAAGAGCATCGTGAAGGCCATGATCTTCGGCCGGTAACCGCGCTCGCTTCGCACCTTCCAGATCTGATTCACCGTGCTTTCCACGGCCAGGAACAGCCGAAAGGCGATGACGATGAAGATGATCACACCGAACGTCGACGCCGTCTGGGCACTCTCCAAGAATTGGGAGATGTAGTACGAGATCTTCGGCGACTGGTACGGGATGATGTTGTTCAGGATGGCGTCGATTTCAGCCTGCGAGTTCGGAAAGAGATTGCGAAAGTAGTGCTCCAACACCTCGGTGAACGCGGCCAGTAGAGGAATGAGCGAGAGCAGCGTCGTGTACGCAAGCGCTGAAGCGCGGGACGTTCCCTCGATGTTGTAGAACTCGCGCGCCAACTCGCGGATGAAGAGAAAGAACTCGACGGTTATGACGCGTGCCCGCTTCCGGCCATGCGCCTCGCGCCGGTAGAGCAGGACCGCCGGGTCGGTCAGCCACGACCAGAGGATCGTCCGCACCAGCGTGAACTTCGTCTTGAACCTCGCGCGGCGTTCGCCCTCGCGGCGGATTTCGGCCATGACTCAACTATAAAGGCAAGGAGTGGGCCTGCGGTGGCCGAGGATGCGATAACGTTAGCAGATGGTCACTCGCCCCCCGGCCGTCGCAGGCACGTTCTACGAGGGGACACCGGAGCGTCTGACCGCGCAGGTGACGGCCTGCCTTGCGGAAAACCCGGAGCCGGAGGCGGCCGAACGGTTCATCGGCGCGGTCGTTCCGCACGCCGGGCTGATGTACAGCGGCCACGTCGCCGCGGCCTTCTACGCGATGGCCGAGCTGCCGCGGCGCTTCATCATCCTCTGCCCCAACCATACCGGCTTCGGCCATTTCGCCGCGATCAATCGGCAGGGCGATTGGCGCACGCCTCTCGGCAGCGTGCCCATCGACACGCCGCTGGCCGATGCTCTGATGGAGAAATCGCAGCTCCTCGCCGACGACGACCGCGCGCATGCCCGCGAGCATTCGCTGGAGGTGCAGCTTCCGTTTCTGCAGCAACTTCGCGGTGGTTTCACCTTCGTTCCGATCTGTCTCGGTGCAAACCGATACGACTACTGCGAGGAGATCGGCAACGCCATTGCCGCCGTCGTCGCCGCCGCGGGTGAACCGATAGGCATCCTTGCCAGCTCCGACCTCAACCACTACGAGGACCAGAAGACGACGTTGCGGAAGGACCAGTTGGCGATCGACGAGATCCTGAAGCTCGATCCTCGCGGCTTGTGGCGCGTCGTCGAAGAATCCGACATCTCGATGTGCGGCTTCATTCCGGCGACGACGATGCTGATCGCCGCAAAACAACTCGGCGCGAAACACGCAAGGCTGATCAAGCACGCCACGAGCGGCGATATCAACGGGGACTATTCGCACGTCGTCGGCTACGCGGCCATCGTGATTTCGTAATGAACATCGTCTTTGCAACCGCCGAGGTCTCGCCCATCGCCAAGACGGGTGGGCTGGGAGATGTCTGCGGCTCGCTCCCGAAGGCGCTGGCCCGGCTCGGGCACGATGTGACGATCTTCATGCCGTACTACCGGCAGGCTCGGGAGTGGTTTGCGAGCAACGGCGTCGAGCCGGAAGAAGTTCTGCCGGCCACGTACCTGTCGTGGGCGAATTGGGCCGTGGAGGCGAGGTATCTGCGCACGAACCTACCGGGAACGGAGATCCCGCTCATCCTCGTGGGAAACGACTACTACTTCCACCGCCCGCATATCTACTCAGCGCGTTTCGACGGGCACGACGACGGCATCGAGCGCTTCACGTTCTTCTGCCGGGCCGTCGTCCGGGGCTGCGAGTTGCTCGGCATCGCTCCCGACGTCGTCCACGCGCACGACTGGCACACCGCGCTCCTGCCGGTCTACCTCCACTCCGGTCTCCGCGGCAGCGATCAGTTCAGGAACGCGCGCTCGGTCTACACGATTCACAACCTGAACTACCAGGGCATCGGCGGTTCCAACCGCTTCGCAGGACTCGGCCTCCACAGCCGGTATTGGGCGCCGGACGCAGTCGAGCACTACGGTGACGTCAACTTGATGAAGGGAGGCATCATCGTCGCCGATCAGGTGACGACCGTATCGCCGACCTATGCGCGGGAGATTCAGTCTGGCGAGCACGGGGCCGGCCTGGACGGTATCCTGCGAAGCCTTTCCTTCAAGCTGCACGGCATCCTGAACGGCATCGACGTCGATGAGTGGGATCCCGCCACCGACCCTCACATCCGATCCCACTTTGACAAAGGACATCTGGCAGGCAAGAGCCTTTGCAAACGCGCCTTGCTGCGCGAATTGAATCTCAAGCACAAAGCCAGAACGCCATTGTTGGGATTCATCTCCCGGCTCGTCGATCAGAAAGGGATCGATCTTCTCATCGCCGCGCTGCCGCACATGCTTGCCGCCGGCGCACACGCGGTGATCCTCGGCTCCGGCGAGCCGCGCTACGAAAACGCCCTCCAGCAGATCGCCGCACAGCACCCCGAGTCATGCCGGGTGATCATCGGATTCGACAGCGCGCTGGCGCACCGCATCTACGCCGGTGCCGACATGCTTCTCATGCCGTCGATCTATGAGCCGTGCGGTCTGAATCAGATGTACGCGTTGCGCTACGGTAGCGTCCCTGTCGTGCGGCTGACCGGCGGCCTCGCCGACACCGTCATCCCGTTCGATGGAACGAACCTCCACGCCGCCAACGGTTTCGGCTTCTTCTCCACGAACGCGGCCGATTTCTACACGGCAACCTGGCTGGCGATGCTCAACTATCGCGAGTCGAAGAGCTGGCGGCGTCTGCAGGCAAACGGCATGGCCGCCGATTTCTCGTGGGAACGTTCGGCACGCGAGTACGAGGCCGTCTATGATCGCGCCCGGCATTCATGAAAACCGCTGACTACGAGGAGTGTTTCCAGGCCGTCGCCGCCATCTGGCGCGACGAAGGAGGCGGGTCGCTCGACGACATCGCTCTCATGGCCACGATCAGTTCGATCCTCGCCCATCGTTTTTCGCACTTCTACTGGACCGGGTTCTACCGCGTCTGTGGCGACCGGTTGGTCGTCGGCCCGTACATCGGCACCGTGGGTTGTCTGCAGATCGAATTCGGTCAGGGCGTCTGCGGCACGGCCGCGGAGAAGCGCGAGACCGTCATCGTGCCGGATGTGAATCAGTTCCCCGGCCACATCGCCTGCGATCCGAATTCGAAATCGGAGATCGTCGTCCCGGTCTTTGGTCCGGACGGAGAACTGATCGCGGTGCTCGACGTCGATTCCGACCGGCTCGATGCGTTCGATTCAGAGGATCAGCGCGGTCTGGAAACAATCGCGGCGCTGTTTCGCGAGTGAGAGGGCCGCCGCGAACGGCGGCCCCCGGTTAGTAACTTAGCAGGGCGTGTATTTGGCGTCGCCGAAGGCGAGCATCGGATAGAAGATGAACGGCAGAATCAGCATGCCGATCGCAAAGCCGACACCCTTGCCGAAGCGCTTTGCGAGCTCGATCAGCACGATGATGATGACGATGAAGTTGACGATCGGGATGAGCATCAGGATGAACCACCAGATCGGCTTGCAGGCGATCTCGAGCAGCACGATGACGTTGTAGATCGGCACGATCGCAGCCCATCCTGGCTTGCCGGCCTTGGTGAAGATCTTCCACATCGAAATGATGAGGATGAGTACTACGGCGCACCACACCAGCATCATGCCGACGCCCATTCCCGCAGCTAACGGCGAGACCCCGGTGGTGGTTGTGGTTGTGCTGTCCTGCAACAAGGCGAGCGCGAACAGAGCATTCATATCTCTTCTCCTATCCTTACTTTTCCCCGATTGTGACGATTCGGTGAAGACGGTACACCGGACTCTTCCAGAGATCAATGCCATCTAACCAACGATGACATCCAACTCATCAAAAAGATCGCGAATCGAGTGGAGGCGCAGCGATTCCGGGTCGGCGATCAGGGCGTCGAGCGCCGGCGTGGGGAAACCCGCCGCGGCGAGCTGGCCGGCGAGGGGGATCGCCTCCTCGCGGAGCGCCTCGGGCGGATGCGGGATCGGCACTGAGCCCCCTTCGACGTAGGTTTGCCGCTCGATGGCCTTCATCCGCTCGCGCAGCTTCGATTGAAAACCGCGGATTTTGGCAATGAGGCCCGGATCGAGAGCCGTCGCCGATTTCAGAGCGGCCAGATCCTCACGCAGCACCGCCAGGAGCGGCGCCAGGCGATCGGCATCCGTCTGCGGCAGCTCATCGATCGCCGCAATCAGGTCATTCGCCGCAAATTCGATGTCGTTGACGATCGCGGCGTTCACGCCCTCATGGCCGGCCGCGATCGCGCCGGCCAGGACGTTGATGCAAAGCCCGAGCTGCGGCGCCGATGCCGGATCGACGTCTCCCGAGGCCGCGCACAGTTGGAACAGCGCGGCCTCGAGCATGACCACGCCGGTCATTCCTTATTGAGCACCTTGGCCAGCCCGGAAATGATGTCGATCGGCAGCGGAAAAACGATGGTCGTGTTCTTCTCGACCCCGATCTCGGTCAGCGTCTGGAGATAGCGGAGCTGGAGCGCCGTCGGTTGCGTGGCCAGCACATGTGCGGCATCGGCGAGCCGTTGCGACGCCGCGAACTCGCCCTCGGCGTGGATGAGTTTGGCCCGCTTCTCGCGCTCGGCCTCGGCCTGTTTGGCCATGGCCCGCAGCATCGATTCCGGCAGGTCGACTTGCTTCACTTCGACGTTGGCCACCTTCACACCCCACGGCTCGGTGTGCTGATCCAGAATCGACTGAATCCGCGCATTGAGCGAATCGCGATGGGCGAGAAGCTCATCGAGCTCCACTTCGCCAAGCACCGACCGCAGCGTCGTCTGCGCAAATTGTGAGGTCTGGTAGCGGTAGTCGAACACCTCGACGACCGCTCGCCGCGGCTCGATCACGCGGAGGAAGACGACGGCATTCACCTTGAGCGTGACGTTGTCGCGCGTGATGATGTCCTGCGGCGGCACTTCGAAGGCCTCCTGCCGCAGCGAGACCCGGACGATGCGGTCGATCGGCGCGAAGACCAGGAAGAGGCCCGGTCCCTTCGCTTCCGGCAGCAGACGGCCGAGACGGAAGATGACGCCGCGCTCGTACTCCGGCAGGATCTTGATGGAGCTCAGAAGGTAGATACCGAAAATGATGATGAAGATGATGGTTGGCAGACCAAAACTCATGGGAACCTCCGCGCGAACGTTTGGATTGTAGCGCCTGGTCTCGTAGTCGCGGGGGTTTCGCCGTTTCGCGGCCGCGACAGGTCAGACGAAAGGGCTGAAACCGAAAAATCGCATCAAGTTGGACCGATGCCCCTCCAGACGGATCGAAATCGCTCCAAATTGGATCGATGCCGCTCCAGACGGATCGAAATCGCATCAGATTGGATCGATGCCGCTCCAGACGGATCGAAATCGCATCAGATTGGACCGATGCCGCTCCAAATTGGGCCGATACCGCTCCAGATCGGATCGATACCGCTCCGGATTGGATCGATACCGCTCCAGACGGATCGAAATCGCATCAAATTGGATCGATGCCGCTCCAGATTGGATCGATGCCGCTCCAGATTGGATCGATACCGCATCAAATTGGACCGACGCCGCATCAATTGGACCGATACCGCATCAAGTTGGACCGATACCGCTCCAAATTGGATCGATGCCACACTGCTAAACCACGGCTAGCCGCAAGTGCTTTGTTTGTCAATGGATTACGAGCCGCCGAAAAACAAAGGCGTGAGACGCCCCATGAGTTTTCACTCACCGTTATTGTTGAGTTTGTCGCCCTTTCCGACCTCACCGATGAGGTCCTTAACCTCATCGAATGCTTCGTCAACCTCATCGAATGGGTCGGACAACCTCATCGAATGCTTCGACAACCTCATCGAATGCTTCGTTGACCTCATTGAATGCTTCGTCAACTTCATCGAATAGGTCGGACGACGTCATCGAGTGCTTCGACAACCTCATTGAATGGGTCGGTGACCTCATCGAATGGGTCGGACAACCTCATTGAATGGTTCGACGACGTCATCGAATAGGTCGTGAACGACGTATCCGTTGAGTCACGCGGCAACCCCGAGACCTCGCAACCCCGAGACCTCGCAACCGCGAGACCTCGCAACCGCGAGCGAGACCGCTACTCCGCCGGTTCCACGACCAGGTGCAGCCCATTCACTCCGGCCACCCGCACACGCGCCCCCTCGGCGATCGCGGTCGCTGACACGGCGTTCCACAACTCGCCGTGCACGAAGACCTTACCCTCGAGCCCAAGCGGCGTCCGGGCGATGCCGATCTCGCCGATCATCCCTTCGCTGCCGGTGGACACGCGTCCCCTACGCGCCCGCAGGACCAGCGTCGTCAAGAACACGGCGATGATGCCGATGGGGACGCTGACCGCAACCGCCGTGATGATGTTCACCCGCATCTGCGGGATCGGGCCGTCGACGAGAAAGAGAGCGCCGATCACCATGCAGACGATCCCGCCGGCGGCAAGGACACCGTGCGAGGAGAACTTCGCTTCCAGCGCGAACAACGCGAACGCCACGAGCAGCAAGGCCAGCGACGCGAAACGGGTCGGCAGAAAGTTCAGCGCGAACAGCGCCAGAACGATCGAAATCACGCCGACGACGCCCGGAACGACGGCGCCGGGATGGTTGAATTCCGCGAAAAGGGCCAGCGCGCCGAGGGCCAGCAGGAGGAAGGCGATGTTCGGGTCCATCAGCGACGACATGAGCCGCTGCCGCAAAGACATCTCGAAAACCTTCACCTGCGCGTTGGCCACGCGCAGCGTAACGCTGGTGCCGTCGTAGCGTTTGAATGTTCGTCCATCGAGTGCGCGGAGCAGCGACTGCTCGGTAGGGGCGATGACATCGATCAGTTTCTGCGACAGCGCTTCCTGCTCGGTGAACGACTTCGACTCGCGTACCGCGCTCTCGGCCACGGTCACATTGCGCCCGCGCTTCGCAGCGATCGTGCGCATGAAGGCGGCGGCATCGTTCTCCATCTTCGCCTTCATCACCTCGTCCGTCGTTTCGCCCAGGAGCACCGGGTGCGCCGCGCCGGTATTCGTCCCGGGAGCCATCGCCGCGACGTCGGCTGATTCGAGGATGAAGAAGCCGGCCGACGCGGCGCGGCTGCCGGCGGGAGCGACGTAAACGATGACCGGTATCCGCGAGGTCATGATCTTCTCGACGATGGATCGCGTGGAATCGAGCAGACCCCCCGGCGTGCTGAGCACCAGAATGACCGCGTCATCGTGCTCGCTCTGGGCCTGCTCGATCGCGCGTCCGATGAACTCGTCGCTGATCGGATGGATCATGTCGTTGACGTTGAGCCGCAGCACGCTGCCGTGAGCGTGAAGCGCGGCGGCAGTCAGGAGCGCAACGATGGCGAGGGCGCGTCTCATGGGTTGATCGTACACCTGAGACAGCGGCTTCGCCGGGTTGTCGGTTGTCGGTTATCGGTTGATTCAGGGTAGGGCCGATGCTTGCGCAAGAACCGGCCGGAGTGAGGAGACCGATGCAGACTCAACCGATAACTGACAACTGACAACGCGGCAAAGCCGCCGTCTCACTGCGGCGCGTAGTCCGGAGTCGGCTCGTAATTGAAGAACTTCGTGATGTCGTTTCGGAAGACGAGCTTGAAATCGCCGATCGGGCCGTTGCGCTGCTTGCCTATGATGATCTCGGCGATCCCCTTCTCCTCGGTGTCTTTGTTGTAGACCTCATCGCGGTAGATGAAGCAGACGACGTCGGCGTCCTGCTCGATCGATCCCGACTCGCGAAGGTCGGAAAGCTGCGGCCGGTGATCGCCGGTGCGCTGCTCGGGACGGCGGGAAAGTTGTGAGAGCGAGACCAGCGGAAGGTTCAGCTCCTTGGCGATCGCTTTCAGGCCGCGCGAGATCTGCGAGATTTCCTGGTTGCGCGATTCCGTCTTCCCCTTCACGGCCATGAGCTGGAGGTAGTCGACCATGATCATGTCGAGGCCGGCCTCCATCTTCAGGCGCCGCGCTTTTGCCCGCATCTCCATGATGTCGATGCCGGGCGTGTCGTCGACGAAGATCTTTGCCTTGGCCAGTCTGGCCGACGCATCGGCCAGATCACGCCAGTTCCGCTCGCTGAGCATTCCCGCGCGGATGAGGTGGTTCGATACGCCTGACTCCGAGGAGAGGATGCGCAGTCCGATCTGCTCCTTCGACATTTCGAGCGAAAAGACACCGACCGAGTAGAGACGCTGCGCCGGCGACCGCGGCTCGCCCGAGCGGTCGGGGATAGCGATCGATTCGGCGATGTTCATCATGAACGAGGTCTTCCCCATCGATGGGCGGGCGGCGATGATGATCAGGTCCTGCGCCTGGAATCCGGAGGTGAATTCGTTGAATCGGTCGTAACCAGTGGGGATGCCGGTGATGAGCTTTCCGGCGTGTTGCAGTTGCTCGATCGCGGTCATGTTCGCCCGGGTGATGCGGTCGAGCGCGACGAACCCCTTCTCGATTGATCCCTCGGCGATCTCGTAGATCGACTTCTCAGCGATGTTGAGCACGTCGGCCGGCTCGCTCGGAGCGTCGAGCGCCGCGCGCATCACCGAGTTGCCCATGACGATCAGCCGGCGTAGTGTCGACTTCTCTTTGACGATGCGCGCGTAGCGCTCGACGTTGGCGATGTCCGGGATGCCGTCGACGAGCGAGGCCACGTACGCCGATCCGCCGACCTGCTCGAGCTGGGCATTCTTGGCCAACTCCTCGCGGACCGTGAGCGGATCGATCTCTTTGCTCTGCTCCGCCAGCCGCCGCATCGTGGCGAAGATCGTTCGATGCGCATCGCGAAAAAAGTCCTCGGTGTTGATCGTTCCGACCACGCGGTAAAAGGCGTGGTTGTTGATCAGGATCGATCCGAGCACCGCGCGCTCCGCATCCGGAGACTGCGGCATCGGCCGGTCGAGTGCGACGTCAAGTTGCGCTACGGACATTGGATGAGGTGGCGCAGTTTGGAGAAGCGACGGCGAAAAAGCATCAGCAGAAAAATGCGCAGCTTTTGCGCTGACAGTCGCACGTTAAGTCCAAACCGGTCAAGGAGAAGCTGGTTATCCTCAGATCCTGGCTTTTGCTCACACTACTCCCTGTGGATTCCGGAAAGGCCGATGTCGCGTGACCCGAGCGAATAGTCGACATGGATCACATCCACGGTTCGTAGAGTCGAAATCAGGGCGGAAGCGCCCTGTTATCATGAAGCGATGCGAGCAACATCGAAACGCAAGATGATCCGCCTGAAACAGATCAGGAGCGGAGCTGGCGCATCGCGCGAGATGCGGGATGCACTAAAAGCTCTCGGCCTCGGGAAACGATTTAAGTTTTCCGAGCTTCCCGACACAAAGGAAGTTCGCGGCGAGATCGCGAAAGTTCCTCATATGGTTTCGATCCTCGATGGCCCTGACATCCTCTTCCCGCGCGAAAAGAGCACGTTGGGAATGGACCGAATTCTCGAGGCCATCGAGGCAGTTCGGGCAACGCGAAAGTAAAGTCCTGAACTGCTGCGCGGACTTAACCCCGAGTACGAGGAACGTCCTCATCTTTGCGCTGACATTCGCCGATTTCCTATTCGCCGTCGCTTACTCGCTCGCTCCCGCCGTCACACCGCCAACGGGCTAGCAGTCCCACCGGAATGCTCCCCTCCGGTAACCCTGTTGGTCAGCGAGCCGTCTGATACCCGTCTGGAGGATCTTGAATTGATCAAACGCATACTCATCCCGATGCTCGCGCTCGCGCTACCGGCTTTCGCGCAGCAGGGCACGCCGGCGCAGCCGCCGGCAGCATCGCAAATGGCCCCCGGTCAGTCCGCGGCCACTGCCACGGACGCGCAGAAAGCGGTAGCCGTCGTCAACGGCGAAACGATCACCGTCGAGAAGCTCAACCGGATGTACCTCAACCTCAACGCGCAGATGCGCAAGCAGTACGACGACAACGGCGGCAAGGGAGCGTTCCTCGAGAACTACATTCGCAAGCGTCTCCTCATTCAGGAAGCGTTCAAGTCTGGCTTTGATAAACGGCCGGACGTGGTCGCTGCGGTCGAGTCCGCGCGCGAGTCGACCTTGTTCGACCGCTACGTGCGCGACGTGGTGGCCACGCCGATCGTGACCGACGCCGACACCAGGGCGTACTACAACGACCATCCCGACGACTTTGCCACACCGGAAAAGGTGCACGTC
This sequence comes from Thermoanaerobaculia bacterium, assembly GCA_035569395.1. GTDB lineage: Bacteria > Acidobacteriota > Thermoanaerobaculia > Gp7-AA8 > Gp7-AA8 > JADGNZ01. Next base: position 184,958 of record DATMNC010000100.1, on the reverse strand, counting down.
CGCCATATCGTCATCGCCGACATTGCCAGCGGCCCGGGACAGAAAACCAAGGAGCAAGCGCTGGCGGAAATCGAAAAGGTGCTCAGCGAGATTCGCGCCGCCGACGTTCGGAGCGCGCAGGGAACGGCCGATCTTGAAACGCTGGCGCATTTCCGCATCCTGCACTTCTCGGAAGCGGCCAAGAAGTATTCCGAGGATGGCTCACGCGAGAGCGGAGGCGATCTTGGGTGGATCGTCAAGGGTCAGACCGATCCCGATTTTGAAAAGGCCGCCTGGAACATGAAACCGGGAATCATGAGCGGAATCGTTCACACGAAGTTCGGCTATCACCTCATCTTTGTCGAAGGGCGTGCGCCGGCTGGTACGGAGCCGTTCGAGAACGTTCAGTCGAGCATCCGCGAGTACCTGCTCACGCAGAAGGCGCCGGACGTCATGGCCTCGGTCACCCGGCTCACGAACGAGCTGCGCGCCAACAGCCGCATCAGCACGTTCCCCGAGAACATCAAATAGCTGCTACGACGCGGCGCTCGCGGCATCGCGGGCGCCGTGCGCGGCCTCCCACTCCTCGGCTTCCGGCGAGAAGAGGTTGATGCGCGCCTTCTTGTACTCGCGCGTCGGATAGAGTGCCTGCTTCTCATCGATGCCGGTATCGATGGCGATGTCGGCGATGATCGACTCGCACTCATCGACCGAGCGTCCGTGCACGATCGTGTAGAGGTTGTACGGCCAGTCGTCGTAAACAGGGCGGAGGTAGCAGTGAGAGACCGCCTTGTTCTGCGACATCTTTACGCCGGCACCTTCGACCGCGTCAGCCGGAACGACCCAGACGCCCATGGCGCTCGCGGCGAAGCCGGTCTTGCGCGGTTGCACCACCGCGCTGTAGCGGCGGATGTATCCGCGTTTCAGCAGCGATTTCGCCGAGGCGAGCAATTCGTCGGAGGAGACACCGTTGGTCCTCGCCATCGCCTCGAAGGGCCGCGGCTGGAGCGGAAGATCGCGTTGCAGAAGACGGACGGATTCGATCTCCAACGGCGTCAGCGGCGCAAACTGGACGTCGCCGTGTGATTCATCCGAGTCGTTGCTCCCTTTGAACTGCCGGAGGGTCGGCAGTGCCCGAACGGTCTCGCAGCCGGCCTCGTCGCCGAGGATCTCGACTGTCTTGTCGAGGCCGAGGCGGGATCCCGGCGCGACGGCGATCGTGAACCACAGATTGAAATCGTTGTTTCGCCGGTAATTCTGCGTCACACCAGGGTGCGCGTTGATTGCCACCGCCGCCTCGTCGATCCGTTCGGGATCGACTTTGGCCGCCACGAGACACGATCGGTAGCCGAGCGCACGCGCATCGAACTGCGCCGCGAGCTGCCGGAGCAGGCCTTCGCGTTTCAGGCGCTCGATGCGCTTGATGACTTCTTTCTCCGACATGTCGATCGCCTGTCCGATGAGGGCGAACGGTGTCGAAACCAGCGGAATCTCACTTTGCAGGGTACCCAGCAGCTCACGGTCCCGTTGATCGATTTCCTGCATTTGGATCCTCGGCTCACATTGTGGCGTTGGGATGTTGGGGATGTGCCGATTGTATGAGATCGGACGCTCGTTCACCAGTGTTCAAATGGCGGAATCGGCGACTCATCGGTAGCAATCTTCGGAAAGTCGTTGGCATCAAGTCGCTCCTCCCCTCCGCCCCGTGCAAGAAGCGCCGCAACCCATTGGCGATGGCGCCTCGCCGCCTCTTCGACCGAGGTTCGGTCGATGCCGCACCAGCTCTTCGGAAAGCGCTCCAGCTTCTCCAGGGCGGCGTCGAAAAGACGCAGCCCTCCCGAATACGTCCCTCGCTTGACGTGGTGATAGGCCGCCGCGAGCTGGATGAGTCCCTGGAGGAAGAGATGAACATCTGACTCCGCCTCCAGCCAGATCGTCTCCCACGATTCATGGGCATCCCAGAACTCGCCGGCATTGAAGTGATTGAGGCCGGCACGGAAATGGGTGACGAAGTCGGACATGTGGTCCCTTGGGTCTCGCGGTTTCGAGTTCTCGCGGTTCAGACGAAATCGCGGCATACCGACCGCGAGACCCCGTAACCGCGAGACCTCGTGACCCCGAGTATCAGTCGTCTGCCCTCGTTCCCTTTCGAAGCGTCTCGCACATCGCCGTAGTGAAGTCTGCAGTCGTGCCACTCCCGCCGATATCGCGCGTGCGGTGCTCGGGGCCGGAATCGAGCACTTTGATGATGGCGTCATCGATCCGTTGAGCCGGACCCATCTCGCCGAGGTGGTGGAGCATCAGCACCGCCGACTTCAGCATCGCCAGCGGATTGGCCTTGTTCTGGCCGGCGATATCGGGGGCGCTCCCATGCACCGCCTCGAAGACCGCGCCGCTCTCACCGATGTTGGCCCCGGCGACGACACCGAGTCCTCCAACCAGTCCCGCCGCGAGGTCGGAGACGATGTCGCCGTAGAGGTTCTCCAGCAGCAGGATGTCGAACTGCGTCGGATCGGTAACCAGCTGCATGCAGAGGTTGTCGACGATTTTGTCGTCCGCGACGATGTTCGGATACTCCTTCGAGACGTTGCGGAAGCACTGCAGGAAGAGGCCATCTGACAACTTCATGATGTTGGCCTTGTGGACCGCGGTGACCCGCTTGCGTCCGTGCGTGCATGCGTATTCGAAGGCGAAACGGGCGATCCGCGTCGACGCTTTCTCCGTGATGATCTTCAGCGACTCGACGACGCCCGGCACGACCTCGTGCTCGAGGCCACTGTAGAGGTCCTCCGTATTCTCCCGGACGACGATGATGTCGACGTTCTCGAATCGCGTGATGATGTTCGGCATCGATTTGACCGGCCGCAGGTTGGCATAGAGATCGAGGGTCTTGCGCAGCCGGACGTTGATGGAAGAGAACCCGGTGCCGATCGGGGTCGTGACCGGTCCCTTTAGCGCAACCTTGTTGCGCAGGATCGATTCGATTACCTCGCCCGGCAGAGGGTCACCGGATCGTGCGATGGCTTCGGCACCGACGAAGAACTTCTCCCACGCGACATCTACCCCCGCGCACTCGATGATCGAGACCACCGAGGCGGTGACCTCGGGGCCGATCCCGTCACCGGGTAGAAGCGTGATCTTGTGTCGAGTCATGATGAATCCATTCCGACCGCTCGCGCGCCGTTGCTAAAGAGAAGTCCATCGGCAGCAGGTCGGACAGCGAGCCATATTCTGGCAGCTCGTCGATGCAGCGGCGAACGCTTTCCAGCGTCGGCGGGATGAAGTCGAGATACCACATGCGGCCGCGTGTGAGCGGCTGTTTTGAGAACGTACCAAGAATCTTGAGGGAGCGCTGAAGCAAGGTCTCGAAATAGCGGCGGCGCATCGACCGGCGTTCACTGCTTGGCAGCGCCGTGCGGGCCGGCAAGCCGTGGACCCGCCACTCCGCATAGTAGTCGACCAGCTCCAGCTCCGTCGCTTCACCCAGGATGCGGGCCACGCCGCGGTCACGAAGCAGAGAGGCGATATCGTACGTGTCAGGACCCATTCTGAGATCTTGATAGTCAATCAGATAAAGCTTCTCATTAAAGATATGAATATTCTGGCCATGATAGTCACGGTGGCATAAAACGTAGGGGTGCCGTGAGATATTATCGGCCAATTTTCTGAGCAATGGTTTTAGAGCCTGGCCGGCTTCGGCGGGTACGCCCATGAGTTTCTCGACGTAGAACTCGCGCGACATTTCCAGCTCGTTGAAAAAGAAGTCGCCCGTGAACGGAGGATTGATGTCTACCGCGCCGGCCTTCTGGAAGTAGGCGAGGAGCGTGACCGCCTTCCGGTACCAGCGAACCCCTTCCTCGCGGTCGCGGTGGAGGAGGTCGAAGAGTGTTTGATCGCCGACGTCCTGCTGCAGCATGGCCGCGTCGTCATGCTCCATCAGTTTAGGCAGGTAGGCGTGCTTCGACGCGGCGCGGTACGCGGCGAGAACCCGAGGCAGATCGTGCCGCACCTCGGCCGGGTACCAGGTCAGCATGTGCATGGCCCCGTCGCTGGTTGTGATCCGGTAATAGACCCGCACCGAGGCGTCGCCGGGAAGCCGCGCGACCGCCCATCCGTCGCCGAGCCACGACTGCAGCGCGGTGGTGACCTCCACCGGAAGTTCAGCGGTTTCCGTCATGACTCCGGACGTCCCTTGCAGACTGCGTGACACCAGCAGGTCCCACGCAGTCTGCGCACGGTCCGGACGGGGAGGATTCTATTTCGGCGCCGGGCCCTGCTCATCGGGCTTGGCGTTGCGGATCACGATCTTGTCGATACTGGTGGGATTGACCGGACGCTCGCCGGCAGTCGGCGCGTTGACGATCTTGTCAGCGATGTCCATCCCTTTCGTCACCTGACCGAAGACGCTGTACTGACCGTCGAGCGACGGATAGTCGGCGACCATGATGAAGAACTGCGATGAAGCGCTGTTCGGAGAGCTCGATCGCGCCATCGAAACGATGCCGCGCTTGTGCTTGACGGAGCTGAACTCGGCGTCGACGTTCTTGCCGGAGCCGCCCGTGCCCCACGTTGACGGCGAGCCGGAGATCGTGTTCGGGTCGCCGCCCTGGATCATGAAGCCGGGAATGACGCGGTGGAACTTCGAGCCGTTGTAGAAGCCCTTCTCGGCGAGGTCGATGAAGTTCTTCACATGGTTCGGCGCGACGTCGGGGAAAAATCGGATGTCGATCTCGCCGGCGCTGGTGTGCAGCTCGGCTACCTTGTTCTCGTACTGGCTCATCGGTTTTTTCTCCTCTGCTGCGGTCGTCGGCGCGGCCGGAGGCGGTACGGTAGCCTCGGTTGCGGTTGCACTGCTGGTGGTCATGGTGTCGGTTTGCGTGGCTGCCGTCCCGTTGTTCCCGTTGCTCGAGGGCGAGCACGCGGTGACGGCGACGGCGAGCAGCGCGTAGATGACGTTATTCAAGAGCATCCTCCTTCGTGGTCTCGGTCGCGAATCCTACTACGCGCCTACGAGCCGGAGTAAAGGACGAAGGGAGCCCAGTATCGGGGCTGACGGTAGACGGTGCCGCCACGGATCAGCTTGAGCTTGGCGTCGCGAAGCGCGGTGGCCGGGTCGTGGCCGGCACGGATGCCGGTATAAAGGTCGTCCATCATCTTCGGCGTAGCGTTGTCGTTCACTTCCCAAAGAGCTGCGATCACCTGACTGGCGCCAGCGTGAAGAAAGGCCCACGCCAATCCGACGAGCCCCTCGCCCGTGTAGGCGCGCGTGCCCGCACCGTGACAGCTCGAGATCGTGACTAGCCGCGCGCGCAGCGGATGCTTGAGAATGTCGCGCGCGTAGAGCTTGTAGGAGTCGCCGTGGCGGGCAAGGACGACGGCGGAGTCAAGCGGCCGCTGACGTGTGGCGATGCCGTGAGCGACGAAATGGATGTAGCTGTAGCTGCCAGGGCTCGCCGTTTCGTAAGCACCCGGCGTAGCTTTGCCACCCTGGAGGATCTTGCAGGTTGACGGGAAGTGGTGCTGCACGAGCTCGAGTTCTTTGGCAGCGTTTGTCAGGCTTGGGAACTCAGGATCGGGCGAAGGAGGATCGCCGACGAGCAGCATGGAAGCCGAGGTGACAACCGTCTTCGGGCGATCCAGCAATTCCAGCGAGGCAGCTGTTTCGATCGTGACGTTTTCGATCCAGTAGTGTGCCGCCCCGTCGATCAATGTCTCCATGTTCAACGCATGTAGCCGGCCGTCCGGGATGACGATGACGCGAGCGCCGCGAGGAACGCGGTGTGCGACTGGCTGAACGAGCAGCCGGTACAAAGACGTGCCGTCAGCGCGAAGCTGCTCAGAGGAACGGAGGCTCTGGAGCTCCGTGGAGTAGAGGTCCACTGCCTGCTCGATCGTCTTCATCGGCGGCAATATGAATACCTCGATTGATGTGCCGGTGATCGCCCAAACGTAGGACTGCTTTGGCGCGAGCCAATACGACAGAACAATCGCGTGCCGTTGCCGGGCCATGCTCTTCGGATCGACCCGATGGATCTTCGTTCGCGCGTCGAGCGCGTCCTCGAGGTTCTGTGCCCGGCCCAATTCGGCCACGCTGAGAGCCTCCTGAACGCGGCCCTTTGCGAGAAGAAGCGCGATGTAGCCGTCGTATGTATCGCGGACGAGCGCACCAAACGGCAGCCGGAACTCTTCTCCCTTGATCTGCCGCCGCGCCTGATCTGCCTTCTCGATCGCATTTCGGAAATGGGTCTCCGCTTCTGCGGGGCGCCCTGCCATTCCGGCGAATTGAGCGATCCGGGCCTCCGCCTCCCACTTTTGCATAGGGTTCTTGGCCGTGCTCAGGACTTGACGCGCCTTCATGATAGCCGTCTCAAAGTTGCCCTCGGCTGCATCGATTCGTGCGTCCACGATGGCCGCGCGGAGCTGCTGGTCTTCGTCCTTCTTCTCGCGATCAAGGGCGGCGGCATCTTCGATGTTGCGACGAGCACTGGTCAAATCACCAGACTCCAGCTGAGCGACCGCAAGGCTTGCGACGTAGTCGCCGGCGTCCGAATGTTTCTGTTGCTTCGCTAGATCAACACCACGGCGGTAATACGTGATCGCCGTCGGATACTCGTGGTGAAACCGCGCCACATCGCCGACCTGTATCAGCCAAGGCACTCGGTCCCGCTCTGCACCGATCGCTTCCGCAAGCTGCAACGCAGCGTCCGCATAGAATTTGACGTTCTCATAATCGCCGAGGACGGAGTACAACCAGGCCAGGTTGCCCTCGCTCTTCTCGATCAGCCTTTCATTTCCCATGGCAGTCGCGAGCGCAAGAACCTTGGTATTCAGCTGAACTGCTTCGTCGTACCTCTTGAAGCTGGTAAAAATTATGGCCAGGGTGGCAAGAAGGTCAGTTTCGTTGTGGTGATAGCGACGCGCGAAGCGCAAGCCGTCACGAGCGAAAATTTCGGCCTCGTCTGGCCGATTGGCCGTGAAGGCGAGGTTGGCCCGCCACCACAGGACTTCATCGAGCACCTCCGGATGGCGAGCGCGAGCCAGCCTCTCCGCGCGATTGAGATTGATTTCCGCCGCTGAATCCTCTTTATTGCGAGCTAGTGCAATCGCTCGATATCCCAGCCAATGTACCGCGAGAACGCTCGATCGGAGACGAGGCGGCAGATCCGCTGAGAGAAACTTCACCGCCTCGGGAAACTTGCCGCGCGCCCTCAACACCAGTCCATAGAGAGTGCGCATACCCCACGCCTCGTCTGAATCGCTCGCCCTGAATTTCGACAGGGCATCTTGCAGGAAAGACTCGGCTTCCAGCCAATGACCGCTGTCGCACAGCTTGGAGGCGGCCGAATAGGCCGCTACTTCTGAAGGCGCTGAAGGCGCTGTACTCGCCGAGTGGGCCAGCAGGACGAGTACAGCGGCATAAGCAAACTTACGGAAGGATATCCATTCCATTTATCATCCTTTAGGAAGGATGTCGGTGCCATTCGTCGTCACCGAGCCAGCTGTTCCATCCCCGATGATCGGACAACCGAATTGGAATCGCAGAAGGTTGAGCCTGCGCTCTCCGGGCTTGATGATCAGTTCGCCGATCTTGATCGAGCCGAACTCCGCGACTTTCACGATATAGCCCTGGCGGCGGATGGGATATCTGGATCGCAGTTGCGCGCTATCCTTGATGTATGCCTCATCCACTACGTCGATTCCGTCGATCGAATCGGCGAGCGAGCACTGAATCCATCCGCGGTCTTCGGGAACGCCGTTCCGGAAAGTGGCAGGATCCCAGCAGAACTGGTCAGCGAGAAGCTGCGCGACTGTCTTGCTTTGGGACTGTGCCAATGCCGACTCTTGCGAGGAGCTGGTCGCGCTCATCGTCATCTTATGCGCGTCCTCTTCAATCAGGCGACGCACATCTCCATCATCCGCCGCCATGTCTCCCGCGACGCGGCCCAGCGCCGCGTTTAGGGTCGCGTACGTCGGATAGCGCGAGTAAAAATCGGCGTTGAAGTTCACCTTGACCGGCCTTCCCCCGATTCTCAGATTCTCGGCCGACGTTCCATGGAATGTGATCTCCCCCTCCTCTTCGCCAGCCACGTGTCGCGACGTGATACGGCTGGAGAGGAGGTCGGCATGCAGGAGGTTCAGCACATTGAGGTTCTTGATGGTCACAGACGCCAGCGCGTTGCGGATGTCTCCGTGCTCACTGCCAGCCACGTAGACCGAAGCCTCGTCGAAAGTGATGATCCCCTTGTAGTCGAAGTTTCGAACGGTCTGATAGCCCTCGCCGCCGCTGGGCGCCAGTGCAACCGATGCCTGGCTTGGGATGACGTCACAACTGGGCTGGTGAATTCGCCCACCAAATGCTACCGCGCTCGCGTTAAATGCGAATGACATGACTGCCTCCTCTCTTCTCTCTGCGGTTACCGAACCTCCACCATGAAGGGGTACGCGGCGATCTCTCGGTCGCCACCTCGGATCACAAGTTTGTAATGGCCGCTGGAAAGCGTGTGGGGCGCAAGTACCATTGCTACCAACTCGCTCGCTTTTGCGCGAGACACAGGGAGTGACGCTCGCACCTTGCCGGCGTCATCGCGAACTTCGCAGATGTAGAGCGGCTGCGGCTCAGTGGTCTCGATGGGGAACGTCAGCGCCACGGCCTCGTCGGCGCGGACGACCTTGCTGACCTGTTCGTTCGCGCCCCGCGATATGGATTCGAGCTGGATCACCTCGCCGGGCGAGGCTGGTGCGAGCTGCGCCTGGGTCGCTTTCAGGTGGGGTACCACCCAGAGCGACTCATACCCTAAGCCAACCGCGAATATCGACGCGGCTACGGCCAACCAGGTGGATCGACTTGGCGACGGCACCGGCACTGGTATCTGCACCGGCCGCATCTGCACCGGTACTTTGCCTTTCCAGGTCCGCACACCAGCAGCGAACTCCGCTGCGTCGCGGATGTCATCGGCACAGCGAGAGCATTCGAAGAAATGTTCCTCAAAGTCTTCACGCTCGGCGCTCTCCATCTCGTCGAGGGTGTAGCGCTCCGTGGCCATCGATGTTTTTGCGTATTCGTGGGTCATGTGTCCGTCTCTTTACCGTCTCTCAGTTTGGTAGTGACGGTTTGTCTGGATCCGTTTCATCGCTGGCCTCGGGCTCCGCAGGGTCGGGATCTTTCAGCCATGCTTCGCGGAATTTTGCCCTGGCCCGGAACAGGAGCACGCGCAGGTATCCCGCATTGACGCCGAACTTCTCGCAGACCTCGTCCGCGGGACACTCTTCCAGAAAGCGGGCGCGAAGAATGTCGGCATCCTTTTTCGATAGTTCGCTGAGAACGAGGCGAACACGAGCGCGCTCCTCGGACCTGATCATCTCCTCATCGAAATCGATCGAGAAGCTGAAGTCATGGCGGTCTTCGTCAATGGATTCCGTGCGGCCCTTCCTCCGGTACCACTCGTGTAGTACGTTCTTGCTACATGAGTAGACGTAGGCGCCCAGCTTGCTCGCGTGATGAGGGCCACCGTCCGGAGAACGCAACGCACGAAAAAAACGGAGGTAAACCTCCTGGGACAGGTCGTCGACCTCATCGATCGACCGAAGCTTCGTTCGAAGCCAGATCAGCAGAAGCGGCTGGAAGTATCCGCAGAAATGTTCTACGGTCTGAGGGTCGCCCTCGCGCAGACGCTGAACGTATTCCTCGTCGAACGTGAAGAAGTCCATATGTATAGGAGTGACAAAAACGTTACTTTAGCAGCTACTCACCCTTCCGGCTGCGCGTATTTCCCTAGCCGCGCAGACGGCTGACGGCCTTCCGAAGCGCCGCGTGACCGATGGCGATGTCGACGCTGCGCTGCAGCATCGGGATGTATTGCGCTGCGAACATGCCCTCGGCTTTCGGTCCGAAGAGGCGGTCCAGACGTCCGGCGATGGCGGCGACGTCCGCGGCTTCGAAGTCAGTCCGCGCCATCTCGTCGATATCGACGATGAGGGAGGTGACAGGCTTGAGCCATTCGAAGAAGGGATCGTCCGTCAGGAGCTGAAGGAGTTGCGCAGGCTTGACCGGCGCGACGGCTAGAGCGTAGTCCTCTTTCGCGGCATCGATGAGAGCGCGATGAAGGGGAAGAAGAAGCTTCGAGACCTCGCGGAGCGACTCACGCTGAACGGCGCGCTCGGGAGAGTCCGGCGTGTGCATCGTCCGCGCGTAGAACGATTTCTTGTCGAGCGGCATGGCCCCGTAAACATCGCGCCTCCACGGTTGGTTGGGGAAGGGTGGGTAGGCAGTGGCCAACCGTGGAGGCGCGAAACGGTGATGATGAGAATCGAAAGTCTACCGCAAGTGGAGCGGCGCAAGTAAAGGTCTTTCTTGCCTCCGCGCGGCGCACGGACTTAGAATGCGCCCCCACGCTGGGCCGGCCTCGGAATGTGATTCCGGCACGGGTGGTTAACGACGCTTGCTCGCACCCATAGCTTAATTGGATAGAGCATCTGACTACGGATCAGAAGGTTCGAGGTTCGAGTCCTCGTGGGTGCACCAACTCAGGAACAAACCGGCGGCGGGCAATGAGCCCGCCGTTGTAATCTTTGAACGATGGATCAACAGGTGCGGTGGATGAAAGAAGCCCTTGCGCTTGCGGAAGAAGCCGCCGCGGATGGAGAGATTCCGATCGGTGCCGTGATCGTCGACAGCGAGGGCGTGATCATCGGACGGGGCCGTAACCGGCGCGAATCCGGCGATCCTCTCGGCCACGCCGAGCTGATCGCAATCCGCGAGGCTGCCGAGGCGATCGGCGACTGGCGGCTGGAAGGAACGACGATGGTGGTGACGCTCGAGCCGTGCGCGATGTGCGCCGGGGCACTCGTCAACGCCCGCGTCGCGAAGCTGATCTTCGGAGCGTTCGATCCGAAGGCGGGCTTCTGCGGCACGCTCGGGAATCTGGTTCAGGACGCGAGACTCAATCACCGGCTGGATGTCATCAGCGGGGTTGAGGCCGAGGAGTCGAGGCGTCTTCTGCAGGAGTTCTTTCAAGGGTTGAGAAAGCGGTCGCAGGATACGGAGAGGTGGCAGAGTGGTTGAACGCGGCGGTCTCGAAAACCGTTATACCTTCACGGGTATCGGGGGTTCGAATCCCCCCCTCTCCGCCACCGGCATCGGCCGGGTGCGTTGGTTGGCCTAGCCTCGGCCACCAATTCCGACTAAGTTACAGTTGCGCGAGCATCGAAGTCTTGAAACGGAGAGATGGCCGAGTGGCTTAAGGCGCACGCTTGGAAAGCGTGTGTACGTTAACCCGTACCGTGGGTTCGAATCCCACTCTCTCCGCCACGGCCGCGCGCCAGTGTGTTGGTTGGCAAGCCTCCTTCAGGTTTTGGTGCTTTGCCGCGCCGTGAACAGGCGACAATTCGATGGTCTTTCCTGGTGCTCTACTTCGGTATCGCGCTTGAAAAAACGTACTGCTGCAAAAGCGCGATGAGCCCAATTAACGCCGCACCGGCGACCGAGTGCCACCAGACTCGCCGGAAGATCGGGCCAAGAGCGTGCGAGCGCTCGTATTCGTCCTCGTAGCACGCGGCGCAGGCGACCATGATCGATTGTGCGTCGATCATCTTTCCCATCACGCCGCCGGTAGAGTTCGTGGCCGTGATGAGAACCTCGTTGAGATGGAGTTGCTGCGCGGTGATCCGCTGCAGGCTTCCGAAGAGTGCGTTCGAGGCTGTGTCGGACCCTGTCATGAAGACACCGAGCCATCCGAGGTATGCGGCGAAAAAGGGGTACATGACTCCAGCCGAGGTGAAGGCAAGGCCGAGGACGGCGTCGGTTCCCGCGTAGCGCGTCAGGAACCCGAGTCCGAGCACCTGCACGATCACGAGCACAGGAATCTTCATGCGTCGCGCCGTGCGTGCGATCGCTTCCTTCCATTGCGCGGCGGTCAATCCCAGAAACAGCGCCGACAGAAGTGCGGCCATGAAGACGCCCGTGCCCGCCGCGGACAACCAGTTGATCGTGAACGTCGCCGCTTCTGCTTTCGCGTTCTGTCTGGCCACCGGCGGCATGCGTTGAACCTGCTTGTGCAGACGGGGCATCTCCCAGACCGGCAGCGATAGGGAACCGGAGAACTTGCCGCCGAGGATCGTCGTTTCAAACGTCGCGCTCTTCATCGACTCGTTGAGCGTCTTCTTGAACGGCGGGCTTCCCCACAGCGCGCAGCACAGAATGAGAATCGTCCACGGAATCCAGGCGCGAATCGTTTGTCCGGCCGTGTACTTGTACTCCGACGGCACGCTCACCGCACTGTTCGGAGCGCCGGCCGCGGCCATCTCCGATTTCAGTAGGAACCGGCTCTTCGGGTGCCAGACATAGCGAAGGAAGAGCGCCGTGCAGACGACGGAGAAGACCCCGGCGATTACGTCGGTCATGAGGTGGAGCTGGTTCGTTCCCGATGCGAAGTACTGCATGGCCGCGAACGTACCGCCGGAGACGAGCGCGCCCGGCCACACCTCGAACGCCTGCCGCCAGGTGCCCCCTTCCATCTTTACGAAGGTAACGACGAGCCAGAACGGAACGAGCATCGAGACCCACGGGAGCTGGTGCCCGGCCATCGTGGAGAGCTTTAACTGATCGAGTCCGCTGACGGCGGCCAGGGTCACGATCGGCGTTCCGATCGCGCCCCACGCCACGGGCGCTGTGTTGGCGAGAAGATTAAGCACAGCCGACTGAAACGGCGAGTAGCCAAGGCCGACCATGACCGCGCCGGCGATGGCCACGGGCGTACCGAAGCCGGAGGTCCCTTCGATGATCGCGCCGAACGAGAACGCGATCAGTAACACCTGCAGCCGGCGGTCGAAGGAGATGTGGACGATCGATTCCTTGACGATTTCGAACTTCCCGGTGATCACGGTCAGCGTGTAGAGAAACATCGCCGCGACGACGATCCATATGATGCCGAGGAGCCCCGACAGACTTCCGAGCACGAATGCCGATACCGCGGAGACGAGCGGCATCTTGAACGCTATGCAGGAGACCAGGAACGCGGCCAGCACGCCGTAGAACGCGGCATAGGGCGCGGCCACGCCGAGGCGCCGGATGCCGCGTTGATCGCGATGCGGGTGCAGGGCGATGAAGTAGAGGAGAACGAGAATCGGAACTGCCGCGAGAAGCGTGGAGAGCAGGACGCTGCCGGTCGGGTTGTAATTCTGATGGTACATGCCCGCTGCCTCCGCTTGTCGTGGGGATCGTCGGGGACCGTCGATTGCGTTGCAAGCCTACAATACGCCGTCCTGGGCAGTCGTGGAAGGCAACGTCTACCACCACGGAAGATCTGGTTCTACGGCGCGACAGTCCTTTCGCCCAAGATCCCCACAGTGACACCTTCATCGGCAATTCGCATCGTCCGGGTGCACGTGCGGACGATCTCCGCCGCGCACTGGTCAGCCTCCGCTTCGGTCGTTGTCCTCTGAGGAATGTGAGCGCCGAGATTTGTGAAGCGGATGAAAACGGCCAAATGTGCGATCGAAGAGTCGGTGCAGCCGCAGCGCGACGGTGTGCCGGTGAACGAGGCGGAGCGGAGGTGGTAGCGGGCGGCGAGGTCGGGGTACTGATCCTCGAGCGGACCGGCCCAGAAGAACTCGAAAATGCGCTTGCCGTTCGCGAAGATGTCGACGCGGCGTCCCGGAGCGATGAAACCTCTCGCTTCGGCCGCCGTCAGTGCTTCGCGGATTGGAAAGAAGAGCGGTGCGTCGGAGTGCTCGATGAAGCTACGGGCGGAGCTCGGCCGGAACGCATCCAACATCGCCGGACGGAGGCCGATGGCATTGAGAACGATGGTGACGATCACAATGAGTATCGCTTCACGACGGCTCTTCGTGAGGAGCTCGGAGAAGAAGCCCCAAGCCAGAGCCGCCATCGCCAGCGGAATGAGATTCAACCGCGGATAGCCCGGCCATGACTGCAGAATCCTGGCGAAGTACATGACGGTAAAGTCTGCGAGGCCGATCAAGAGCAGCGCCGCAAATGCACGATGTCTTACGGCAAGGATCAGCAGTAGAAACAATGCGCAGATCACGAGCGGCAAGGCGATGCCGAACTGCAACTCGATTCGATCCCTGAAGAGCGCGAAATGTGAGGCGCTGAGGGCCTCCGATAGGACGGGCGAAGCGACCCCCCATGTCTTGAAAAGCTCACGCGCCCGCCAGAAGAGGACGAACGGAGTCGCAGCCACCACGGAAACGAGAAGATGCTCCAGTTGTGCGCGGCGGTTCCCGCGAAACGGAAAGTAGATCGCGGCCACAATCGGCACGGAGAGGATCAACTGCTCCTTCACCATCGCCGCCACGCCGAGCAGAAGTAGCGGCCGCCAGACAGCTTCTTCGCTGAAACGCACGAGGTGCTCCGCGGCGGTGAGCAGCAGCACGATCGCCCAAGGCTCGAGATAGCCACTCGTGAAGTAATAAACGTTGTCCTTCTGCCAGAAAAGCAGCGCCGCGATCGCCATAGCCGTGACATCGACATGCCTTCGCACGAGCAATGGACGCAGAATGAGCAGCCAGGCCGGAATGGCCAGAGCATTCAGCAACCGTTCGACATTCAGCGGCGACGTCGCATGCATCACCACTCGGAGCGGAACCGAGAAGAAGTGCAATGTGCCGGGATAGCGTCCCGCAAATGAAAGCGGCTGCGGCATCGCGACGCCGATCGCGGCCACGACCCCCAAAGCGATCAGCGCGGCGGGGAATTCGTCGTTTCGCCGTGCGTGCCACACGATGATCACCATCGCGATCACAGCGGCAATCCAGCCCCACGGCCACCAGAACGCATATGCCTCGATCGCGCAGGCGTTGTGCAGCCATTGGTCGCCAAGGTACGGGAACTCCTGCCGCCAGGTGGCGATGAGGTAGACGAACGCCGGAGTGGAGGCGACGATCGCGAGCAACGCGTCGCGGAAATTCGCGCGAAGGGGTCCTCCTTCGGGCGACGGCAGGCGGAAGGTGAGCACCTGAGCCGCCGTTCCAACCGCCAAAGCCGCGATCCAAGTCAGCGGAAAGAGCACCGGCGTGCCGATCCAGACTCCCGATACGAGAATGACCGCGAGGAGGTAGACGGTCAGGAACCGGCTTGGCAAGACTCGCCGAGTATAGCCAAAGGTGGAAGTTCTCCAGGATTCGCCCGGTTCCAGCACCGTGCGGGTTACAATCCCGCCCCGTTTCACGGCCCGCTGGGATGAGCCCGGGTCCTGTGCAGCAGGCACACTGAACCTCGTCAGGTCCGGAAGGAAGCAGCGATAAGGTGTTCCCCTGTGTGACACAGTACGGCCTGGGCTCTTCTCAACGTACGGTGAAACGCGTACTGGTTTTCCCCGCCGTACCCACCTAGACTCCACGCCACATGTCCTATCAAGCGCTGGCGCGCAAATACCGGCCTCAATCCTTCAGCGACGTCATCGGTCAGGACACGGTTGTCCGCACGCTTCAGAATGCCATTGAAGGCAATCGGATCCATCACGCGTACCTCTTCGCCGGCGTCCGCGGCGTCGGCAAGACCACCGCGGCGCGAATTCTGGCCAAAGCGCTGAACTGCGTGAAAGGCCCGACGACCGAGCCGTGCAACGAGTGCACGATCTGCCGCGAGATCACCGAGGGTATCGACCTCGACGTCCGCGAAATCGACGCCGCCACCTACACAGGCGTCGACAACATCCGCGAGTTGCGCGACATCACGCAATTCCAGCCGGCGCGTGACCGGAACCGCATCTTCATCATCGACGAAGCGCACATGCTCTCGACCGGTGCGTGGAACGCGCTGTTGAAACTCCTCGAAGAACCGCCGCCGCACGTGGTTCTTATGTTCGCGACGACGGAGATCAACAAGGTTCCGCAGACGATCATCTCGCGCGTTCAGAAGGAGATGCTGCGCAAGATCACCCTCGACGAGCTGAAGGAGCGCGTGCGGAGAATCTGCGAATCCGAGGGGATCGAGGCGGACCGCGGCGCGATCGAGATCATCGCCCGTCGTGGCGAAGGAAGCGTGCGCGACGCTCTTTCACTTCTCGACCAGGTGATTGCCTTCGGCGGCCGTTCGATCACGGCGGCTGACGTGGCCACGGTACTCGGACTATCCGACACGACCTTCTTCGCGCGCATCGCCAGTCTCATCGCCGAAGGCGATCACGGCGGCATTCTCGAAGCGCTGGATGAGGCATCCGAGAGCGGACGCGACTTCAAGATGCTGTATCGCGATCTGCTGAGCTTTTTCCGTAATCTCCTGCTCGTCACCGGCCGCGCGAACGAGTCGATGCTGGCTGTCGCACCTGAGGACCTGCCGGCCATTCGCACGGCAGCGGAGATGTTCTCGTACTCGGAGTTGCTGCGGATTGCCAATCTTTTGCTCCGCGACGACGAGACGGTCAATCGCGCCGAGCATCAGCGGCTGGCTGTCGAGATCGCGCTGCTGAAGGCGGCGACGTTCCCGCGGTTACGTGCGGTCGAGGAGGCGCTTGCTGGCGGTTCCGCGGTCTCGCAGCCGCGAAGCGGTCTCGCGGTCTCGGAGTCTCGCGGTCGCGCGGTGTCTGAGCCACGCCCCGAGCCTGCATCCACACACCGCGAGACCGCGCAACCGCGAGACCGCGAGACCGCGACGATTGAGTCCTTCATCGAGCGCGTGCAGAAAGCGCGTCCCCTCATCGGCGGCTACCTCGGCGCCGCGAAATCGCGCCGCCGCGATGGCAGCAGACTCCTGCTCACGTTCAACGATTCGTTCACCGCCGATCAGGTCACCGGCGCGCGCGGAACACTCGAACAGCTCGCCGCCGAGGTCTTTGGCGAAACGATGTCGATCGACGTCCAGCTCGACTCACCATCGGCAGCGGATCAGGCCGCTAAGGCCTCGTCGCCTCTTCGCGATGATCCAGTGGTCCAGGCATTCCAGAAGCATCTCGGCGCGGACCTCGTCGAGTCACGAAAGCGGTAAGGGGAGATCTCATGAATCCGAAGCAATTGATGAAGCAAGTGCAGCAGATGCAGGAGCAGATGCAGCAGCGCATGACGGCGTTGCGCGTCGAGGGAAGTGCGGGCGGCGGGATGGTCAAGGCGGCGATGAACGGCTCCAAGGAGCTGCTGGCCATCACCATCGACAAGGAAGCCGTTGACCCCAACGATGTGGAGATGCTGCAGGACCTCGTCGTTGCCGCCGTGAATGAAGCCTCGCGCAAGGTCGATGAGGAGATGTCGAGCTCCGTCGGCGCGATGACCGGCGGGATGAAGATTCCGGGACTGTTTTGATGGTTGCAAGGTTGCTCGGTTGCAGGGTTGCTACGTAGCGGCAACGCAGGAACCCAACAACCCAGCAACCCAGCAACCCACAAATGACCGCTCCTCCTCTAGCAAATCTGATCAACGAGCTGACCAAGCTGCCCGGTGTCGGCGGAAAGTCGGCCTCCCGCATCGCGTATCACATCCTCAAGCGCACAACCAGCGAGGCGGAGTCGCTGGCGAACGCGATCGTGGATGTGAAGTCGAAAATCTTCCGTTGCTCGATCTGCAACAACATGACAGACGTCGAGCCGTGCGCGATCTGCTCCGATCCGCGCCGCGATGCGAGCGTGATCTGCGTGGTCGAAGAAGCGTTCAATATCCCGACGATCGAGCAGACGCGCGATTTTCGCGGCCTGTTTCATGTTCTCCTCGGGGCGCTCTCGCCACTAAAAGGAGTCGGCCCTCACGACATCGACGTCGGAGGGTTGATCAAGCGCGTACAGGCGGGAGGCGTCCGCGAGGTGATCGTGGCCACGAACCCGAACGTCGAGGGGGAAGCGACGGCCCTCTACCTCGCCCAGCAACTCCGGCCGCTCGAGGTGAAAACGACCCGGCTCGCGTTCGGCCTGCCTGTCGGCGGCGACCTGGAGTATGCCGATCAGGTCACGATGGCGAAGGCGCTGGAGGGACGGCGCGAGATCACGTAGCTCGGGAAGTCTGGCCTACGTGTGCTACATTCATCCGTCCTAGTCTTCTCGCGAAACTATTGGTGAAAAAAACAAGATGGCGACTCCTGATCTCGTGATGTACGAGGAGGAGTACCAGCAGATCAAGGACACGCTCCAGCGACTGCAGGTCGACTCCAATTCCAAAATCGTCTTTCTGGTCGATAAGAACGGCCAGCAGATTGCCGTTCACGGCGACATGCGCGGCGTGGATGCAACCTCGCTTGCCTCGCTGACGGCCGGCAATGTCGCCGCCACCGATGGTCTGGCAAAACTCATCGGCGAGAAGGAATTCTCGATCCTCTTTCATGAAGGGGAGCGGGACAACATTCACATTTCCCTCGTTGCCCAGCGTGTGATCCTGGTGGTGATCTTCGACGACCGCTCGTCATTGGGATTGGTGCGGTTGCGCGTGAAGAAGGCATCCGCGGAGCTGGAGAAGACGTTCGAGGTTCTGCTGCGGAAATCCGAGGAGGAGCGCGGTAGTCTTTCCAGCCGCTTCGACTCGCCTTTCGCCGAGATCACCGACGAGGATATCGACAGTCTCTTCAGCGAATAGTTCCGCATGACGTTCATCAACTACGCAGCGCGCGAGATCAACTGCAAAATCGTCTACTACGGGCCCGGCCTGTGCGGGAAGACGACCAACCTGCAGTGGATCTACGACAAGACGAACCCGCAGGCGAAGGGGAAATTGATCTCGCTGGCCACGGAGACGGACCGCACTCTGTTCTTCGATTTTCTGCCGCTCGACCTGGGTACGGTTCGCGGATTCAAGACCCGTTTCCATCTATACACCGTCCCCGGCCAGGTCTTCTACGACGCATCCCGAAAGCTGATCCTGAAGGGAGTGGACGGCGTTGTGTTCGTCGCCGATTCACAGGAAGCGCGGATGGAGGCGAACAACGAGTCGCTCCAGAACCTGGACAAGAATCTGAAAGAGCAGGGGTACGAGCTGAAAACCGTGCCCTACGTGCTGCAGTTCAACAAGCGTGATCTGCCGACGTCGCTGCCCGCTGACGAGATGTACCGCCAGCTCAACTTCAAGGGTGAGCCGACTTTCGAGGCGGTGGCCATGAACGGCACCGGTGTTTTCGATACACTGAAAGCCGTTGCCAAGCTGGTGCTCACGGAGCTGAAGAAGAAATAAGCGCGGTCACGAAGCTCTTACCGGATTGCACACGATGAAGATCGCTTTCGTCAAACCACCTGTCGGCGGCATTCTCGGCCTGGAGATGCTCACCTTCGTGGAGCCTCTCGGCCCGATCTGTGTTGCCGCGTGCCTCGAGGCCGAAGGGCATGAATGCAAGGTCTTCGACCTCCGCATCGACGGCGAAGAGCACGGCCTCGACCTCTGCAAGCGTTTCGCGCCGGATGTCGTCGGTCTGCAGTGCAATTTCACCACGGAGCGCAACCGTACCGTCCGCCTTGCGCAGCGCATCAAACGGGAGAACCCCGGCGTCTTCGTCGTCGTCGGCGGACACGATGCCTCGCGCGATCCGAACTGGTTCCACCACGAGGTGATCGACGCGGTAGCGGTGGGAGACGGCGAGGAAGTGATGCCTCCGATGGTCGACGCGATCCAGCGCGGACACGATCTGGCCACCATTCCCGGCCTGATGCTTCATCGGGATGGCCGCTGGATCAGCACTGGCCATGCGCCGACGCGCAAGAATCTCGAC
Source organism: Thermoanaerobaculia bacterium (assembly GCA_035569395.1). Taxonomy (GTDB): domain Bacteria; phylum Acidobacteriota; class Thermoanaerobaculia; order Gp7-AA8; family Gp7-AA8; genus JADGNZ01. The sequence goes on along the minus strand of DATMNC010000100.1, from coordinate 165,343 downwards.
GACTATCCGCTGCCGGCGCGGCATCTCATCGAACACTACGCCGATCATTACTACATCAACTTTCACAAGCCGCTGGCCCTGATGGAGACCGCGCGCGGCTGTCCCTTCAAGTGCAACTTCTGTTCGGTCTGGAAGTTCCACGAGTCGACCTTCCGGGAGAAATCGCCGGAACGCGTCGTTCGCGAGCTGCAGGCGATCAAGGCAGAAGCCATCTTCATTACCGACGACATCTTCTGGATGAATGTCCGGCGCGGCGAACAGATGGCCAAACAGATCAAAGCAGCCGGCATCAAGAAGTTTTTCACCGTGCAGACGCGGACCGACATCATCTGCAAGTTCCCTCACCTCATCGAGATGTGGAAGGACTGCGGCAAGCTGGCCATCTTCCTCGGGTTGGAGTCAGTCACGGACGAGGGCCTGAAAGCAGTCAACAAGAAAAATACGGCGGACAACAACGTCAAAGCGATCAAGATCCTTCAGGATCTCGGTGTCGGATTCACCCCCAACTTCATCGTTGACCCCGCCTGGACCCGCGACGATTTCAAACGCCTGCGCGATTGGATCGATCACACCGGCGCCTACAACAGCGGCTTCTCCGTTCTCACGCCCCTTCCCGGTACCGACCTGTGGGACACGGCCAAAGAGCGCGTAACGACGCACGATTGGGAGATGTACGACATCGTCCATGCTGTGCTTCCGACGACGCTATCGCTCGACGACTTCTACGAAGAGTATTCGCGCCTCTGGCGCCACGCCCTCGACGTCCGCTACCGCTACCGCGGAAAGTGGAAGACGTACGTGCAACTTGGCGCGGCGCTGGCCACCGGCAAGGTCTCGTTGCACAACGTCCGCCGCGGACTGGGGATGGCGAAGACCTTCAGCAAGCCGGAAACGTTTCTGCGCGCCCACGAATAGCACCTGAGGTGCGTTGTCTGCGCGAAGCGCAGTTACAATCCGCGCCGATGCGCCATCACGACCTCAACATCGTCGCCATCGGCGGAGGCACCGGCCTCTCGACACTGCTGCGCGGCTTGAAGAGGTATGTCGATGCCGACGGTCCGTGGTCGATTGCCCGGCTCGGCGCGATCGTGACCGTGACGGACGAAGGCGGCAGCTCCGGTGCGTTGCGGAAAGAGTTCGGTATGTTGCCGCCGGGCGATGTTCGCAACTGCATCGTTGCGCTCGCCGAGGAAGAGCACCTTCTCTCGCGCCTCTTCAGCTACCGCTTCGAAAACACCGAATCATCGCTGGGCGGACACTCGCTCGGCAATCTCCTGCTGGCGGCGCTGACCGACATCACCGGCAGTTTCGATCAGGCCATCCTGACGGCATCCGAAGTCCTCAATATCGCCGGTGAGATCTACCCTTCGACGCTCGCCGACATCCGTCTGCGGGCCACTCTTGCCGATGGTTCGGTGCTTCTCGGCGAAGTAGCGATCAGCGGTTCGTACCTCGGCCAGAAAACCTCCGCCCCACCTCGGCACGCGAGGGTCGTTCATCTCAGTATCGATCCCGCTGACGCGCAGCCGACCGCGCGCGCGCTGGCGGCGCTCAAAGCGGCCGACCTGGTGCTGATCGGACCCGGATCGCTCTATACGTCCGTGCTCCCAAACCTGTTGATCAAACCGATCGCTGAGGCGTTGCGTCAGGCTAGGGCGCTGCGGGTTTACATCTGCAACGTCATGACGCAGCCGGGAGAAAGTGACGGCTACACCGCCGAGGAGCACCTCGCGGCGATCATCGAGCACGCCGGTCTTGTCGTCGATGTGATGGTCCTCAATGGGGGCCGTCCCTCGGCGGCGATTCTCCACGCCTACGCCTCGCAGAAGCAGCATCCGGTGCAGTTCGATGTGAACGCCATCCGCGAGCTCGGCGTGACACCGTTTTTCGGCGACATCATCGAAGAGGAGAATTACGTCCGCCACAATTCCGTGGCTCTCGCCGACACGATCTTTCGGCTCTACGACCGCTATGGCCGGACCCTTGAGAGGATGAGACGGACGGAGGCATGACTGCATTGAAAGCATTGAAAGCATCGGTCGAAAATCTCGACGTGATCATCATGGCCGCCGGTCAGGGCACGCGAATGAAGTCGGCGACGATCAAGATTCTTCACACCGCTGCCGGCCGGCCGATCATCGACTACGTCCTCGATCTCGCGGCGGAGATCTGTACGCGGCCGCCAATCATGGTCGTCGGATACCAACGCGAGGCAGTGCAAAAAGCCGTTGGCGACCGCGCCCGCTATGCCGTGCAGGACGTGCAGAAAGGGACCGGCCACGCCGTGCTGCAGGCTGCGCCGCTTCTCGATGGCGCTCGGCATGTCCTGATCCTTTCAGGAGACGTACCCCTTACACGACCCGAAACGCTGCAGCGGTTGCTCGACGAGCACGAGCAGTCGCAGAACGCGCTCACGCTGCTGACGATGAAACTCGACGACCCGGCGATGTATGGCCGCATCGTGCGAGACTCCGGCGGCGCCGTGGCGTATATCGTCGAGGCGAAAGATGCGTCTGGAGATGAAAAGCGCATCAACGAGGTCAATGCCGGCATCTATGTCTTCGACGGCCGGTACCTGTTCGACAACCTTCGCAACCTCTCGACGAATAACGTGCAGGGCGAGTACTACCTGACGGACCTGCTCGGTCTGCTGCGCAGCGCTGGTCAGCGCGTCGGCGCGGTCGTCGCCAGCGATCCGATCGAGGCGCTTGGGGTGAACTCTCGCGCCGATCTTGCGTCTGTCGAAAGAGAGATTCAGCGCCGGGTGGTCGCAAGGTTGATGTCCGAAGGCGTCACCTTCCGCAATCCGGCAACGGTCGTGATCGATTCGACGGTGACGATCGGCAATGACACCGTGGTCTACCCGTTCGTTATGATCGAGGGGAAGACAACGATCGGTTCACGCTGTGTGATCGAACCGGGAGTCCATCTCGTCGACGTGCAGGTTGGGGATGACGTTCATCTCAAGACAGGAACCGTGGCCGAGGACGCGGTCATCGCGAACGAGGCGACGGTCGGCCCCTATGCCCATCTCCGTCCCGGCTCGCGGCTCGGCCGCCGGGTCAAGGTCGGCAATTTCGTCGAGACAAAAAAGGCGGTGTTCGGTGACGGTGCGAAAGCGCTGCATCTTTCGTACATCGGCGACGCCGAGGTCGGCGCGGACGCAAACATTGGTGCCGGGACGATTACCTGCAACTACGACGGCGTGAACAAGAACAAGACGGTCATCGAGGATGGCGCGTTCATCGGCTCAGATACCCAGCTGGTCGCTCCGGTCCGCGTCGGCAAAGGAGCATATGTCGGCGCAGGCTCGACCATCACGAAAGATGTTCCCCCGGGTGCGCTGGCGCTGAGCCGTACGCCGCAGCGAACCATCAATGATTGGGTGGCGCGGAGAAAAGGGAAGTAGGTGGTGACGCTTCGAGGGCGCCAAAACGCGCGTGCTCGAGCTTCCATGCATGGAGCATGAGCCGTTTCGCACGCGTTCCGGAGCCGTAGCGCTGGTCGCCAGCCACCGGGTGACCGATCGATGCCGCGTGGACGCGAATCTGATGCATTCGCCCGTTCTCGAGAATGACTTCCGACAATGTCGTGATCCCGTCGCTCCTCCGTGGCAGGAAGGTCGTACGCGCGCTTTTGCCCTGTACCGGCGTCTCGACGACGCGTTCCTCGCGCAGTTCTCCTTCAAGAATGGCCAGGTAGGTCTTCCGGATCTCGCCGTTTGCGAACAACGCCGAAAGGCTTGCAGCCGCCTCGGATGTTCTTGCGAAGAGAACGACGCCGCTCGTCGGCGTATCGAGACGATGAACGAGCCAGATCTCGCGGTAACGGAGCCGCAACAGCTCCTCCAGTGACCGGTGCGCCCGATCGCGCGCCGGCTGCGTCGGCATGCCGGCCGGCTTATCTACGGCGATCCAGTCGCTGCTCTCCCGAATCACGGCGATCTCGGGAACATTCTCGACGACCGCAATCCGATCGTCCGCTCCAACGTCGCGCGAGGCGATCGACACGGCCCGCTCGTTGACGAGGACGCGCCGCGCCGCGATCAACTCTCTCGCGCGACGGCGTGAGATGTTGGGATAGCGAGCGGCGATGGCTTGGTCGAGACGCATGATTCGCTGAAAAACGAAAGGCACAGCGGGGCACTGTGCCTTTCCACATCGTTGACCGCAAAGACTACTTCGCCGCCAACCGCGCCGGTTTCGACGGTGCCGCCGCGGCAACCGCGGGTTCGCCGCCTTCGATCACTGTCAACTCGGGGACGCCGATGCCGAGAGCGCGGCGGACCTTGGCTTCGATCTCGCCTGAGAGGTCGGGGTTTTCCTTGATGAAGGCCTTGGCGTTCTCGCGGCCTTGACCGAGGCGCATATCGCCGTAGGAGAACCAGGAGCCCGACTTGTCGATGATCTTGTTCTCGATTCCGATGTCGATCAGTTCGCCGGTCTTGGAGATACCCTCGCCGTAGCCTACGTCGAACTCCGCGTGGCGGAATGGGGCGGCGCACTTGTTCTTGACGACTTTCACCTTCACGCGCGAGCCGACCACTTCCTCGCCTTCCTTGATCTGATTCGTGCGGCGGATGTCGATGCGGATCGAGGAGTAGAACTTCAGGGCGCGGCCGCCCGTGGTGGTCTCTGGGTTGCCGAACATCACACCAATTTTCTCTCGAATCTGGTTGATGAAAATCAGTGATGTTTTAGACTTGGAAACGATGGCTGTTAATTTACGCAACGCTTGCGACATTAAGCGTGCGTGTAATCCCATATGAGAATCGCCCATCTCGCCGTCGAGCTCCGCCCGCGGCACGAGCGCGGCAACGGAGTCGATGACGATGACGTCGATCGCTCCCGACCGCACCAGAACCTCGGCGATCTCCAACGCCTGTTCGCCGCTGTCCGGCTGCGAGACCAGAAGGTTGTCGATGTCGACCCCAAGCTTCTTTGCGTACTCGGCGTCGAGGGCGTGTTCGGCGTCGATGAATGCCGCCAGGCCGCCGGCTTTTTGCGCCTCGGCGATGACGTGGAGCGAAATGGTGGTCTTGCCTGACGATTCCGGGCCGAAGATCTCGATGATCCGGCCGCGTGGCACGCCGCCGACGCCGAGCGCGGAATCGACGCCGATCGAGCCGGTGGAGATGGCGCTGATCGGCACGAACTCCTTCGCGCCGAGGCGCATGATCGAGCCCTTGCCGAACTGACGCTCGATCTGCGTCAGTGCTGTTTCTGCTGCCTTGAGTTTGTCTGAGGGTACTGTGGCCATGGCTACTCCTTCGATGATTCGAATGGGTGGATAGAAAGGTAGTGACGAATGGTCAGATCGGCGGGCATTCGTGTGGTGACGCGAGTGTACGCCGCGTTTTTTTCAGCCGTCAAGAAACTCTACTATCCGTAGCTTTTCGGGGCCGAAACTGAGGTTACGTCTCCGATGAGAAGGCAATCGACGATCCCACCCAGGTGAACTGCTTGTTGAAGTCGACACCGAGCATCTTGCCGCGCGAGAGGCGGACGAGGTTCTGGGCGAGGATCGGTTTCGCTTCATCGTCAGGCCGGAGAAACATCATACGGATTTCGATCTTTACGCCGCCGCCGTCGGCAGCATGCAGTGCCGGCTCGTATTCGATTTTTTCCTGCACACACCATGCGTGCCTGTCGGATGCCGGAATCGCCTCGAGATCGGCCGCTGTCGGCTCGATGTTCACGCCGCCGCCCGCAAAGGAGAAGAGCGGCTTGAGAACGTACCGCGCCGTGAAATCCTCCGGCACCCGATCGAGATCGGAGACAAAGGTCGCCCGCGGCACCGACGGATGTTCGAGGAACGGTAGCGAGTACTTCGACCACGTCCAGTACCAGTTCGGATGGGGAGCCCATTCGACGTCAAGCTCGTCGCGATAGTCGAACGGAAGCTCGATCTTCTTGTTGATCAGCTCATCGAAGACCACGCGGTTGTAGATGCGACGAATGCGCGTGCCGCCGCGGAAGAGCTGCCTGCCCCGCTTCGTGAGAGCGCGCGGATCGACGGCATCGACGCCGGTAAGCAGCTTGGTTGCCGCGAAGTCGGGATAAGTCTTCTGTTGCGGCGGATCGATGTCCATCAGGATCACCTCGGCCGGATCGTGGCCGCCGGTGATCGTGCGCCGGGCCAGATCGATGAAGGAGTCGCGTTCAAGTCCGGAGAACCAGCACGACCATTCGCGATCGAGGCCGTCCATCTCGCGCATCGTCTCTCGCCAGGCGTCGCGCTGTACGACCTGAAGGCAGGTAAGCGAGGGAAAGCCCTGGAGCTCGATCAGTTTCGGGACGAGCACGCCGTTCTCGCGCACGACCGCGAAATCGACCTGTGTGAAGTTCGGCAGCGAATCCATTCCGGTTGTGTCCCATTGCGCAGGAATGGCGCGTTTCATCGCTTCGACATGCGAGGGATCGGAGAGTTGCGCGACGATTGCCTGCGCGGCCTCGACGATGCTGGCCTTGAAATCGTTCGGAAGAAAAACCGGCGACTCGGCGAGGCGAAAATCGAAGGCGCTGTCGAGACGTCGTGACAGCTCGCGCGTGTACCACTCGTAACGTTCCGGAGTGATCTGGGCGTTGAAGAGAGGGCGAAAGCGCTGGTCCATAGATGTCGAGGGGATTTCTACGCGATGTCTACGCCGAGTGGACTGCGCAGCGTTCTGACACGATCCGGGTCAGATGATGTCGGATCGGGCCGAGCAGCGTGAACTCCGAAGTCAGGCGGCTCTCGCCTTCGAACCGGCTAAAGAGATCGCGCATCGTGACGACGCGCTCCCGATACCAGTCGTCGGACACTTCGCCGCGTGCGTGTTTCTCCTCGAGCACCGTCGTGATGTGTACGCGGTCGATGATCTCGGGATGGTGGTTGACGCCGAGAATGCGAGGCATTCCGTCGGCGCTCCGTGCGAATTCGACCATCGTCACGCCGTCGCTGTTTTCCTCCTCGCGGGCGATCACATTCGCCGACGTGGAGTGGTTGGCGACGAGATCGAAAAGTCGATTGTCGACGACGCGGAAATGGCGGCCGTCGGTCAACCGGCCCGCGAATTGTGAAAACCACGGATGCGATGCCCCGCCGCGCGTCAGGACGTTTTCCGGCATTCCGCTGCTCTTTTCAGCGCGCAGCACCACACGCGCAGCGCCGGACCAGCGGCACATCAGTCCGAAACTGTGGCAGACGCTTAGGAGCGCGGCGGAATCGTGAGCGGCAATATCGTCGTAGAGGCGGAACAGCGGCGGCTCCCAGGCGGAGCTCTCAGCGATTCCCTGGCTCTCTTCGTTCAGGCCGTCGTTGTAGCGCGGATCGAGGTGACCTGGGCCTCCCGTGCCGAGGTAGAGCTGGAAACGGCCGTTCGGCGATTCCGGGATCTGGAGCGTGCGGCGAACGTCGTACGACAGAACGCGGACTTTCGTGCCGGCGGCGACAAGCGGCTCTTGCAACGGCTCGGCCGATTCGAGCACCGCGTGTACGAGCGAATCGTGGCCGAGATTGGGCCACGAATGGTTCATGTCGAGGATGGCCACGTCGATGCGTTCGGGATCCGGCGGCGGCTCGGAGCCGGTCACCCGGGCGTATTCGAAGAAATCGTACGGTTGATGGATATCGCGTCGTGGCATCAGGCTCTCGTCAGACAACGCCGTGCTCGGTCTCGCTGATGATGTAGTCGACGACCTTTTTCAGATCGTTTGTCTCTTCGTAAACTCTCAATTGTCTGTCCGCCCCCGTACCGCCCGAGACGATGGTGCGGGCGTAGTACACAGCTTCGCGCGAGCCGAGCTCGTCGACGACATCGTCGACGAAGGCGAGCAATTCTTCGAGCAGATCGGTGTACGGCACCTCTTCCATCCGGCCGAAGTCGATCAGCTTCCCCTGAATTCCGAATCGCGCCGCGCGTGCTTTGTTTTCGTTGAGCAACATGCGCCGGTAGAGACGCCAGCCCATGTTCCTGCGGTAGAGCGTCCACAGTTTGTAGGTGATGGCCTGGAAAAGCGCGGCGATGCAGATCGTCTCGTCGACGCGTAACGGCACATCGCAGATGCGGTACTCGAGCGTCGGGAAAAACGGATGCGGACGGACATCCCACCAGATCTTCTTGGCGTTGTCGATGCATTTCGTCTTGATGAGGAGCTGCACATATTCTTCGAACTCGCTGGCCGAGCGAAACGAATCAGGGAGGCCGGTGCGCGGGAAGCGCTCGAACACTTTGGCCCGATAGCTCTTCCAACCGGTGTTCTGTCCGCACCAGAACGGGGAGTTGACCGATAGTGCGAAGACATGCGGCAGGAAGTATCGCGCCGCGTTCATGACATGGATGCGGGTCTCTGGATCCTCGATGGCGACGTGAACGTGCAAACCGAAAATAAGGTTGGCGCGAGCGACCATCTGCAGGTCATAGACGATCTGGTCGTAGCGCTCATTGGATGTGATCGGCACGCTGGCCCAGTGTGAGATCGGATGTGTGCCCGAGGCGGCGATGCGCAGGCCGCTCTCGCGCACCAGGTTGATGATTTCGCGCCGAAGCCTGGTTACCTCGCGTCGTGCGTGCTCGACATCGGTGCAGATCGGCGTGCCGACCTCGATGACCGCCTCGTGCATCTCACGCTTGATCTCGTCCTTGAGCCGCTTCTCCCCTTCCGCGAATATCTCCGAGATATGCGATCGCAGCTCGCGCGTTTCCGGATCGACGACCTGAAACTCCTCCTCGATTCCGAGGGTGAAGGTAGGTTGTGGAGGCATGGGGGAAGGATATCAGGGTGGGGGTTGGGCGTGGCGATTGAGGGTTGTCGGTTGACAGTTGTCGGTAAACGAGCCGCGAGCCAGCGAATACCATTCCTAACCGACAACCGAGAACCGACAACGCACCGTAGGTGCCGTTAGATCGCCGTCTCCACATCCTTGCTCGTGTTCAACGTCTGGGGCCAGGTGCCCGTCAGCTCCATCTTCCTGCCGCTTGTGACGATCTCGATCAGCGCCTCGGCCATGTTCGAGACGACCCATTCGAAGTTCGCCTGACCGACAGAGGCCAGGTCCGCGTCCGGAGCGCAGTTCATGAAGTCGATCGCGTATGGGATGCCGTCGCGCACCGCGAACTCGACGGTGTTCATGTCGTAACCGAGGGCTTCACACAGCGCGATGGCATCGCGACGGATGCCGGCCTCGAAGACCAGCTCCATCGGTGGCGGGTCTTTCACATAGCGCAGGTGGTGCGGCTGCTTCGGGTCGTAGTGCATGATGTGAACGCGGTTCCGGCCGATGACGTAACAGCGGTAGTAGCGGTCGAACTCGATCGCTTCCTGCGCCATCATGGTCAGATCGCGGGTCTGGTCGTACGCGGCGAAGAACTCCTGCTGGTTGTCGCACTTGTAGACATCTTTCCAGCCGCCGCCGTACGCGGGCTTCATGAAGATGGGAAAGCCGAGGTAATCGAAAACCTCGTCCCAGTTCACCCATTTCATGTTGCGGAAGGATTTTGCCTCGGTGCTCGGCGGATACTCTTTGTGCGGCAGGAGCACTGTCTTCGGCACGGCGACGTTCACCGACTTGGCCACGAGATTGTCGAAGAACTTGTCGTCGGCGGACCACCAGATCGGATTGTTCACGATCTTGACGCCTGATGCCGCGGCGCACTTGAGGTACGTTCGGTAGAACGGGATTTCGTGGCTGATGCGGTCGAGGATCAGATCGTAGGGAAAGACACCGTCGTCTTTCAAATACGAAATCTCCGCGGGCATCGCTTCGACCTGGTCTCCGCCGCGGCTGTTGATGGCGTCGATCAACGCCCAGGGGAACGTGTCTTCCATGCCGAACACGAGAGCAATTCGTTTTTTTCGCATCGAAATCTCCGGGCGGCGGATCGTATAGAATCCTCGGTCCCGCCGCAAACGGAGGACGGAAGAAGAGCGTTGAAGCTTCGACGTTGAGTGTTAAATGCTGCACGGATAACGTATACCGTTTTATCGTCATTTAACATTCAACACTGAACGTTCAACATTCAACATTGAATATTTGAGGCTACTTTCATGTACCGCGAACATGTCCATTGGCACAGCTCCTCTCTCGACCGTCCGATGGAGTTCCTCTGGTACGGCAAGTTCGGACGCCCGGTGATGCTCTTCCCCACCTCGGCAGGCAGTTACTCTGAGAACGCCGACCGCGGGATCCCGGAGTCTCTCTCCGACAAGGTCGATAGCGGCGAGATTCAGCTCGTTCTCGTCGATACGGTGAACAACGAGAGTTGGTACAACCGCAGCGTCCATCCCGCCGTCCGGGCCGCGCGTCACGCGCAGTACGACGCCTACCTCCGCCACGAACTGGTCCCATACATCTTCAACCGCGCCCAACGCGGCGATCTGGCTGTCTACGGCGCCAGCTTCGGCGCCTACCACGCAGCGAACTTCGCGGCCCGCTATCCCGACGTCGTCAGCCGCGCCATCTGCTTCTCCGGCATCTACGACATCCACGCCCAGCTCGACGGCTACTGGGACGACAACTGTTACTTCAACTGCCCCACTGCGTACATTCCTAACATGGCCGGCGAATGGGCCGGCAAGCTCTCGCGCATCGATTGGATCATCGCCACCGGCGAACACGACACCATCGTCGACAAGAACCGCGAGTTTTCGGCGCTGCTCTCGTCGAAGGGCATTCGGAATTACCTGGAGATCTGGAGCGGAGTTTTCGGCCACGACTGGCCGTGGTGGCGCGAGAACCTACGCCGTTTCCTCTGATCGCTTGGGCTTTGCAGGCTACGGGAGACCCTATGCGTCGCTTCGCAGTTGCCGTCGCTGTCCTTGCCGTAACTATCGCCGCCTCGGCACAGTTCCGGGCAGAGAGAGCCGACGGCACCGAGATCGTGATTCCGTCGAGCGCTGAAAAAACAAACGGCGTGATCGTCGAGTTCATTGCTCCTCCGGCCGCAATCGCGGCGATCAGCTCCGGCAAGACGGCCGTCGCCGACTACCAGGCTACGTTCACCCGATTTCGCAACGACCTCAGCACGATTCTCAACGCCAGACGCAGCGGCAAGACGGCCGTCGACGTTCCGATCCGACGGCAGTACTTCGTCGTCTTCAACGGAGTCGCCCTCGACGTTCCACCGGACATCGCCGCGCAGATTCGCGCCCTCCCCTATGTAAAACGAGTCGTCGCCGACGGCGCGGTCCATGCTCTGGCTGACAGCGGCAACATCACGCTCATCCGAGCCGACAAGGTCTGGTCGACTTTCGGTACGCGGGGGAAGGGCGTGGTGGTGGCCATCATCGACACCGGCATCGACTACACGCATCCGGCTCTCGGCCCAGGCTTCGGGCCTGGCTTCCGGGTGATCGGAGGCTGGGATTTCGTGAACAATGACGCTGATCCGTTCGATGACGCCGGCCATGGCACGCATGTCGCCGGCATCGTAGCGGGGCAGTCGGACGTGATCACCGGCGTGGCTCCCGAGGCGTCGCTCATCGCGTACAAAGTGCTCGACGCAACCGGGAGCGGCAGCGATTCCAACGTCATTGCGGCCATCGAGCGTGCTGCTGACCCGAATGGAGATGGCAACACAAGGAATCATGTCGATGTCGCCAATCTAAGCCTCGGCGGCGGTGGCAATCCTGACGATCCCACCTCTGTTGCCGTCGACAACGCCACAGCGGCCGGTGTCACATTCGCCATCGCCGCTGGGAACAGCGGCGTCTTTCACGGCATCGCCAGCCCTGGTACGGCACGAAGCGCAATCACGGTCGGCGCGAGCGATCTCATCGACCACATTGCCAGCTTTTCGTCTCGCGGGCCGAACATGAAGAACATCACCATCAAACCGGACGTCGTCGCGCCCGGCTTCGCCATCACTTCGTCTTATCCGGGCAACCGGTACGTCGCGCTGAGCGGGACGTCGATGGCAACACCACATGTTGCCGGGGCGGCCGCGCTTCTCAAATCGCTCCATCACGACTGGACACCCGCGCAAGTCAAGCTGGCGCTGATGAACAACTCCTCCCTGCTGCAGGACGACATCATGGCTACCGGAGCCGGGCGCATCGACGCGTTCGCCGCCGCGACCGGCACGGTCGTCATCGATCCGCCGTCGCTGAGTCTCGGCCTGGCTCCGCTCGAGCAGAACAACTGGACGGCGACTCGCTCGCTGCACTTGACGAATAGCGCGGCCCGGTCGGTGACGTACAACGTCAAATCGAATATTGCAACGGGCGAGAGCGTGACGATCTCACCTCCAAGCATCACCATTCCCGCCGGAGGCTCGGCGGACGTGTCGCTGACGTTCGCGATCGACAACAGCCTCACACGGGCCGGTACCAGCTCGTTCACGGGAGGTGGTCAGATCGCTTTTACGAATGCTGCCTCGGCATCCGACGTCCGCAACATCCAGTTCGCATTCACGAAGGCGGCAAGGGCAGTGGTCACGTTCGATCGCGCCTTTCCGGACGCTCTCTGGATCAACAACGGGCGCACTAGCCTCATCGCCGGCGCCTTTCTCGATGAGAACACCTCCGAGGTGCTGCTGCTCCCGGGCAGTTGGGACATGCTGATCTACACATCCGAAATCGACCCGAAAACGGGCGAGGCCACCTCCGTCGATTTCATCGCCCGTGAAGCGTTTCCCTTGACGAAAGACACGCTGATTGCATTGACCGCGGCCGACATCCCCCACACTATCGCGCTTAGCGGACGGATGGAGACAGGCCAAATGCTCGCGGGCAGCGGTTACGCGAGCTCGGGGCGCATTCTCCTGGGCGGACAATCGGGAGGGGTCTCGGCGCTGGGGTTTCCCTGGAGCAGTGTGCATACGATGCACTTCTCCGACGTCACCAACCAGAAGACCTTTCTCTTTTACGAAACGCTGCTCGACACCGTGTCGAAGGACTACTACGTGATCCAACACCCTCCGCTCACCGGAGTGACGGCGGATGTGTCGCTGACAACCGGCGGGTCCGCGCTGCGCGGGGGCACGATGCAGATCAGCGTGCCGCCGGCATCGCTGGCCGACCGGCGCCTCAGTGCACTCGTGACGACAACGGGGGGATCCTCGGGGTTGCCGGCCGCGGTCGGCGTCGTCGACGCGCTGGTCACAAACGCGCGGGTATTCGTTTCGCCGGACGTTCATCCGAGCTACAGCTACGGGCTGATATTCAGCGCCATCACCGACGCCGTCACGCAATACACGACGCCGATGCTGCGCGTCATCAACGACAAACTGATAAGCCTCTCCAGCGCCGGCCTCCTGCCATGGACGTACAGTGGTCCAACCTATCAGTTCGGTCTCGGCCCGCGCTTTCCGACGTCCTTCTTCACGCCGGCTGGATCGCTGAGCACCGTGAGGCTGCGCGCGACCGTGACGGTCGAGATGCTCGGTCCGCTCGGCGAGGCACGAGTGCTCGATCGCGTCAACACCGTTACGACTCTCTTCGGAGCCACCGGCACGCAGATCCTCAGCGGTGGCTACTCGACGTCGATCGATGGCGCGGTGCCGGGGCCTTACCGTGTCGAGTCGACGAATCAGGGTGAGCTCTATCCTGGCATCAAGAAGACGACGACGCTCTCGATGGCCATCGACTCATCGCATACCGACTATCTCCCGCCGACGCTGACGACGATGATGATGCTCGACGGAAGCGGCTCAATGGTCTCGCGCCTCGAACCACACGGGAGCGGTTCGCTTCTTTTCTCAGCGGCCGACTTCGGCATTACCCCCACCGGCAACCGCACCTATCAAACGATCCGCGGTGACGCCACGCATGTCTCCTATCGCTACGGCGGCGAAGCGGCGTGGCGGCCTCTCACGGCAGCGCAAGTTACGGAAGACACGGCGAGTGGCGCCGGGATTCTCTATCGCGTCGATCTCACAAACGTCACAAACATCGAGCGCGGCTTCGTCGACCTCAAGATCGATCTGGCAGACGCTGTTGGAAACACGACGACCGTGACCATGGCCCCGGCGTTCTCTGTCGGACCGGAAGTCGTGCCGCGGCATCGGGCCTTGCGCTAGGCAAGTTACAATTGCCGCATCCGGATGGACCGTCGTCCTCTCAAAACACGCGATCGCGGCTGGGCGAAAGCGCTGGCGTCGCTGCTTGTGCGCTGGCGGGTTCGGCCGAACGCCATCTCGGTTTGCAGCATCGTCTTCGCCTTCGGTGCCGGCGTAGCCTTGATCGCCAGCAGGAACACCGAAGGGTTGAATCGCATCTTGCTGCTGATCGCCGCCGCGGCAGGCATCCAGTTGCGGCTTCTCTGCAACATGCTCGATGGGATGGTGGCGGTCGAGGGAAAGATGGCGTCGAAAACCGGCGACATCTTCAACGAGTTGCCTGATCGAATCGCTGACCCGTTGATCATCGTTCCCACCGGCTACGCCATCATCCGCTTCTACGCGCTTGCGCCGGCGCTCGGCTGGTGCGCCGGGCTGCTGGCGGTGATGACGGCTTACGTGCGCGTTCTGGCCGGCTCCGTGCGCGCGAAGCAGGACTTCGTCGGCCCAATGGCGAAACAGCACCGGATGGCCACGCTTACCATCGCCATCATCGTCGACGCCGTGGCGGGTTACTTCCGTTACCGCGACTATGCGCTGATGCTGGCGCTGATCCTCATCATCCTCGGCACGATCATCACTATGATCCGCCGCACGCGCCGCATGGCCGCGGAGTTGGAGTCGCGTTGAGGAGATTCGTTGCCAAGGGCGTCGTCGGGATTGCGCGCGTTCTTGCCGGCGGTAACGTGCGGCGTGTCGGCTTTACGCCCGACGAGCGGCAGCGCATTTACTTCGCCAACCACGCCAGTCACCTCGACTTCGTTCTTGTCTGGGCAGCGCTTCCACCGAAGCTTCGCGTCATAACGCGCCCCGTGGCTGCAAAGGATTACTGGGACCGGCCCGGCTTTCGCCGCTACCTCGGCGTGAAAGTCTTCAACGCGGTGCTCGTCGATCGTCTGCCCGTGCAGTCTTCCCCGCAAACGGCGATGGACGTCCTTCTCGAAGGCCTCGGCGAACGTCACTCGCTGATCATCTTTCCCGAAGGAACGCGGGGCGATGGATCGACGATCGCTCCATTCAAGAGTGGACTGTACCGGCTTGGCAAAGCGCGGCCGGACGTCGAGCTGATCCCGGCCTATATCAACAACCTCAACCGCGTGCTGCCGAAGGGGGAGTTCGTCCCGGTGCCGATGCTCGCCTCCGTCAGTTTCGGTGAGCCAATGCACGTCGGTGAAGTCGAGGAGAAGGACGCCTTTCTCGACCGGGCCCGCAACGCCATCCTGGAACTGCGGCAATGGTGAACATGATTCGCGACCGTCAGACGCTGATGCTCTTCGGCGGCGTGCTCGGACTCCTTCTCGTCGCCACGATCATCGGTCAGCTCATCAAACTGCGGCGGCCCGGCGACGTGGTCGACAACCTCAACGCCCGCATCCGCGCCTGGTGGGTGATGTCGGCGGTCTTCGCCCTTTCACTACTGACCGGCGGCCTTGGCTCCGTCATCCTTTTTGCGATGCTTTCGTTCTTCGCGCTGCGCGAATTCATCACCCTCACGCCGACGCGCCCCGCCGATCACTCTGCCCTCTTTTGGGTCTTCTTCGTCATCACGCCGCTGCAGTACTACCTCGTGGCCACGCAGTGGTACGGATTCTTCAGCGTGCTCATACCGGTCTACGCGTTTCTCTTCATCCCGTCCCGCATCGCCATCTCCGGCGACCCGAACGCGTTTCTGGAGAGAAGCTCGAAGATCCAGTGGGGTCTCATGGTCTGCGTCTACTGCGTCAGCCACGTGCCGGCGCTGTTGATGCTGCAGATCCCCGGATACGCGGGGAAAAACGCACGCCTGCTCTTCTTTCTCGTCGTGGTTGTTCAACTGAGCGATGTGTTGCAGTACGTCTGGGGCAAGCTCCTCGGCCGCCACAAGATCTCGCCGGTGATCAGCCCGAGCAAGACGTGGGAGGGATTCATCGGCGGAATCCTCTCCGCCACGCTGATCGGCACGTCGCTCTGGCGGGTAACGCCGTTCAGCATGTGGCAGACGATGGGGATGGCTTTCGTCATCACCGTCATGGGCTTCCTCGGCGGGTTGACGATGTCGGCGATCAAGCGCGACCGAGGGGTGAAGGACTGGGGATCATCGATCCAGGGACATGGCGGGGTGCTCGACCGCATCGACTCGATCTGCTTCGCCGGGCCGATATTTTTTCACTTGACCCGTTACTTCTTCACTTAAAATGCGCCAGCCATGACTTACGTGATCGCTGAACCGTGCATCGGTACGAAAGACACCGCCTGCGTCGATGTCTGCCCTGTTGACTGTATCCACCCCCGCAAGGACGAGGCCGGCTTCGCGGATGACACCATGCTCTACATCGACCCGGAAGTCTGCATCGACTGCGGCGCGTGCGAGCCGGCGTGCCCCGTTCAGGCCATCTTCCCGCAGGATCTGGTGCCGGAGCAGTGGAAGCACTTCACGCAGATCAACGCCGACTGGTACAAACGAACTTGATGTTTTTGGTGACCTGGGTCACAATTCTTCCAGCCCGTCGGACCTAAACTGACCCACACAGCAATTGGGCCGCAAGGCATAAGGGGCGTAGCGCCCCTTTTTTATTTTCATCATCTTTGAAAACCGAACAGCCGGTCAATCGAGACCCTTCAGTTACGTGCCCACCTCGGACCCAACCACGGGAAGAGCGGGCGAATGGGCGTGCCTCCCGTGGACAATTGCTGAAGCTACCTCTCTCTCTCTGCAACGCGTGCCGGAGGGTCTCGATCGAACGGCTGTCCGGGCTGCCACCCGAATAGAATGCGTCCATGAAAATCGCATTCATCGGTCTCGGCGCCATGGGTTTCCCCATGGCACGCCACCTCGCCAAACAACACGATCTCCTCGTCTGGAACCGCACTCGCGAAAAGGCGGAGCGCCACGCCCGGGAGCACGGCACGACGCTCGCGAACGATCTTGCGGACTGCGTCAACGCCGAGGTCATCATCACCATGCTGCCGACGAGCGTCGAGGTCGATGAGATCGTCGACAAGCTGCTTCCATCCCTGCATCCTGGAACGCTCTGGATCGACGCAACCAGCGGCGACCCGAACGCCAGCGGCCAGACCGCCGCTCGTCTTGCGGATAAGGGCGTTGCCTTCGTCGATGCACCGGTCACCGGAGCAACCGTCGGCGCGGAGAACGCCACGCTCACGATCATGATCGGAGGCGACGCCGGCGACTTCGAGCGGGCGCGCGACATCCTGCAGCTCTGCGGCAAGACCATCATTCACGTCGGCCCGGTCAGTTCCGGGCACGCCATCAAGGTGCTGACGAACACGATCATGGGCGCAACGGTCTGGATCACCTCGGAATGTCTGCTCCTGGCCAAACAGTACGGCATCGATCTGAAGACCGCTCTTGCCGTAACGAACGCGGGAAGCGGCCGCTCCAACGCCTCGGAGAACCTGCTCCCGAAGCGCCTTCTCGAGCACCAGTGGCCGCTCGTCTTCAAGCTTGCCCATCACGACAAGGACATCCGCATCGCCGCCTCGATCGCCCACCAGCAACACGCGGCCACCCCGATGCTCGCCCTGACGCAGCATCTTTTCTCCGCCTCCCTCAACCAGCTCGGCGAAGGCGCTGACTACATCGAGGTGGCGAAGATCGTGGCGAAGATGAACGGGACGAGTTGGGACTGAGACCGCGGAAGTCGAGGATCTGCCATCTTTTTCAAGGCTTGAGTCTCGAAAATGGTGACGCTGCGCTCGATTTTGACGTTGTTTTTCGTCAATTTGACTTTCCTTTTGTCAAATCAGCACCTTTTGTGCTGAATCAGCACTTTTCGTCATGAATCAGTATCTTTTGTGCTGAATCAGCACTATTTTGTGTTGAATCAGCACTTTTCGTCATGAATCAGTATCTTTCGTTCTGAATCAGCACTCTTTGTGTTGAATCAGCACTTTTCGTCATGAATCAGTACCTTTCGTTCTGAATCAGCGCTTTCTGTGTTGAACAAGCACTTTTCGTGCTGAATCAGTATCTTTCGTTCTGAATCGGCACTTTTTGCTGAAACCGAGATTCACGACGCTGATCCGCGCGGTACCGATGCGCCGGCGCCTCTAGCTTGACGACCCCTCGATCCCGCGTCTCCAGCTACACTTCCCTGATCGTGTCACTCCCTGCTGGCACCCGGCTCGGCCCGTACGAGATCGCTGCACCCATTGGCGCGGGCGGGATGGGGGAGGTCTACCGCGCCCGCGACACGCGCCTGTCGCGTGACGTGGCCATCAAGGTGCTCCCGGCGGAGTTCGCGCGCGACGCGCAGCTCCGGGCGCGTTTCGAGCGCGAGGCGCGGGCCATCTCCAGCCTCAACCATCCGCACATCTGCATGCTCTTCGACGTCGGGCAGCAGAACGACATCGAGTACCTGGTCATGGAGTACCTCGACGGCGAGCCGATGACGGAGCGTCTGGCCCGCGGGCCGCTTCCGCTGTCTGACCTCCTGCGGCACGGTATCGAGATCGCCGACGCGCTCGACAAAGCACACCGTACCGGCATCATTCATCGCGACCTCAAGCCGGGAAATGTCATCCTCACGCGCGGCGGCGCGAAGCTGCTTGATTTCGGTCTGGCCAAGGCTATGGATGCCGCGCTGATCGAATCGACGTCGACGCAAAGCGCGACGGTGATGCTTCCCAACGAACCGCTCACAGCCGAGGGGACGCTGGTGGGGACGTTCTGCTACATGGCCCCCGAGCAGGTCGAATACGGGCGCAGCGACGCGCGCACCGACATCTTCGCTTTCGGGTGCATGCTCTACGAGATGGTGACCGGCCGGCGCGCCTTCAACGCCTCCAGCCGCGCCGGGATGATCGCGCAGATCATCGCCAGTGACCCGCCGCCGATCTCCTCCATCCGGCCGATGACGCCGACGTCGCTTGACCGCGTCATCCGAAACTGTTTGGCCAAGAATCCCGACGACCGGTTCCAGACCGCGCACGACGTGATGCTGGCGCTGCAATGGATCCGCGACGAGCAGTCGAACCCGTCAGCACCTCTGCTGCTCGCCGGTGTGCAACGGCGTACGGGCCGCGAACGCGCTCTCTGGGCCCTCGCACTGGTGGTGGCCATCGGCGCGGCGATTGCGATCGCGCTGTGGGCGCGTCGCGAGATTGCCTCGCGCGACCGGCCGATGATCGCCGCGATCGTGCCGCCGCCGGGACTTCGCTTTGTCTTCACGGGCGACTACGCGGGCTCCCCGGTTCTTTCGAACGATGGCCGCCGCTTGGCGTTCGTTGCCGTCTCACCCGAGGGAAAACGGACGTTATGGGTTCGTTCGCTCGAGTCCGCCGACCCGCGCGAGATCGATAGCAGTGACGACGCCATGTTTCCCTTTTGGTCGCCCGACAGCCGCTTCCTCGGTTTTTTCGCGCACGGAAAGCTCGATACCGTCGACGCCTCGGGCGGCGCTCCGGTCGCCATCGCCGATGCGCCGGACGCTCGGGGAGGATCGTGGAGTGACGCCAACGTCATCGTCTACGCGCCGGAAACGCGCGCCGGCCTTTTTCGCGTCGCGTCCAACGGCGGCGCTCCGGCCGCGCTGACGACGCCCGGCGGAGGCATGACGACGAATCGTTGGCCCCTCTTTCTCCCCGGCGGCAAGGCGTTTCTCTACCTTGCGGCGAATCATTTCGAGCAGGGCTCGCGGGCCACGTCCCTTCACTTCCGGACGCTCGACGGCAAAACGGATCGCATCGTCACGCGGACGCTGGCGAACGTGGCCTATGCCGGCGGCAGGCTTCTGATGCTGCACGGCGGTGCGCTCGTAAGCCAGCCGTTCGATGCCGTGCGCGGCGTCCTGACCGGCACACCGTCGATCGTCGTGCAGAACGTCCGCTTCGACGCCTCGACATGGCATGGTGTGTTCGATGCCGCCGGCCGCACGCTCGTCTACCAGCCCGGCGGCGCACTGCCTGGCACACACCTGGTCTGGTACAGCCGCGATGGCAAGAACCTCGGCGCCGCCGGCGATGTAGCCCGGTACTACGACCTGAAACTCTCGCCCGACGGTCACCGCCTGGTCACCAACGCCGGCTCGGACATCTGGGTCATCGACGCCGACCGCGACGTCCGCACACGGCTGACGTTCGAGGGCTTGATGAACGAAGCGCCGGTCTGGAGTGCCGACAGCAACGAGATCATCTACGCGTCCCGCGATCACCCGAAGGAGCTGGCTGCCATTTATCGCCGCCGCGCCGACGGCAACGGCCCTCGCCAGCTCGTTGCTCGCCTGAACGGCGACGCCGACCCGGGGTCTGTCTCGCCCGACGGCCGGTGGGTCGCCGTATCGCTCTGGCGCTCCGGCGCCCCGCAGATCTGGGCAGTGCCGCTCATTCCCGGCCAGCAGCCACGCTCTCTCATCGCCGGCAACGTTGCCGCCCACGATCCCAGGATCTCCGCCGACGGCCGCTGGCTCGCCTACACCTCGAACGAGGGCGGCCGCGACGAGATCTACGTCATCCCTTTCCTCGGCACCGGCGGCAAGTGGCAGGTCACGACCGCCGGCGGCCACTCGTCGCGCTGGTCGCCGGACGGCAAGCACCTCGACTACCTCACCACCGACAACACGCTCACCGAGGTCGACGTGCAGTCCGCCGGCGGCTTCGCCATCACCGCCACCCGCCCCCGCTACCGCCTCGACGTGAATCCCATCTCCTCCTCAGACTACGACCTTGCGCCGGACGGCCGCGTCATCGCTAACGGAGGGGAGGCGGATACATCGCCGCTGACGGTGGTTGCGAATTGGCGGTGAAGGGGCGACGAGGCTCCGGCCACGCAGTACATCCAAAAAGCATCACCACAGAGACACTGAGAACACAGAGAACACCGCACCTCTGTGATCTCTGTGTCTCTGTGGTGAGAGCTCTTGACGCAAAAATCAGCTGATGGAGTGATCAAGCCCGCTCCCCCGTTTGTGCGTAGAATCCCGCTCGCAAACTGAACTGGAGGCAACATCGATGCGCAAGTCTTTCCTCGCAGTCCTCGGGCTGCTCCTCGCTCTTCCGCTCGCCGCGGCGGATGAGGGTATGTGGCTTTTCAACCGGACACCCAACGCCATCTTCAAGCAACGCTACAACTTCGAGCCGACGCAGGCGTGGCTCGATCATCTGCAGAAGTCGTCGATCCGCTTCAACAGCGGGGGCTCCGGCTCCTTCGTATCGGCCGACGGTCTGGCGCTTACGAACCATCACGTCGGCCTCGACTGCCTGGCCAAGATCTCGACCAAAGACCATGACTACGTCACCACCGGCTATCACGCCAAAACGCAGGCCGAGGAAGTGAAGTGCGTCGACCTCGAGCTGAATGTGCTTCAGTCGATCGAAGACGTCACGGCACGTGTCAACGCATCGGTCACGCCGGGCATGACCACGGCCGCGGCCCAGGCCGCGCGCCGCGGCGTGATGAGCGCCATCGAGCAGGAGTCGGTGCAGAAGACCGGCATGCGCAGCGACGTGGTTACGCTCTTCCAGGGCGGCGAGTACCACCTCTACCGCTACAAGAAGTACACCGACGTGCGCCTCGTCTTTGCTCCGGAAGTCGGCATCGCTTTCTTCGGCGGCGATCCGGACAACTTCGAGTATCCCCGCTACGACCTCGACGTCTGCTTCTTCCGCGCGTACGAGAACGACAAGCCCGTCCATCCGGCCGATTACCTGAAGTGGAGCGAGACCGGTGCGAAGGATGGCGATCTCGTCTTCGTCTCCGGTCATCCCGGCTCGACGAGCCGGCTCAACACCTTCGCGCACCTCGAGTTTTTCCGCGACGTTGCCTATCCGTTCACGCTGAACATTCTCCGCCGTCGGGAAGTGCTGCTGACGAACTACGCGCAGCGAAGCATCGAGAACGACCGCCGCGCGCACGATGAGCTGTTCGGGATCAAGAATTCGCGCAAGGCCTACCTCGGACGGATCGCCGGGCTTCAGGATCCTGCCGTGCTGAAGGCGAAGGCGGCAACCGAGGCTGCGCTGCGCCAGAAGGTAACCTCGGATCCGGCGCTGAGCTCGGCCTATGGCGATGCATGGCAGAACGTCGACGCCGCGATCGCGACCTACCGGCCGATGTATGTCGAGTATCGCTTCATCGAAGGAGGTCTGGCTTTCAATAGCGGCCTCTTCCAGACGGCCAAGACGCTGCTCCGACTCGGCGATGAATCGACAAAGCCCAACGGCGAACGTCTACGCGAGTATCGCGAGTCCAACCTTCCATCGCTGAAGCAAGGACTCTACTCCGAGGCGCCGATTTACGAGGACCTGGAAACCGTCACACTCGCCGACTCGCTTTCGAACTTGCTTGAAATGGCGCCGAACGATCCGCTCGTCCAGCAGGTGCTGGCCGGCAAGTCGCCGCAGGAACGCGCCTCCGAACTGGTCCGCGGCACGAAGCTGCGCGACGTTGCCGCGCGCAAAGCGCTCGGCGAAGGCGGCAAAGCCGCAGTTGATGCTTCGAACGATCCGATGATCCAGGTGGCTCGCCTCGTCGATGCCCGCGCGCGCGAGCTGCGCAAACAGTACGACGACAACATCGCCGAAGTGCTGCGGCAGTCGTACGCCAAAATCGCCAATGCCCAGTTCAAGACCAGCGGCGGCGACACCTATCCCGACGCTACCTTTACGCTGCGCCTTTCGTTCGGTACGGTGAAGGGATTCACGGAGAATGGTCACGCCGTTCCGTGGGCGACCGAAATCGGCGGCACGTTCGAGCACGCGGCCGAACATGGCAACGAGGGCGAGTTCAAGCTGCCGGCATCGTGGACGTCGAAAAAGGCCGTTCTCGACAACGACAAGACACCGTACAACTTCGTCATGACCGCCGACATCATCGGCGGCAACTCCGGCAGCCCGGTTGTGAACCGCAACAACGAATTCGTCGGCATCATCTTTGACGGCAACAGCCAGTCGCTGCCGTGGGATTACCAGTTCGATGAGCGCCAGGGCCGCGCCGTGGCCGTCCATTCGGCCGGGATCCTCGACGCGCTGAAGAAGGTCTACGGTGTCTCGGATCTCGTGAAGGAGCTGACGGGCAAGTGAAGACTCGTGATGCCGCGATCGCCGATGCCTCGGCGATCGCGCGCATCTACAACCAAGGGATCGACGACCGGGTGGCGACGTTCGAGACGCGCCACCGCACCGCGGACGATGTTGTGCAGTGGCTCGACGGGCGCCATCCGGTCGTTGTGGTCGAGGACGATGGTGGCGACGTCATCGCCTTCGCTGCCACATCGACCTATCGCCCGCGTGACTGCTACGACGGTATCGCCGAGTTCTCCGTCTATGCCTCGCGCGCGGCGCGCGGCCGCGGAGCCGGACGGATGGCGATGAGGGCGCTCTTCGCCGCTGCCCGCGAAGCCGGATTCTGGAAACTGGTCTCTCGTGTCTTCGTCGAGAACACCGCCAGCCGGACCCTGCTCCGCTCCGTCGGTTTCCGCGAGGTTGGCATCTACGAGCGGCATGGGCAGCTGGACGGGGCGTGGCGGGATGTGGTGATCGTGGAGAAGCAGTTGTAGCGTGTTGGATGACAATCCCCATACTTCGTGTTAGACAGCCCGCCGCCTGATGCCTGACCCTCGCTACATCCGCAATTTCTCGATCATCGCCCATATCGACCACGGCAAGACGACGCTGTCCGATCGTCTGCTGCAGAAGACGGGCGCTGTCGAAGGCCGTGAAATGCACGAGCAAATGCTCGATGACATGGACCTCGAGCGCGAACGCGGCATCACCATCAAAGCGCGCGCCGTCAATCTTCAGTACCGTGCGAAGGATGGGCAGGATTACGTCTTCAACCTGATCGACACCCCCGGCCACGTCGACTTCTCTTACGAAGTCTCGCGCAGCCTGGCCGCCTGCGAAGGGGCAGTGCTCGTCGTCGACGCCACGCAGGGCGTCGAAGCACAGACGCTGGCGAACAGCTACCTGGCCATCGCCAACAACCTCGACATCCTCTCCGTGATCAACAAAGTCGACCTTCCCTCGGCAGAGCCGGAACGGGTTCGCGAGCAGATCGAGAACGTCATCGGCCTCGACGCGCACGACGCCGTTCTGGCGTCGGCCAAGTCCGGGATCGGAGTCGACGAGATCCTGGAGAAGATCGTCACGAAAATCTCCGCGCCGAAGGGTGACGCGGACGGACCTCTGCGGGCGTTGCTCTTCGACTCATGGTACGACTCGTATCGCGGCGTCGTCTCTCTCGTGCGCATCGTCGATGGCGAGTTGCGCAAAGGGATGCGCATCAAGTTTCTTTCGACCGATCGCATCTATGAAGTGACCGAGGTCGGCTTCTTTACGCCGAAGATCAAGCTGGTCGACCGGCTGGGAGTCGGCGAAGTCGGCTTCTTCTCGGGCAACATCAAGGACATCGTTCAGGCCAAGATCGGCGACACCATCACCACCGCGAATGCCTCGCCGCCCCCCCTTCCCGGTTTCGAGGAAGTGAAGCCGATGGTCTTCGCCGGGATCTTCCCGATCAATACCGATGACTACGAGGACCTGCGCGACGCGGTCGGCAAGCTCAAGCTCAACGACGCCTCGTTCAGCTACGAGCCCGAAAGCTCGAGCGCTCTCGGATTCGGCTTTCGCTGCGGTTTTCTGGGGTTGCTGCACATGGAGATCATCCAGGAGCGGTTGGAGCGGGAGTTCAATCTCGAGCTGCTGACCTCGGCTCCGGGCGTCCGTTATCGCGTGCAAAAGACCGACGGGGAATCATTGTGGATTGAGAATCCGCAGAAGATGCCCGACCCCGCGTACATCCATGCCATCGAGGAGCCGTTCATCGAGGCGACCATCCTCACGACCGACGAATTCGTTGGCCCGATTCTCGCGCTGGCGACGGATCGGCGTGGCGTACAGAAGAAGCTGGAGTACGTCAGCGCCAACAGAGTCATGATCGTGTACGAGATGCCGTTGAATGAGGTGATCCTCGATTTCTTCGACAAGCTGAAATCGATCTCACGCGGATACGCCTCGCTTGATTACCAGTTTGTCGGCTACCGCGAAAGCGATCTGGTGAAGATGGACATTCTGATCAACGGGGACCCGCTCGATGCTCTCTCTCTCATCGTGCACAAGGAGAAGGCATACGCGCGCGGGAAGCTCCTCGTCGAGAAAATGAAGGAGTTCATCCCGCGCCAGATGTTCGCGGTCGCTCTGCAGGCGGCCATTGGTAATCGCGTCATCGCCCGCGAAACCGTGAAGGCCATGCGCAAAGACGTCCTCGCCAAGTGCTACGGCGGAGACATCTCGCGCAAACGCAAACTCCTCGAAAAGCAGAAAGAGGGCAAAAAACGGATGAAACGGGTGGGGAAAGTGGAGATCCCGCAAGAGGCTTTTCTGGCAGTGTTGAAGATCGACTGAGGTGGGTGGGCAGCGTTTCCTCGGTGGAGTTGAATCCGCTCCCTGTCCGCTGGACCGAACAAGAAAGTGGACCAACAGCAGAGGCCAGCCGGTCTGGAGGGGCGGGCGGTTTCCGAGTTGTTTGCCGGACAATCTGAGTTTTTTACCGCGCACGTATCGTGCAACGCGATACACTTCGCGCGCGGAAGGCCGGAAGCCATGCACTGGCAGGCATCAGCCGCAGAAGAGGAGATGTTGATGGCTTCCAAGGTTTTCGTAGGGAATCTCGACTTCAACACAACGCGCGACGAGGTCGAAGCGTTGTTTGCGCAGGTCGGAACGGTACGAGACGTGTTTCTTCCGACCGATCGCGAGTCGGGGCGACCCCGCGGGTTCGCGTTCGTCGAGTTCGAATCGGATGAAGATGCGGCGAAGGCGATCGAAAAGTTCAACGGACATGATCTGGGTGGCCGCGCCCTCCGCGTGAACGCGGCCGAGGATCGTCCCCCCCGCGCCGGTGGCGGTGGCGGCGGACGTTCATTCGGCGGCGGTGGTGGTGGCGGACGCGGTGGTGGCGGCGGTGGCTACAGCGGCGGCGGTGGTGGCGGCGGCTACGGTGGTGGAGGTGGCGGCGGCTACGGCGGCGGTGGCGGTGGTGGCTACGGTGGCAGTGGTGGTGGTGGCGGCGGTGCCTATGGCGGTGGCGGTGGCAAGCCGAAAGGCAGCCGGCGCAACATCCGCGCGAAGAAACGCGGCCTCTGATCGACAACGACAACCGGGCCTCCCTCACGGGAGGCCTTTTCATTTGTACGTTTGTTTTTCACTTCCGCAAGCGAACGGTAGTAGTTTTGCCGCTTGGGGGTGAATCATGAAACGAGTTGCCTCTGTCTTGGCTTTGCTGCTCGCGGCCGCCTGCAGCACTACAGCGCCGCCGGTAGCGGCCACGAAGCCCGGCAGCATCGACATGAAGGAGCCGCGCCGGATGGTCGGCACTGAGAACAATGTCCGTGTCGATGCGGAGATCTACGGCGAGGACATGGTGCAGGGTTCGAGTCTTTCCATCAAATACGACGTTACGAATCAGCGTTCGTCGCCGATCCTCATCGCCGATCTCCTGCCCGAAACGACCTACGACCCGGATACGCGCATTGTCACCATCAACATCGGGTCGGAGATTCCCGGCGAGGAGTTTCTACCACGGCTGATCTCCATTCCCTCGGGTGAACGGCGCTCATTCCATGCCGGCGCTCACATCAACGTTCACATGCCGCTCAACGCTCCGTCGTCACCACGGCCGAGGGGCTTGCAGCTACGCGTCAATTTCCTCGGGGACTCGTCGCCATTTGTGAAGCTGATCGACATCCCGGAGAAAGCGGTGCGCGACCGGGAGCTTGCTGCCGAACTCTTTCCGAAGTGGGTCGATCGAAACGAGACGGTGACGACCAATGCGCTGCCGATGCGCTGGCAGGGGCCGCGGTCCACGGGGATCGAGGAGGATCCGGCCACCTCGCAGCCTTCGCGCCGGCGCCGTCCCGGATAGACGGCGCCGGCAGCACGAGACTCAGGTTTAGAAGCTGTCCAGCGCTTCCTGCTCGTTCTCGTAGACTTCGAAAACGGTGATGAGCTGCGTGACGTGCAGCAACTCATTCAGTTTGGCCGGAAGGTGCAGCAGCTTGAGCTTGCCGCCTTTGTTCGTCACGGTCGTGTAGGAACCGACCAGTTCGCCGATGCCCGACGAATCGATCGTCGTGACGCCGGAGAGGTCGAGCAGAATCTTCTGGCTGTTTGCATTGGCGATGACATCGCGAAGCTGCTGGTCGCCCGCGCCGATCGTGATCTTGCCATCGACCTTGATGATCGCGATGCCGTTTACGTCGCGAGTGGTGGCTTTCATCTCTCTTCTCCTTTGTTTGTATCCGCGGCACGCGACCGCCGGACGCGGAAGATATCAGGCTTTGCCGCTTGCGATACCGGTTCCTTTAGCGAGGTTCTTGGTCATGACCAGCGAGGTACCGCAGCCGGCCTCAAAGCTGTAACGGATCTGATCCATGAATGTGCGCATGTAGAAGATTCCGCGTCCGCTCGTTTTCATCAGATTCTGCGGATTGAGCGGGTCGCTGACCTTCTCCGGATCGAATCCGGTTCCTTCGTCGGAGATGGTGATGGAAAGGTCCTGACCATTCAACTCGAAGGTGGCGTTGACCTTTTTTTTGACGTCGAGCTTGTTGCCGTGCTTGATGGCATTCGCCACCGCCTCGCGGACGGCCATGCCGATCCAGTGCGAACCGTCTTCATCCATCCCTGCGTTTTCACAGAGATGTTCCGCGATCACCTGCACGAGCTCGATGTTCCCGAACCGACTGCTGATGGTGATCTCGATCCGCTCGCCGTCACGTTCCATCGGTTTTGAACCGGCGGCATTGTAGGGGAGGTGGGGGCGAGGGACAAGGGAGGAGGGAAGACGGCTGCTCCGCTCCCCGTTCCAAGGCGCATGTCACGACGGCTCCCAAACTTAGTGGCCGCGCTTGTGCTCGTTTCCGCGGGCGCGCGCGGTGCGTCGCTCGAAGCAGAGATGAAAACGGTTGAGAAGCTGCGAGGCCTCACCTTCGAGCGTCCGGTTGTGCAGCAGACCATCACCCGCGCCGATCTCCCGAGAATGCTCCGCGCCCAGATGGAGAAATCGCTCCCCTACTCGCCGGACGACTACGCGTTGATTCTGCGCGCGCTTCAGCTCGTCGATGGCGGTACGAGTGACCTCGTCGGCAGCATGCTCGATCTCTATCAGTCGCAGGTGCTGGCCTTCTACGACCCGCTGACACACACGTACTACGCGATCGATCACCCTCCCGCGGCGGCCGCAGGAATGATGGACGCGGAGATGCTCCGGGAGTCGGTGGCGGTCCATGAGCTGACGCACGCGCTCCAGGATCAGCGGTTTCACCTCGGCGTGCGTGATCTGGCGCTGCAGAAGGACACCGACGGCAGCCTTGCCCTGCATGCGCTTATGGAGGGGGAGGCGACCCTGGTCATGATCGATTACGTTCTCGATCGCGCGGGCCAGAAGATGGATGACATGCTGGGCAATCCGGAGTTGATGTCGCTTCTGACGTCATCACTCAATGGCTCCGACAAAACGCTTGATCCGTCGACGCCGAAGTATTTCGCCGAGTCGTTGAAGTTCCCGTACGCCGATGGGTTGAAGCTCGTCATCGACGGCTACCGGCGCGGTGGGTGGAAGATGGTCGACCGGATGGATGAGAATCCGCCGCGCTCGACGCGCGAGATTCTCCATCCTTCCGAGTATTTCGACCGGCTCGGCAAAACCGGCGCTCCCCCGACGCCGTTCGACGATAAGTCCCGTCTCCCTGGTGCGCTGACCGTCGAGCACCTCGGCGAGTTCCACTGGCGCTTTCTGGTCGGCGACGCCGGCGCGGGCTGGGTCGACGATCGAGTCACCGTTACGCAGAATCTGCAGTGCGATCCGACCGTGCTTGTCGAAACACGATGGGAGAACGCCGTCCGCGCCCAGGCCTTCCGCGATGCCTATGCCGATTTTCTCCGTGGCCGCGGCGTGGAGGCGCATGTCGCCATCGACGGCACGCGCGTGCGGGCCGCGTATGGCGCCGACACGAAGATGATGGAGTCGTTCCTCCGATGAATGTCGATTACGAGAATCTGGAGAACGATGTTGTCAGCGGCGTGTTTCGCGAGTCGCTGCGCGAAGAACTGCTCTTCGGGTTCCGCCAGATCCATCAAACGGGCGAGCGGCTGCCGCTGGCGTCGTACTACGCTGCGCAGATTGCTGAGATCGTCAATCGTGGAGCCGCTGAGCCGCTGGACAAAGATCTGGCGTTCCATGTCTACCAGGAGATCCTGCTCGCCGTCGAAGAAGCCCGCGCCGAGGTTCTGGGAGAGCTGATCGCACCGTCATAGAATCGCGCCCGCTGATGCCGCAGAAACGTCCCACGCTCTTCCTCATCGACGGATCGAACAACGTCTACCGCTCGTATTTTGCGATCCGCAATCTGACCAACTCCTCGGGGCTGGCTACGAATGCCGTCTACGGATTCACGCAGACGCTAAAAAAGTTGCTGAAAGACTTCGAGCCTGACTGCATCGCCGTGGCATTCGATATCGGCCGCGCCACTTCGCGGCACGAGGCCTTCGCCGACTACAAGAAAGACCGCCGTCCGATGCCGGACGATCTGGCCATCCAGTTGCCGTTCGTCAATGAGGTGCTGGAAGGGTTCGGTATCCCGGTGATCGGCGTCGAGGACTGGGAGGCGGACGATCTCCTGGGAACGCTGGCTTGCGTCGCCAGCGACCGCGGGTACGACGTCGTTCTCGCCACCTCGGACAAAGATTTCTTTCAGCTCGTCGGCGACGGTATCAAACTCTTTCACACCGGTCGCGAGGTTCTCTACGACGCAACAGGCGTCGAGGAGACGTTTGGACTTCCTCCCGAAAAGGTGGTCGACGTCATGGCCATCTGGGGCGACGCCATCGACAACATACCGGGCGTCCCCGGGATCGGCGAGAAGGGAGCCAAGGCGCTGATCACCGAGTACGGCTCACTCGAAGGGGTGTACGAGAACCTCGACAAGCTCAAACCGGCGCAACGCAAGAAGCTCGAGGAGAATCGCGAGAAGGCCTTCATCTCGCGCGATCTTGCCCGGATCAAGTGCGACCTGTCGGTGGAGAGCATCGATTTCGAGAAGCTGAAGCGCCAGGAGCCGGATCGCGCCAAGTTGCACGATGTCTTCTCGCGTCTCGAGTTCGCGTCGCTGATGCAGGAGTTCTTGCCAGCGGCGGCGCCGGTCGAGCGCGACTATCGCATTGCCGCCACGGCGGACGAGGTGCTCGACTTCGTCGGGACCGCGGCCGAGGTGGCCATCTGGCTCGAATCGGCCACGCCGGAAGCGCATGACGATCTATTCGCCGCGTCGCTGTCGGTGAAGCAGGCACAGTCGCTCATTGTGCCGGTCGCCGGCTCGGTCGGTGGTACCCCGGAATTGCGCGAGGCGCTCAAGACGCTGCTGCTCTCGGACCGTCTTTTCGTCGCGTACGACATCAAGCTGCAGCTTCGACGCCTGGCCGCGAACGGCTGGCCCCTCCCGAGGCGCTTTTCCGACACGATGATCATGTCGTATGTGATCAACCCCGGCCTGCCCAGCCACGCCTTCAGCAACATCGCGCGCGATTGGCTGAAGGTGGATGTGGCCGCTCGGAAAGACGCCGCGAAGACTGCGCCGCTCTTCGCGCTCGATCACGAGATCGGCGGCACCGCGCTTTCCCCCTATCAGCAATACCTAGGCGAGAAATCCGACGTCACGGTTGCGCTGAAGGAAATGCTGGTGCCCGAACTGCGGCGCGATCCGGCGCTCGTCGACATCTACGACCGCATCGAGCTTCCGCTCATCCCGGTTCTGGAGCGGATGGAGGCGCGCGGTATCAAGATCGACGTTGCCCTTCTGCACGAGATGTCCGCGAAGATGGCGTTGCAGTTGGCACAGCTCGAGAAAGAGATCTATGCCGAGGCTGGTACCGACTTCAATATCAACTCGCCGCAGCAACTCGGGCACATCCTGTTCGAGAAGCTGCAGTATCCGGTCTCCAGGAAAACCAAGGGGACAAAAGCGTTCTCGACGTCAGTGGACGTGCTGCAGGAGTTGGCCAGCCACGGATTCGCCGTCCCGCGTTTGATTCTGTCGCATCGGGAACTGCACAAGCTGAAGTCAACCTACATCGACGCTCTGCCGCAGTTGGTGACCGGGGACGGCCGCGTGCACACGTCTTTCAATCAAGCGGTGGCAGCGACCGGCCGGCTGTCGTCGTCCGATCCGAATCTGCAGAACATCCCCATCAGGACCGAGCTGGGACGCGAGATCCGGAAGGCGTTCATCGCCGAAAAAGGAAACGTCCTGCTCGCGGCGGACTACTCGCAGGTCGAGCTGCGCATTCTCGCCCACATCTCGCAAGACGCCGATCTGATCGAGACCTTCCAGCGCGGCGCGGACATTCATCGAGCCACTGCTTCGAAAATGTTCAATGTCCCGGAGGATGAGCTGACGATCGATCAGCGGCGCGCCGCGAAGACCATCAACTTCGGCGTGCTGTACGGCATGTCGGCATTCCGGTTGTCGAATGAGCTGAATATCCCCACCGGCCAGGCGAAGGACTTCATCGACGCGTACTTTGCGCGCTATCCGAAGATCCAGGAGTACCTCGACCGCACGCTGGAAGAGGCGCGCCGCAGTGGCAAGGTGACGACGCTCTTCGGCCGCGTACGCTACATCCCGGAGATTCACAACAAGTCGTTCACCGTGCGCGGCAATGCCGAGCGGATGGCCACGAACGCCCCGATTCAGGGCACGGCTGCCGATATCCTCAAGCTGGCCATGATCGCGCTCGACAAGCGGTTGGACGCGGATATCGAGGGGACCGCGACGATGCTGCTGACGGTTCACGACGAAATCGTGATCGAGGTGCCGGAGACCCGCGCGTCCGAGGTGGCGGGAATCGTGAAGGAGACGATGGAGAACATCTTCCCGCTCGCTGTGCCGCTCAAAGTCGATGCGCACTACGGCCGGAGCTGGTACGACGCGAAGGAGTAACGATTGACGCTGTCATTCCGAGCAGGCCTGGTCCTTCTGCTCTTCTCCTGCGCCCTGCCCGCCCGTCAGCCCGGGCAATCGCCAAACGAGCCGAAAATCCGCGCCACGGTCGTCACGATCCAGACGTCGATTCAACCGGCGAACAAGACCTACACTCACACCCTCTTCATTGCGAACGATCGTGCCCGCAGCGGTGATGAGGTCGACGAGTGGAGGCTGTTCGATTTTGCGCTGAAGCGCGTGACGTTCGTTGACGATTTGACCGGAACCTATCGCAATGAACCGTTCGATGAGGTCGTGACGTCGCATCGCGCCGATATGGCACGGTCGGTCCCGGACGGAATGCCGAGCGCGCAGTTCTCCGTCACCGGTGCACGAAAAACGCTGCAGGGCGTCGAGGCGAGGCAGTCGATCATCCGGCTGGGCGCGTATCAACGCGAACTGTGGATTGCCTCCCATCCGCTCATTCCTGAGGGACTCTTCGCCATGCTGCAGGCCAGCGAGCCGGTTTCGTCCCCGCTGGCCGGTGTCATGCGGCCTGCCGACGAGGCGTTGCTGGGTGTGAGGGGATTTCCGATCGCGGACCACGCCGAGTTGCCGTACGAGAGCCAGAGGCTCGTCGTCGACAACACCATCGTGAAGATCGATCAACGCGATGTGCCGGCCTCCTGGCTGAATGTGCGCGCCGACTACAGGGAACTGCATCCCGCTCCTGCAGGCGCTGGAAAGCCGCCGCAATCGAAGAACTAATCAGCTCCAACCAACAACCGACAACGCGCGGTTACAACACCTTCCGCGAGTCGCCAACCCGCTTCGTGACCCCCTCGCGATCCATCCACTCCAGGAGGGGGATAGCGATCTTGCGCGAGAGGCCGAAGTACTCCTTGAACTGGCCGACGTCGATCATGTCGCCGGTGCGTGCGCTCATGCGCTCGCGCGCTGCAACGAGGGCGTCGCGATGAATATAGATCCCTTCCGCCAGGCGGACAAGCGTGCCTTGCTTGACGAGGAAACCGATCACTCCTTCGATCACCCGAGCCTTCTGCGTCCGCTCGTTGATGATCTCGGAGACCGGCGGTGGTACCAGCCCCCCTTCGGCGAAACGCGACTCGATCATCCGGGCCAGCTCCCCTTCCGCACCGCCCAGGGTCTTCGATCGGCCAGGGATGTCGAGGGCGTCGCCGGAGATGGCCACGATCTTTTCGCGCGCCAGGTCCTGCAGGAGGAAGTTGATCATCGCGCCATCGGCACCGCGCGGCAGCAGTTTCTGCACGAACTCGCTCTTTGGCACGTTGATCGCCATCCGATTTTCTTCGAAGTAGGCGCGCAGAAACTGCATGGCCCGCCTTCGAAAGTCGGTGACCACGTCGTGATGAATCCACCGGCGCTCGCCGCTGTCAGCAAGATGCGGCACGTTCTTTAACTCCTTCAGCAGCGTCTCGACGCGAATGCCGGTTCGTGCCTGGACTTCGTGAATGGTCAATCCGCGCAGCCCTTCGAGCTTTGCCATCAGCTCGACGCGCTCCGGCAGCGTTCCGCCGGCGAGCGTATCGAGCAATTCGCCACGCGTGTTGCGGCTCAGCTTCGGCAGGTGCGCGTCGAGGACCACACCGCCACCGACCGTGAGGGCGGGTGAGTAGCGGCGGATGACGAAACGATCGCCGGCAACGGCGACCACTGGCGATTCCAGGCGTACCTGAATGTAGGCGCTCGATCCCGGCTTCAGCTCCGGGGTCTGGTCGACGAATCGGATGCTGCCCAGGAGCTCGGCCGAGAGGTGATGGAAACGAATGCGTGTCTGTTCCTTGAGCGGCTTCGCATCCGCCAGCAGATCCAGACGCGCCGTGATGACCTGCGACTGGCGGAGAGTATTCGGTGTGACCAGTTGCTGTCCGCGTTGAAGTTGATCCAGATCGATGTCGGGCAGGTTGACCGAGGTCCTCTCGCCTGCTGATGCGTAGTCGCGCTCTTCGCCGTGCACCTGAATGTTGCGCGCGCGGCTGCGTTTGCCGCCTGGCAGCACCTCGATGTCCGTATCGACGTTCAGACGTCCCGCATAAGTCGTCCCTGTGATCACGGAACCGAAGCCCTTCATCGTGAAGACGCGGTCGATCGGCAGCCGGAAGATGCGCGTCGTGGCATCGCGGTCGCCTGCTTCGGCGACCGAGGCCAGGATGGCACGGCGCAAATCATCCAGCCCGGCTCCCGTTACGCTGCTGACTGGCACGATCGGTTTTCCGGCCAGAAAGCTCCCCGCCACCATTTCTTCGATCTCGAGCCGGACGAGATCGAGAATTTCGCCCTCGACCAGATCGCTCTTCGTGACCGCGACGACTCCCGTTCGGATGTCGAGTAGCCTGCAGATGGCAAAGTGTTCGCGCGTTTGCGGCTTGATCGACTCGTCGGCGGCAACGACGAGGAGCGCGCTGTCGATCCCTCCGACGCCGGCCAGCATGTTCTTGACGAAACGTTCGTGGCCGGGGACGTCGATGAATCCGATCTGATAGTCGTCGGTGAACCAGCTGGCGAATCCGAGGTCGATCGTGATTCCCCGTCGTTTCTCCTCGGGGAGGCGATCGGTATCGACGCCGGTCAGCGCGCGAACGAGCGCCGTCTTGCCGTGGTCGATGTGTCCTGCCGTTCCGACTACCCTCTTCTTACGGGACATGGGGACGTGAGTGTACCCGAGGGGCTGGAGCGGCACCGTTTCGGCATGAGTCTGGGCTTGGACCGAAACCTTGGCGTGTCTGAAACGTAGAATTGACCGAACGGTCGTTCTGTAGTAGGCTTTATGGCGTTCCCAAAGTGATGGTTATCTCTCAGCAGTTCAGCAAGTTGTCACGTTGCTGTTACCATGAGAAAAGTTTCACAAGGTCGTGAGATAATGCAGCCTGTCGTTAGAAATTGAGGGTTTACTGGATGATGTGGGGGCGGATTAGCTTTCTGTTTCAACAGCCCGCCTCTAGTTACACCGCTTGAATTCTTCTTCGAATCTTACCGATCCAGCAATTCACTCCACCCAAGCGTTCGCACCCATCCCCATCCAGTAGATTTTGCCGGCCCCGACGAAAGACGGGGCCGGCTTTTTTTGTAACCGGTTACGTAGAGAGGTTGCTGAGGTGTGGCGTTTCATAACCCAGCAAAATCCGGAACCCAGCAACCTCAAGCAACCAGCTCGGCCAAGGCCTGTTCGACCAGCAAGCGTGCATCGGCATTGACGCCCAGCCAGCGGATCGCGGCTGTGGTGGCATCGGCGGCGGCCAGTAGCTTCGCCGGCTCGATGGAGAGCGGAAATCGACCGGCCACCGCGTCGCACAGAACCTTCCCGAGCAACGCGATCGCGTCGCTAACCTCTTCCTGCGAGGCGACTAGCGAAGCGATGCCGAGGAGCGCGGCGGTGTCGCGCTCCTCGGAGAAACGCGTCAGGCCGGCTACGATCGATGCCGCCAGCGCGTCGTTCGTCTCGACCTCTCCACCGACGAAGATCATCTGGCAGCGAGAGCGGATCGTCGGCAGCAGGAGATCGGGTGAGCGCGTGAGCAGGATGAAGGTTGTATCGCTGGCCGGCTCCTCCAGCGTCTTGAGAAGGGAGTTCGAGCCGCCGACGCTCAGGGCGTTGGCGGGGTCGATGATGAAGACTTTGTTGCGACCCTCGTACGGCCGCAGAGTTGCCGCGGCGACGATCTCGCGAATCTGATCGACGCTGATCATCTTCCGCTCTCCGGTTACTTCGATGAAATGAACGTCGGGGTGAATCCGGCGTTGGATGTGCTGGCAGGCCGTGCAGTCATCGCCGGTGGTCCTGTTCAGGCAGTTGAGCGTTTTGGCGATTCCGACGGAGACCTCGCGTAAGGCAGCCGCTGATGGGCCGTGGCAGAGGATGGCGTGATGTAACTCGCCACGCCTCGCCGTATCGAGCAGTAATCCCGCGGTGGAGCTCATCGCAGAAGCTCCGGTTTTCTCCGAACGAGCTCTGCTTCGACGCGCGCGTACACCTCATCGACATGGCCCTCGGCGTTGATCACCGCGAAGCGTGCCGGGTCGGCGACGGCTAGCGCGAGGTATCCCTCGCGTACCCGCCGATGAAACCGCAACTCTTCCGCCTCGAAGCGCCCCTCGTCATGCACCGCCTCGGCGTTGCGCGAGCGCGCACGCGATAGGCCGAGCTCCTCAGGCAGATCGAAGAGCAAAGTAAGGTCCGGGGTGAGCGATTCCGTGGCCCAGGCGTTGAGACTACGAAGCTTGTCGAGGTCGATGAGCCGGCCGAATCCCTGATACGCGAGAGTGGAGTCGGTAAAGCGGTCGCAGAGAACGACCGCTCCCCTCTTCAGCGCCGGACGGATGATCTCGACGACATGCTGTCTCCGCGACGCCGCAAAGAGAAA
This sequence comes from Thermoanaerobaculia bacterium, assembly GCA_035569395.1. Classification (GTDB taxonomy): domain Bacteria; phylum Acidobacteriota; class Thermoanaerobaculia; order Gp7-AA8; family Gp7-AA8; genus JADGNZ01. Next base: position 128,987 of record DATMNC010000100.1, on the reverse strand, counting down.
GAGCTCAGCGACGGGATCGAGATGCGAGCTGCTGTCGAGAAGGATGGCCCGGATCCGATCCGCCAACGGCGTGCCACCAGGCTCTTTGGTGACAACAGCGTCCGAGATCCGTGCCGCCAGACGGCGCAGTTGTGTCGATTTGCCCGATCCCTCGATACCTTCGAACGTGATGAACATGGGTTTTCGAAGTGTATCGCCACGACGATCAGGCGATTTTGTAGGGCCCAGCACCGCTGAGCCCTACGAGCCTATTTCTTCGCGGTAGTTTCGATCGGCAGGTGTGCTTCGTTCCAACCGTTCCAGCCGCCGAGGAGAGCGGCTGTGTTGCTGATTCCGTGAGCATTGAGATCCAGCACCGCACGGGCGCTTGTGTGCTCACTCTGTCAAGCACAGTAGGTAATGATGAACGTCTTCGGCGGGATCTCCCGCAGGCGGGTCAGGATGTCACCAAGAGGGATGTTGATCGCTCCCTTGATGTGTCCCTGGTCGTATGAATCCTTTGCTCGTACATCGACGTAAACGGCCTTCTTCTCTTTGACGAGCTTGATCGCTTCCTCGCGGGTGATCCGGCGCGCTGATTCGAGCGGCGCTTGTGCTGTGGGGATCGGGGTCGCTTGCGTGACCTGCGGCGACGTCTGCATTCCCGGCGGCACTGCCGACTTCATCTGTGCGTTGGCCAGACCCGTTGCGAGAAAGCCAACCACGATTGTTGCGGCTACGAGATGACGCATGAGTGGCAAGCCTCCTTTGAACTCGATTCGAAAACCGGCCGAAAGCGTAGCATGTTCCGTACGGCGCAACTCCTGGTCAGGCCCTCCGTACAATTCATCATCATGAGAGACCACATTCGCATACTCGGTTGGTGTTTCATCGTCTACAGCGCCATCATCGTCCTGGTCGGAATGGGGATTGGCAGCATCGTCATGTTCGGCGGCGCCCTCTCGGGCGATCACGAGGCGATAATCATCACCAGCGCGGTCGGATCGGCCATCGCCTGCTTCCTCATCGTCATTTCGCTCCCCGGGATGCTGGCCGGCATCGGTCTGCTGAAGCTGCGGCCATGGGGCCGTATCGTCGCCATCATCGTCGGCGTGCTTCACATCCTCAGCTTCCCGCTTGGGACGGCTCTGGGCGTTTACACACTCTGGGTTCTGCTCAATGTGGAGACCGAGGCGCTGTTCGTGGGCAGCAACAGGTCGCGGTAGCAGTGTAGCGTCAGTAGCCGGCGGGGCGCGTTCGAACCGGTGTGAATTTGTTGGCCGGTCCGAAGTTTCTGACGAGATAGGCGACCGCGGCCGTCTTATCGCTTTCCTTCATCACAGCGCCCCAGCGGATCATCTTGTCGACTTCCGCCGTCCACTGCTTTTCCGTCAGCCGCTGCTGCACCAGCATGTCCGCGGAGTGGCAGGGAAAACAGCTTGCCTCAACCTGTTGCTTGCCCTTACCCGCCGGAAGCGAGTGGAACCTGGTCCCGAGCACCGGCAAGTTAGAATCGAAGGAGACGCTCCGCTTCGTTGCCGCGGATGCAAACGCAGCCGCCAGCACCAGCACGAGGACGGCGGCGCGCTTCACGCCGTCACCTCGACGTCGACGAAGTGCCAGGAGTTCTGAAGATATCCGCTCTGATTCCACGTCGCCTCGCGCGGTTGAACGTTTCCGCGGCTATCCGTCGCACGTGCGCAAAGGCGTACGGTGCCGGAGCGCGAGGGCGTCCAGTGATACGACCATAGTCGCCATGCATACGGGTCGTGTCGCGGATCGAGTGATGTCTCCTGCCACGTCGCGCCGTCATCATCGCTGATCTCGACTTTGGCGATGTCGGGCGCGCCGGAGAATGCGAAGCCGCGGATCTCGCAGGCATGTTTCGCTCTCACTTTCGCCGGCGCGGTGGTGATGTTCGATTTCACGAACAACTCGGTCACCGGCGCCATCTCCTCTGGTTTGAACGCCACCCCCGGTGCGCCGGGCGTCAACGGATAGCGATACGCCGTCTCCATGTAAAAGCCCTTCTGCGCCTCTGCTTGCGGTGAGAGGCGGACGATCCATTTCATCCAGTGATCGCCTGCCCAGCCCGGGACGATCAGACGGAGCGGCGCTCCGTGAGCGACCGGTAGCGGCTCACCGTTCATGGCAAACGCAAGGATGCCGTCGGCAAGCACCTTCTCCAGCTCGATGCTGCGATGAAACGGGGGAACCTTTCCCGGCGGATCGTCGCTGCCGAACACGTGGAGATGTTTTGCTGACGGTTTCACGCCCGCGCGCTCGAGAACATCGCGCACGCGCACACCGGTCCAGCGTGCATTGCCGACAGCCCCGTAGCGCCACTGCACTCCCGGGAGGGTCGGAGAATAGAGTCCGCGCCCGTTCCCGGCGCACTGCAGAACGCATGTGGTTTCCGCCTGCGGGAGTTTTTTCAGCTCGGAAAGCGTAATGTCTCCCGAACGGTCGACTTCGCCGTCGATCGTCAGTCTCCACTTCTTCGGGTCGGGCGTGCGCGGGATCCAGTGACTGCGGACGAAGAAAAGCTCGTTCGGAGTCACATACTCGGTCAGTAGCGCAAGCGGTGTTTCCGCATTTACCGCATACCCATTCATCTGCAACATCGATTCACGGGCACGAGGGGTCACGGCCTTTTGCGCCATGAGCAACGGTGCAGCAGCGAGGAGAAGAAAACGTCTTCGATCGATTCCGTCGAACGACATATCCGAAAGTTTATCTCACAGCGAATGAATAACTTGAACACAACGAGCAAAGAACTGGTCCGGCTTTTGCCCTTGGGCGCTCCGATGAAGCCGAAGATCTGCGCCACCGACTACGCCTGGACGCCTTCGCGGGACTTTCGCGAGATCTGCTCTTGCCAGGTCCACGCGCGCCGCGAACGTACGCTCTGGCGCCGAGCGTTGCGCGGTGCGAAACGGCGTGGTGTCGCGCTGCTCGTCACCGTGCCGCTGGCTTTCGGCGCGATCGGCATGGAAGCCATGAACGTTTCGCTTCCCGCATTTGCGCGACAGGCGATCGAGATCAGTGGCGGAAGCCGTCCTTTTCGGATCTTCACGACGCGGAACGCTCGCGAAACGTTCCTGAAACCGCTGCAGGCGCCCGCTGCCTTCACGCTGGACGTGGCAAAAGAGGAGTTCTTCCGGACGCAAGTACCGTACGGCTCGATCATTTATCGCGAAGCGCTGAAGAACGAGCTTCCACCGGAGCTGATCGCCGCGGTCGTCGAATCCGAATCCGACTTCCATCCACGTCTGGTCTCGAACAAGGACGCGCGCGGCCTGATGCAGATCATCCCCGAGACCGCGCGGCTCATGGGTTGCGACGATCCATTCGATCCGCATGCGAACATCGCCGCCGGAACCAGGTATCTGCGCTACCTGATGAACCGTTTCGGCGACGAGCGTGCCGCCCTGGCGGCCTACAACGCCGGCGAAGGGACGGTCGAACGTCTCGGCGGAGGGATCCCCCAGTACCCGGAAACGATTGACTACCTGCAGCGCGTCAGCACTCGCACACGTGAATACCGGCAGCGCGTCCAGAAACGATACGTGGCTTCGATGCGCATGCAGGCATCGGTCATCGTGCGGTAGTCGCGGGCGTTGCCGCGGCGGGCGTGTCGATGGCCACCGGGAGGATGAAGGAAAATTTCGTCCCCTTCCCCGGCTCGCTTTGTACCCAGATCTGTCCGCCATGCGACTCGACGATTCCTTTTGCGATCGGCAGACCGAGTCCAGCACCGAGGCGGGCAGTGCGCTTGGCCTGCCAGTAGGGATTGAAAATATCGCTGAGATTCTCCTTCGGGATGCCGGTGCCGGTATCGGCAACACTGATTACGACACTCGAGCCTCTCGACTCCGCGTGAAAGGTGATCATGCCGCCGGTTGGCGTGAACTTCATGGCATTGCCGATGAGATTCGACAACACTTGCATCACGCGATGCCCGTCGGCATAAACCGGCGGGACGTCATCGACGTGATATTGCAGCGTGATGGCGCTCGTGGCCGCCTGCGATTTGAACAGCTCGTAAGTCTCAGCGAATAGTGCCTTAACGTCGACCGGCGCTCGCTCGATCGGCAAGCGTTTCCCGCCTTCGAGACGTGTGACGTCGAGCAGGTCCTCGATCAGACGTTGCATCCGCTTGGCTGAGATGTCGATGATTTCCAGCTCTTCGCGATCCTCCGGCGCAATCCTTTCCGAGGTCTGCAGCAGTGACGCCGCAAGCATCACCGCGTTGAGCGGACTGCGGAGGTCGTGCGAAACGATTGCCAGCACTTCCTCGCGCGCCTGAACGGCCTGCTGCGACTCCAGGTAGAGCCGGGCATTGTCGATCGAGAGAGAGCCGTGCCGGGAAAGCTCACCGAGAAGCGAGGCGTCCTCCTGTGTGAACGGCTTTGACTTCGCGGCCGCGGCGAGAATGACGCCAATCGTTTGACCACGGCTCACGAGCGGTACGGCCAGCAGCGAGCGCTGCTCCTCCGCTGGGACGCCGGCGTACGCCATCAGCGAAGACGCATTGCCGATGATCCGGGTCTCCCGTTTCTGAATCACTTCCGGCAGCGGTTCTGGAACGTCGTGAACGACCTCTCCAACGTGATCCGCAAGTTCACGCTCCCGCTCCGGATCGTGGTGCGCGACCGCGGCACGGCGCAGTGAGCCATCCGATTCGGCGAGGTCGATCACACAGATCTCGGCGATGTTCGGCACGATCAGTCTGGCCAATGTGGCGATGGCGTGCTCGTAGTCGAGAGATGCCGCCAGTTCCTGCCCGGCCGTCGCCAGAAACGCCGCCCGGCGCTCCTCGCGCTCGGCCGCGGCCCGCGCACGCTGCGCGTCCGCTGCGTCGTGCTCCGCCTCATGCCGTTGTGCCATCGCCTCGCGGGCGAGGAGGCGCATCTGCCGGCCGAGACCGGCCACCAGTAGCGCCGACGTCAGAGCGAGAAGTGTGAGGATGATCTCCAACGAAGCGCTCAACTTCTCCGCATCCCGGATCTTCGTCCGGCGGTCGTCGATCGCCGCCTGGATCGAGACCTCCAATTCAGCGGCTGCGACCAATGCTTCGTCGTACGACGGATGTTTTTCAAACAGGCGGGCCAGGAACACTTCGGCCGGCATGTGCCGCGAGAGGAACTCGTTCGAGGCGACGTCCGCGTGCCATTCGCTGGTCTCTTTGTTCAGCGCTCTGAGCTTGTCTCTGACATCCGGGCCGAGCTCCGGGCCCAGCACGCGCAGACGGGCGTAATCACTACGCTGTTCCTGAACAAGACCGTTGTACTTGTCGCGATATTGACCTTGCTCGGTAACCTGCCAGGCGATCACGGCGTCGAGCTCTTTCGAGAGGTCCGATTCGATCGTGTTTGCCGCGACGCGAGAAGGCTCGGCAACCTGGGTGATCTCGCGCCGCATCTGGGCCGTATGCGAGGCGAAGACGACCGGCAACAGGGCCAGGGTCAGCAAAGATACGATGATGAAGACAACTGGAACGACCGTTGTCCACGTGCTGTCAGGACCCACGCGCCAGATGCTTCGCCGCTCAGGAATGCGTTCGCTCACGATCCTCCTTGGACGCAGGCCCGAAAATGCAGCAATATGCTTGCCTTCGCTTTCGCCCCATGCTCAAGCACGATCGCAGAATTTTCCAGCGCCTCCGTCTGGCCCGCCCGATTCTGGGGCTTCTTGATGGGCAGAACGCGCTCATTCTCGATCTCGGGGTGGCCGGGGCTTTCGTCGAGCACTACGGTATTACGACGCACAACGCGCGGGTACGGTTGCAATTTCGTTGGCACACCGAGAACATCGAGTTCGTCTGCGAGGTGGCGCGAACGCAAGTAGTCCGGCGCTCGGCCACGAATGCCCTCTCGCATACGGGGGTGCGCTTCTTCGAGCCGGTCGGCGATTCCGAGGCCCGGCTGCACGATTTGATGGCCACATTTGTCGGAAACCTGCTGGCGTCGCAGAAGGCAAACGCAAACGGTATTGGTCACGTCGGCGACGATTTGCCGCTGACAGAAGTCGGGGGTGCACGCCGCGCCCGTGTTCGAGGGCTGGTGAGCTATCGGCTGCGGGCAGATGGAACCTGGCGGCGTACTTCGACGACCGACCCGAGACAGCCGGACGACGGTTTCACCGTCGCCGCATATGAGTACGAGGCCGATCTCGAAGTCCTCTGCCTGGCTTACGAGAAAGCCGACGAGGAAGGGCGGCGGATGATCCGGCTGGTGTCGGAGCTGAGCGTGCGGACGGTGACCCTGCGTTGATCGATATCGATCCCGAGTTCCGCAACATCCTGCTGCGGGTAGTGCTCGTCGGCGGCACGATCATGGCCATCGGGGCAACCGGTTTGTATTTCGCCTTTCGCGCCTTTGCCCCTTCGACGAAGGAGGGCCGCGACTTTCGAGCCGTCGTCGCCATCATCGCCGTGCTCGCCGTCGTGATGGTGGGGTGTTTCGTCCTGCTGATCTTCTCGTATTCGCGGCGATGACGCCCAGTTCCTGCAAGACCGCGGCGGTGTGTTCACCAAGCGACGGCGGCGCCGAGCCGATGGCGCGCCGCTGACCATCGATGCGCACCGGGTTGCGCACCGCGTCGTATGCGCCGATCCCGGCGTGCTTCACTGTCTCGACGAGAGCGCGCGCGGCGGGGGCGCGAAGCGCCTCGCGTACTCCGCGGACGAGCGACGCCGGAATGGACGCGCGCCGGCAGCGTCCCACCCATTGCGCCGCGGTCCGGTTGCGGAACTCCGTTTCCAGAATCGCCACGAGCACTCCGCGATGCTTCACCCGTTGCGAATTCGTGGCGAAGCGTTTGTCCTGCGCCAGCTCCGGCCGCCGCAGCACGCCTTCGCATAGCTGCACGAAGTGCCGGTCGGTGCCGGCGCCGATTGCAAAGGAACGATCGCTCGCCTGAAACACCTGGTAGGGGACGATCGACGGATGGGCGTTGCCGTACCGCCCGGCCTCCCTGCCGGTGACAAGCACGTTCTGCGCGACGTTGGCGAGCGAGGCGATCGCGGCGCTGAAGAGCGAGATCTCGAGCGTCGACCCTTCGCCCGACTGTTCACGCCCGCGAAGGGCAGCGCAGATCGCGCCGAAGGCATAGTGCGCGGTCAACACGTCGGCGAGCGCCACACCGATCTTCATCGGTTCGCCGTCCGCTTCCCCCGTGATGGACATCAACCCGGATCCGGCTTGCGCGAGAAGGTCGTAGCCGGGTGTATCGGCGTCGTCAGTGTCGCTGTCGAAGCCGGCGATCGTGCAATGGATGATGCGCGGGTTGATCGTGCGGGGAGCAAACTGCAGCGACTCTTTCTGTGCCGGCAGAAAGTTGTCGACAACGACATCGGCCCGTGCCATCAGCCGCCTCGCGGCCTCGGCACCTTTGTCCGACTTCAGGTCCAGCGTCACCGACTCTTTGTTGCGATTGATCGAAAGAAAGTAGGCGCTGACATCGCCGACGAACGGAGGACCCCAACGCCGCGTCTCGTCACCGCGCTCCGGCTCCTCGACCTTGATGACGCGCGCTCCCCAATCGCCGAGGAGTTGTGTGGCCAGCGGACCGGCCAGAATGCGTGAGAAGTCGGCGACCAGAATACCGTCCAGAGGAAGCGTTGATTTGCGGCGCATTGCGCGGCGATGCTACGTCAAACTCCTGCCACACGAGCCGTTGAGCTCGGAGTCGCAGAGATCAGATCCGCATCAACTTCGCGTACTTGGCGATGAACTTCTTCGAACCGAGGCGGTCGAAGTAGACCGTCAGTTTGGCCTCGGGGCCGGAACCTTCCATCGTCAGGATCGTGCCATCGCCGAACTGTTCGTGGCGGACGCGCTGGCCTCGTTTGAGCACCGCCGGTGTGCCCGGCTGCGTAGCCGGTCGAAGGGCGGCGGGATCGAGTTGTACGGGTGACTCTTTGAAGAACGACAGCACCCCGTTGACGGAGTCGTTTTTCCGCGGCTGGTGTGGAGGAGGGGGAGCGGCGGCGCGAGGTGGCGGCGCGGAAGGACGCGCGTAGGACGGCTGGCGGCGCGGCTCGCCGGAGTAGCGGTCGTATTGGCTGACCGGCCGTTCACGCCACGTCGGCGTCTCCGGCACGTAGCGCGCACGCGCCATGCGCACTTCCTCACGTACACCCTCCGGAATCTCGGTGATGAACGGCGAGGGGCTCTGCTCGCGGAACTGGCCGTGCAGGCGGCGCTCCAGGCAGTGCACGCACCAAAGCTGCTCGCGGGCTCGGGTCATACCGACGTAGCAGAGGCGCCGTTCTTCCTCGAGATCTTCGCTCGACTCCTTCGACTGCGAGTGAGGGAGGATGCCCTCTTCCATCCCTGTAAGGAAAACGACCTTGAACTCCAGCCCTTTCGCGGCGTGCAGCGTCATCAGCGTCACGCCCTTCTGCGATTCGTACTTGTCGAGATCCGACATCAGCGTCAGCGAGTCGAGGTAGTCACCGAGGGCCGCACCCTGGTTCTGCTCCGAATACTCGCGCGCGGAGTTCATCATTTCGTCGATGTTCTGCAGGCGGGATTCGTCCTGCACGTCGCGCGATTCCTGCAACATCCGCCGGTAACCGGTGCGCAGGAGCAGATAGTCATACAACTCCGGCAGCGGATTGCCCGACGCGCGCTGCAGGTCGTGAACGATCTCCCGAAATTCTTTAACCGCCTTCGAGGCTCGCGGCGGCAGAAAGTGAAGATCGCCTTCGATGACCGTCCAGAGCGTCACGTTCTGTGCCGTGGCCTGATCGTTCAGAGCCTTCGTCGTCGTATCGCCGATGCCGCGCGATGGCACGTTGATGACGCGCTCGATCGAGGGAGTGTCGTGTGGACGGATGGCCAGGCGAAGGAACGACAGAACGTCCTTGATCTCGGCGCGCTCATAAAATTTAACGCCGCCGACGACCGAATAGGGGATGTTGCTGCGCAGCAGCTCTTCTTCAAACGGCCGCGACTGTGCGTTGGTCCGAAAGAGGACGGCGTAGTCCGACAGCTTGTATCGCGAGCGTCCGTTGTTGATCTTTTCGATGACGAAGGTCGCCTCTTCGCGCTCGTTACTGCATGTCACGACGCGCACGGGCTCACCGCTGCCGGAGTCCGTAAAAAGAGTCTTTCCCTTGCGGGCGATGTTGTTGGCGACGACGCCGGTGGCAGCGTCCAGGATGTTGCCGGTCGAGCGGTAGTTCTGTTCGAGCTTGATGATTCGTGCGCCCGTGAAATCGCGCTCGAAGTTGAGGATGTTATTGATATCCGCGCCGCGGAAGCGATAAATCGACTGGTCTTCATCGCCGACAGCGACGATGTTCTGCCGCTTGCCTGCCAGCGCTTTGATGAGCATGTACTGCGCGCGGTTGGTGTCCTGATATTCGTCGATCAGGAGATGGTGGAATCGCGAGCGGATCTCTTCGGCGATGTCCTCGTTCTTCTCGATCAGCGCCACGTAGTTGCCGATGAGGTCATCGAAATCCATGGCGTCATACTCTTTGAGTCGGCGCTGATACATCCGGTAGACCTCGGAAACACGCGATCCGAAGAAGTCGAGGTTCTCCTTCTCGTATTCTGCCGGCCCGATCAGCTCGTTCTTGGCATTCGAGATCCGCGTCAGGATCGATCGCGGAGGAAAGGCCTCGTCGTTCATTTGCAGTTCGCGCATGCAGCGGCGGACGAGCGTGAGCTGGTCGGAGGTGTCGTAGACGGCGAACGACTTCGTGTATCCGAGGCGGTCGGCGTGCCGGCGCAGCATCCGGAGTGACGTCGAGTGGAAGGTGCCGATCCAGAGGCTTCCATGCGCCCGTGCGCCGCTGCCGGGAACGAGGTGGCTGACGCGGCTGACCATCTCGCTGGCCGCCTTGTTTGTAAACGTCACGGCCAGTATGTTTGTCGGATGCACACCGAGCTCGCCGATCAGCCAGGCGATGCGATACGTGATCACGCGCGTCTTCCCGGACCCGGCCCCGGCCAGGACGAGCAGCGGCCCTTCGCCGTGAGTGACGGCATCGCGCTGCTGAGGATTGAGTCCGGTAAGATCGATCATTCGGGCGCATGGTAACAGCCGTTTTCCGGTGCGAAATCCATGAGCACATGAGGCTTGTTATGCCGATCAGACAGCGATTCGTATACACTTTGCCGGTTCGTCAACGCGGGATCAGGGGCCGCCGCGGCAACCACTCGGAGGCTTACTAAATGTTCGGTTCACTTGGATTACCTGAGCTCCTCGTTATTTTCGCCATCATCCTGGTCGTTTTCGGCGCGGGGAAACTCCCGCAGCTCGGCAAGGGCCTCGGTGAGGGCATCTCCAACTTCCGCGACGGTCTGAAGGGCCGCGAGGAAAAGAAGCCGGCAACTCTGGAAGAGAAGAAGAACGCGTAATCCGCGCTCTGGGGTTCTCCTGTGCCATTGACGCCGGAACCTACAGCACCGCTGTATCAAACGGAAATCTCCCAGATGCCTCTTGCCGAGGTGCTGGTGAAGATCCATCGGTACCGGGCGCCCGGCCGTGTCGATTGCAAGCGCGGCGACGAGGTGAAGCGCATCTATCTCGATCACGGCCAGATCGTGTTCGCCACCACCAACCAGCTCGGCGAATCACTCGGGGACAAACTCCTGCGCGAAGGACGTATTACCCGTCGGCAGTACGAGGAGAGCCTCACCCGCGCCCGCGAGAGCGGCAACCGTCACGGCACCACGCTGGTGGAGATGAAGATCCTCTCGCCGCGAGATCTTTTCGTCGCCGTTCACGAACAGATCGAGGAGATCATCTGGCCGATCTTCGGCTGGGACGCGGGGACGGTCAGCTTCACCGCCGGCCGCGACAAGAAGCAGGAATTCATCAAAGTCGATGTCCCCGTTCCGATGGCCATCCTCCGCGGCGTCCGGCATGTTGCGGATGCCCGGTCGCTCGTTGCACGCCTCGGCACAAAGACGACGCTTTTCGCGCGCGCGGCCGGGCATACCGAGGGATTGGTACTTGACGCTGACGAACAGCACCTGCTCGACGCCGTCGACGGCCGCAGGGTGCTGTACGAGTTGGTGAACACGCCCCCTCTGGCCGCGTCCGACAATGCACGCATCCTTTACGCCTTCTTCGCTCTCGGCCTGATCGTTCCGCGCGAGCCGCGGCAGATCAAGGTGCAGCTCAAGACCGACGGCGGAAAGTACGCGTGACGCTGCGCTGGCTCGTCACCGGAGCGGGCGGGATGGTGGGCCGCGACCTTTGCGCGGCCCTGGAGATTCGCGAAGAGCACGTCGTCGCCGTTACGAAGACGGACCTGGACATCACCGACGCTCCCGCGGTTCGTGATGTTGTTCGCCGGGCGATGCCGGAAGTAATCGTCAACTGTGCCGCGTACACGAAAGTCGACGACGCGGAGGCGAATGAGCATCAGGCCACGGCAATCAACGGCTCCGCTGTCGAGTTTCTCGCCGGCGCGGCGGATGATGTCGGTGCGTTACTCGTGCAGCTCTCGACCGACTTTGTCTTCGACGGCTCGAAACGCACGCCGTACGAGGTCAACGACCCTACGTCGCCGCTGTCGGCGTATGGCCGTTCGAAGCTGATCGGAGAGCAGGCCGCGAGTCTGGCGCAGAAGCACGTGATCCTCCGCACGGCATGGCTATTCGGCATCCATGGTCCGAACTTCGTCGAAGCGATCCGCAATCAGGTTCGGAGGGGGACCAACCCAATACGCGTGGTGCACGATCAGCACGGCCGGCCGACCTACACCCCGCACCTGGCCGATGCCATCGTTCGCGTGGCGAGGCTGGCGCACGAGGACGGGGACGCGCGAGGCATCGTCCACTACGCGGACAGCCCTGAGTGCACATGGTTTGACTTCGCTCGTGCGATCGTGGCGAGCTCCGGAGCCGATACGGCGGTGATCCCTGTAACGAGCAGCGAGTTTCCGCGGCAGGCGATCCGCCCGGCGTATTCGGTCCTCTCGACCGAGCGTTACGAGCGGATTACCGGCATCCATTCCGAATCGTGGGAAGAGGGGCTGAGCGAGTATCTGCGGAGCCGTGGGTAAGGCGTTGGCACCGTAGAAAAAAGTGCAGCCGGACCCGTTGCCGAACCGCGCGACCCAGACGAGGCGCGGCTCACCGCAGAAATCCGACTGCCCATTATTAGAGGGCCCGATCTGTCAAATTTCCCGCGTACATCAGATACTCGACGTTGCCCTCGGCGCCTTTGATCGGGCTTTCGATCACCCCTTTTACGGTGAAACCGTGCTCCCCCGCCGAGGCCAGGACCGCATCGACCGCGGCCGCGCGCTTCGCGTCATCGCGAACGATCCCGCCTCTTCCGACCTCGCCTTTTCCGACCTCGAACTGCGGTTTGATCAACGCCACCAGTTCTCCGTGAAGGAACGTGGCCACCGCGGGCAGGATCAGTTTCAGCGGGATGAAGGAGACATCGATCGAGACGAATTCGATGACATCATCGAAATCGGCGGCAGTGAGGTAGCGCGCGTTGACCTTCTCGCGGTTGACCACGCGCGGATCGTTGCGAAGGGATGCGTCGATCTGTCCGTACCCGACGTCGATGGCGTAGACCTTCTTCGCGCCGTTCTTCAGCATCACGTCGGTGAAGCCGCCGGTCGATGCGCCGATGTCCGCGCAAGTCCTTCCTTCGACCCTGATCCTGAATTCGCGGAGTGCGTGCGCGAGCTTCATCCCGCCCCGCCCAACCCAGGGATGCTCCAGCTCCTCGATCCGCAGTTCGTCGTCATCAGCGACGCTTGTTCCCGCCTTGTCGGCATGCTGCCCGTTGACCAGGATCCTTCGGGCCATGATCAGCGACTGCGCTTTCGAGCGCGTGTCGCACAGACCACGCTCGACGAGGGCGACGTCGAGACGCTGTTTTTTCATTCGTTGACGACGGTGAAGCCTTCCTGGCGGAAGTGGTGGTCGTTGGTAAGGACGTGGGTAATACCGCGCTCGCGCATGAGAGTCATCGACATGCAGTCGACAAGGGAGTATTCCTTGTCGAGACGTTGTGAGTAGAGTGAGAGTGCCGCGTTAAAGAGGTCGCTCGCACGCGCGACATGCCATGCTGGATCCTGCTGGCGTGCTCTCACAAATTCGACGATGCGCTTCCGGACGAGGCCACCCTCGGCTGAGAAATAAGCAAGCATCTCGCTGAAGATGCCGTCATGCGTAGCGATCAGGTCCCGTGACGTAAAGCGATCGATTCGACGCGCCCGCAGATGATGGTTGTCAAACGGATCAAAGAGGGCGATGACGTACCAGGTATCGGCGAGGTAGACAGCCATTACTTCGTTGCGTGCCGTTTCAGGCCGTAGACGGTTTCGTCGATGTGATCCGAGTCATGCCCCGCCACGTCACGATGTCGCCACTCCGCTGCCGGAATGTCGCGCGTCAGAAACTCGGCAACTTCACCAGCGGTCGCTCCCCGCGCCAGCAGCGCCTTGACGTCGGGATCGAGCTCTTCCGGGTGGAACGCACCATCAACAAACTCCCGCACCCTCTTCGCAATCCCGTTCGCATCCAGGTCGTACTGCGCGCGGAGCACATCCTGGGCGCCGTGATGGACGTACTCGTCCGGGATGCCGATACGGTGGAACTGAACGTCGCGGATGCCGAGTTGCTGGACGCGCTCCATGATGGCCGAGCCGAAACCGCCGGCTAGCGAGCCTTCTTCGACCGTGATGACGCGGGCGAATGGGCGACAGTACTTCGTGATCAGCTCATCGTCGAGCGGCTTGATGAAGCGCGCGTTGATGACGGCGACCTCGACCCCTTCCTTTGCGAGGATCTCCGCCGCCTGCACCGCCGGCCACACTTCGTTGCCGATCGCGAAGATCACACCGGCCTCGCCTTCGCGCATCACTTCGCCCTTGCCGACCGGCAAGGACTGCAGCTCGGCGTCCATGGCCACGCCGAAGCCATTGCCGCGCGGGTAACGCAGGGAGGTCGGATGGCCCGTTTCGAACGATGTCTTCAGCATGTGCCGCAGCTCGTTCTCGTCCTTCGGAGCCATGCAGATCATGTTCGGAAAGATCCGCAGGTAGGCCATGTCGTAGATTCCGTGGTGTGTCGGCCCGTCGGCGCCGGCGATTCCGCCGCGGTCGAGCGCGAAAACCACCGGCAAATCCATGATGGCGACGTCATGGAAAACCTGATCAAAGGCTCGTTGCAGGAAGGTTGAATAGATCGCCGCGATCGGCTTCATTCCCTGCGTGGCCATGCCTCCGCAGAACGTGACCGCATGCTCCTCGGCAATACCGACATCGAACATGCGCTCCGGCAGCGCCTTCCCGAATTTGTCGAGTCCCGTGCCGTCAGGCATCGCCGCGGTGATGGCGACGATCTTCGGATCTCGCTTGGCGAGCTCGATGAGCGTTTCGGAGAAAACGGCCGTGTAGCTCGGAGGCGATGATTTCGTCGACTTCACCACGTCGCCGGAGTCGATGTCGAACGGCGAGACGCCATGCGACCAGATCGGCCTGTTTTCCGCCGGCGTGTAGCCCTTCCCCTTCTTCGTGATCACATGAACCAGGAGCGGGCCGTTGTAGTCCTTGTTCTTCTCGAACAGATCGATCAGGAAATCGAGATCGTGCCCGTCGTAGGGCCCGATGTACTTGAAGCCGAGCTCCTCGAAGAGCGTCCCTGGGACGATCATGTGTTTGAAGAGCTGCTCCATGTCGCTGGCCATGCCGTGAAGCTTCCCGCCCACCAGAGGGATGCGATCCATCATGCCCTTGGCCAGATCCTTGGCCTGGTTGTAGGCCTGTCCCTTGATGATCCCATTGAGGTAGCCCGACATGGCCCCGACGTTGGTCGAGATCGACATGTCGTTGTCGTTGAGGATGATCATCAACTTGCGCTTCAGATGGCCGGCCTGGTTGAGGCCTTCCAGCGCCAGGCCGCCCGACAGCGCGCCGTCGCCGATGATGGCCACGACGCGGTAGTTCTCGTCTTTGATGTCGCGCGCTACGGCAATGCCGAGGGCAGCAGAGATCGAGGTCGAGGCATGGCCGGCGTTGAAGACGTCGTACTCCGACTCTTCCCGTTTGCAGAAGCCGGAGATGCCGCCGTGCATGCGGATCGTGTCGAACGTATCGCGGCGTCCGGTGATCAGCTTGTGCGGGTAGGACTGGTGGCCGGTGTCGAAGACGATCTGATCGCGGGGCGTGTTGAAGACGTAGTGCAGCGCCAGCGTCAGCTCGACGATACCGAGGTTGCCGCCGAAGTGCCCGCCGATTCGCGAGACGACCTCGATGATGCGGTGGCGAATCTCTCCCGCGAGCTCATGGAGCTGTTTGCGGTCGAGCTTCCGAAGGTCTTTCGGAGAATTGATGGTATCGAGGAGCGTCATGGCAGCATCGGCGCCTCACGATCGCCGTTCGCAGATGAAACGCGCGATCCCGGCGAGATAGTTCACAGGGCCGGCGATGATATCAGCGTTGAGCACCGCCTCTTCGAGCAGCGATTCAACCCTGGCGCGGGCGGCATCCGTACCGAACAGCCCCGGATAGGTCAGCTTTCCTTGCGCAAGATCCTTCCCAGCTGTTTTACCGAGTGTCGCGGCGTCTTCTTCCTGGTCGAGCAGATCATCGACGATCTGGAAGGCCAGCCCCACGGCATTGCCGTAGCGGCGCAGCGCATCGACCTTCTCGTCGGGTGCACCGGCCAGCAGGCCACCGAGAACCACGGACGCCGTCAGCAGTTTGCCGGTCTTGTTTCGGTGGATGAAATCGAGCAGCTCGGCGCTCGCTTCGTTCGTGCCGGTGGTGATGACGTCCGCGACCTGCCCTCCGATCATCCCTTTCGAGTCGACGGCGACCGCCACTTCGCGCACTGCCCGAAGCTGGTGTGTGGCATCGACCCCCGCCACCGGCCGGGCCAGCCATGCGAATGCTTCGGTCAGCAGCGCGTCGCCGGTGAGAATACCCATCGCCTCGCCGAAAACGACGTGCGTCGTCTTGCGACCGCGGCGGAGGTCGTCGTTGTCGAGGGCGGGAAGATCATCGTGAACGAGCGAATAGGTATGGATCAGCTCCAGCGCGGCGATTGGAACGACTAGCTCCTCGACGTTCGCGCCGCACGCCTCGGCCGCGGCGATGGCGACGATCGGCCGGATGCGCTTGCCGCCGCCGAGGACGGCGTAGCGCATCGCTTCATGGATGATTGCCGGCGGCGTGTCGGCAGGGGGGAGATTCGCACCGAGCACGCGGTCGACGAGCTGTCGCCTGTCGTTGAGATAGTCGAGGAGCGCGCTCACTCCTCATCGTCCTCTGGGTGCAGCTCGGACCGCTCATCGAGCTCCTCACTCTCGAACGGCTCTATGCGCGGCTGCCCTTTCGCGTCGGCCAGAATCAGTTCGATCTTCTTCTCCACTTCCTCGAGTTTCTGATTGCAGAAGCGCGAAAGGCGGACGCCCTCCTCGAAGAGCTGCAGCGACTCATCGAGCGGCATCTCCTCTGACTCCAGACGCTTCACGATCGTCTCGAGGCTTTGAAAGGCTTTTTCGAATTCGTTGGATTTGCGGGCCATGGGTGCCGGTCATTCTTTCGCCAGGGGCCACACAGTCTCAAGCCCCATGGTCTTTGCGTCAACCGTGCATTCGACACGGCCCTTCTTCAACTGCACTTCGATCAGCTCGCCGATGGCGACGGCATTGGCGTCGAGTATCGGCTTACGGCGCCCGCGCTTTGTGCGCGAGAAGGCGATGGCGTAGCCGCGCGACAGCACCGAGAGGGGGGAGACGGCGCTCAGCGTTGCGGCGGCGGAGCGAAGGCGCTGGCGCTCCCGCGCGACCAGCGCGGGGAACCGCAGCAGCGGTGCGTTTATCGCGGCCAGCCTCGACCGCATCGATCGCGCTCGTGCTTCCAGCAGGCGGAAAAGCGTCACGCGGCTGCGATTGAGACGCTCGCGACGGAGGGCGATGCGGCGCGGCACGATGCCGAGGCGGTCGGATGAAGCGAGATGGCGCAGTTCGTGGCGGTAATTGCCCACGCGTGACTCGACAACCTGCCGCACCCGCCGCGTCATGTGATCGAGCTGCGTGCAGAGCTCGCTCTTGGCGCGAATGACGATCTCCGCGGCGGCGGATGGCGTCGGGGCGCGCAAGTCGGCAACGAAGTCGCAGATCGTGAAGTCGGTCTCGTGTCCGATCGCGGAGATCGTCGGGATGGTGCAGTCAGCCACCGCGCGAGCCACCGGCTCCTCGTTGAAAGCCCACAGGTCTTCGAGCGAACCCCCTCCTCGGCATATGAGAAGGACGTCGTGCAACTGCCAGCGCGAGAGGTGGCGGATGGCGATGGTGATCTCACGCGCCGCATCTCGTCCTTGTACGCGCACCGGATACACCTGTAAGTGAAGGCCGGCGAAGCGCCGGCCGAGGACGTTCAACACATCCCGGATGGCGGCGCCGGTCGGACTGGTGACGATCGCGATCCGCTGCGGCAGCATCGGAATCGGCTTCTTTCGGGCCGCGTCGAACAACCCCTCGTCGGCGAGTTGTTTCTTGAGCTGTTCGAACGCCAATTGCAGTGCGCCCAGACCAGCCGGCTCAACCGCCACGGCGTTGAGCTGAAACTCTCCCTTCTGCTCGTAAAGGGTCAGCCGTCCCCGGACAACGAGTTGCAATCCGTTCTCGATTCGGAAGCGAAGGAAGCGCGCATTCGTGGCAAAAAGGACCACCCGCATCTGTGCGCGGGCATCTTTGATCGAAAAATAGAGGTGGCCGGCAGCGGAGCGCACGACATTCGTCGCCTCGCCTTCGACGCTTATGTCGTTGTATCGAAAGAGCTCTACGTTGATCTGACGGATGAGCTCACTTACTTTCCAGACGCGCTCTGCCATTCGCGCATCTTAGATAAATAAGTTTAGGCAAGCTAGTTGCTGTTCCGTTTGTCGCCAAGAGGCATAAACGAGCTGCCAGCTAGAAGGCAGCAAGGAGCAGGAAAAATGAAAAAGGAAACGTTTCTGAAGAAAGCAGTTGCCGTCCTCGGGTCGGCGGCGCTCGTAATCGCGATGGGCGCGTGTGCACACCATACCTCCACGGCGGACCAGGGCTATGGACAGATTCGTACCGAAGAACCGGCAACGCCGTCAAGCAGCGGCACCACGGTCGCCACCGTCGCGGCTCCGAGCAACGCGGGGGGCGTCAGCACCCCCTCGACTCCGGCGGTGATCTCCGGACCGGCAGCCGTTGACAGCAGTGGCCGCGCGTACACCAGCAGTTCCGTCGGCAGCGCGGGCAACAGCAACACAACCGGCACGAACACGAACGTCAATCTCGTTCCGAAGACGACCGGCTCTGACGTGACGGTCACGCAGTCAGCGGCTACCGTCGAGACGCCGGTGGTCACCGAGACTCCGGCCCCGGCCCCGGTTATCGCCGAGACCCCGGCTCCGGCCCCAATTGTCGAGACCCCGGCACCGGCGCCGATTGTCGAGACCCCCATGGCTTCGAGCACGACCGAGCAGACGACCACCACTGCGACGGAAACGCCGAAGCATCATCACCGCCGGATGCGCAAAGACTAATCCTCCGGTTAACGCATTGCAGCAGGGCGCGGGAGACCGCGCCCTTTTCTTTGCCTACTTCTTTTTCGGAGTGGCCGGTGGCGGCATCAGTGGTTTCGTCAACGCCTCCATCCAGTCCGCCTTTCCGGTCACGCGCTCCAGATGGGGATAGCGCTCGCCGCCGTGATAGTCGACCGAAACGGTCGTGAAAAACTCTCCGCTCTGCACGATGATCGTCACCGGCGTGGTGGCGCTGGCGGACGCCTTGATGACGTCGCGTAAACGCGCCGTGCTGTACGCGCGGCCGTTGACCGCGACGATACGTCCTCCCGGACTGAGGCCGGCGCGCGCGGCGGCGGAACCTGGTACGACGTCGTTGATCGTGCCGTTCTCTCTGACCGAGAAGCCCACCGACGCGCTCAGATCGGCGCCTTTGTTGCGGCCTTCGTAGTACTGCAGCGCCGTGTTCGGCTTATCGGTGTAGACGAGGTGCCAGCCTGCCTGCTCGATGCCCCCCATCGGCGGCGTCGGCGACAGCGACGTCAGCCGCTCGTTGAGAAACATCCGCCAGTCGTGTGGTGCAACGGCGTTGAGTGCGGCGACGATGTCGTCGAAGGTGTATGGCTTGAGCTCGGGATGTCCGCTCGCTCCGCCGTAGAAGCCGCGGCAGAAATCGTCGAGCGATTTCTTGCGGTTCGTGAGCGACCGGATAGTCATGTCGGCGTCGAGCCACAGCAGCTCGCCCTCGGGGTAGTAATCGACGCTGCGCCGCCAGTTCATCGATGCCCCTGGCGCTTCGTAGAGAAGTTGCGCGGCGACGGCCGTGTCCAGCAGAGGACGCCAGGTGCGCCCGACGTGCTCCGTCATGTTGGCCGCGGTCTCGGCAAGATTCTCCCGATAGTCATCAGCCGAGAGTATCCCGCTGCGCACAGGAAGGAGATCGCCGAGGTACTCGGTCAGACCCTCGTAAACCCAGAGGAGCTCGCCGGTCATCGGTTTGTCGTAGTTGCCGGTGGCCAGACCCGCTGGACGGCGATACTTGCCGTTCCATGAATGCACAAATTCGTGAGCCAACAGTGTCGAGACCCATTTGCGGCTGGTCTCTTCCCGCAACGCCGGCTCATCGGTTCGGTCGTCGCTCGACTCGTGATGTTCGAGGCCGAAGTGCGCCACGCCATCGCTCAATGTCAGGAGCCAGTCGTAATGACGATAGTGATTCGCGCCGAAGACAGCCGATGCCTCGTCGACCAGACGGCCATATTGCGTCGCGAAGTCATCGGGCGTCTGCGTTGCCTCAGTGCTTTCGGAAAGCAGATTCAGCGTGTGTTTCAGCGGGGAGTGGCTGGGGATATCGATTTTGCGCAGGATCGTACCGAGTTGCACCGGCGAATCGATCACGCGCGTCAGCGACGCGGATTCGAACGTAATCTCGTCCCCGCTGCGCCCGCGCGTCTCCAGCGCTGTCGCGTACTGCCAGCCGGCCGGAATGCGCAGCGTGGCCTCGACCTCCAGCGAATCGCTGTGAGCCGCCGTCTTCGGGTAAAGCAGCACTGTGTTCCAGCTCAGGACCGCCAGGCGCGGCGAAGTCGAAGCGCCAGCCGTGAAGTTTGCGCCGGGAGCGGGCGCCAGGTAGTCGAGATCGATGTCGAGCGAGGTCGCCCCTGCCGGCACATCGACCTGGAAGGCGAACATGTCGACGGGATCGCGTAGCCAGGGAACGGCGGTGCCGTTGGCCTTGATCTGCAGCCCCGTCAGGCCGTTGATCGGCCCGGTCGGTCCATGCTCACCCGGAATCCACTTCGGGTAGTAGAGCGTCATCGGTCCAGGCGTCGCCGGCATCGTCAGGTGCGCGTGATAGACGTTCGACGCCACGTTGGCCGCGTTGACATGCAACGTGATCGGCGCCGCGGAGAGGGTGAAAGCAACGAACAGAGCCGCAGACACGACTACGAATCGCTTCATGAATTCTCCTCGATGGATTTGTTGGCGCCGCTATCCTAAACGCATCCACGCGATGCAGCGCTCCAAACTCGCGCGCATGGCAGAAGCATCGAGGTGTACCGGCCGGCCGTGGCCGGGCAGGACCCACTCGAATCGGTAGTCGAGGAGACGCTCCATGGAACGGATCTGCTCGGGCCATGAGTACCAGCAGGCGCTCCGAAACGCGTAGAGATGGCCGCGGCGCTCGCTCCAGGCCAGATGATCGCCGGTGAAGAGGTATGTTTCGCGGTCGAGGAAAACCGCGTGACCCCGGGTGTGACCGGGAGTAGGAATCATGAGCAGGTCATCGCCGAGTTCGATCGGATCGCGGCCTGAGGGCTGAAGCTCGATGGACGCGGTGGGCGGATGAACATCGTCGCGATGCAGGACGCGCTCGCAACCGAATCGCTCCGCGAACCGGGCATGATCGGCGACGTCGTCCTGATGCGTCAGAAGCATCCGCGAGACGCCGTCCATCGCGGCGATGTTTTTGACCAGCGGTCCTGAGAAGCGCGGCGAGTCGATGAGGATGTTTCCCGACGGGCGCCGAACCAGATAGCTGATCGCACCGAATGACGATTCCGAGGCATAGCCGCAGCGGTAGACGTCATCGTCCACGAGCTCCGGCAGCGCCGCCAATGCCGGACGCATGTCCTGCTTTGTCACGGATCCGATCGATGCCGTCGGGCAGGAGATGAGCGCCTTTTCGGCCGCCAGAAGCTCATCGGCCGTTTCAGGTTGGTGGTAGACGCTCGATTGGTTGCGGTTGTCGCTGAAAACCTGCGGCGCAAAGATGCGGCAGGCATCGCAATCGATGCAGGTGTCGTCGACGAAAAAGTCGCCCGACACGTTGTCGGGAAGCCGCTGTGCAAGCAAGGCCACGGAGATCGAAACGACGATCCAGCAGGGGCAATTTCGAGCAGGTGTTGTGTCATCATGTGACCCTCATGACCCACGTCGCAGCGTCTCTTTGTGCCGAAACCCTTCCTCTGACGTCGTTCGTCGACGAGGGCCGTACGCTGCCGCTATCCAAGCCGGTGGTGCTTCAGGTCTCCATCGAGGACGGCGCATATTTTGTCGAGAACGAGTCACTTCATCTCTTTGCGAAGGGGTCTTCGCTCGATGAGGCCGTTGAAGCATTTGCTGCCGATCTCGCTTACTACTGGCGCTACTACAACTCTCTCCGTGACGATGAAGTTGCAGGAGCGGGGCTGGAGTTGAAGAGAATCTACGAAGGTCTTGTAAGGCCTGAATGAAGCCGTTTCCTGCGCGCGAGGTTGATGCCGCTTTGCTGCGAAAAGGCTTCGTCAAGCGGCAAGGCGACCACGCCTACTACCACTTCAAATACCGCGGCTGCGACGTCGGCATTTCGACGAAGATCTCGCACGGCGAAAAGGAAATCGGACCCGGCCTGAGCAAGCGAATGCGCGCGCAAATGCGGCTGGAGACCAACGCCGACTTCGGACGCTTCGTTGATTGTCCGTTGACCTTCGAAGAATACGTAGCGCTGTTGAAGCGACTCGGTATCATTAGCGAAGATTGAGAGTTCGGAATGACAGCGCGCCCATCAGAGCAATTTCGATCGACAAATTGCTGTGCCTGGACCTCTGGCTGCGGCCTCTTACTTCTTGCCAACGCAAGCCTGGCAGCCCTCTTCTGAGATTCGCTTTCTGCACACATTCAGCACTTCCTCGCGAGAGAATTTCTTCAGCCCGTCACGAAACTCGCCGCAACCTTCGGTATTTTCAAAGTTCAGAGTTGGCGGGACGTGAAATGCAACCTGGTTTGCGCGCACGGCATGAATACTTGGTCCCGTCTCGTCATCGACCCGGAGCTCGACAACATCGTTCCCGTAGGACAGGTTCAACGCGGAGCCGCCTTCGGCGCCCGCGATGAGCGTCGCCGTCTGACCGGACGTGCGGTTGTCGAGCGTCAACGCCACCTGACGGCCGGGAGCGAACGTGATGTAGCCGCCTCGCTCCTGCCCCGTATCGTCGTATAGCAGCACGCCTGATGCCTTCTGGCCACGCGGCACGCGCTTACCATTGACGACCGCGTCCGGCAGATCACCTCCCAGCCTCACGCGGACAACGCCCCTTGGATCCACCACGTTGATCTCCGATACCGTAAGCACCCGCGGCTGCGGCTGAACGGCACCGGCCGTACGACAACTCGAAACAACGAGAGCGATCATCGCAAGGATCACAGCGGCGTTGATGAAGAGGACGACTCTGAGCCGCGACTCGAGTGCGGCGACGCGGATCGAGGATTCAGCGTTCATGGTTTCACCTCCTTCTGTTCTGTACGGCGGCTGCCGTGGCTGGTTAACACTTGGATTTTTTCGCCGAGGCGATCGTTTAGCTCCTCCGCATGTTCGACAACCTGCAGGACAAGATGGACCGGGTCTTCAAGACCCTGCGCGGCGAGGCGGCCCTCAACGAGTGGCACATCGACAACGCGTTGAAGGAAATCCGCGTCGCGCTGCTCGAGGCCGACGTCCACTTCAAAGTCGTCAAGGAGTTCACCAACCGCGTCCGCGAAAAAGCGGTCGGCCAGGACGTCCTCACGGCCTTCTCACCTGCGCAACAGGTGACCAAAGTCGTCCGCGATGAGCTGCAGGAGCTTCTCGGCGGGAACGAAGTCGGCCTCGCTTTGGTCGGCTCGCCTGCCGTCGTGATGATGGTCGGTCTTCAGGGCTCCGGCAAAACGACGACCTCGGGAAAACTGGCGCTGCATCTCAAGAACCGCGGCCGGCGTCCGCTCCTGGTTCCTTGCGACGTCTATCGCCCCGCCGCCATCGAACAGCTCCGTATCGTTGCCAACAACGTCAAGGTGCCGTTCTTCGAGATCGGCGACGACCGCGATCCAATTTCGATCGCCCGCCGTGCCGTGACCGATGCCCGGACGCTTCTCTACGACACTGTCATCCTCGACACCGCCGGCCGTCTGCACATTGACGCCGAGCTGATGTCCGAGCTCGATGCAATCAAGCGCGACACCCGCCCGAGCGAGATTCTCTTCGTCGCCGACGCCATGACCGGCCAGGACGCCGTGAAGTCGGCCAAGGAATTCGATGACCGCCTCGCCGTGACCGGCATCGTCCTGACGAAACTCGACGGCGATGCCCGCGGCGGCGCCGCCCTCTCGATCAAGTCGGTCGTCAATCGCCCCATCAAGCTCGTCGGCATCGGCGAAAAGTACGCCGACCTCGACGTCTTCCATCCCGATCGGATGGCCTCGCGCATCCTCGGTATGGGCGACGTGCTGTCGCTCATCGAGAAGGTCGAGACCGAGATCGACCGCAAGGAAGCCGAGCGGCTCGCCAGTCGCGTCGCCAAGGACAAGTTCACCCTCGAGGATCTCCGCGCCCAGCTCCTGCAAGTCAAGAAAATGGGACCGCTCTCATCGCTGGTGAACATGCTTCCCGGCGCCGGCAAGATCAGCGAGGACGACATCGATGAGAAAGCCATCGTCCGGATGCAGGCCATCCTCGACTCGATGACGAAGAAAGAGCGCGAGTTCCCACAGGTCATCGACGGCAAACGGAAGAAGCGCATTGCCAAAGGCTCCGGCACCTCGGTCCAGCAGATCAATCAGCTACTGAAGCAGTACCTGCAGATGAAAAAGATGATGCGCAGCTTCTCCAAAGGCTTCGGCGCAAGGAAGTTCGGCAAGATGATGAAGGGGATGCCGCCGGGGATGCTGCAGTAGCGGTCGCGGAGTCTCGCGGTTGCCGGTCGTTTGCCGCTGCCTTCGCCCACAGGAATGACAGGCTACCCGTTGCGGTTTCACGCCCCGGTTCGGTAGGATTGCCGGCCCGATTCAGCTTGCAGTTAATCAAGGAGCACCAAACGACATGTTGAAGATTCGCCTGCGCCGCCAGGGCGCGACCCACTCGCCGTTCTATCGCGTCGTCGTTTCCGACTCGCTGAAGACTCCGAGCAATGCCACTATCGAGCAGATCGGCCACTACGATCCGAAGAAGAACCCGGCTGACGTGAAGATCGATCGCACGCGCGTCGATTACTGGGTCAGCAAGGGCGCTCAGCTCTCGCCGACCGTCAAATCGCTGCTGAAAAAGAACAAGACCGCCTAATCTCGCTCCATGGAAGAGTTGATCGAGTTCGTCGCCAAGTCGCTCGTCGATGATGCCGAGGCGGTGAATACGCATGCGTACAACCGCGGCGATCAAACCGTCATCGAGCTCGAGGTGGCCCAGGACGACCTCGGTAAAGTGATCGGCCGCCAGGGCCGGACTGCGCGCGCCATGCGCACGCTCCTCACCGCGGCCGGCCAGAAAACGCGCCGCCGCTACACCCTCGACATCGTCGACTGACCCTCATGCCCGGCGACCGTATCGCCCTCGGCATCATCCGCAAATCGCACGGGGTCCGCGGCGAGGCCAGCGTCGAAGCGTGGTCCGATTCACCCGAGCGTTTCACAGATCTTCGCGCCGTCACCCTCGTTTCTCCCGATGAGGAGCAGACCCGCGAAGGAATCATCGAGAGTGTACGCATCCACGCCGGCCGCGCGCTCATCAAATTCTCCGGCATCGAATCCCCCGAGGATGTTCAGAAGCTGCAGAACTGGACCATCGAGATCCCGGAGGCTGACGCGCGGAAACTCGATGCGGATGAATACTTTCTTCATGACCTTGTCGGTCTGACACTGATCGATCCCGAGGGGCGGAACCGGGGGAAAGTGGTTGAGGTCGAGGAGACCGCGGGTGGACTACTGCTGGTCGTCGATGGTCCTCGCGGCCG
Organism: Thermoanaerobaculia bacterium; assembly: GCA_035569395.1. Classification (GTDB taxonomy): domain Bacteria; phylum Acidobacteriota; class Thermoanaerobaculia; order Gp7-AA8; family Gp7-AA8; genus JADGNZ01. The sequence continues at coordinate 103,768 of DATMNC010000100.1, read as the reverse complement.
TTTTGATGTTCCGTTCGCCGCGGAGATCTGCACGAAGGTGGATCTCGATGCGAAGACGATCGATGTGAGCCTTCCAGTAGGTATCGAGGACCTTTGAGTACCGTGGCCAACCACCAATTCCGGCATGTCCGCGGCTTCCGGAGTCAACGATCAGGCTCACGTGGAGTCAACGATTGGACTCCGAGAGTCAAAGATTAGACTCCCAGAGTCAAAGATTAGACTCCCGGAGTCAAAGATTAGACTCCCAGAGTCAAAGATCAGACTCCCAGAGTCAAAGATTAGACTCCCGGAGTCAAAGGTTAGACTCCCGGAGTCAAAGATTAGACTCCCGGAGTCAAAGATCAGACTCCCGAAGTCCGCCGTGACTTACCAGTTTTGGTCGTTTTGGCCGTTCCCGTCCTTTCCATGGCCGAAATCCGTCACTCGCGCCTGTGATCGTATCGATTCCGCGTGCACTTCGGACGTCTCACAAACGTGACCCGGGTGACTCGCCGCCTTTAATGTAATGAGGGCCTTGTGGGATGACAAGGGGCCAAGGTGCGGCCGCTGATATCGTGCGCACGTCAGGATCTGAACGTGCGAATCGACTTCGTCACCATCTTCCCCAAGATGTTCGAGCCTCTCTTGGCCGAAGGCGTCATCGCCCGCGGCGTCAAGCAGGGGCTGCTCGACGTCCGTGTCTGGGACCTGCGAGACTACGCTGCCGACAGGCATCGCTCGACGGACGATGAGGCGTATGGCGGCGGACCGGGGATGGTGATGCTGGCCGAGCCGGTGCTTCGGTGTGTGGAGGCGATCGGCGGCGGACACAGCCTCATGACGTCACCACAGGGTCACCTTTTCACCCAGGACATCGCGCGCGAGCTGGCGTCGCGGGAGTGGATCGTCATCCTCTGCGGACGCTACGAGGGGTTCGACGAGAGGATTCGCGAGGCGCTGCAGCCGGATGAGATCTCGATCGGCGATTTCGTCGTCTCCGGTGGTGAGCTCCCGGCGATGTTGATCGCCGATGCCGTCGGACGGATGATCGAAGGGGTTGTCGGCAACAGCGGCTCGGTGGAGGAAGACTCCTTCTTCCGGGGGCTGCTCGACTACCCTCACTACACCCGGCCCGAGGAGCTGCGTGGGATGCGCGTCCCCGAGGTGCTCATGTCGGGGCATCACGAGAAGATCCGCAAGTGGCGGAAGGAGCAGGCCTTGCGGGCCACACTGCAGAAACGGCCTGACCTTCTGGAGTCAGCCCAGCTGGACGATGAAGCGCGAGCCATGCTGCGTCGGATTCGGGAGGAATGACTTTGCGCGCCCTGCCGTTCAAGGGGTCCGCGGCAGAAGTTGCCTAAATACAACAAATCGGCGATCCTTGCGGGCTCGCTACAGAAACAGGAAGGTCGTCATCATGGCTCAGGATCTAATGAAACTCGTCGAATCGCGTGAGACGCGGACCGACATCCCGAACTTCGCCACGGGAGACACGGTCAAGGTCCACGTGAAGGTTAAAGAAGGTGACAAGGAACGCATCCAGATTTTTCAGGGTCTGGTGATCTCGCGCAAGGGTGGCGGTGCGCGGCAGATGTTCACTGTCCGTAAAATCTCTGGTGGAATCGGCGTGGAGCGCATGTTCCCCTTGAACTCTCCCAGCATCGATCGTATCGAGGTTGAACGCCATGGCCGGGTCCGCCGCGCGAAGCTCTACTACCTCCGGGATCTCCGAGGGAAAGCCGCCCGCATCGAAGAAAAGCGTAAACGCTAAACCGAAGCCTGCCGAACGGCTGGTCCGGAACCTCTTCGCGGAGTTGGCGCGGGTCGCTGAAATGTCGGCGGTCGAGCGTTGGCTCCGCGATTTTGGTTTCCGCGCCATCGCTGGAACGGACGAAGTAGGCCGTGGCTGTCTGGCCGGGCCTGTCGTCGCCGCTTGCGTCATTCTCGACGCCGAGCCCACCCTCGTTGGCGTCAACGATTCCAAGCTCGTCGGCCGTGAAGACCGCATCGACGTCTGCCGTCTGATCCTCCGTCGGGCTCGCGCTGTCGCGGTCGGCGTCATCGAGCCGCAGACGATTGACGCCATCAATATCCTGCGCGCCAGCAAACTGGCCATGATCGAAGCGGTTGAGAACCTCGCCGTCCGTCCCGACGTGCTTCTTCTCGATGCCGTGACCATCGACATGCACCTTCCCCAGGTTCCGTTAATCGGCGGCGATCGCCGCAGCGTCTCCATCGCCGCGGCATCGATCGTGGCGAAGGTCTATCGCGATCTGTTGATGGAGTCGTATCATGCCCTCTACCCTGTTTATGATTTTCGACACAATCGGGGATACGCGACGGAGGGGCATCAAGCGGCTCTGAAGCTCTACGGCCCCTCGCCGATTCATCGCAAGTCGTTCGAAGGGGTGGGCGAGCCGATGTTGCTGTTCGTGCGGAACGGAGTCGATGGCGATCCAACGCGATAAGATCATCGCCAGCGCTGAAAAGCTGGTGGCGAAGGGGAAGATCGAGCCGGCGATCAAAGAGTACGAGCGCCTTCTCGACGATAACCCCAGTGATGTCAACACTCTGAATCGCATCGGCGATCTCTGGGTGCGCATCAACCGCAACGACGAAGCGGTGAAGGTCTTCTCCCGGATTGCCGACCATTACTCCAAGGACGGCTTCTTTCTCAAAGCGATCGCGATCTACAAAAAGATCAACAAGCTCGATCCCTCCAAGCTCGATATCTACGCCAAGCTGGCCGATCTCTACGGCAAACAAGGGCTGGCGATGGAGGCGAAGAGCCAGTATCAGGTTCTCGCCGACTACTACCTCAAGCACGGTGATCCGGGGAACGCGCTCGCGATTTATCGGAAAATCTCCGAGCTCGATCCAAACTCGATCAACGTCCACGTCAAGCTCGCCGACCTCTACTCGCAGAACAACCAGACCAAAGATGCGCTCAAGGAGTACGACCGTGTCGGACGCTTGCTGCTCAAGCGCGGCATGCTCGACGAAGCGGTTCAAGTCTTCAAGAAAGCGCTGAAGATCGACGCCGGCAACGTCGAGCTCGTCGAGTCGCTCGTCACAGCCCTTCTCGAAGCGAAGGACTACGACAACGCCCTTCAGATCGTGCAGGCGTCGATCGAATCGTCCGCGGACAACCCGCGGCTGCTGGCGATCTACGGCCGCATCCTCATGACCAAGGGCGACATGAATGGAGCCCGCGCGGCGCTCGAGCGCGCGCATGCCCGCGACGCGAACGACGCCAGCGTGCGCGAAGCGCTTTCCGATCTGTACGTCCGCATCGGCAATGCCGACGGCGCTCTGGAGATGCTCTCGCCGATCGTCGAGAAGGCCCTCGGCCGCGGCGAGCGCGGGACTGCCCTGGAGATGCTGAATCGTCTTCTGCGCGTCGATGCCGGTCATACCCCGACCCTGGAACGGCTGGTCGCCGTCTACTCTCGGCTAAACGAGGAGACCAACATCCTCTCATCACTGAGCAGCCTCGCCGAAGCGCATGTGGCGAAGGGTCAATACGAGAAGGCCGCGGAGGTTCTAGAGAAACTGATCCAACGCGAACCACAGAATTCGCAGCACCGTACCAAACTCCAGTTCGTCCGTACGCAGTTAGGCGGTGTCGACACCATGCCGGTCCGGCCGAAGTCGGGCGGCGATATCCCTATGGCTCCTCTGTCGATGGAGATCGAGGAGCCGGTGCCGACGTTCGATTCGTTCGAAGAAGGGCCGGCCCTCTCTTTCGATCTCGATTCCTCGGAACCTCTGGATCTCGATCTCGACAGCGGTTTCGCGCAGCCGGCTCCCGCCGCACCAACCCTTCCGCCGCCCTCTCCGGCCCCTCCGGCACCGGCACCTACGCGTCTCCAGTCAGCCGTGGAAAAAGCGGCGGTTGAGCTCGATCAGGAGGAAGGCGGCGAGGATCTCGACTTCATCACCGAGCACATCACCGAGGCGGAGGTATTCGCGAAATACGGCCTTGCCGAGAAAGCAACGGAGCACCTTCGCGCCATCATCGAACGCGCACCGAAACACCTGGCCGCCCACGAGAAGCTCTATCGCATCCTGCTGGAAGAAGCCGACATCGATGGCGCGCGTGCCGCGGCCAATCAGTACATCAGCGTTTTGCGGGAGAGGGGCGACCTGTCGACGGTCGAAAGCGTGCGTGAAGACTTCGCCGCGCGAGGTCACTCGCTGGAGCCGGCTGCGCCTGCGCCAAAGCCCGCCGCGCCGCGTCCCCCCACGCTGGAGCGGGCCATGCCCACGCCCGACGAAGTCGCCGAGGAGCTCAGTTTCGATCTCGACTCCGGCACGCCTGAGCTCTCGATTCCTGCCGGTAGCGCGGAGCCTCAGTTCTCGTTCGATGCTCCCGAGCCGGAGCCGGCCTTCGACATGCCGTCATTCGAGCCGGAGCCGGTACTGCAGACGCCTTCGCCTGTTGAGGAGTTCTCATTCGATGCGCAGGCCGAGCTGCCGGTTTTCGAGCCCGACTCCTTCGACAATGCGCCCACGGCCGAGGAGCTCCGCGAGCTCGATTTCTATATCGAGCAGGAGCTGTTCGATGAAGCGCGCGAAAAGCTTGCCGCGCTCAGCTCCAGTTTTCCCGGAGATCCCTCGGTCGACGAGCGACGGACGCGCTTCGAGGCCGCTTCCATGCCAGACGCCAAGCTGCCCGCGGACGTCTACGCGCCGCCGGTTCTCTCGCGTGACGAGATCGAGAGCGAGCTCCTCTTCGCCCTTCCCGATGACGATGACGACTTTCTCATGTCCGCGCCTCCTGCTCCTCCTCCGCGCGCCGCTGCGCCGCCGCCCGTAACGCCTGTTCACGAGGAGAACCTCTTCGCCGACGAGGACGACTTTTTCGATCTCGCCGCCGAATTGGAGGCGGAGCTGGAGGAAGAATCGGAGGAGGTCTCTCTCAGTGAAGAGGAACAGTCGCTCGAAGAGATCTTCAAGGAATTCAAAAAGGGTGTTGAGCAGCAGCTCGATTCCGAGGACTACGACACGCATTACAACCTCGGCATCGCTTACAAAGAGATGGGCCTGATCGATGAAGCCATCGGCGAGTTTCAACTGGCCTCGAAGGATCCGAAGCGCGCCGTCGAATGCGCTTCGATGCTCGGTCTCTGCTTCCTCGAGAAAGGGATGCCGCAGCTCGCCATCAAGTGGTACCGCAAAGGGATGGAGATGCCCGAGATCACGCCCGAGGAGCACGTCGGACTGCTCTACGACCTCGGCTCCGCGTTCCTGGAGGTCGGGGACACCGACAATGCCCAGAAGGCGTTCGTGGAGGTCTACGGTTTGAAATCGAACTACCGCGATATCGTGACGCGCATCAAACAGTTGGAAGACGCCCGCCGATGAACCAGTCGCTGGAATCGTTACTTCGCTTCGTCAATCTGACGACCTCCGGCCTGCTGGCTGGCTCTCTCGGCTTCGGCGAACAGGCTCTCGTCCCCGGGTGGCAGCAGGAGTTGCCACAGCACGCCGACCAGCGCTCGCGTGCGATTGCCGCGCTCACCGACGCCACGAATTACTTCAATGCCATCGGCCCCGTGGCGCTGGGGACGGCGGTCACCCTGGCGGTTGGTTCACGCGGCGTCAAACCGCTCAAGCGCGCGCTCGACGCCGCGGCCGCGATCAGCCTGGCTGGCGTCCTGGCTGCCACGATCATGGTGACGGTTCCGATCAACAAGGAGCTGGAAGGACAGGCCCCGACCGACTATCCCAGCGACCGGTCGCAATCGCTGGCGAAGAACTGGTCACGCGCCCACGCCATTCGCACCACGCTCGGCGTCGGCGCGTTTCTCTGCGCGGTGGCCTCGAATCTCGCGCGCTCGTCTCACGCGAAGTGATCGAATCCGCGCGGCGCAAGCAATTCGCCGTTGACGCGTACTCCTCGCTCCTCCGTGATACGCCCGATCGCGTACACCGGGCGCCCCACTCGCGCGCTCAGCTCTGACTCACGCAGCGATGCGGTGAAGAGAAGCGCGTACTCCTCGCCGCCATGCAGCACCGCGTCGCGGACGTTGATGCCGAGGCGCGGACCGTAGCGGGGAAGATCGGGGAATGCCGGAATGCGGTCGCCGTCGATCAGCGCGCCGGCGTTCGAGGCGTCGCAGAGATGGTGGAGATCGGTCGAGAGACCGTCGGAGAGGTCGATACAGCTCGTTGCGATGCCAACAAGCTTCATCCCAAGCGCCACTTCCGCTTCCGGCTCGAGATGGCGCCGCTTCGCCGATTCGATGAACTCCCGCTCCGCGTAATCCGCCGCTTCCGTCCCGCGCTGCAAGAGCGCCAGTCCGGCCGCCGAGCCGCCGACCGGCCGGCTGAGAAAGACTCGGTCGCCTCGCCGGGCACCGCTTCGAAGGATCGGCTGAGAGGCCTCTCCGATCAGCGTGATCGACACGAACGCCTGCTCGGCGCGGGAAAGATCGCCACCGACGATCTCGACGTCGTGCTCGCGCGCCGCTGCAGCCAGCTCTTCGATGATCGACGCGGCAAACGCCTCCTCCGGTGAGCCGATGGCGACGACGGCATATTGCGGCCTCCCTCCCATCGCCGCGATATCGGACAGGTTGACGGCGAGGCTTTTCCGGGCAATGAGCCGCGGCGGGACATCGCGCGTGAAGTCGACGTTTTCGACAAGCACGTCATTCGTGATGACCTGCGTACCGATGACGGCAGCATCGTCGCCCGCACGGGGGAAGAGCTGGCGAATGCGAGCAATCAGACCGGCTTCGCTCATCGCCTGATGACCGGCACAATCGGTTCGAGAGGACGGTCGAATGTCTCGCCCGGATAGAGGACGGCTTCGAGAAAAAGTCCCGAAGGGGGCGCCGTCGGTTCGACGTTCGCCGCGTTCGCTTTCAGCCTTGCCGCGAGATCCTCCGGCGTGGCATTGCCGCGGCCGATCTCCACGAGGAAGGCCACCAGCTTGCGCACCATCTTCCAGAGAAAATGCGACGCTTCGATCCGGAACAGGATCAGATCGCCGCGCGCCACCGCGTGGCATCGCTCGACGACGACGATGCGCGAGTCTTCCTCTTTCATCCGCCGGTCGCTGAAGGCGCTGAAGTCGTGCCGTCCTTCGAGCAACTTCGCCGCACGGGTAATTGCGCCGAGGTCGAGGCGGTCTTTGATCCACCAGACAAACGGTTTTGCAAAGGCCGTGCGTCGCGTGGCGATCTGGTAGAGGTACACGCGCGAGATGGCATCGTGCCGGGCATGGAAGCGGTCGTTCACCCGCGACGCCGCCACGATGCTGATGTCATGCGGCAGGAGGTCGTTGATCTTGCGCGAGAGCACCAGCGGATCGACGGCTTTGTGCGCGCGCAGATGCGCGACCTGCGCCGCTCCATGGACGCCGGCATCGGTCCGTCCCGCGCCGCCGATGTCGACCTCGCCGACCACTTGCGTGGCCGCGCGGAGGAGGTGGCCCTGGACCGTTTTCGGCGTGTTACCCTGCGCCTGCCATCCTGAGTACCGCGTACCTTCGTACTCGATCGTGAGCTTATAAGTCGGCATGCGCCCCGCGTCGTACCAGGTTGTCGGTGATCTGCTTGCAGTCGTCTGGGACGACGGCCACGAATCATACTATCCGCTCGAAGCCCTTCGCCGCGCCTGTCCCTGCGCCGGCTGCTCCGGCGAGCCCGACCTCTTCGGCCGCATGTCCGCCGGCCCTCCGCCCCGCTATACACCCGCTTCGTTCCAACTCCAGAGCGTCACGCCGATCGGCAACTACGCTCTCCAGCCGAACTGGGCCGATGGTCACAACTACGGGATGTGGACCTTTGACAGCCTGCGCGCGTTTTGCGGCTGCGGGTGTTGACCGCGGCTACGGCGCGTTGTCGGTTGTCAGTTGTCAGTTGCAAAGCGCGCTGCAAAATGTGGCACAGACACTGTGGTCTGTGCTCTGCGGAGCAGCCGCGCGTATCCCCGAGCACTCGCTGGACCAAACTCCACCCCGCTCGCACACGTATCATTGCCTCATGAAGCAGCTCCGCCTCATCCTCGTGCTCTTCCTCATCAGTCTCGCCTGCAAGCCGGCTGCGGAATCGCAGACGGTCGATGCCCGTCAGCCGCGGCAGGAGAGGGCGCCGATTCCGCCCACCGTCAGCGCGGCACGCAGAACGCCCATCGTCACCGTGGCGCATGACGTCGGACCGGCAGTCGTCAACATCCAGACAGAGTCGACGATCCGCCGGCGGGAAGTCGATCCATTCGACCCGTTCGGAATCTTCGGCGGCCGTGATCGCAGTTTCACCTCTCAGTCGCTCGGCTCCGGCTTCGTCTGGTCGAGTGAAGGCATCATCGTCACCAATAACCACGTCGTCGAAGGGGCGTCGAGCATCACCGTCAATTTCAGCGACGGGACGCAGCTCCCGGCCCGGCTGATCGGCGTCGACCCCGACAGCGATGTGGCGGTTCTGCGCGTCGACGCGAAGAACCTTCTGGCCGCGCCCGTCGGTACCTCGGCCGATCTGCTGATCGGAGAAACGGTCATCGCCGTCGGCAATCCGTTCGGCCTGAGCGGTACGGTTACCACCGGCGTCGTCTCCGCGCTGGGACGTTCCGTTCCATCCAAAGAGGCCGGGCGCACGTTCACCGATTTCATCCAGACCGATGCCTCGATCAACCCCGGCAACTCCGGCGGACCGCTGCTCAACATCGAAGGGCGCGTCATCGGCATCAACACGATGATCTTCGCCAACGCCCAGGGTATTGGCTTCGCCATCCCGGTCGACCGCGCGAAGAAAGTGGTGCAGGACATCCTGCGCTACGGCCAGGTGCATAGCGCCTGGATCGGCGCCGTGACCGCGACGATCACCCCCGAGGAGGCGCGGCGAACGGGACTGCGAGCCTCGCGCGGTGCGCTCGTGGCGCGTGTCATCAGCGGCTCGCCCGCGCAGGCAGCCGGACTGCGCACCGGCGACATCATCACCGCCGTCGCCGGCAAGCCGGTCGATTCCCGCGAAGCTTTTTCCACGCTCACAGCCACGGTCGCTGCCGGACAGCCCCTTCCGCTCACCGTCGCACGCGACGGCAGGACCGAGTCGATTTCCGTTCGTCCATCCGAGGCGCCGGGTGACCTCGGCCTGCGCATTCTCTGGGAGATCGCAGGACTGCGCGTCGCCGACCGTAGTCGCGCCGTCGTCATCGATGAAATCGCCCGCGGCTCACGCAGCGAGAACATCGGTCTCGCGCAAGGAGACGTCATCGTCGGTGTGAACGGTGTCGAAGTCGCCTCGGTCAAGGATCTCAATCAAGCCCTGACCCAATCCGCCGAGCGATCGTCGGTAGTCTTGCAGGTAGCGCGCGGCCGGTACATCTACAGTCTGACGTTCCCCATGGGCGTGTAACGCGGTCTCGCGGTCTCGGGGTTGCGAGGTCTCGCGGTGGTCGGGCTTTTGCGGGTCCACACCGCGAGACCGCTACCCCGTCAAAACAGCGCCATCTGCGGTGGCGGCGCAGGCGGAGGCGGAGCAACGACGTTTCGATTCCGCTTGATACCCAGCAACAGCCAGAGGTGCCGGCGGATCCACTCCTTCGACTCGCGGAAGTAGCGGAACTTCCGCTCCTCTTTGTGGAAACGCCGGTTGTGGCTCGCGCCGAGGACGTGATGCAGATACTCGTGGTAGATCACCGACTGGATGAAAAACGCCGGTGTCTCCGGCGAGTCGAGCAGCGGGTGAATGCGGATCTCGGTCGTGATGTGGTTGTACGACCCGAGGCGGATCGAGCGCCGTTTCTTGCGGGTGATCTGCTGACCCCAGCGCACGGGAAGCGGCGGGTATTTGTAAAAATACGACCGATGAACCTCGGCGGCGAGCGACGCCAGGTAGTAGTGCCGGTGATCAGCAATCCCAAGCGGAAGCGGCCGAGTCTCCATTCAGAGTCATTGTGCGGAGCCGGCGGCCGCTTCGCAAGAGCTAATCGTCGCCGCCCGTCGCTGTCTGCATGACTTTGGCGACATTCTGCATCGCCGCGGCCGTGACCATCGACGTCCCGGCAGCGATCACCTCGTCGCCCTTCTTCATGCCGAGCCACACGCCGATGCCGACGCCGAGGAGTACCGCGGTGATCGGAAACGTCCGGATGTGCTCACGCCATGACTCCGGCAGCAGGTTCTCGATTTCCTCGAAAAGCGCCTCCGGCCCGCTTTCGGCGAAGGTACTGCCGAGCTGCGATGCCTTCTCGTGAATCGGATTGTCGTAGTCCATCCCGGCAGCGGATCGCTCGAAATCGGTGTCTCGTGTGGTCGGCATCGTTGCTCCCTTGAATGGTTACGCAGCAGAGTGATCGCGCGAAAATGGTGGCCGAGCCTTGGGCAACCAACGCTGCCGGCCGTGCCGGCTATTCATTGTCATCACGCCGGAGCAAAAGGCCGACCAGGAATCCGACGCCGACCGAGATCAGAAGCGCCTTTCCCGGATTCGAGCGAACGTAGCCGCGGACCTGATCGGTAATGGCACCGAAGTCGACATCCTCGACCTTCTCGCGAACGCGGTTGTACTGATTGCGGACGGCGTCAGACGCCGCCGAGTATGTTTCATTCACGAAGTCTTTGGCCTTGCCAAAGCGCGAGTCGGCCTCTTCGCCTGTATTCGCGCCACTGGTTGTTTCGTCCATGACGGTCTCCTTCGGCCACTCAGCCTATCAGAGGCGGCGCCTCTCGTGCGGCGCGTACAATCGCCGGCCATGCGCATTCGCCTCGAGCACGTCACGCACGCCTACGCCGGAAGTGCTGAATCAGCGGCGGTTCAGGTGCTCGACGACGTCTCGCTCGACATCGCCTCCGGCGATTTCGCCGTGCTGATGGGCGCCTCCGGCAGCGGCAAATCGACGTTGCTGAATCTCATCGGCGCGGTCGACAAGCCGACCTCGGGGAGCATGTTTCTGGATGATGTCGACACGTCGATTCTCGACGAGTCGCGCCTGACCATGCTGCGGCGCAAGTCGATCGGTTACATCTTCCAGTTCTTCAACCTCATCCCGACGCTGAACGTCTTCGAGAACGTCGCCTTTCCGTTGTCTCTGGCGAGTACGCCGCGAGGCGAGGTGAAAACGCGCGTTGCCGAGGTCTTGAACGAGGTCGGACTCGGAAGTCGCGCCACGCACTTTCCCAACGAGCTCTCCGGCGGCGAGATGCAGCGCGTGGCCATCGCCCGCGCCGTCGTCCATCGTCCGCCGCTGATCCTGGCCGACGAGCCCACAGGCAATCTCGACTCGAAGAACGGCGAGATGATCCTCGACCTGATCCGCGGTATTCGCACGACACGCCGTCCAACGATCGTCATGGCCACGCACTCCGAGCGGGCCGCAAGTTATGGGGATTATGTGGTGGAGGTGGCGGATGGCCGGCTTCGGTTGTCCTGAGGCACACAGCGCCGGAGCACAGACAAGAGTATCTGTGCCACATCGAAGCCGGTTTTCGGCAAGGGAAAACCCGCCTGTGGCCAGAGCACTGCCGAATGTGGCACAGACACTCTTGTCTGTGCCGTGCGGAGTAGCCGCACCTTGGAGTTTGGACGTTACGACGCCGCGACAGCGGCTCAAGAAGGTAGACAGGGGTGCGAGCGCCTTTTGCGAGAACCCCTGGACTGCGCTATCTCTTGAAAACGTGCCGCGTCAGCGGCACTGGATGGAGTCCCCGATCACTCCAGTGCCGCCGACGCGGCACCAAACCACGACATCTCTTTACCAGGGGTGCTCGCAAAAAACGCTCGCACCCCTGGCTACCGTCTTTTTGCCGCTAACGCGGCAAACGTGCAGCGCAGCCGCGCCGGAGAAGAACGTCCGGTGATCCTCCGCGCTCTCGTCCTCCGCCCGATCTTCCGCGAGGCCATGCGGACCACTCTCACGATCCTCGGCATCGGCGTTGGCGTCGCGGTGGTCGTGGCCATTGCGCTCTCGAATCAGAGCGCACTGCGGGCCTTCCAGGAATCGGTCGATGCGGTCGCCGGCCGCGCCAACTACCAGATCGTCTCCGACGTGGGACTCAACGAGGATGTGCTCGTCGCGCTGCAACCGTTCTGGCCGCGCGGTGTCCGTTTCGCGCCGGTCATCGATCTCGAAGGGATGGCGGATGTGGCACCGCAACCACTCCCTATCCGCCTCCTCGGCGTCGATCTCCTTTCCGATCTCCACTTCCGTGACTACCGCTACGCCAGCGTCGTCACCAGCGCGCACGAGTCGGCGGCGACGTACCTCAGCCTCTTCCGCGACGACTCCATCGTCATCCCGGCCAGCTTCGCCCGCGAGCACGGCCTGAAACTCGGATCGCCGCTGACGCTCGACATCAAAGGAATCCGCCGGATGATGATCGTCCGCGGCCTGCTCAAGGCGCGCGGCCCGGCTACCGCCTTCAATGGCGCGATCGCCATCGCCGACATCGCCGCAGCGCAGGCCAGTTTCGGTTTCGAAGGACGCCTGACCCGCATCGATCTCATCGTGCCCGACGATTCGCTGATCCCGGCCATCGAGCATGTGTTGCCATCGAGCGCGCGGCTCGAGCGGCCGGCGCGGCGAAACGAGCGCGTCGAGAAAATGCTGCGCGCCTTCCGCGTGAATCTCTTCGCCCTCGCCGGCGTGGCGCTGCTGGTGGGGATGTTCCTCGTTTACGACACCGTCCTGATCTCGATTCTGCGCCGCCGTAAAGACGTCGGCATCCTCAAGACCCTCGGTACCTCCGCGCGGCAAATCTTTGGAGCCTTCATCCTGGAAGGCTTCGTCTTCGGCATCGCCGGCTCAGCCGCCGGCATCGCCCTCGGCCGTGGGCTGGCCTGGCTGATCCTGCGCCTGATCGGACGGACCATCAACGCCCTCTACGTCAGTTCCACCCCCGAGGCAATTGTCCTGACGCCGGGGATCATCGCGGCTGGTGTGGCGGTGGGGACGACGCTCTCGTTGCTGTCGGCAATCCAGCCATCGATTGAAGCTGCGCAGCTCAGGCCCAACCTCCTTCTCTCCAATATTCGCAGGACAAAGACGCGCACCACACAGGTAGCCGCCGCGATCGCCTGCTTCCTCATCGCAGCCTTCCTCTCGCGGCTCCCCGCCTGGAACGGCATCGCCGTCGCCGGCTATATCGCCGTCCTCTTCGTGGTCGCCGGCTTCTCCGCCCTCGCCCCGATGATCGTGACCGCCGCCTCGAATCTCTTGCGCGGGCCTTATCGCGCCGTGTTCGGTATCGTCGGCGAGTTAGCGTCGGCGACGATCCCCGCCTCGTTGCGCCGTACGTCCATCGCCTCGGCGGCGTTATCGCTGGCGATCGGGATGATGGTGGCCGTGGCGCTGATGGTCGGCAGCTTTCGCGAGACGGTGCGGGTATGGGTCGACCAGACCGTCAGCTCCGACCTCTGGCTTCGGCCGTCGAAGGGCCTGTCCAACGCTGATGCCGCCGTTTTCCCGAACGCGATTTCAGCCGACCTGGCCAAGGTCCCGTTCATCGCCGCCTTCGACCGCGTGCGCGGACGCGGCGCGGCGTACGGCGACGCTGTGATCACCATCGCAAGCGGCGACCTCGGTGTGGCCGCCGGCTTCGGCGACATGCCGATGATTGTGCCAGGCAAGCCCTCCGAGGGATTGCGGAACGCGGTGGCGCGCAACGGTGTCGTGGTCTCGGAGAGCCTCGCGCTGAAGTACAGGAAAGACGTCGGCGACGACATTACGCTGACGACGCTCCGCGGCCCGCATCGCTTCCCGATCACCGGCGTCTACCGCGATTACTCGAGCGACCGCGGCGTCGTAATCATGGACCGGGCGCTCTACACCACTCTTTTCGGCGACGACGCCATGAACACGGTCGTCATCTACCTCAAGCCCGGAGTCAGCCGCGAGACCGCCCGCCAACAGCTCGAAGCGATATTCGGTCCGAAGTACCACGCCTTCGTCGTCACCAACGCCGAGATCCGCGGCGAGGTGATGAAGATCTTCGACCAGACCTTCCTGATCACCTACGCCCTCCTGGCGGTGGCCATCGTCGTCGCCGTCCTAGGCGTGATCAACACCCTGGCCGCCCTGATCCTCGAACGTACCCGCGACCTGGCCCTCCTCCGCATCCTCGGCATGTCCATCGCCCAGGTCCGCTGCATGCTCGTCCTGGAATCCTCGGTCCTCGGCCTGACCTCCACCGCCGCCGGCCTGGCCATGGGCTACGTCCTGTCGTGGATCCTCATCTACGTAATCAACAAACAGTCCTTCGGCTGGACGATCGCCTTCCATACGCCGGTGAGGTTGATCGTTGCATCGCTGGCGGTGACGTTTGCGGCGTCGCTGCTGGCGGGACTGGTGCCGTCCCGGTTGGCGAGGAGGATCGATCTGGCGAGTGCGATGAAGGCGGAGTAGGTAGGACATGGATCACGACGATTTTCTCCCAGACCCACCAACATTTGAACCGACTCTGCTTGCTGAGTGCATGCGAGATCACGATGCAATGCCCTCGTTTTCGAGTGGTACAAATATTTCGGCATGCTCTCGAACTATGTCGCGTCGCTTCTGCCTGACGCTCCTCGCGCATCTAGTGTGTCTCGCCAAACCTATGGAATCCTCACAAGTCTGCTTATGCGCTGCGGCGTTTCTCGAGACGTATCGGAACGTCTACCCGCTCGATGGGAAGAGGAGGTTGCGTGTTCTGCAGGCGGTGGCCGAAGATGAGGTAGTAGCCGTCGAGATCGCGGACCGTGTAATCGCGCAGTAGCCATGGTTTGTCGGATGGCGGTTCGACAACCTCGACACCGTTCGCGCGCTGGAACTCGTAAAGCTCGTCGGCGTCGCCGACCACGAAGTAGACGGAGCAGCCCTGGGGGCTGGGAGTGCCGTGCTGCAGGAAAATCTGTACATCGCCGAGATTCACGCCGGCGAAGGTCGGAGGGTCGCCCCACGTGAAGGCGAGCCAGAAGCCGAGCTTTCCCGTATAGAAATCGACAGCGGCGGAAATGTCGCTGACGGAAAGGCCCGCGTGGTGTTGCTCACACTCGAAACGTCGTGCGTTGGGATTGGTCATAGCTCTACGGATGCAACGCTTCATGAATCAGTGCCGCCAGCCGCGTCCCTGCCTTCTGCAGGCGTAGATCGACAACTTTGGCAAACTGGTCCTGGTATGCCTTTGTCAGATCGCGGCCGGTTCCAAACGCTTCGCAGCCGGCGTTTGTCTTCTTGCAGTACTCGACGCCGGCAAGCGTTGTAACGTCGTAGGATTCCTGCGCCCACGCAAGCGGTGTCGATGTTGACCAGGCGGTCTTCTGCGCAGCAGTAATCTTCCCCTGCAGGCTGTCGGCAAACGCGCGCCAGCCTGGTCCGGCGATGATGATCCGGATGATCGATCCGTCCCAGACCGCATGCAGATTCAACGGGTAGCTCTTGGGGATGGGATAGAAGCCTCCGGTCACCGGCTTGATGTCGTTTCCTCCCAGATCGTCGGCATAGCTGACATGCAGCGGCTGATGGATGTCGCCGACCCAGTGACCGAGGAAGACGAGCCCCTCGGCGCGCTCCTGATCGGTTTTGCCGTTCTTCAGCATGCCCGAATGCGTCGTGATTCCGGTAAGGACGCAGTCGTTGTTGCAAGCCTTTTCCTGGATCTTCGTTGCGCTGCGGGCCACGTTGAGGAAATGCCAGTTGGAGAAACCCTTGAAGTGCAGCCAGGGGCTGGTCGTGCTCCCGGCCTTTTCCGCGTCCCGTGCCTGCCTGCGCGCTTCGTCGGCAAAAACGCAGGCATCGGGGAAGCTGCTGATCTGCAGGCTCGTACCCGGCGGCGTCTTGTACGCCGTCGTCAGCCGGTCGACCTCCTTCTGATCATCGGGAGACAGTGAGAGGTACGCGATTCTGCAAACCATGCGATGTCCCTCCTCTCCCCACGCGAATACGTTGGGTGCACAAACAGTGATCAGAAACAACACGGCGAGGATCTTGCGCATCACGGACCTCCTGAGGCCGGCGCTGAATTACGCGCGGCCTATCTAGGAGTGTCCCAGCGCGGTCAAGTCCTACCCTGCCCGCGGACATTTTTCAGAAAAAGCATCGCAGCCAGCGCGGCGTTTTTCTGGTCCTTCCCCCATGGTGGACCGGCTGACTTCCCGAGCTCCGGTAATTTCTTCACGGTGGCCGCATCGGCACGCGCAGGCAAATCCTTCTCCGGAATGGTGACGAGTTTCAGGTCGCACCCCTCCACAGCACCAGCCAGCGCGGCAGGGAAGAGAACGCCCTCGGCTTTATGCATGCGCATGTGAACGGAGAGGATCTGCTCGACCGTCCAGCCGGGCATCGGCGATCCGACAAGGACGGCGCAGCCGTCGATCTCGTGGCCGGCATCGCGCGACCGCTCCACGAAGGCGCGCATTTCCTTCGCGGCGATGCGGTGCGCCGACGAGATGGCGTGTTCGACGAGCTGACGTGCCTTCGCCGGCGGGAGGCCTTCCGCGGCGTGGTAGGGCTGTTTTGCCCAGTCGATGTCAGCAAGGTCGACGAGCTCGATCCGTCGACGGTCGATTACGTGGAAGCCATCACCCGATGCGCCGATGACGACCAGGGCTGCCCAACCAGAATGCGCCTTGAAACCGGCAGCGATTCGCATTGCCTTACCTCATTCGGCGATCAGATACTCGCTCTGAACAAGGCCACTCGGATACGACCGGGTGGCTACGTGATCGATTCTGACATCGCGCGACAGCGGGCCGAACAACGGAATCCCCCTTCCGAGAAGAACGGGGACGCGCGTGATGATCATGCGTTGGATCAATCCCGCTTCCAGGAAGCGCTGGATGGTCACACCGCCATCGATGTACAGATGGTTCATGCCGCGCTCGGTGAGCCTGTCCACGACTTCCCACGGGCTGCCGGACATGAACTCGCAGACGGAACCGTCCGGCGCTTTCCATGCGGACGGCCGCGAGGTGAGCACCACCACAGGCTTATTTCCGTACGGCCATGGGCTGAATGCCGCCGCGGTCTCGAACGTCTTGCGTCCGATGACGAGGGCATCGACCGACGCGATGAACTCGTCGTAGCCGTGCGGCTCAGGCTCGGCCGGCAGCCAATCAAACGCCCCATTTTCGCGCGCGATGAAACCGTCGAGGCTTGTGGCGATGAATACCGATGCTTTCATTCGCTCACCTTAGTCTGTGTTTCGAGGTCAGGCCACCTTGAGCGCCAGGAACCACGGCTCGCGGCGGCCGAACTTCGTCGCCAGGGCGGTGCCGATGCCGAAGACCGAAGACAGACCCCAGATGATCGGGCCGACGATCGGGATCAGGCGCAAGGCGCCGAGGATGATGATGCCGACCACGACCATGGCCAGATCGCCGCGCAGCCAGCGGCGCCTGTTCAGTTGCTCGCGCGTCCGTGAGCCGGCCACGAGCGTACCGATGGCGTGGAAGACGGCGACCATGCCATAGATCTTCGTGAGGATCGCGAACACACCGAGGGCGAAAAGAAGGGGAACGCCGACGAGATACGGAATGAGGTAACTGAACACGATCGCAGTCAGGACAAAACTCGTTACGGCGACGAGGCCGAGAGCAAAACAGTGCAGAGCGCTGGCGCGCATTTCCAGTGATGAGTAGCGGATCTCGCGTCCGCTGAGGAGCGTCAGCGCCACCGCGGCGAACATCCAGACGGCCAGAAGCGCCGTGGTGATTGCGGTGTTCTGCAGCATTGCCGTCGCATCGGCCACCGTCAATGGCGCGTGTACGCCGAAGCTCGGCGGAGCGGCAATCATCGCCGTCACCAGCGAGGCGGCGACGACGGTCAGCGGCAGGAACAGGCGCAGCATCCTACGCATCGATCCCCCTCGGCGAGCGCCGCAGCAGCAGGACGAGCAGCGCGTTGACGATCAGGAAAGCGGCGCCGAATGCGATCTGCCATCCGAACGAGGCGCCGCGCAGCGACGCGGTGGCGCTGTTCACGAGACTACGAATCGCCTCCATCGATGCCAGCGAGCTCTCGGCAACGTGTACGGGCGACATCCCCGCGGCGTCGCAGAGGGCGAGCGCGATGATGACAAGGACGGCGCCGAGGCCGAGAACGAGCGGCCACGGACGATGCGAGGAACCTTCCCAGTTAGCGAGCGGTAGTGTATTCACATCGATCACCGCGGGCTCGACGCTGGCTTTCGCGGAGAGTGCCGCAGAGACAGCGCGGCACTCCGCGCATGTCTCCAGATGTGCGGCGTTCGCTTCCGGATCTTCCAGGTATCGCTGACACGCGTCTTCGACCGTAGGATCTTTCATAGGGGTTCCACAAATCCTTCGAGCTCGACCTTCAGCAGATTACGCGCCCGAAACAGTTTGTTCTTAACAGTGCCGAGGGGCAGCTTCTTCATCGAAGCGATCTCCTCGTAGGATAGCTCGGCAAAGTGCCGAAGCTGAATCAACTCGCGATAGTCGGTCGGCAGGTTCTTCACGGCCGTATCGATGGCATCGGCGAGTTGTTTGTTGCTCATGGCGCGGTAGGGCGACACGCCGGTGTCGGCGAACTCGCGTTCTTTCGCGTCGTCCTCGCCCGGCTTCGGCGCGATCGACACCTCGTTCACGGTCTTCTTACGCAGCGCGTCGATGGCGCTGTTCTGGGCGATCCGGAAGAGCCACGTCGAAAACTGGTACTTCGGGTCGTAGCGGTCGAGGGCGACGTAGACCTTCACGAAGATTTCCTGGGCCAGGTCGTGAGCGTCTTCGTAGCGATGCGTGATTCGATACACATAGTTAATGATGCGCTTTTCGTAGCGCTTCACCAGCTCTGTGAATCGGTCTCGGTCGCCCTCGAGGATGCGCGCCACCAGGGTGCGGTCGTCGAGATGCTCACGTTCAGCCATTCGTGGTTACGGTTTCCGCGGTTGAAAGTTTTTCGGATGATACCCTGCGCGGCCGGGCTGTCCGATGATCGAGATTCGCAATCTGACCAAGCGTTATGGCGACTTTACGGCGGTTGACGACATTTCGCTCGACGTCGCCCGCGGCGAGATCTTCGGGTTTCTCGGCCCCAACGGCGCCGGGAAGACGACCACGATCCGCATCCTGGCCGGCCTCTCGCTGCCGACCTCAGGCACGGTACACGTGAACGGACTCGATGTAACCACCGAAGGCGTCCGCGTGAAGGCCACCACCGGATACATCCCCGACCGGCCGTTTCTCTACGAGAAGCTGACCGGCCGCGAGCTGCTGCAATTCGTGACGAATCTCTACAGCCGTGAATGGCGTGATTGCGAAACGCGGGCGATGGAGTTGCTGGCCTACTTCGGCATCGCCGGCTGGGCCGACGCGCGCATCGAGAACCTCTCGCACGGGATGAAGCAAAAGCTCGTCATCGTCTCCGCGCTCGTTCACGATCCGGAGCTGTTGATCATCGACGAGCCGATGGTCGGTCTCGACGCGCTGGCGCAAAAACAGGTCAAGCTGCTCTTCCGCCGCTTGGCCGAGGAGAAGAAAACGGTCTTCCTGACGACGCATACGCTTTCGGTTGCCGAAGCGGTCTGCGATCGCATCGCCATCCTCAATCGCGGTCGCATCGTCGCCAGCGGAACGACCGCGGAATTGAAGAGCGATCGCGCGCTGGAGGATGTGTTCCTGGAGCTGACGTACGATGACGGGGTCATTCAGAGCCCGCGGTAGTGCGGTTACCCGGTCTCGCGGTTGCGAGGTCGCGAGGTGGGTTCCTTGCAGGGTCGCGAAACTACCAGACCGCGAGACCCCGCAACCGCGAGACTGCGAGACTGCGAGACCCCGCCTATACTCGCGCGCATGAAAAAGCTGCTCGTCTTTCTGCTTGCCCTCGCTTCCGCGTGCGCCTCGGTGCCGTCTTCCCAACCGGCGGCGCAGCCGGGAAGTGATCAACTTGCGATCGAGTCGACGGTGCTGGCGGTTTACAACGTCATCTCCGGGCCGGCCGGGCAGAGGGACTGGGATCGTTTCGATGCGCTGTTCGCGCCGGGCGCTCGGCTGATCTCGACGCATCGCAAGGACGGCGTCGTGACGGCTAGCGCGATGACGCCCCAGGAGTACGCGACGAAGGCCGGCGCCTATTTTAAAGACAATGGATTCTTCGAGCGGCCGGCGGCGAACCGCATGCAGCATTTCGGCGACATCGCCCATGTCTTCAGCACCTACGAATCGCGGCATGCGTCGTCGGATGACAAGCCATTCGCGCGCGGGATCAACAGCTTCCAGCTCGTCCGCATCGGCGACCACTGGAAGGTGCTGACGATTTTCTGGGAAGAGGAAGACGCGGCGCACCCGATCCCTGCCGAGTATCTGCCGGCACGATGAGTCTGGCGGCATAGGAAATTCTGTCAAGTGCCGTCACGTTCGCGGCGCCGCATGACCGCAACCCTAATCGAGCCGTATGGCGGCCGTCTCGTCGGCCTGATCGAGCCGGCCGAATCGGTCGCGGATCTCATGGCCACGGCGAACACGCTTGCGTCGCTGCAGATCTCGGAGCGGTCGCGCTGCGACCTCGAGCTTCTGGCCACCGGCGGTTTCTCGCCGATCGATCGTTTTCTCAATCGTGCGGACTACGAGCGCGTCGTCGCTGAGATGCGGCTGGCCGATGGGACACTCTTTCCGATCCCGATCACGCTTCCTGTCGCGGACGACGCGCAGGTCGCGGCCGGCGAAGACGTCGTCCTTCGCGGGCCGCACACCGAGATCCTCGCCGTAATGACCGTCGAGGAGATCTACGAATGGGACTGCGATGAAGCGGCGATCGGCGTCTTTGGTACGCGCGACACGAAACATCCGCTGGTCGCGGAGATGGCGGGATGGGGACGCCGCAACATCAGCGGTCCGATGCGCGTGATCAGCACTGACACGCCGTGGGACTTCCGCGATCTGCGCCGGACGCCCGCCGAGGTGCGCAAGGCGCTGGAGGATCTCGGGCATGGCAACGTGGTCGCGTTCCAGACCCGCAACCCGATGCACCGCGCGCACGAGGAGCTTGTGCGCCGCGCCATCGAGGCGGTCGACGGCGTGCTGCTGCTGCACCCCTCCGTGGGAATGACGAAGCCGGGCGACGTCGATCACTACACGCGCGTCCGGACGTACCGCGCGCTGGCGGAGAAGCACTTCCCGCCGGGCCGGGTGCTGCTTTCGCTGCTGCCGCTGGCGATGCGGATGGCCGGGCCGCGCGAGGCGCTGTGGCACGCCATCATCCGGCGCAATTTCGGGGCGAACCATTTCATCGTTGGCCGCGATCACGCCAGCCCCGGCGCCGGTTTCTACGGCCCGTACGATGCGCAGGAGCTCGTCGCCTCGCATGAGGCCGAGATCGGGATGACGATGATCCCCTTCCGCGAGCTGGTTTACGTTGCCGGCAAAGACCGCTACGAGGAAGCGTTTCGCGTGGCAGGGGGCGCGGAGACGCGCTCGATCTCTGGCACGCAGGTCCGCGACGACTTCCTCGGCGTGGGCCGTCCGCTGCCGGAGTGGTTTACACGCCCCGAGGTTGCCGCGATTCTGGCCGAGAGTCACCCGCCGAAACATCGCCAGGGCTTCTGCATCTGGTTCACCGGCCTCAGCGGCGCCGGAAAATCGACGACCGCGGAGATCGTCGTCAGCCGCCTCCTCGAGCACGGCCGTCAGGTCACTCTCCTCGACGGCGACGTCGTTCGCACCCATCTTTCGAAAGGACTCGGGTTTTCCAAGGAGGACCGCGACGCCAACATCCTCCGTATCGGCTTCGTCGCTGCCGAGATCGTCCGGCACGGCGGCGCGGTCGTCTGTGCCGCCGTCAGCCCCTACCGCGCTACCCGGGGCACGGTCCGCGAGATGGTCGGTGCCGCCAATTTCATCGAAGTCTTCGTCGATACGCCTCTCGAAGTCTGCGAGGCGCGGGACACGAAGGGGATGTACGCCCAGGCGCGCCGTGGAACGATCAAGAATTTCACCGGGATCGATGATCCTTACGAGGCCCCATCGTCCGCGGAGCTGACTCTGGATACGACGACCGTCAGCGCGGAAGCGAATGCGGCGAGGATCGTCGAGATCCTCTCCGAACGAGGGTTCGTTCGTAGGTAGGTTTCACGCGGAGACGCGGAGACGCGGAGATAGAGTTACGCGGATGAACCCTCCTGAGCCGCGACGCGTCCTGATCGCCACCTATTCGGCGACGTCGTGCTCCGGATCCGATCTCTATACTCGCGATGTCGCGCTGGCGCTGCTACGCCGTGGATGGCAGCCGGTGGTCTACACCACCGTCCTCGGTGCCGTTGCGGAGCAATTGCGGCAGGCCACGATTCCGGTGACGAACGACATTGCGGCGATTGCCGCGGCACCGCATGTCATTCATGGGCACCATCATCTCGAGACGCTGACCGCGCTGGCGCGCTTTCCGGGTGTGCCGGCGCTCTTTGTCTGCCACGACGGGCTGACGTGGCATTCGACGCCTCCACGTACCCCGCACATCGGTCGATACATCGCTGTCGACCGGAACTGCCGCGACCGGATGATGCTCGAGCACGGCATACCGGAGTCTGCGATGCGAATCCTGCCGAACGCGGTCGACCTGGAGCGATTCCAACGGCGGCCGCCGCTTCCACGCCGTCCGCTTCGTGCGCTGGTCTTCAGCAACGCGGCCTCGCCGGACTCGTTTGCGTCGACGATCGAGGCGGCCTGCTCGCAACGCGGAATCACAGTTGCCATCGTTGGACGGGCGGCCGGAACGGCAACGGAGCATCCGGAGGAGATCCTCTCGCGATACGACCTCGTCTTCGGGAAGGCGCGCTGCGCCCTCGAGGCGGCGGCGGCCGGCGCCGCGGTCATCGTCTGCGATGCAGCCGGCCTGGCGGGAATGCTCACCGCGCGCGACCTCGACGCGATGAGGCAGCTCAACTTCGGTGCGCGCCTTCTGCAGCGGCCGATCACGGAAGCGGCCATCGGCGCCGAGATCGATCGTTACGATGCGGACGACGCGGCGAAGGTTACTGACGCTATCCGCGTCACGGCCGGCATCGACCTGCTCACGGAACAGTTCATCGAGCTGTATGAAGAGTTGCTGGCTGGCCGCGTGGCCATGGCGCCGGAAGATGACCTCCGCGCGATGGCGGAGTCTCTCTCGCATCTTTCGAAGGACATCCAGCTTGTCCGCCCGGCCGTGATGTCGCCAACGGAACGCCTGTTGCGCCGTCTTTACCGGCTGATGAAACGCTGAATGATGGCGATGTACACTCACCGAAGGCACCCAGCCCATGCCCGCTTCCTTCAGTGATTCAGGCAACGCCGCCGTTGTCGTGGCGCATCCCGGCCACGAGCTGGTGATTCACCACTACCTGGAGCGCAAGCGTCCTTTGTACTTCTGCCTTACGGACGGCTCCGGCGGCAACGGTCAATCGCGACTCGAATCGACAAGCCGTCTTCTTCAGGGAGTGCGAGCTTTGCCTGGTTCGATTTACGGCCGCTTTTCCGATCGGGAGGTTTACCGGATTCTGCTCAACGGCCGCGTGGAGGTGTTCGTCGATCTGGTGAACGAGCTTGCCGGGAATCTGATCGACGCGGACATCCAATGCGTTGCCGGCGACGCCATGGAAGGGTTCAATCCGGCGCACGACCTCTGCCGCGCTCTGATCGACAGCGCCGTCGCCATCGTGCGGACGCGAACGGGACGGGTGCTGCAGAACTACGAATTCGCGGTACACGGCGATCCCGTTGCGGCCTCGGAGGAAGCACTTGTCCGTCTGGAGCTCGACGAGAGTGCGCTCGATCGCAAGATCGATGCAGCGATGGCGTATCGTGCGGTGCAAGGCGAGGTAGAGGACGCGCTCGGTCGCTTCGGTAGGGGGGCTTTCGCGGTGGAGTGCCTGCGGTCAAGCTCCGCGAGTGCCATGCTGGAGCAGTTCGAGATCACGCCGCCGGCCTACGAATCGATCGGTGAGAGCCGAGTGAGCGAGGGCCGCTACCGCGAGGTCCTCCGATACCGGGAGCATGTGCTCCCGGTGATCAGCGCGCTGGGGATCGCAATCCCTGACTCAGCTCTTTCCCATCACCGCTAAACGCTTTTGTGCGAGCTCCCAAACCGAGGCTCCGTCGGCTTCTTCTTTCTTGACCACGCGTTTGTAGGCGGCGAGGGCGGCGTCGCGGACACCGTAGTTCTCGGCCATGCGGCCTAGGACGTACCAGTCGCTGCTGTCGGGCTGATCGCGGCGGCTCTTTTCGAGCGTACGAAGGAGTGCGTCGCGGGCTTCGATGTTCTTGCCGGTTTCCGCGTAGAGCGTGGCCAGCGTATGCAGAGCCGCGGCGGAGGTCTGCGACTCCTCGGCCGTGGCACGGCGCGCGTTCTCCATGGCGTGGGTGATGTTGCCGGCGAACAGCTCGAACCAGGCGGCATTGTTGTAATCGTTCTGCGTCGGCGACAACTCGTCGACGAGCTGCTCGGCGTATTTCGCGGCGGCCGGGTAGTCGCGTGCCTGGGCGGCAATCGAGGAGAGCGCGCGAAGCGCCTCGTCATCCTTCGGCTTCTTTGCCAGCCGCTTCTTTGCCAGCTCTTCGGCATCCGCCGTGCGGCCGCTCAACGACAGCGCGAAGACATGCGTGCTGAAGGCGTTGTCCGAATCGGGATAGGCGGCGTTGAGGCGCTCGGCGATCGGTACGACGCTCTTCCAATCCTTGCGGTTGGCGTAGGCGGCGCTGAGTGCGACGTCGATCCACGATTTCATGCGGTCGTTCGCCGCTTTCTCCCGCATCGCCAGGAGAATGGGAATGCTCTTCTCGTCGCCTTTTCGGATCATCATCGATGCCGCGGCGGTGCGGATCTCATCCGCGTTCGTGGCGGGGTTGTCTTTCGGCCAGAGCGCGGCGAAGGGGACGCCGCGCAGCGGATCGTCACCGCCGCCGGCCTGCACGTCCTCGCGCAGCCAGTTCAGCCACGTCCGCGCGGTCTCCAGGTCGCCGGCGTCGGTATATGCCAGCACAGCCGCTCCGATGGTATCGGCGATGAACGTGCTGGCGCGGATGATGTAGCCACCGTTCTGGCGGACGACGAAAAGGGTCGGCATGTTCACGCCGTTCTCGCCGCGCAGGCGCAGGCGATAACCGCTCTTGTCGTTGCCGTCGCTCTGGATGCGCATCGTGCCGAAGGAAAGATCGCCGATCACGGCCGGCGGCATGCTGCTGCCCGAGGTCAGCGTACGCATCACGCTGAAGGGATCTTCACCGTCCTCTTCGTCATCGGTTGGCTTGATGTCGAATGCGAAGAGCTTCTTCAGCGCCGGCGTGTCGTTGTGGACCATGGCCACGATCATTTTCTGCACGACGGAGCGCGGGTCTTTTTCGTCGAGGGGAAGCTCTTCGATCCGTTTCGTCTTACGCAACGCCTCGATGAACGGCCGTGCGCTCGAGGCGTTTGGCGCGCCCTGCGTCGCCGCGTCGTACATCTCCGTGGCCTGGGGATAGAGGCGCAGATTGAGCAGCATCTGCGCGACCGCCTGCGCGTAGTTGCGGCGGGTGTTCGCGTCGAAGGCGCCCAGCTCGTGCATGGCCGCCGCCGGGCCGTCAGTGGCGGCGATAGCGATGATGCGGCCGGTCTCGCGAAGCTGCGTGTCCTGCACCGTCCTGGCCAGATCCTTCATCTCGGCGAACCGGCCGGCATGGGCCAGCACCGGCATGAGGTCGTCGTCGAATTGCTTCGATTCCTTCTCGCCGACTTCGGTCGCCACGGCGCGGTACTCGGCGATCGAATCATCGAGTTTCGCGCCAGGACCGTACTCGGTGCCGTCGCTTCCATAGGTCAGCAGCTTGGCCAGCGCGCCGCGGTAGTCGGCGTTCTTCGGATCGATCTCTTTCGCTTTGCGCAGCGCGGCGATGGCGCCGTCCATGTCGAAGCCTTTGCGCAGAAGGCGGCCCAGGAGGTCGTACTCCAGGATGCCGGCCAGGGCGGCCTGGGCATGTGCGTTCGATGGCTCCAGCGCCACGGCGCGCTGGATCTCGGCCCGTGCGGCGTCGCCCAGGCCGCCGATCAGAAGCGCGCGGGCGATCTCGATGTGGTGCTGCGCCTCTTTCGGATGCAGCACCACCAGCTTGCGGAATTCCGCCAGCGCGCCGGCGACGTCTCCGGCGTTGAGCTTGGCCTGACCGATCAAGTCGAAGCCGATGATGGTCGGCTTGGCCTCGAAGACTTTCTTGATCGCGGCGCGCGTCTCTTCGAATTCCGGTGCGCTGATGCGCCGTTTGCCGCTGTCGAAGCGCAGCACGGCCATGACCGAGCCGTCGGGCTGGGAGTGGAACTCCTTGCTCAGCGTGGTCGTGCCGAGGTTCGTGGTCTCGTTGGGCGGCAGCGTGCGCACCGTGTAGCCGGCCGGCGGAACGATGTGGTAGGTCCATTCGCGCAGTCCCGCCGCGGGAAAGACGAACTCGCCGGCGCGCTTCCGGCGCGCCTCTTCGGCGTGATCGTCGCCGAAGTTGCGCAGCGGAAACGGCAGCCAGTTGATGAGGTTCGCCGGATGGAAAGCAACCGCGGCATCGCCATCGTGCGCGACGCCGGTATCGGCATCCGAGGCTTCGATCGTGACGCGGAACGGTTTGGTCAGATCGTGCGGATCGGTCGCTTCGACCTTATCCAGCTTCTTCGCCGCGTAGTACGACTTGACGTAGGTCTCGATCTGTTCGCGATACTTGGTCCGATCGCTCTCCGCGTAGTAGTGACGCTGGAACGAATCCTCGGAGCCGGTGACGGTTTCGCTGACCTCGAGGACGTGCGCCTTGCCGTCCTCGGGCAGGGTGTAGGTGCGCGTCTCCGAATACTTGTTCGCCGTCGACGGCGTCTCCGGCGTCTTCGTCAGCGCGGATGTATCGCCCGCGGCGATGAGCGCCAGGCGTCCCTGATCCTGCGACGGCAGGTCGCCGGCGTGGGCGAAGTCGTCGGTCGGATCGACCCACATGGCCGGATCCTTGGCCGTGGCGTCGACGCGGACGATGGCGTGATTGAAGCGCCCCATGCCCGGAAGATCTGCCAGGACGTCGAAGTCTTCGCCGGCGCGAAGCAGGGCCACATGCGCGGGGATGCCCGCCAGACGGAGCATGGCCACGAGCAGCGTCGCCTTGTCTTTGCAGTCGCCGTACTTGTTGCCGAGAACCGTCAGCGGCGGACGCGGGACGATCGACGACTCGCCCACTTCGACGCCGGCGTAGCGGACGTTCTTCTCGACCGCGGCAAGGGCGCGGGCAATGACGTCGCGCCGCTCCGTGGCGGCGCCGATGGCGTCGTGCGTGAATTTCTTGAGGTCGTTGCCGGCGATCTGCATGTCGACGATCTCGCTATAGCGCGTGGCCAGGTTCCGCCATGAGGAGCCGGTGGAGAAAGCGATGTAGGGAAGGTTGATGACGTCGAAGGGAAGGAAGTTCTCGAAGTCTTTGCGCCCTTCGATGCGGCCGCTTTCGAACGTGGTGATACGGCGCCCGTTCTTCTCCTCGGTTTTAGCCTGCAGGTCGCTCTTGTTGACGATGCGCGGCTCGAGTGACGACGGTCCGTCGATGGTCATGCGCGTCCGTTGCGTCGGCGCGTACCCGCCGAGCACAAAGATGTCGGAGGTCCCGGCATCGCCCATCGGATTGTTGCCATTGAACTCGATGACGTATTCGATGACGGAGCCGACCGCCACCCCCGGCAGCGGCGCGCGCAGCACGCGGTTGTCGCTGAAGATGTCGAGGTCCTCGCGCGCCGGTGCCTCGATGATGGCCTTGGCGTCGAGCGTGTGCACCGTCCCGTCCTTCGACACCACCCGCGCCGTCACGGTCGGCCGGTCGTTGTACCAGGGCGCCCACGGCACCTCGATGGTCCCAAGTCCTTCCACCGCGGAGTCGTCGACGACGCGATAGAGGTGCCGCTGCGTCGTATGCGACTTCCCATCAGCGTCGAACGTGTAGTTCGCCTCATCGAGCAGGACCACAAATCCCGCGTCGCCGCTCGATACCTTCTCCGCCGCCGCCACCAGTTCCTTCGGATCGGAAGAAAATGCCGCCGAATCCCACGGATCGGAGGCAAAGAGGGGACTGACGAAAAGGGTCAAAAACGCCGTGAATACGGCGAGACGAAGGCGAGGAAAACCGTTCATGAACTCTCCGATTGACAACTTATTAGGACCGCCGGCGATCGTAGCACGCGAGAAGGAAACGGAATTCCAACGAAAAAGGCGTGCTCTGCAACGGGGGCTGACATCGGTCCGGTACTTGTACGACTGAGCAGCCCTCGTCGTTGCGAATAGCTAGCTAAGCTAAGGATGACGGCGGAAGAAAAAGATGAATCGAACAGCGCAGGCACGAGGCTTGGCTTCACCATAATTGATCGTTCGCCGACCTTAACCGATGTCATCGACGACGTCCCTGACCTTATCCGAGCCTTCGCCGACCTCAACGGAGCCTTCGTTGAACTGATCGGAGCCTTCGTTAACCTCATCGAATGCTTCGACAACCTCATCGAATGGGTCGCTGATCTCATCGAATGGTTCGGCAACCTCATCGGATGGGTCGCTGAGCTCATCGAATGCTTCGACAACCTCATCGAATGGGTCGCTGATCTCATCAAATGCTTCGGCAACCTCATCGAATAGGTCGTTGACCTCATTGAATGCTTCGACAACCTCATCGAATAGGTCGTTTGACCTCATCGAATTGGTGCGACAACCTCATCGAATGGGACGTGAACAAAGGTGGGTGAACTCAGGATAGTCACGGCTAACCACAGTTCTTTCAAACGCTTACATAGATTCGTGAGAGCTGATCAGAGAGTCGATCTCTCTACGCCACCCACACGGTCTTCACATTCACGAACTCGCGGATCCCATACGCCCCCAGCTCCCGCCCGAAGCCGGAGTGTTTGGTACCGCCGAACGGGAGGCGCGGATCGGAGGCCACCATGGCGTTGATGAAGACCTGGCCGGTGTCGATGCCGTCGATGAAGCGGTCCGCCTCGGCACGATCATTCGTCCAGACGGAGGCGCCGAGGCCGAAGGGGGTGTCGTTCGCGACGGCGATGGCCTCATCGACATCCTTCACGCGGAAGAGCGACGCAACCGGGCCGAATGTCTCCTCACGTGCGGCGGGTGCGTCCGGCGGAATGCGCGCCAGCACGGTCGGCGCGTAGTAGTTGCCGTCACGTTTGCCACCGGTCAGCAACTGCGCACCGGCCGCAACTGAGTCGCGCACCTGTTTCTCGATGTCACTGGCGATTCGCGGCGTCGCCAACGGGCCGACATCAGTCGACTCATCCATCGGATCGCCGACGTTCAGCGCCTCCATCGCCGCCACGAAGCGTTTCTCGAAGACGTCGGCGATCGATTGGTGGACGATGAAACGTTTCGCGGCGATGCAGGACTGGCCGTTGTTGACGATCCGGGCCTTGACCGCTGTAGCCACTGCGTCGTCGAGCGATGCCGATGGCATGACGATGAACGGATCGCTGCCGCCGAGCTCGAGGACCGCTTTTTTGATGTGATTCGCGGCAATCGACGCCACGCTCGCGCCGGCCGGTTCGCTGCCGGTCAGTGTTACCGCCTTCACCCGTGGGTCGGCGATGACCCGCTCGACCTGTTCGGAGCCGATCAGCAGCGTCTGGAACTCATGATCGGCAAAACCGGCATCGCGAAAGACCTCCTCGATGGCCAGGGCGCATTGCGGCACATTCGAGGCGTGCTTGAGCAGGGCTACATTGCCGGCCATCAACGCCGGCGCGGCGAAGCGGAAGACCTGCCAGAAGGGAAAGTTCCACGGCATTACGGCCAGAATCGTCCCCATCGGCTCGTATCGGATGAACGTCTCCTGTGCCTCGGTTTTCACATGCTCATCGGCCAGGTAACCCTCGGCATGCTCTGCGTAGTAGCGGCAGGTATTTGCGCACTTCGCGACCTCGGCGACGGCGGCTTTGACCGGCTTGCCCATCTCCATCGTGATGAGCCTTCCAAGCTCGCCCTGCCGTTTTTCCAGGATCTCCGCGGTCATCCGCATCCGAATCCCGCGCTCATGAAAACCACGCGCACGGTTTACACGTAGAGCACGCTCGGAGCGGGCAATTGCCGCATCGATCGCGGCATCATGCAGCGCTTCAAAGGACCTCAGTACCTCGCCAGTCGCCGGATTCACTGATGCAATCGCCATCGTCGAAAACCTCTGTTATCCTCCGCTCATTCGTCCTGGATTGCAGTTTCAATCAACCCTCATGCAAGGAGTCTCCATGAGTCACGCGAAGCATATGCGCTTCCTGTTTGCGATAGCTCTGCTCGTCGCCATCGTGCCGTTTTCCGCGTTTGCGCAAAGCAGTAATGGTTCCATCTCGGGCACCGTGACCGATGCCTCCGGTGGCGCCTTGCCGGGCGTCACAATCACCGCCCTCAACACCGCCACCGGCCTGTCGCGCACCGCGGTGTCGACTTCGGCCGGACACTACGACATCCCACTGCTGCCGCCGGGCGTCTACTCGGTGTCGAGCGAATTGTCAGGCTTTCAGCCGGTCAAGTACGACCGGATCGTCGTCAACGTCGGCAGCGATTCGGCGGTCAACTTCTCGCTGAAGCAGGGCGTGAGCGAAAGCGTCACGGTCACGGCCGCGGCACCGCTCGTGGACACAACCCGTTCCGAGGTCAGCTCCGTGGTCAATGAGAAAGCGATCGCCAATCTGCCGACGAACGGCCGCAACTTCATCGACTTCGTTCTGACCACGCCCGGTGTCGTGCGCGACGTCCGGCTCGGCGACATCAGCTTCGCCGGCCAGCGTGGCACGCTCAATTCGCTCGTCATCGACGGCGCGAACAACGACAACACCTTCTTCGGCCAGGCTCTCGGACGCACCGGCTCGGGCCGCGCGCCGTATCAGTTCTCGCAGGACGCGGTGAAGGAGTTCCAGGTCAACAACAACTCCTACTCGGCCGAGTACGGCCGCGCCGGCGGCGCCGTCATCAACGTTGTCACCAAGTCGGGGACGAACGAGTATCACGGCACCGCCTTCGACTTCCTTCGCGACCGCCGCTACAACGCGAACGACTTCATCAACACCATTCAGACGCCGCCGCGCGCGAAGGGGCCGTACCACTTCGATCAATACGGTTTCAGCGTCGGCGGCCCGATCATTCAGGAGAAACACTTCTTCTTCGCCAACTACGACGGCCAGCGCAACTCCATCGACAACCCGATCCTCCTCGGCGTCACGGCGGCGCAGGTACCGGCCGATGCGGCATCGCAAGCCGGTTTTCAGAAGGTCCTGGCACAGGCCGGCACTTACCAGAAGACGCAGAACCAGGACGTCTTCCTGCTCAAGACCGACCACGAGCTCTTCAAGAACGATCATCTCTCGTTGCGTTACAACCGGCAGCGGTTCACCGGCGGCAATTTCGAGAATGGCAACTCCTCCAACGCCCTTGGGCACACGGGTGATTCGCTCGTTCAAACCGACACGCTCTCCTTCTCTAACTCGACGATCCTCACCAGCTCGCTCTTCAACGAAGTGCGCGGGCAATATGCGAAAGATAGCGAGCCGGGCAAAGCGAACACCGCCGATCCGGAAGCGCAGATCAACCAGAACTCGATCCGCGTGCTCAACATCGGACGCAACACGTTCAGCCCGCGCGAGACGACCATCAAGCGCCACCAGATCGCCGACACGCTGACCGACGTCCTCGGCAGCCATGCCGTGAAGGCCGGCTTCGACGTCAACCAGGACAAGATCCTCAACTTCTTCCCGGGCAACTTCTTCGGGTCGTATGTCTTCAACAGCCTGGCCGACTTTCAGAACGGGATCGCCGCCAGCTACCTTCAGGCCTTCGCCGGCCCGGGCACTTCGGGAGCGACCACCCATCCCGACATGACCGAGTATGCCGCCTTCGTTCACGACGAATGGCAGGCGCGTCCGACGCTGACGATCAACGCCGGCCTTCGCTACGATTTCCAGAAGATCGCGCAGCCGTCCGTGCTGAATCCTGACACCCAGCTCCTGGCCGCGGGACTCGACACGAACAAAGTCCCCGAGGACCACAACAACATCGCGCCGCGCCTGGGCTTTGCCTGGACGCCGAACACGGCTGACCGTACCGTCGTCCGCGGCGGCTACGGAATCTTCTACGGCCGCACGCCGGCCATCATGATCGGCACCGCGCACTCGAACAACGGCATCAACGTACAGACGCTCAACTTCACCGGCGCGCTGATTCCGACATACCCGAATATCTACAATTCGATTCCGACCGGTGTCACGCTGCCGAAGCCGACCATCTTCGTCTTCGCTCCGAACTTCCAGAATCCGAAAGTGCAGCAGGCCAGCCTCGGCGTTGAGCGCGCCCTGAACGATGACTTCGCCTTCTCGGTCACGTACCAGTACGTGAAGGGCTCCGACCTTCCTCGCACGATCGACATCAACGTCTCGAATCCTACGACCGTCACGCTCCCGGTGTTCAGCGCCTTCAGCGGCTCGCAGGTCGGCACGAGCAGCTTCACCCGCTACAC
This sequence comes from Thermoanaerobaculia bacterium, assembly GCA_035569395.1. Classification (GTDB taxonomy): domain Bacteria; phylum Acidobacteriota; class Thermoanaerobaculia; order Gp7-AA8; family Gp7-AA8; genus JADGNZ01. The sequence continues at coordinate 71,378 of DATMNC010000100.1, read as the reverse complement.
CGGCCATCCATTCACGAACTTTGCACGCATCCTCGAGTTCCAATCGAGCGCGAACTCGAAGTACAGCGGTCTGACGCTCGACCTTCAGAAGCGCTTCTCCAATAACTGGCAGATGCGCCTGGCCTACACCTACTCGAAGGTCAAGGACGACCGGCCGGACGCCACCGCCGTCGTGCCCGGAACCGACGATCCGAAGTACGCGCAGGACCCGCTCAACCTTCACGGCGATTGGGCGCCGGGCGACAACGATGTGCCCAATCGCGTCGTTCTCAGCGGCGTTTGGAGCCTCGATTCATACTCCTCGAAGATGGACGGTATGAGCCGCGCCTTCCTCGGTGGCTGGACGATCAGCGGTATCGCTTCCTACCAGTCGGGCCAGCCCTACAGCGCCGTGACGAACGCCGATCTGAACAACGACGGCAATGCGCGCAACGACCGCGGTCCCGGCTTCTCCCGCAACTCCTTCCGCCTGCCGAGCCAGTTCTCGATCGATCCGCGCGTGACGAAAGACATCGGCCTTTACGCGGGCGCTCGTATGCAGCTCATCGCCGAGGCCTTCAACCTTTTCAACCGCAGCAACGTCAACGGCGTCCGCAACACGTTCTACGCCGTGACCAGCACCGCCGGCGTCCCCACCAAGCTCACGATCCAGGACAACGTCAGTCCCTTCGGCCAGCCGACGTCTTCGTTCGGCCCGCGCATCCTCCAGTTCGCGGCCAAGGTCACGTTCTAGGGCATTTCTCCCGTAGTTTGATCAAGCCGCCGGTTTCGACCGGCGGCTTTTTTTCAGGGGGAGACGAGGAGACGCAGGGAGAAACGTTCTCGTGTCATCCTTCGCGCGTACGGAGGTACTCGTGCCCGCAGAAAAGAAAGGTCTGCTCCGGGTCGTGCTGGCGGTGATCGTCGTCGCGATTGCCGGAGCAGCCGCGCTGCTCTACTTCTACGAATCGCGTAAGCCGCAGGAAGTCGTCCTGAGCGGAACCCTCGAGGCGCGGACGGTCAATGTCGGATCGCTCGTCGGCGGCCGGGTATCGAAGACGTTCATCGATGAAGGGGTGCACGTCGACGCCGGACAGTTGCTGGTGACGCTCGAGACCGAAACGATCGACCGGCAGATCAACGAACAGCGTGCCGCCATCGCCGCCGCCAAGGCTGCGCTGGCGAAGGCGGTCGCCGGACCACGGCCGGAAGAGATCGCCAAGGCAATTGCGATTGCCAGCAACGACGAGGTCGATCGACACCGGTGGGAACGCCTCTACCGCGAAGGCATCGTGGCGAAAGAGATGGCCGAGGACGCCGCGACCAAGGCGAAAACCTCGGCAGACGATCTCCGCATCCTGCAAAAGGGAACCCGCAAGGAAGACCTCGATGCCGCCCGTGCCGAGGTTGAAGCACAGCAGCGGCGGCTCGACACCCTCATGAAACAGCGCGCCGAGACCGGCGTCGTCTCCACGGTCGGCGGCATCATTCAGTCATTCGGCTTGCGACCGGGCGATATCGTCGCTCCGAATCAGACCGTCGCCGAGATCCTCGAATCGAGCCAGCTCTGGGTTCGCGTCTACGTCCCGGAAACGGAGCTCGGCCTCGTCGCTGTCGGCCAGCCGGTGCGCGTGCACATCGACACCTTTCCGAACGATTCGTTCGCCGGACACATCGCCTCGGTCAGCGACCAGGGGGAGTACACACCACGCAATGTGCAGACGCGCGCGCAACGCGCCGAGGAGGTCTTCGGCGTGAAAGTGCTCGTCGACCCGAATCCGAAACTGAAGGCAGGCATGGCCGCGTCAGTCGACCTCGGCGTGAAAGGGCGGCCGGATTGAGCGACGACGCCGGCATCGACGTGCGGGGCGTCTCGAAAAACTTCGGAACGGTCCGGGCACTCGACGACATCACTCTGCAGGTTCCACGCGGTGAGATCTTCGGACTCCTCGGACCGAACGGTTCCGGCAAATCGACGCTGATCCGCATCCTGTGCGGCCTGTTGGTGCCGACCGAGGGTCACGCCACCGTCGACGGCTACGACGTCGAGAAAGACGGAGAGCTCGTCCGCCAGCACATCGGCTACGTCTCCCAGGCCTTCTCCCTCTACCGCGATCTCACCGTTCAGGAGAACCTCGACTTCTTCAGTGCTATTTACCGATTGAAAGGTGCCGAGCGGAAGGAACGGATCGACTGGGCCGTCAACCTCACTCACATCGGTCCGTACCGCGACCGCCTCGCCGGTGCGCTCTCCGGCGGCTGGAAGCAGCGCCTGGCGCTGGCCGCCGCGCTCATGCATCAACCGCGCGTCATCTTTCTCGACGAGCCGACCGCCGGCATCGATCCCGTAGCCCGCCGCGAACTGTGGGATCTCCTCTTCGAGCTTGCCGGCAGCGGCGTGACGATGTTCGTGACGACGCACTACATGGACGAAGCGGAGCGTTGCGCCTCCGTGGCCTACCTCTACATGGCCCACCTCATCGTCGTCGGCCGCCCCGACGTGCTCAAGGAACTGCCGGAGGTCACGCCCGAGGGAACCCGGCGCGTCGAGGCAGTCTCGAGCGAAGGGGTGGCGCGGCTGATGACGAGCGCGCGCACGCTGCCGTACGTCCGGGCCGCCACGATCTTCGGAACGTCGCTCCATCTTCTGATCGACAGCGGCGTTTCCAACGACAAGCTCAAAGGCGACCTGGAAGCCTTCCGCCTCGGCAACGTAGCGGTCAGTCCGATCGAGCCGTCGCTGGAAGACGTCTTCGTCCGCCTTACCGAAACGCGCGGCAAGGAAGTCGAGGCCTCCCTGTGAACGGTTTCGCCGCGATGTTCCGCAAAGAGCTGACGCAGATGCTGCGCGACCGCGGCACGCTCTTCTTCGCTATCGCCGTCCCCGTGTTCGAGCTGATCCTCTTCGGCGTCATCGACATGAACGCCAAGAACATCCCCACGGTCGTCTTCGATCTGAGCCAATCGCAGGAGAGTCGGCGGCTGATCGAACAGTTTGGCAACACGTCCTATCTGCGGGTGGTCACGCTCGTCCGTTCGCGGGCCGAACTGCAGCATCAGATCGTGGCCGGCCACGCGCAGGTGGCGATCGAGATTCCACCCGACTACGCGCGCAACCTCGCCGCGAGACGGCAGGCCGACGTCCTGATCATGATCGACGGCTCCGATTCCAGCATCGCCACCCAGGCTCTTTCCGCGGCCAACGGCGTCATCCTCTCCAATTCGATCAACGCATTGATGGAGAAGGGCGCGCAGCCGCTGATCGAAGCGCATCCGGTGATGATGTTCAACCCCGACATGCGCAGCGCCAACCTGCTCATCCCGGGGCTCATCTCCATCCTGCTGACCTTTTCCGGAACCATCCTCTCCTCGTTCGCCATCGTGAAGGAGCGCGAACGCGGGACGCTCGAGCAGCTCATGGTCACGCCGGTCTCGCCGCTCGCTGTCGTCATCGGAAAGCTGCTTCCCTATCTCGGCCTGGCATACGTCCAGCTTCTGATGATCCTCTTTCTCATGCGCGTCCTCTTCCTCGTTCCCATCCACGGCAGCCTGACGCTGCTGCTGGTCCTCTCGCCGGTCTACCTGCTTTCGCTCCTGTCAGTCGGCCTGCTAGTCTCTTCGCGCGCCAAAACGCAGATGGAGGCGATGCAGCGGTCGATGGGGATCATGCTGCCGTCCGTTCTCCTCTCCGGCTACATCTTCCCGATCGCGTCTCTACCGCTTCCGTTGCGGATCGTTTCGTATGTCCTGCCGGCGACGCATTTCATCAGGATCGCCAGAGGGATCGTCATCCGAGGGGCGACGTTCTTCGATCTCTGGGAGCCGGTGGCGGCGCTGCTGGTCATTTCCGCCCTGCTGATCGCCGCCAGCGCACGGGCTTTTCAGAAAACCGTGACCTAGCCGGCAGGGACCAATGTGGCATGGCACATTGGTGGCTATAAACTTGCCGATCATGTTTGCGCTCAACCAATACACGATTCTCGCCTTGCGCATCCTCGCCGGCCTGATCTTCGTCTGGAGCGGATTCGGGCACGCCCGTGACCCCGAGGGGAGCTCGAAAGACCTCGGGCTGCCCAAGCCGATCGTTCTGCTCGTCGGCATCGTCGAGTTGCTGGCCGGACTTGGCATCGCCGGCGGCCTGCTGACCCGGCTCTCCGCGGTCGGACTGATGATCGTCATGCTCGGAGCCATGCATCGCAAAGCATTCGTCTGGCATTCGGGATTCTGGGGAAAGGGCTCGCAGGGCTGGCACTACGACCTGCTGCTCTTTCTCATCGCCCTTCTCGTTTTCGCCACGAATGGCGGCGAGTGGACGATCGACCGGCTGCTGTTCGGTTCACAGGCGGCAAGCTCGTACATTTTGTGAGGGATGCGATGAACGTCAAAGAAGTCGTCCCCTTCCTCCACGTCTCCTCAATGGAACGCTCTATCAAGTTTTACATCGACGGCCTCGGTTTCGCGTTCCGGCACAAGTGGGAACCTGACGGCCATCTCCGCTGGTGCTGGCTCACCCTTGGCGGCGCGTCACTGATGCTACAGGAGTTCGCGAAAGCGCCACCCGCGAACGCCGGACAGGGCATCACGCTCAACTTCCAGTGCGCCGACGCCATCGCCCTCTTCCACGAGTTCCATTCCCGCGGCCTGAACCCCTCGGTACCCGAAGTAGGCAACGGCCTCTGGGTCACCCAAGTCAACGACCCCGATGGCTTCAAACTCTTCTTCGCGAGCCCGACGGATGTGCCGGAGGATACGAAGCTGTCAGAGGTTACTTAGCGCCTGAGTTTCACGCGGAGGCGCGGAGATCGCGGAGGTAGAAGCGGTATTGGTCTTCTCCGCGTCCTCCGCGTGAGTCGCATTTTTCACCGCACCGTCAGCACCTGCACGCTCCGCCCTTCGCCCTTCTGCCCGAATCCCGACCCTGAGTACGACGAGTCATCGCGGAGGACGACTAGCCGGTCGCCGTAGTGGGTGAAGGTCCAGGATGACCGGTTCATCATCGAGCCTTTGATGAACATGAAACCGGCGGTGCCGCGCTGGATCCGTTCGGCAGCCAGGGGGACGTTGTCGTCGCCTAGCCAGACAGTCATGCTGTCCTCGGTGAACTTCACGCTGAAGATACTCGTTGCTTCCGCCGGTAGTTTCGGCGTCAGCCTCAGGACGACGACGCGAACCGACCGGCCGTCACGGGTGCCGCGCACCTCGCTCACTTTCGAGGCCACTTCGAGGAGACGGAGAAACGGACCCGCGAAATCGACGGCATCGGCAACCTCGGTTGGCTGCGTATCATTGATGGCTGCCCGCGTCGGCATCGTCTTCCGGGGATCGGAGGTGTGCTCCCGCGACTCGCGGTCGGCTCGCTCCAGAATGGCGCGGGGAAACGTGATGCGCAGCCCCGCCTCGTCTTCGACAGCGTCGAGCGACGCCGAGCCGGTGAACTGCTGATTGGCGAAACGCCCCTCGTTCTTCCGCGAGCGCTGCACATCGATCGAAACGTGAATCGGCTTCGTGGCACGAAGCTGGGAGATGGCCGAGCGCATGTCTGCCACGGTGTCGCCACGCGCGGAGGCCGCAAGCATCACGGCCGCGAAGAGAATCGTTGCGCGTCTCACAACACGTACCGGCTCAAGTCCTCATCTTTCACCGTCTCCGCCAGAACCCGCTGCACGTAGGCGGCGTCGATCGTGACCGACTGCCCCCCCATCTCGCTGGCTTCGAATGACAGTTCGTCGAGGAGGCGCTCCAGGATGGTGTGAAGGCGCCGCGCGCCAATGTTCTCCGTTTTCTCGTTGACCAGCGCCGCATAGCGCGCCACCTCGGCAATGGCGTCGTCGGCGAACCTCAGCGTGACTCCTTCGGTCGCCAGCAGCGAGGAGTACTGCATCGTCAGGGCGTTCTTCGGCTCGTGCAGGATGCGCACGAAATCCTCCTCGGTCAGCGACTCGAGCTCGACACGGATCGGGAAACGTCCCTGCAGTTCGGGGATGAGGTCCGACGGTTTGGAAACGTGAAACGCGCCGGCGGCGATGAAGAGGATGTGATCCGTCTTCACCATCCCGTATTTCGTATTCACGGTCGTCCCCTCGACGATGGGAAGCAGATCGCGCTGCACGCCTTCACGCGAGACGTCGGGACCGTGCGCCGCGTTCTGGCGGCCGGCGATCTTGTCGATCTCGTCGAGAAAGACCATGCCGCTCTGCTCGACACGCTCGATGGCCTCGCGGGCCACGTTTTGCTGGTCGACGAGCCTTTCCGCCTCCTCCTGCACGATGATCGGCCGCGCATCGCCGATGCGCATTTTCTTGCGCTTCGACTTTCCGCCGAAGAGTCCGGGGAGCATGTCCTTGACGTTGACGCCCATCTCCTCGACGCCTTGCGCCGAGAAAATCTCGAACGACGGATAGCTCTGCTCCTTCACGTCGATCTCGATCTCCCGCTCGTCGAGCCGCCCTTCATCGAGCCAGACGCCCAGCTTCTCTCGCGTCTCCGTCGGCGGCTGCTCTTCAGGCGCGCCGACGAATGCCGGGCGGGCGGCCGGGCGGCGCGAGTCGGGGAGAAGGAGGTCGAGGATCCGTTCGCGCGAATTGCGCTCGGCCGTCTCGCGGTTCAGGCGCGTCTTCTCATCCTTCACCAGCTTGACGGCGATCTCGGTCAGATCGCGGACGATCGATTCGACGTCGCGCCCGACATAACCGACCTCGGTGAACTTCGAGGCCTCGATCTTTAGAAATGGTGAACGGGTCAGCCGCGCCAGCCGGCGCGCGATCTCCGTCTTCCCGACGCCGGTCGGGCCGATCATGATGATGTTCTTTGGCGCGATCTCGTCGCGCAACTCAGGCGGGAGCTGCTGCCGCCGCCAGCGGTTGCGGAGGGCGATGGCCACCGCGCGCTTCGCGGCGTGCTGCCCCACGATGTACGTGTCGAGCTCGCGCACGATCTCTTTTGGCGTGAGCTTCTCGGAGTGGCCCGCGTCTTCGACGCTGCCTGGAAGTTGGATAACCATAGTCAGAGGCTTTCCACGGTGATGTGGTCGTTGGTGTAGATGCAGATGGTCGCGGCGATGCGCAATGCTTCCTCGGCGATGGCGGCCGCGTTCAGTTCCGTGTGATTCATCAGCGCGCGCGCCGCCGCCAGCGCGTACGGACCGCCGGAGCCGATGGCCAGAATCCCGTCGTCCGGTTGAATCAGATCGCCGGTGCCGGAGATCAGATAGGCGCGCTCGGCATTCGCTACGATGAGAAAGGCCTGCAGCTGGCGCAGGTACTTATCCATCCGCCAGTCCTTGGCCAGCTCGACGACCGAGCGTTCCATATTGCCGCGATACTCCTCGAGCTTGGCCTCGAATCGTGAAAAGAGAGCGAAGGCATCGGCGGCGGAGCCGGCAAATCCAGCCAGGATTTTGTCGTGATAGAGGCGACGCACCTTGGCCGCGCCATGTTTCATGACGGTGGTTCCGACAGTCACCTGTCCGTCGCCCGCCATGGCCACTGCGCCATCACGCCGGACGCAGAGGACGGTCGTCGATCGAATGAGAGGTTCGTCCATGGAGGCAGGATCGTATCGCAGAGCGGCGTGTGGCGCCCGGACCTCACCGCGGCATGATTCCGCCGGGAACTTCCGTCGACACATCGGTGTCGCCTGTCGGAATGCGGACCAGGGGCTTGAGGTCGAGACGCATCCTGCCGAAGTCGATGGTCACGATGAAGTTCTTCAGGTAATTCTCGCCGATGATGCCGGAGGTCAGGTCGCGCTCCGTTGCGCCGGGGTCGTACATCGGGATCGTGCGGAACGTTCCGGCCCAACGGTCGATGCCAATCTCGATGTTTTCCACCTTGTCGCCGTGCTTTTCCGCGCCGCCAAGACCTTGCAGCGTGGCGTTGTGGACCTTGGTGAAAAGCTGAATCGGCAGCGAATTCGCTGAATTGAGGAAGGTCACCTCGGAACCGGTATCGAGGATGAAAACGAACCACCCTTTGCGATTGATGACGCCGCGAACCGCGGGCCGGAAATGATCCCAGAAGAGATTCTGATCGGAAACGGGGACACGATCGGCGGAGGTCAGATGGGTGAATGTGGCCTGATTGTGCCGGAAGTCGAGCTCGATGCGCATCTCCTTCAACAGGTGGGCGCCGAGGAGAAACTCGATTGAAAACTCCTCTTTGTTCGCCACGACGAACTTCATCTTGTCGTCCGGCATGATCGCCACCGGCACGTTCTCGATCGTCATCTTTCCGAGTTGCAGAGAGTCGATGATTCCGAACTCCACCTGAATCGGCTCTCCGAGGAGGCCGGTGAAGGTCCCCTCGAAGTTACCGAGCCTTCGAATGGGAACCGAGGCCGCAAGCTTGCGCGAGACGATGGACATCACCGCGCCGGAGTCGACGATGGCGACGACGTTCTTCGTTTTGTTCACCGTCACTTCCACCCGAGGCACGTCCGGCCGCCCGCTGCGTAGAGCGACCCGCTCCGTTGCCGGCCCAAGGAAGCGGTACGTATCGAGATTCTTCAGCGACTCGAGGAACTCCATATGCCACTTGCGGACGATCAGGCCGTGATCGGCAGCCACATGGGCCCACTCCAGACTGGCCTCGAAGTTGTTCCGCAAATACTCGAGCTGTGAGAGCGCCCATGCCGCATCGGCATACGTCGTTCGGAAGGGCTCGAGATCGAGCGTGGCGCGGAGATGCCGGTGCCCGTCGTCAAAACGGCCCGACGCCATTTCTGCCGTGCCGAGGTAGAGAAGGTCGCTGGCATTGCGCCGGCCCCTCGACTCCACGATGGAAGCCTGCTCGACGGCGCGGACGTAGTCGGACTTCCGCACCATCGAAGGAAGGTCGCTTCCCCGCTCGATCGCGCCGGGCGTGATCAACAGAGGCGAAATCGAGACGTCAGAGTAAAGCGCGCATCCGGCGACAAGAGCGGTTGCAGCGATAAGGAGTGAATGACGCATCGGACTTGCACATTGTACGGACGAAGTCGAAACACTGCCGGGTCGGAGGGGTCAGCTCTTTGTGACAGGTTCGATTCGCCGCTACCGTGCCAGCTTCACATCCAGACGTGCGATCTCGTCCTTCGCGTTCTCCGCCACCGTCACGATGAACTGCTCGTCTTTGTAGCCCGGAGCGGAGAAACGGATCGTGTAGCTGCCGGGGGCCGGGAAGTCGTAGACCTCGTCCATCGTGCCGAACTGTTTGGCCTGGCCGATGACGAGATCGTTGACGGATACCATGGCGTCGTCCGGGACGACGTTCGTAATCATCCCGCGCCGCGCCCAGATGCGCACCGTGGAGCTGATGCTATGCCCCGTGCCGGTGACCTCCGCGCGGGCGCGGCCGGTGACGGCCTCGCCCGCGGCTGGAGTGTTGTCCGCGGCATCGCCCGGAAAGACGAGCGACGCTCCCGGTTCCGGCTCTCCGGGCGGGCCGGCGCCGCTGGTCAGCCCCCTGGCCGGGTGACGGGATTTGACGATCCCGTTCGCCAGAGTGGGAGTGCGATAGCGGATGCCGGTGTAGACGGCCAGCCCGGCCATGGCGACCAACACCACGCCGATCAATGTCGGCACCCAGCGCGGCATCACTGGTGTCCCATCCGCGGGTGCGGGCGGGTGCGGCTCTTCGGTCATTCCTTCTCCGCCGGTTCGATCTCTTCGTCCTCGGTGATCTCGGCAGTTCCCTCGTCAGTGACGACGGTATCGGCATCGTCTTCGAGCCGGTCGAAGTCGGCGTTCCGCTGCCGTATCAACTGCTGCGCGCGTGCCTGGTCCTCCGCTCCGACATAGACGCGGATGTCGCCCATCGTTCCAAAGTTGATCGGCTCCATGCTGAACTTGACGTTTTCGATCTGCGCCGGGATACCCTCGGCGTCAAGAAACCCTTTGATGATGCGCGCCTCGTCGTCCGTGCCGGTGCTCGCGATCTCGACCCAAGTCTCCCCTTCGCCCTGCCTCGACTGAAACGGAAGCTCATCGACGAGCGCCGCATGGTCGGTGGGACACTCGGTCCGGCCGCTCGGATAGGCCTGCTTGCAGGTTGGACAATAGGGCATCGTTTTTCTCCTCGTCTTTTTCAGGGAATGAGCGTTAGCTTACCGCTCTGGTCCGTCATCGTTCCGATGGTTGCATAGAACAGGCCGCTCTGCCGCAGGCGCGTTTCCAGCGCCCCGAGGCTCTCCGGTGATACAGCAATCAGCAATCCGCCACTGGTCTGTGCGTCACACATCAGTGTGAATTCCGACTCCGAAACGCGAATGTCGACGCGCCGGCGAAAGGTCTCGACATTGCGAAGCGTACCGCCCGACCGGAAGCCGCGCGCCAGGTATTCGCGGGCGTTCGACAGCACCGGAACCGCGCCGACGCGGATCTCCGCGCCGGTTCCGGAGCCGGCACACATTTCCAGAAGATGTCCTACCAGACCGTAGCCGGTGATGTCGGTGGCCGCGCTGACGCCAACCTCGGTCATCGCGGCCGCCGCGTCTCGATTGAGCATCATCATCCAGCGCACGGCCTCGTCGAGCGAGGGCGCCGTGCGCCGTCCCAAACGCTTGTGCGTCAGACCGCGGTAGGCGCTGATGAGGATTCCGTTGCCGACCGGCTTGGTCAGAACGAGTGCGTCGCCTGCCTTCGCGGTCGAGTTGCGAACCAGTTTGGCCACGCTCACCACGCCGGTGACCGCCAGGCCGTACTTGGGGACATCGTCGATGATGGTGTGGCCTCCGGCGATCGGAAACCCCGCCTCCGCCGCCTTCTCCGACCCGCCGCGCAGGATCTCCTGCAGCACCTCCAGCGGCAGGACGTTTGTCGGAAAGGTGGCGATGGCCAGACCGACGATCGGCGTGGCACCCATCGCGTAGATGTCGGAGACCGAGTTGGCAGCCGCGATCGCGCCGAAAAGATACGGGTCGTCGATGATCGGCGTGAAGAAGTCGACCGTCTGGGCAATGGCCAAGTCGCCGGAGATCCTCACGACCGCAGCGTCATCGTTGGTGCCGTAACCGACGACAAGATCCCCCAGCCCTTCCTGAGAAGGGAGTTTTGCCAGAACCGAGTGCAGGTCATCCTGACCCAGCTTGCACGCTCAACCGCCGGTTGTGGCGAAGGAAGAGAGCGGCGGATACGACTTGATCTTTCGCTTCACGGGCGAATGGTATCGCCCAAAAGCACTAACGGAGCCTTTCGGCTCCGTTGTGGTACATCGCTTGGGGCTGGACCGCTGCGACCAGTTGGTGGGGTTCAAGGAAGCTAGGTGATTAATCGTCCAAAATCGGTCCAATAGTTAGGAGGGGGTCCGCAGCGGCCACTAGACGCGGGCAAGAGAGATGGGACCCGCGGGTCGGTCTCGAATCTGTCGAAACCTGTTTCATCGTGACGCGGGTAAATGCATGGCTCTTGCCAAACGTAATAACTAATCGTCTCACGTCGATCGCGGCAATACATCTCTCGTTCCCGCTGCCGCACGCTCTCTAAAGACCCGAGATCGGGACGCTGTCAACAGCCCGTTTCCGTCATTCACGCACAAGGCAAATTTTGCCTTTCGCGCAAACCTCGCTGCAATTTTGTCCGACTCGGAGCCCGCTTCATCGCAGCCAAACCGGCTTCAACAAAGCGTTCAGATCCGATAGCAGCCGCTCCAGGTCAAGCCGGTAGCCAGCGGCAACCTCAGCCAGCGTCTCATCCGTCGCCGCCGAACAGCCGTCGCATCCACCGATGTGATACGCGGCGAAGACCCAGCGCGCGGAGGGATGCAGCGCCAGCGCGGAGTCGACGGTCATCGCCGCTGTGAATTGCGAGTCCAAGCGCGCAATTCTACGCAGATAGAATGGGTGGTGATGAAAATCCGCCTGCTCTTCTTCGCCGTGTTGCGCGACATCGCCGGCCGCGGCGAGGAAATCCTCGATCTTCCGGACGGAACGCGCGCGGGAGACGTCTGGCAGCGGTTGCGCGACGAGCACGCCGCGCTGCGCGACTATACCCAGCCTCCGATGGTCGCCGTCAACGAGAGCTACGTCCGCCCCGATGAGTTGCTGCACGACGGCGACGAGCTGGCTTTCATCCCGCCCGTCGCGGGCGGGTGAGGCAACTTACGCAACATCCTCAACCGGATACCCGGCATCGATCCAGCCATCGAGTCCGCCGGTCAGCGGGCGAACCTTCGTATATCCCCTGTCGATGAGCATGCGCGCCACACGGGCGGCTGAGGCTTCGTTTGGTCACGTGCAGTAAAGCACCACCTCCTGATGGGGTGCCAGATCGCCGAGCCATGAGTTGATGTCGTCCATCTGCGCGAGGATGGCCGTGGGGATCGCGCGTGGATTGTGCTTGCGCGCGCCCGTCGAGCGGACGTCGAGCACGACCGGCAGCTCGCCGCGGTCGAGCATCGCCTTCAGATCGTGCGGTTCGATGCGCGCCAGCCGCAATTGCTTCAGAAAGTGAACGCGCTGCGCCCACTTGACGGCGATGACCAGCGCCAGCAGGCACACCACGACGACCAGCGCCCATCCGCCGAGGTTTTCGAGTGCGGCCAGCAGGCGATCGATGGCGCGATGGAAGGCCCGGCCGGCCGCGACCGCGCTTCCGGCCCAAAGCAGCGCACCGATGCCGTCGTAGAGGAGGAACGCGAGCGAGCTGCGCCCGGAAGCGCCAGCCAGCGGAGGCGCGACCGTCGAGAATCCGGGGATGAATTTCGCGATGAGGAGCGACTTGGCTCCCCATCTCTCAAACCGGGCCTCGGTATCGCGCACGCAGGAGTCGGGCGAAAGCGAGATCCGGCAAAGCGTCCGTAGAATGCGGTAGCCGTAGCGTCGCCCGAGAAGGAACCAGAGGTAGTCGGCGATGAGAGATGCCACGAGCGCCGCCAGCAGCACGTCCCTCGACGACATCTTGCCGTCGCGCGACAACGCGCCGGCCACGATCAGCGCCGGCACGGCCGGCACCGGTGCGCCGAGCTGCTCGAGCAACACGTTGATGAAAATCAGCGGGATGCCGTAGAGCAGGACGTAGTGAACGAGCGAGGTCATTGGAGTTCATTATGGTAGCGGCTTCGCGCCTTGTCTGCGGCTTCGCCGCGTTGTCGGTTATCGGTTATCAGTTGTCGGGGAACACGGACCAATCTCGACCTCGACAACCGACAACCGTTAACCGACAACGCGGCGAAGCCGCTGGCTAACCAAATGACCCGCACCGAGTCTAAGCCTTCCGGGATGGAGATAACGACCGACCTTGCCGTGGTGAGCCGGGCCCGATCCGGCGATGCCGATGCCTTCCGGCAACTGGTCGAGCGGCACTCCCGAACGACGTTTCGCGTGGCGTATCGCATGACCGGAAATGAACATGATGCCGACGACGTGGTGCAGGAGACGTTCCTTCGCGCCTACCGCCAACTGCGGCATTTCGAAGAGCGGGCGAACTTCGGCACGTGGCTGCACCGGATCACCGTCAATTGTTCGCTCGACCTCCTCCGCGCCCGCGGACGTGCCGACCGGCATTACGGCGGCGATCCCGAATCGGCTGAGCTTGCGGGCGAGGGGCGAACGGAGCCGCAGCAGGACCGCCTTCTGATGTCCGCCGATCTACAGAAGCACGTCGCCGCGGCGATGGAGCGGCTCAGCAGCAACGAGAGGACCGCGTTCGTACTCCGCCACTTCGAGGGAATGCCGGTCGAAGAGATCGGCAAGACACTGGGGATTCAAGTCAATGCCGCAAAACACACGATCTTCCGCGCCGTGCGCAAGTTGCGCGAATCGCTGGAGCCGTTGGTGAGGCCGACAACATGCAACACCTGACAGAAGAACAACTGATCGCTCACTACTACCACGACGCCGGCGCCGCGTCTGCCGAGGAGCACTTGGCGTCGTGCGACGAATGCCGCGAGCAGTTCGAGACGCTTCGCGACGTGCTCGCGCTCGTCGATCAGCTCCCCATTCCGGAGCGGACCGGCGCCTATGGTCAGGAAGTGTGGACGCGGCTGCGGTGGAAGCTCGGCAGCGAGCGCCGCCGCTCACGTGTGTGGGGAACGATCGCCGCAATTGCAGCGGCTCTTGCGCTCGCGTTCGCCGGCGGCATCTTTTGGCATGCCCGGACGCAGAATAACGACCCGGTGCATTCGATCGTCGCCCATGCCGCACTGCCGGGTCCCGTTCAACCGGCGGCCATCGAATCGGCATCCAAAGACAGGCTGCTGCTCGTCGTCGTCAGCGATCACCTCGACAGCTCCGAACGGATGCTGCTCGAGCTCTCCAACGCCGATGCGAAGCAACCTCTCGATGTCTCCTCGGAGAGCAAACGTGCCGGGGAGCTCGTGGCCTCGAATCGTATTTACCGGCAGACGGCCGTGCGAAGGGGCGAGACGCGTATCGCTTCTCTTCTCTCGGACCTCGAGCCGGTCCTCGTCGAGCTGTCGCATGCCGGCTCGACTCTCTCGCCCGACGAAGTAGCCGCTCTGCAGAAGCGGATCGATTCGAAGGGACTCCTGTTCAAGGTGCGCGTCGTCAGCGCACAGGTGGGCGGCCACGAAGCCCCCGCCACGCCCCCGCGGAAAGGAATGGACTCGCTATGAAATCGAAATGGATACTCACGCTCGCCGCCGCGCTGGTCGCGCTTGCGCCGGCCGTGCACGCCAACTGGAAGCCCGATTCGAACCGAACAATCGTCGTGCAGACTGACGATGATGACGACCGTGCCGCACGCGATCGTGATCGCGCCGAGCAGAAGGCGGATAAAGCGGAGAAAGAGGAAGACCTCTACGACCGCGCCACCGACTCGCTTGACGATCACGACTGGCGGCGCGCCGCGTCGCTCTTCCGAAAAGTTACGGAAATGCAGATGTCTCACGCCGACGCAGCGCTCTACTGGCTCGCGTACGCGCAAGGAAAGATGGGAGCCCGGTCGGACGCACTCTCCACACTGCTCCAGCTCGAGAAGGCATATCCGAAGTCGAAGTGGGTCTCGGACGGCAAGACGCTCGAAGTCGAGATCCGGCAGTCGGCCGGCCAGGTGATCCAGCCCGAACACGTCGGCGATGAAGACGTAAAGCTGATGGCCATCAACGGCCTGATGATGAGCGACCCCGATCGCGCCATCCCTATCCTCGAGGGAATCCTGAACGGCAATCAGCCCGTGAAACTGAAGGAACGCGCGCTCTTCGTCCTCAGTCAATCGGGCTCGCCAAAAGCCTTCGATATCGTCGTGCGTACGGCGAAGAGCGGTCCTCCCGATCTCCGCGATCGGGCCGTTCGCACGCTCGGCATCCTCGGCGGCGAGCGCAGCCGCGGAGTGCTGACGGACATCTACAACTCGACGAACGACGTCTCGGTGAAGAAGTCGATCCTGAAGTCGTACATGATCGCCGGCGACCGCACCCGCCTTCTGGCGCTTGCCAAGGGCGAATCGAATCCGGAGTTGCGCGCGGATGCCGTGCTTCAACTGGGGGTGGTCGGCGGTCGCAACGAACTGGCCGAGCTTTACAACAACGAGCCGTCCGTCGAGATCCGCAAGAAGATCCTCCAGGCGATGTTCATCGGCGGCAATTCCGAGAAGCTCGCCGAGATCGCGCGCAACGAGAAGATCCTCGAGCTGAAGGTGACCGCCATCCGCAATCTCGGCCTCCTCGGCGGCGGCCGCTCCGGCGAATTGCTTCTTTCGCTTTACAACGACGACCCGCGCCCCGAGGTCCGCAAAGGCGTCATCGAAGCGCTTTTCATTCAGGGCAACGCCCGGACGCTCGTCAACCTCGCACGCGCCGAGAAGGATCCCGAGACCAAACGCCGGATCATCGAGAAGCTGTCGGTGATGGGATCAAAGGAAGCGACGGACTATCTGATGGAGTTTTTGAAGTAGTCGCTCGCTGTCCGTTAGATCCGGGGACGCGGTTGTCGGTTGTCAGTTGTCCGAAGCTTACGATGTGTTCGGACAACGGGTCACCGACAACCGACAACCCTTCGTCCTACCAGATCACCCGCACCCCCAGCTGCATCTGGCGCGGTTCGCCGACGCCGCTCTGCACGGTGCCGTCGAAGTTGAAGATCAGGTTGGTCACCTCGGGGCGATGAAGGTTCTTGCTGTTGAGCAGATTGAAGACGTCGATGGCCGGCTCCAGTCTGTATCTGCCGTAGGGAAAGGCCTTGGTGAGGCGGAAATCGAGCGAGGAAAACTGATTGTCTTTCCGCCCGAGGTTGCGTTGCGTCACTGAACCGTCTGGATTGATGCGGTCCTGCGGCGTCTGCGCGATGGCCATGAATCGCGAACTGCCGAACGAGTCCTTACCGCAGAACGCAACGCTCACGACACAAGACAGGGACTGCGGTTGGGCGGAGCGATACGAATAGCGCACATTCACGTCGATGCCCATCGGCGCGTTCCACAGGAACCAACTGTTCAAACGGTGGCGTTGATCGCGGTCGGAGTAGCCGTATTCCGCGGCCAGGTTGGTGATCTCGGCGTAGCGGAAGGAGAAGGGATCGCGCTCGTTGTCGTCGTCCGACTTGTCTTTCGAATAGGTGTAGTTCACCTCGAAGGCCAGGTTGTTCGACGGCCGCTTATTGATGCCGATCGTGACGCCCTGGTAAAGGCTCTTGGCTGTCGACTCGATCGTCGTCAGAGTACCGATACCGTTCGTACCGCCGGTGCCGAGGCCGGTCGACCATGGTGATCCGAGGAGCGGATCATTGCGGTTCGTGAAGCGGGTGATGTGGTCACCCTTGGCATAGTTGTACTTCACCAGGAATCCGTAGTCTTTGATGACTTCCTGATCCCACGACATGCTGGCCGATTTCGTCCTCGGGTTCTGGAAGTTCTTATCGAACACGAAGACGTCCGGATCGAAGGGCGAGCCGATCTGCGACTGCGGAATGATGTTCGGATAGGCGGGCACGGGCCCGAGGATCGAGGTCAGTGCGCTGTCGCGGAAGATCGATTGTCCGCGCGAGCCGTTGGTGGAGCGCGACGAGGCCAGCGTCAGCCCCGGAACACGGCCGTAGTAGATACCTGCGTTCGCCCGTAGCACCTCTTTTCCATCGCCACGAGGATCCCAGGCCAGACCGAGGCGCGGCTGTAACATCTTGTTGTCGCTGGGAATCTTGCCGTTGGAGGGGAACGCCTGTCCCTTCGACGTCTTGCCGATGAAGCCGGCGAAGAAGACCTGATCGGCCGGCGTGATGGGATCGGGCTCCATCTCCGCTTCCCAACGGAGTCCGTACTGAATGTTGAGGTGCGGCGTGGCCTGCCATGCGTCCTGCAGGAAGACTGCCGGCTCGGTCTGCGGAATGCTCTGCGTGCCCGCCTGCTCCACGCTGATGTTGCCGACGCCGGCCTGCTGCAGATAGAGAAGGACGGGGCCGGTGATCGATGCGGTGCCGGCGCAGACGCCGGTTTGCGATGACGTGCCGTCGGAGCATTCGACGTACTTGGGATTCTTCAGGTAATTGAGGAAGCCGTCGGTCGAACTGAAGATGTAGCGGCCGTTCGCGAAACCGAGGAACGTCTGAACCGAGTTCACTCGATTGAACTCCAGGCCGGCCTTGATGTCGTGGGCGCCGCGCAGGAAGCTGACGTTGTCGTTGAACTGTACGCGCGTGTCGTAGTAGGTGACCGGGATGAAGAACGGCTCGCCGAACCGGTAGCTCTTCGCGAAGTCGAAGGCCGTGTCAGGCAGGGGGCGGCTCTGCCCGGTGATGTTCGGCCCGTTGTAGGGACGTGGCCGGTTTTCCCTGGCCACCTGGAAACGAAACTCGTTGAGCAACGACGACTGCAGCGTCGAGGTCAGGCCGCCGACGAGAGCGTTCGATGAGTCTTTCTCGATCGCGTTGGCGCTTCGCCCCCACGAGTCGACGTCGAACGTGCCGTTGACTTGCTGCGACCAGGTGTAGTTGTAGCGGAGGTTTGCAAGGTTCTTCGCGGAGGCGTCGTAATCCATCTTGAGCAGGAGGACGCGGGCATCATTCGTATGCTCGATGGAGCCGTTCTCGTTCGGGCTGCCCAGTGCGGCGAGCGCGTCGACGACACGCTGCTCGATCCGGGTCGGATCCGTCTGCTTTGTGGTCTTGGCCTTTTGATAATCGAATGCGCCGAAGTAGAACAAGCGGTCGCGCTGCAGCGGACCGCCGAACGTGAAGCCTGCCTGCGACTGCGTCGAGGGGAACTTCGGCGAGGTCGAGCCGTCAGGATTCTTCGGCTGGCTGCTCAACGAGTCGTTCTTGAAGGTGAAATGCGCGGTGCCGTCCAGGTCGTTCGTGCCCGACTTCGTGATGACATTGACGAAGCCGGACATCGAGCGTCCGAACTCGGCATTGGCGCCGTCGGCGATGACGACCATTTCCTTCACGGCGTCGAGGTTGAACGTGAACGGCGGCCTCTGCCCGCCGCGCTGCTCGCCGAAGAACGGATTGTTGAAGTCGGCACCGTCGACAGAGACGTTGTTCGAGATGCCTTTCTGGCCATTGATCGACAACTCATCACCGTCAGGACCCTGCACGATCGTGACGCCGGGGGTCATCTTGGTGAACTCGAGGAAGTTGCGGCCGTTGTTCGGCAATCCTTCAACGGCTTTCTCGTCGATGCGGGTGGAGCCCTCGGTGCGCGCCGTCTCGATCAGCGGCGCCGCCGCGGTGACGACGATCTCCTCGGCGGTGGTGGCCTGTTTCAAGGCGATCGAGGCCGACAAGGTCTGACCGACGCCGAGGTCGAGACCTTTCTGCACCACCGTGGCGAAGCCCTGGAGCACGGCCGTGACCTGATAGGGGCCGACCGGCAGAAGCACCGCGCGGAAATGCCCGGCCGCATCGGTGACCACCACGACCTCGTAACCGGTGGCCGTATTCTTGATCGTCACGGTGACGCCGGGAATGGCAGCACCGCTGGCATCGACGACGGTCCCCTCGATGACACCGGTCGTGGCCTGGGATTGGGCGAACAGAGGAAGGGCAACAAAGACGACAACGAGGGCGAGGAGCACGAAGGATAGACGACGCATACAGGTCTCCTTTTTATTCGCGCGGCGGAGGTGAGCTTGAGGGGAACAGAATAGTTCCGTCAGCGCTCAAAGTGCAATGGTGTCCGTTCACCTGCTGACATACGAATTGTCCCGAAGGTAAAACCGCAACGGCCATCCCGCCGCTTCGCCGGAGTTCTCGACGCCGATGCGATGGCTGACGGCGATGTCTTCGTCGCTGACTTCGATGTCGCGCGGAGCGAGCCAGAGTGTTTTTCCATCGAACGGTTCGGCATCGAGCGATTTGTCGATGGCCATCGCCGAGCAGAGCTTGCCCGGGCCGTTCATCAGGTCGCGGTCCCGTCTTGCCTTTGGCCGCCGCTCGCGCATCGTCTCGATGCCGCGCAGCGGTTCCGCGGCCCGCAGCAGCACGGCCTCGGCGACGTCCGCTTCCTGCGTGACGACGTTCACGCACCAGTGCATTCCGTAAGTGAAGTAGACGTACGCGTGGCCTCCATCGAGGTACATCGATTCGTTGCGCGCGCTGCGCAGACCGCGCCGGGCGTGACTCGCGGAATCGTTCGCACCGAGGTACGCCTCGACCTCCACCAGGCGCGCGGCCAGCAGCTCACGGCCGAGGCGGCGCCAGAGCACGCAGCCGAGAAGGGAACGCGCTACCGTGACCGTGTCCTGCAGATAGAAGGAGCGAGGAAGCTTCATTGCGATGAAAGAGCGCTGTTCGTCGCCCGGCGGTCGAGCTGGTCCTCGGAGACGTGTCGTGCGAGCACTCTCAGAAGGTCGCGGTGAACGCCGGCGGAGGCACCGGCGACATTGCCGCGCTCCAGCCAGCGATCACCGCCGGAGAAGTCGCTGAAAACACCGCCGGCCTCGGTGACGAGCAGCGAGCCCGCGGCGATGTCCCATGGCGAGAGGTGCAACTCGAAGAACCCGTCGAAGATGCCGGCGGCGGTGTAGGCGAGATCGAGCGCCGCCGAGCCGGCCCGGCGAACCCCCTTGGCCACACTGATGACTTCTTGAAAAATCGCGCAATAGACGGCGACGAATTGCTGCGCGCGAAACGGAAAGCCGGTGGCGAGAAACGAGCCATCCAGCGTCTCCTGATTCGAGACGTACATTCGCTGGCCATTGCGAAAGGCGCCGGCGCCACGCTCGGCAGTAAAGAAGAGATCGCGCAGTGGTTCGTGAACGACACCGGTGGTGATCTCTTCGCCAGTCTTCACGGCGATCGATATTGACCACACGGGAAAGTGCTGCAGATAGTTCGATGTGCCGTCGAGCGGATCGATGATCCATGTCCGCCCGCTGGTGCCCTCGGCGCTGATTCCTCCTTCTTCGCCGAAGATGGCGTCTTCGGGACAGTGGTCCCGGATGAACGTGACGATGGCGGCCTCGCTCTCGCGGTCCGCGCGCGAAACCCAGTCATTGCGCGACTTCAGATCCGCATCGTCTTTCCCCAGCCGTTCCCAGTGTTGCAGCAGAATTACCGCGCCGAGACGGGCGGCTTGCGTTGCCAGGTCGATGTCATTGGTGGTCATTGAGAAAGGATTCTATCCGGGGGTGTTCGGTTGTCGGTTGTCGGGTATGGTTGTTGGTTGGCCGGGGTCGAAGCCTGCTGGTTGATTCCTTTTCTCCGACAACCGACTACGTGACAGCCCCGACAACTGACAACCGACAACCGACAACCGATAACCCACAGCCCCCCGCCTCCCGCCTCCCTCGAATGCTATCCTCCGAGCAAGCCCATGAACCCGCAAACCATTTCGCGTTATCGCGTAGGGCGGCTCATCGGCGCCGGCGGGATGGGCGAGGTTTACCTCGCCGAGGACATGACCCTCAACCGCAAGGTGGCGCTCAAACTCCTGCCGGTGCGATTCACGCGGGACGAAGAACGCGTACGGCGGTTTCAACGCGAGGCGCGCGCGGCTTCGGCGCTCAATCATCCGAACATCCTTACCATCTACGAGATCGGCGAGGACGAGGCTGTCCACTACATCGCTACGGAGTACATCGAAGGCGAAACGCTTCGCGAGCGGATGGCCATGCGGCGGCTCAACATAGGTGAGGTGCTCGACATCGCCAGCGGCGTAGCCAGCGCCCTGGCCGCGGCACACGACGCCGGCATCGTCCATCGCGATATCAAGCCTGAGAACATCATGCTCCGCCCTGACGGCCTGGTGAAGGTGCTCGACTTCGGCCTGGCCAAGCTCGCCGAGCCGGAGTCGGCGCTCAAAGACAGCTCCACCGGCTCGGTCATGGGAACGTTGCTCTACATCTCCCCCGAGCAGGCCCGCGCGCAGCAGCCTGACGCGCGCTCCGACCTCTACGCGCTGGGCGCTGTGATGTACGAGATGGTCACCGGGCAGCCGCCGGTGCGAGGCGACAACTTCATCGACATCGCCTTCGCCATCGTCAATCAGGTGCCGAAGCCGCCGTCGCACTATGTCACCGGAGTTCCGCCGGAGCTCGATCAGATCATCCTGAAACTGCTGGAAAAGGATCGCGGCAACCGGTACCCCTCGGCGCGCCAACTCCTCGGCGATCTGAACACGCTGCGCCGTGAGCTGGAGTTCGAGAGCAAGCTCACCTCTCCGGAGATGCACCGCCACTTCTCCGCGCCGGGGTTCGAACAGCAGCCGACCGTACAGATGACGTTTCCGATCTCCGCGCGCGGTCATGCAATGCGCCGTGCCTTCCGTGACACGCGCATGGTGGCCCTGATCTCCGTCGTGGTCGTGGCGTTGCTGGCGACAGCGGCCTACACGATCATCAAGGGCAGCATTTTCGCCGACCGGATCGACAGCGTGGCCGTGCTGCCATTCGTCAACGTGTCGGGGAACCCGAACAGCGAGTACCTCAGCGATGGGTTGACCGACAGCATTACCGACTCGCTATCGCAATTGCCGGAGCTGCAGGTCATCGCGCACAGCACGGTGTTCCGGTACAAAGGCAAGAACATCGACCCGCTCGTCGTTGGCCAGGAACTGCACGTCCGCGGCGTTGTGACCGGGCGGCTGGTCCAGCGCGGCAATACCATCGTCATCCGCGCGACTCTGACGGACGTGAAGCGCGGTACGCAGGTGTGGGGACAGCAGTACGACCGCAATCTCTCCGACGTCGTGGAGTTGCAGAAGGACCTGTCCGAGGAAATCCTGTCACAGCTACAGCCGCATCTGACGGGCGAAGAGCGCAAGCTGCTGGCCAAGCGCCGCCCGGAGAGCAACGAAGCGTTCCAGCTCTATCTGAAAGGCCGTTATTTCTCGACGAGGTTCAACGACGAGGAGGCGATCCGCAAAGGAATCAGCTATTTCAATCAGTCGATCGAGCGCGATCCCACCTATGCGCTTGCCTACGCCGGTCTTGCGTCGGCCTATTACTATCTTTCGAATCTCCTCATGCCACCGCGCGAGGCGATGCCGCGCGTTCGTGAGGCGGCCGAGCGTGCACTGGCTTTAGACGACTCACTGGCCCAAGCCCACACGAGCATGGCCCAGGTGCTGGTCTGGTATGACTGGGATTTCGCGAAAGGTGAGAGAGAATTCCGCCGCGCTATTACCCTCAATCCGAACGATGCCGATGCGCATCAGGCATATGGCGACTTCCTGGCGGCGATGGGCCGCTTCGACGAGGCGCTGGTGGAAAAACGACGTGCCGAGCAGCTTGATCCGCTGTCCGTCACGGCCAGTTGGGACGTCGGCCGGACTCTCTATTACGCGGGCCGCGACGAGGATGCCATCGAGCAGGCCAAACACACGCTCGACCTCGATCCGAGCTTCCCTTACGTCTATTACCTGGAAGCACAGATCGAATTCCGCAAGAACAACATGCCACAGGCGCTGCAGTTGATGCAGCGTGCCATGCAGTTGGGTGGCCACAAGCAACTGCTCATCACGAACTGGGGAATGATCAACGCGCGCGCCGGCAACCGTGATGAGGCATTGCGCGCCATGGACGAGTTGCGCGCCCGCGCGGCAGGCACGTACACCCTCCCCCTATTCCTGGCCCGCATTTACGCGGCCTTCGGAAATAATGATGAGGCCATGAAGAACCTCGAGAAGGTCTACAACGACCGCTCCGAATCCGCTGTCTGGTTGAAGGTCGATCCATCGCTCGAGTCTCTGCGCAACGACCCGCGCTTCATCGCCTTGACCCGGAAAGTCGGACTGCCACAGTGATCGCGGCAGTCACTGACACCCGGAAACCTGCACCCCCAGAATCGACTTCGCCGGCGCGATGTAAACCGCACGGTCGGAGGCAGGCACATTCTCGATTGCCGCCAGCCACGATCCATCGAACTGGCTCGGATGGCGGGCCATGTCCTGCGTGATTTCCGACCATGCCGAGGTTTGACTTGACGTCAGAATCTCGTTGGCGTCGAACCGCTGGAGTCCGCCGACGGCCGGCGCGAAGTGAGTCACCAGCGGATCAAAGGCGAAAGTGACGCGAGTTTCGAGCAGGTAGAGATCCGGTTCGTATGACAGCAGCTTCACCGCGTCGAGAACGATGGCCCCTGTCTCCATGTGGTCGGGGTGGCAGGTCGTGCCGTGACGGGGATCGAAGGTCAGCACCAGGCTGGGGTGGAAGGCTTCGATGTAGTGGGCCACGGTCGTCACGACGTCGGGGCGATCGCCGGAGACCGATCGCCAGTCGGGCTTATCGACTCCGGCGGTATTGGGGCAGGTGAGAAGAATGGATGTCGCGCCGAAGTACTGCGATGCGGAGCCGGCTTCCCCGCTTCGAACGGAGGCGATATCGGGATGGCATCCGTCCGAACGCAGGCAGGTCCCCCCCTCGCCTCTCGTAAGGATGAGGAACGCGCATCTGGCGCCCTCCTGGCGGCACCATTTCCCCAGCAGCGGCGCCGCGATCGATTCATCGTCGGGATGGGCGGCAATCCACATCACCGAGGAAGGAGTGGAGATGTTGCTCGGCGGGAGCACGGCGCGGGCGCGGCCGGCGAAAAGGAGAGAAAGCGCTAACAACAGGGGCATGCGACATATACGAATGCTGCCCGCATGCCGTCGTCCTCAAATCAGCGGACCGCGCGCGCCGTACCCTCGCGAACAGCCCGATCGACGAGCTGCCACAACTTCTTTTCCGCGATCCGGTCCAACTCCTCTTCCCGCTCATCGAGCGCCCGCTCGCGGCGGCTGAGGTCCTTTTCCTTGGCGTGAAGGTCTTCGAGGCGCGACCTTTCGGCAGAAGTGAGCACGCGGTCGTCGTCCTGCGCGTCTTCCAGAGCATCGCTCTCTTTCTCGCACTTCGCCGTCTGTTCTTCGATTTCCCGCTGCTCGGGTTGTAGCAGCCGCTGCGGGGAGAAGTAGTCCCAGACTTCCGCGATGCGAGCGCGGTCCGTGATGACGTACGACTTCGCTCCGCGGCGTACCCAGAGGTAGTCGCCATCGAGCCTGCTGCTGATGATGTTGAAGTCCTCCAGCGAGCCGCTCATGGTCACGTGGTTTCGGTTGCCGCCGAAGTGCAGGACGTAGGAATCATGTCCTGCTGCATTTACGGCGGCCGCTACGACGACGAACGCAAAGGCAAGCCCCAGGGACTTCGGCAGGATCGGGTTCATGATCTCCTCCTCCGGGTTGGACGGTGGCCGGGGGATGCTGGTTAGCCAGTTATTAGGGTTGGGGGTGTTGATGTCACGATTAGACTGGCCCGCTGTTCTAGTTGACGCCGGACAGTCTGGAGGCCACGTAGTGAGGTTTTGGAGTCCACTAGTGAACTCGTGGAGGCCACCTAGTGATGTTTTAGAGTCCACTAGTGGACCCGTGGAGGCCACCTAGTGAGGTCGTGGAGTCCACCTGGTGAGGTCGTGGAGTTGACTAGTGGACTCCAGGAGTCCACTCATGGACTCTACGAGTATGTGAGACTCACCATTTCTGGTGAGTTAACTCGGGGAGAACCTCCAGGATCTTCTGCACCTGTTCCTTTGCCGTTTCCATGCAGGTCGGATCTTACCCTGCTGGGCTCAATCCTGATCCTCATGGGTAGGGAAATCCCTCCCTCAATCCTCACCTCATTACATGTCCATGCGCGGCTCAGCCCGCCGTTCGCGGCCTGCGATCGATGTCGACCTCGGTGCATTCGGGTGGGACCGCGCCATCATCTCCACGCTGCGTCATTCGACGCTGCCGTGGATCGACGGGTATTCGCCATCGATTTCGCTCGAGGCAATGCCGCTTGGCAACGCGGGAGAGCTCGGGGCGAGGGATCAACTGTCGCTGGTCGGGCAATTCGCGGCACATCAGGCATTGCTTCACTTCGCCGGCTTTTCCGATGCCGGGCACGATCCTGCCGAATGGGCTGTGGTCCGGAAGCGGGGGAACGACTGCCGTCTCGTGCGCGTCGGAGCTCGGGCGACGGAGGACGATACACCGCCGACGCTGACCGTCATCCAGCAGTTCGCCGAATCGGCTGGCGCGCCGGCAATCGAATCGCTGCGTCAGTCGTGGGGACGGGCGGAATCGGTCTACCTGGAAATCGAGGCCCGGCTGCGCGGCGACGCCGCGGCCGACCTCCGCTGGATGCGCGCCGCCGCCTGGGGCGAGATTGCGTCACCAGGTCCGGAGGCACTCATGGAAGTCCTGCGCGGAAAAACGCGGAGCTTCCGGGGGAGCGGCGCGGGCGACGCCATCCGGGCGGCGGCCTCACTGGGAGCCGAGCAGGTAGTGGAAGTGGGGACAGACGCCTCGCCACTGCAGCGCTACTCTGCCATCAGTGCGCTCGCCGCGCTCGCCGGGCCGCTCGACAAACGCGGCGAGAGCGAGATCGCGGAACGCGTCGTCGAGGCCGCATCGCGGCAGCGGCTGATCTTCTCCGTAGTCAATCGCGACCGGTTCGACCCAGCTTCGTCCCGCGTCATCGAGATGCTCGAGGCGGCCGGCGCCGGTGTCTGGATTGCGCCCGACCGCGGTGACGTCGATCTGCCGCCGGCACGCTACTTCGTCGTGGCTCCCTTCCTCAGCGCGCGCCGGGAGGTGGAGGCGCGGATCGAGAACCGGGCCTGGCTGGAGTCACTCATCGAGTCAGAAGCCTTTCCGCGCTTTCTCGATACCGGAGAACTTCCCACCGGCGATCACGTGACGCTACTCGCTTCGCTGCGCGAGCCGCTCCGTTCCTACATCGCGGCCATCGCACTCCTCGGCACGCGCGTTCGCATCGACGTTGCGTCGGCGTTTTTCCGGAAACTCATGTTTGGGGAAGGAGTGGAGGATCTCGTCGTCGAAGGGGTTACGACGATTGATGACGACCATTTCGTCTTCTCCTCGGACGCCGTGCGCGATGCGGCCCGGCGTCTGATTCCGGCCAGCTCACAGCCGACGCTCTGCAGAGTGGCCGCGGATGTGCTGACGGAGACGACGGGAGACCTGGCGGCGGCCGCTTCACTGCTGATCGATGCCGGCGATCCACGAAGCGCGGCGGATTTGCTCGAACGGGCTTTACCATCCCAGGCGTTGCCGGTACTGCGAGACTTGCCGCGCCACGCCTTGACTCCAAAGCTGGCCGAGGTACTCGCTCGCGCGTTGATCGAGGGCGGCCGCTACCGCGATGCGCGCGGCGCCGCCGCGCACATTCTGACCGGCGACCCGCGCGCGTTGATCGAGGCCCGCATCGAGCGGCGGATGGGTGACTACGGCCCGGCCTTGGCCCGGCTCAATCGGATGGCCGTTCGTCCGTTCGAAGCCGAGCTTCTGCGTGCTGATCTCTTCTATCTCGAGTCCAGGTATGACGACATGCGCGCCGCACTGGACGCCTGCGCGCCTTCGACGGATGAGGATCATGCGCGGCTTGCCTATCAACGTGCGTTGCTCGCGTACGAGTCCGGTGTGGCCGGTGACAACGCCATTCCTTCCGATCATTACCTCGCGGCGCGGCTGGCCACGTACCTCGCGCTTTCTCGCGGCGATCTCGATGCCGCGGCTCGCCACGCGGCCGAATCGCTCGATCGCGCCCGTTGCGTGGCCGAGCGGATCGATGCGGCGCTCGACAGGATCTACATCCTCTTCACTGCCGGCTCCTGGCCGGAAGCACGCGATGAGGCGCTGCGTACGCTGACCCTCGTCGAGGAGACGCAGGGCGACCGTGCCGCCGGAGGCATCCTATTCATCCTCACATATCTCGCTGCGGACGACGGACAGTGGGCGCACGCGGCGCAGCAGCTTCAGCGCCTGCGGCATTTCTTCCGAGGCACCGGTGATGATCGGCGCCTTCGCGAGCTCGACCTTCTCTCCGCGCATCTCGACTTCTCTCGCGGCCGCTTCGCCGAGGCCGTGCGTGCGGCGCAGGTGATCATGGACGCGGACGTCGCGCCTCAGATGCGCGAAGCGGCAGCGCTGATCCTCGACGAGATCGATTGGATGGAAGGGCGCGAAACGCCACTCCGCGCGACAGGCAACTCGGGCAATATCGAGTTGCGAAAACGGTACGACGCGATGCGCGTCCGCCGCGATGGCGGAAGCGCCAGCCTCGGCGAGGCCACTACCGGCTCGCAGAAACTGAAGCATTTTCGAGACGCGCTCGGCCGCGGTCTCACCGACGTTGCCGGATCGCTCGCCGCGGAGATGAAGATCGATCTGCCGAAGCGCGAGACGAGCGTATCGGCGGCGGAGTTGCAATTCCTGCGTGACGCGGCGATCCGCGAGTTCCCATTCAGCGCGCGCGATTTCGTTCCCACCTCCTGGCGCTTCGCCACACGCAATCGCCTCGGGCAGTGGCAGGAGATCGGGTCACTCCCTCTTCTCTCCGCCGCGGAGCTTGACGTCATCGCGGCCGGTGCCGGGACAGACTGGATCATCTGCAGCGATCGCGAGCTGCTTTTTGTCGATGGGATCAGCTCCTGGGTGCCGGAATCGCGCGATGCGCTGGCGGCGCTCTTCCGCACGCGGGCCGAGCATCACCGCATGCGCCGCGTCATCGAACAGAACGAGAGCGTGACCGCCGCGAAGAGCGAGTCGATCGATGGAATGATCGGCGACTCGCCGGCCATGCGGGAGATCTTTACCCTGATCACGCGCGTGGCACGCCGCGACGTGCCGGTCTGCATCCTCGGGGAGTCCGGCACCGGCAAAGAGCTGGTCGCCCGCGCCGTGCACCGGCACTCGCCGCGGCGCGGCAAGACCTTCACCCCGGTCAACTGCGCCGCCCTTCCTGAAAACCTGATCGAGAGCGAGCTGTTCGGACATGTGCGCGGCGCGTTCACCGGCGCCGACCGCGATCGCGCCGGTCTGATCGAGACCAGCGACGGCGGAACCCTCTTTCTCGATGAGATCGGAGAGATGCCGCTGCCCGCGCAGGCCAAGCTCCTTCGCTTTCTGCAGGAGGGGGAGTTCCGCCGCGTCGGCGATACGGTCAACCGCTCCGCGGACGTCCGTATCGTCAGCGCCACGAACCGCAAACTGGAATCGGCGGTCGAAGACGGACAGTTCCGCGAGGATCTCTACTACCGCATCGGAGGAATCGAGATCGCCCTTCCGCCGCTGCGCGATCGTCCAACCGATGTTCCCATGCTGGCCGCGCACTTCCTGGCTAAGGAGCGGGAGAAGAGCCGTGGCGGACCAGCGAGACTTACTGCTGACGCCGAGTCGGTGTTCCTCTCCTACCGCTGGTCCGGCAACGTCCGTGAGCTGCAGAACACGATCCGCGCCGCGCATGCACTGGCCGGCGAAGCGGCGGCCATCGATGTCGAACATCTTCCCGAGCGGATGCGCAGCGCGGCCGTCCGTAGCGGTGGCGTCAGCTCGTACCAGGATGCGGTGACGCGCTTCCGCCGCGAGCTGATCGAGAAATCGCTCCTGCAGGCCAACGGCAACCAGAACCGTGCCGCGGCCTCGCTAAACATGTCCCGCCAGGC
This sequence comes from Thermoanaerobaculia bacterium, assembly GCA_035569395.1. Lineage (GTDB taxonomy): Bacteria > Acidobacteriota > Thermoanaerobaculia > Gp7-AA8 > Gp7-AA8 > JADGNZ01. The sequence continues at coordinate 42,608 of DATMNC010000100.1, read as the reverse complement.
GCTGGCGTATCAGATCCGCGAGCTGGGGATTCTCGTGAAGCCTGCAAGGTAGGGCAGTTAATGCGCCGCCTGATGCTCCGCCTGCAGCCTCTTCGCCTCGCTGATCACCTTCTCCTGCAGGCTTCGCGGCACTTCCTCGTAGTGGGAAGACTCCATGTGGAAGCTTCCGCGGCCCTGGGTGATCGATCGAAGCGTCGATCCGTAAGTGAGCATTTCCGCGAGCGGCACGCGCGCTTTCACGGTCTGCGCGTCCCCATCCGCATCGACCCCCTCGACGCGCCCGCGGCGTGAGTTCAGGTCGCCCATGATGTCGCCGATGTATTCGGCCGGGGCGGTGATGTCGACGTGCATGATCGGCTCGAGGATCGTGGCCCGGGCCTGTTCCATGGCCTGTTGGTAAGCCAGCGATCCGGCGATCTTGAAGGCCATTTCCGACGAGTCGACATCGTGGTATTGCCCATCCTTGAGGCGGACGCGGAAATCGACCATCGGGAAGCCGGCCAGGAAGCCCTTCTTCCGCGCGTCCTGAATCCCCTTCTCGACGGCTGGGATGTACTGGCGGGGGATCGAGCCGCCGAAGATCTCGTCGACGAACTCGAAGTCAGCCCCTCGCGGCAACGGCTCGACTGTGATCTTGCAGTCGGCAAACTGTCCGTGACCGCCAGACTGCTTCTTGTGACGCCCATGAGCGTCGGCCGGCTTGGTGATCGTCTCGCGGTACGGCACTTTCGGCGGATGAAGAATCACGTCGACGCCGTACTTCTTCTTCAGCTTGGAGACGACGATCTCGACGTGAAGCTGTCCCTGGCCGGAGATGAGGAACTCTTTAGTCTGCTCATCGCGGCCGAACTTGATCGACGGGTCTTCCTCGATGATGCGGCCGATGGCCACGCCGAGCTTGTCTTCATCCCCGCGGGCTTTCGCCTCGACCGCGAACGAGATTGCCGCTTCGGGATAGTGGATGTGCTCGAGCACGATGGGATGCTGATTCGTGGCCAGCGTGTCGCCGGTGTGGACGTCCTTCAGCTTCGCCACCGCGCCGACGTCACCGGCCCTCAGCTCCGGAACCGGAACCTGCTGCTTGCCCTGGATGAGCTGCAGTTTGCCGACCCGCTCTTCGTGGTCCTTGGTCGTGTTCCAGTAGGTGTGGTCCGACTGGAACGTGCCGGAGTAGACGCGGAACAGCGAGACGCGGCCTGAGAAAGGATCGGAGAAGGTCTTGAATACGAGCGCGGACGGAAAGGCTTCAGCGCGGCGATCGAACGTGATCGTCTCCCCTTTCCTGTCTTTGCCGTCGATCGTCTTCCTCTCGTCGGCCGGCGGCAGAAGCGCCACGATGGCATCGAGGATGGCATGCCCGCCGATGTTGCGGGCCGCGGAATCGAGGACGACCGGGAAGATCTGGTGATGTCCGACTTCGCGTTTGAGGCCGTCGAGCAACTCCTCCTGGGAGAGGCCGCCCTGATCGAAGAAACGCTCCATCAACGTGTCATCGCCTTCGGCCACTTTCTCGATCAACTGCGCCCGCCAGTCATCGGCTTCGCTCTTCTGGTCAGCCGGAATGTCGGTCTTCTCGTACTTGCCTGAACCGTCGGCGGCGTACTTCCAGGCTGTCATCGACACGAGATCGATGACGCCGGTGAAGTCTTTCTCTTCGCCGATCGGAAGCTGGATGGGGACGACGTTCTTGCCGAACTTCTTCTGCAACACCTCGACCGTGCGGGTGAACGAGGCGCGCTCGCGGTCCATCTTGTTGATGACGATGATGCTCGGCAGCTCGAACTCCTCGGCGAACTTCCAGACGCGCTCGGTCGAGACTTCGACGCCGGTAACGCCGCTGACCACGACGGCCGCCGCGTCGACGACGCGCATCGCCGTACGCGTCTCCATCACGAAGATGCCGAAGCCGGGCGTGTCGATCAGATTGATTTTCGTGTTCTGCCACTCGGCGAATGCCACGGCCGTGGAGATCGAATGTTTACGGTCGATCTCGTCCTGATCGAAGTCGGTGACGGTCGTCCCGTCGTCGATCCTGCCGAGCCGCGTGATGGCTCCGGCGTTGAACAGTAGTTGCGTGACGAGCGACGTTTTTCCGGTGTCGTTGTGGCCCACTACGGCCACATTCCGGATCTCAGAACCCGAATAGACCTTCATGTTGACTGTCCTCGCATGGGGATTTCACAAAAAGGAGGTGAATCATAATTTAAAATGGAGCGCCCCAACGGAATCCCACAAACGAACAGGCGAAGCACGTCAGCGTGCTGACGTAGGGGGGTATCATTGACGGCTCACGCATCTCCCATCGAATCGGGAGCTGACGCGGGGGGAGAGCGGAACCAGGTGAAGCTCGGCCGGTATGAGATCGTTCGCGAGCTCGGCAAGGGAGCGATGGGAATCGTGTATCTGGCGAAAGACCCGCTCATCGGCCGGCTCGTGGCACTGAAGACCATTCGCCCGTCGGCTCATGCCGATGATGAGGACACACGCGAGTTCCAGGCGCGCTTTGTCCGCGAAGCGCAGGCGGCCGGCATCCTCAACCATCCGGCGATCGTCACCGTTCACGACATCGGTCAGGACGAGCCCTCGGGGATGTCGTTCATCGCCATGGAGTACGTCGAGGGGCAGAACCTTAAAGAGATGCTGGCCCAGGGCCGGCCGCTGTCATTCGAGCAGGCCGCCGACATCATCGCCCAGGTGGCCGAGGGGCTCGACTTCGCCCACGCAAAAGGGATCGTCCACCGCGATGTGAAGCCGGCCAACATCATTCTTCTCGAAGGCAACCGCGCCAAGATCACCGATTTCGGCATCGCCAAGATCACGTCTGGCGTGGCCAATCTGACGACGACCGGCCAGTTTCTCGGCACGCCAAACTACATGGCGCCCGAGCAGATCAAGGGAACCCCTGTCGATGGCCGCAGCGACATCTTTTCCCTCGGCATCTGCCTCTACGAATGCCTTACCCATCGCAAGCCGTTCGGCGGCGATTCGCTGACATCGATCTCGTACAAGATCGTCCACGAGCCGTTTCCGCCGCTGCAAGAGATCAATCCGACGATCCCCGAAGGCTACGGGGTCGTCGTTTCGCAATGTCTGGAGAAAGACCCATCGAAGCGGTATCAACGCGGCAAAGACGTGGCCAATGCCTTGCGCGCGGTACTCCGCGGCGAGAGGCCGGTCCGGTCGTCTGACCCGATGTTTGCCGACGCCACCGTCCTGACGCGCGGAGACCACGACAAGCTGCCGACGATGGAGATCCCTTTCCCCGAGGCCGATGCGCCCGGCAAGCCGCAGGAGTCGCTGCCGCCGCTCGACACGAATCCCACTCCCGCGGTAACCCGGCAACCTGCCGTACCTTCGTCCGCGGTGAAGGCGTTCAAACCACCGAAGCCGGCCGGGCCGCCGATCTGGAAGCAGCGCATCGACCCGATCCTCTTCTTCGCCATCGCCGGCTTGCTTCTGGCCTCGCTGGTCGTCCTGATGGTCGTGATGAGCGCGAAGAAAGTCTCGGTTCCGGTCGTCGATAAGGTCGCCGAGGCCAAGGTGGCGAAAGAACGAAGCCTGCGGGAGGAAGCGAGCCGTCTTGTGAGCGCGGGACGTGTCCCGGACGCCTACGCCCGATACGAACAGCTCCTGAAACTGGCGCCGCACTCGCCGGCCACGATCGCGATGATGCAGAAACTTTCGCAGACCCTGCAAAAGGATGAGGCGGGCCGGTATCAGATTGCCATGACGCAGCAACTCGCGCAGCAGAAGTTCGATGAAGGCCTCGTGCTGTTCAACCAGAAGAAGTTCGCCGAGTCCATCCCGCTCTTCGAGGAATCGTTCCATCTGAATCCAAGCCCCGACCGCACCGCGCAATATCTCAAGCTCGCCCAGCAGGAAGATCAGCGCGTGAAGTCCGAAAGAGCCGCGACGCGCGTGGCACGGACGAGCACGGAGCCACATCCAGCGCAGACGGCCACTTCCATCCCGGTACGTCAAGTTACGGCCACGCACCCGATTCAGCCGGTGCCACAGACGCCGGCTGCCCCCGCCTCGCTGACAACGGTATTCAACAGTACCGTCAGCGACGGCAGCATCATCGTCAAAGTCGGCGTCGATACGGTGGCGAACGAGCAGCTCTGGTACGAGCGCCGAATCATCCACACACATGCACCACACTCGGTGAACGTGACCAAGGAGTTTCCCGCCAAGAATGCCGACCTCGAGGTCTGGCTGGTGATCCCAACGCTGAGCGTGAAGGAATACCACAAACTGACCGCTCAAAAATTTGAGCCCGGCGTGAATCACAGGCTTGTGGTGACCTTCGACCCGAAGTCGAAGAAGGTCGACTACCAGTTCAATTGACCGCTACATCGACCTTCGCCATTGCCTCGCGCGACGAGTTATGGCTCCGTGGCACGCTGATGGAGTCGCGATTGATGCACGGCCAGGCGCGGCAGCACGGTCAGGTGATCGAAGCCACCGACGCCCGCGACGAACGCCTCGTGCGAGCCTGTGACGATGCTATCGACGCCGTTACCTCAGCCATCGCCGCGCTGCGTGACGCGCGCGTACGGACAGTTGTGCGCGCCACTCGCGAGAACGGCGTCGAGTCTGTCGAGACCACCATGACGATAACGATCGGCGGCCTCTCGGTTGTGACGACTCCGGCCGATGTGCCGATCGATTCCGCCTTGTTGCACGTGCTCGCTGAGGCGAAACCGGCAATGTCGATTCGCTCGCTGCCGATCGTCTGGCAGAACGGATCGGCCGCGGTGCTGCTTCATGAGGCCATCGGTCACGCGAACGAACACGGCTCGGCGCCCGTGTCGTGGCCGTCATGGCTTTCGGTCGACGCGCCGCTCGTAACGCGTCGTGAGACGTTCCGTGACGCGCCGCTGCCGAGGATGAAGCATCTCGTCGCCCGGCAGACGGGAGCGCCTTTCGCGCCGCCCAGCCAGCACATCGAAGTCCAGCTCATCGCCGGAGGCGCTTACGATCCGGTCACGGATGTCGTGACGATCAACGTTGCCGTCTCCACGGCCGGTCCGTTCACCATTCGGCGTACACGGGCCCAAATTGCCGCCGCGCTCGCCGGCGCCGTGGGCGAACCGGTCCGGTACCCCGGCGTGATCTGTTCGCGCGAGGGGCAGGAGCTCTACGTCGCTTCCCACGCGCCGGTGATGATCACGGAAGCGCTCACATGACCGATGTCTATCGCAAATGGGGGCGCGTCGTCCGCTACGAGAACGGCGTGACCATTCACGTCGAAGAGGCGGGGGAAGCGAGCGAGACCAATGGCGTGTTTCTGGCCAAACCGGCACAGACAAGAGTGTCTGTGCCACATACATCTCAGGGTCCGATTCTGGAAAGTGCTGGGCCAACGATCGAGGCCTTTGTGGCACAGACACTCTTGTCTGTGCGGCCTTGCACCGTCGAGCGTCTGATCGTCAGCGCGGGGATTGCCAGACACGAGATAAACGGCGTCACCTGGACCGAGGAATCGCAGCGCGTACACATCTCGCTGACGCAATCGCCGCTTCGCGTGCTCGTCGATCTGGCGTCGTTCGATCTTGCGATGATCGAAAAGATTGCTACAGCCCTCGCCCGAGCCGGACACGAACGAAAACCGCCCGGGCCTGTCCGGCTGGCGCCCAACGTCGCGGCGGCGATCCTGCCGTCGCTCATCGGCGAGCTGGCAATGGAGCAGACCGGCCGGGGCCTGGACGGCCGAGGGCAACCGATCGAGACGCGCGCCGTGACCGCCGATCCGCCTCCGAACTGGTACCGGCCTGGTTACGCTGTCCAGCCGGTTCGGGCCTGGCTGAACATCCGTGCGCTGCCGTTTGGGAGCATCGACAAACGTGCGCCGCTGGCCATCGCGTTGCTCGGGCCAGCCGAGGGAACAATGCTTCGCGTACTCTGCGACGACGGGGAGGCCGTCTTCCCCACGATCGTCGAGGCCGGACGCATCGCCGCGGTCTCGCGGGACGAGCCGGCCTGGTATCCCTATGCAGCCGGTTCGTTCGGCGCGGAGATGATGCTATAGCGCACAGGTGGCGCACGTCGGCAGCGGCGGTCCGCAGTTAGCCATCGAATTGCAATCAGCGACGATTTTTCCGCCACGGGAGATACGCAGAACGTGTGGGACTCTGTCGATATGTTGCCGCATGCGTGGCACTTCTGAATGGTCGAGGAAGTACACCGGGACACCTGGAGGGATCTCCTTGAGAATACTCGCGCCGGCAACCAACGAGACGACGGTGAAGTTTGTGTTGCCGGCTTGCGCGGCATGCACGAGCTCTGAACGGCAGCCGGGACATCCTGGCAGAGCGAACAGTAGAAACGACTCCTGCGGCCACGTTGCGGGATCAAGGATCAAAGGATGGCCGCTCGCGTCCAAGACGTGGAGCTTGGGCGCGACTTCGCCGGCACGAAATGGGTAAGGAGCGATGCGGCGTTTCTCTGTGCCCTGATGCGCGGCGCTCTCCGAATATCGACGATCGTGTTTGCAAGCCGAGCCAAGCAGTGTGACGAATACGAGCATGAAAGTCGTCTGAAGAGCCCTAACCGCCACGATTCGCAATGTCATTGGAAGGACACTCTCTTGTGAGGGCGATGTGCGGTCGTGAGTACCACGGTGCTAAACGGGAACGTTGCTCGTTGGTCGTCCGCCGTTTGATCGACGAACGACCAACCACTCACGCAGCACGACTCCAGCGATCTTAAAAGCCGCAGTAAAATAGGTCGGTCGGTTGGTAACAATCGCACCCGTAGTCCCAGTAGGAGCAGCTGTAGCTCCAATCTCCGGTGGCGCAGGACATGGATTGACCGCTCACATGCGCCGCATACAGCGTCTGGCCCCACTGATAGTGCGACCCATCGCAGGAAATGTCCTTCTCGCCGATCTGATTCCAATCCGCATCATAGTAATTGTTGTAGACAGCGGTCTGTGGAAGGGCATAGCTGACGGGCATTGCGAAGAGGGTCACAAGAAGTACGACGGCTACGGACGCAAATATTCTCAATCTTTTCATCACTCATTCCTTTCGGTGTTGGCGTCAGGCCAAGTTGACGTCAGTATACGGTGGTCGGCGATGCATTCGCGACATTGTTCCTTAGGGATAACGTGACCGATTCGTAACCACATTACGGCCAGTCGATCATGTTCTTTTCCGATGCCGCGCTCGGCCGGTTGCGGTCCTCCCGCTGATCGTCTCGTGGGCACCCCTACGTAACCTGTTTCGTTCGGAAGGGAGATGATGCTTTAGAATTGCGGCGCTGCATGCCTACGAGCATCCGACAGATTGAATTTCTTGCCCGGTCCATCGTCAACCGGCTGGAGGACCGCGGCCTCGTCGAATTCGGTGACGCCGAGATCGGGATCGACGTCGTCACCAGGACCCTCGAGGAGAACTTCGCCGCCTATGACGCCATCGAATCGGAAGCGCGTATCCGGCTGGCGAAATCGATCGGCACCCGCGAGCCCTCCGAGGGCGAGGTCGCGGATGCCATGAGACGGGTGGCCGCGGAACGGAACTTCACACTGTGATCGAGCAGGACATCCAGGAGCTGGAGAACCGGAAACGCCAGAGCGAGCTTGGCGGCGGCGAGCAACGCATCGAGCGCCAGCACGCCGAGGGCAAGAAAACCGCCCGCGAACGGATCGCCCTTCTGTTCGATCCCGGCTCGTTCCAGGAGCTTGACCAGCTCGTCGTCCATCGCTCCACCGACTTCGGGATGGAGAAGCAGCGCATTCCCGGCGACGGCGTCGTCTCCGGCTATGGCACGATCGGCGGCCGGCTGGTCTATGCATACGCGCAGGACTTCACCGTCTTTGGCGGCTCGCTCTCGGAAACGCACGCCGCGAAGATCGTGAAGATCATGGATCTGGCCATGAAGAACGGCGCGCCCATCGTCGGCCTCAACGACTCGGGCGGCGCGCGCATCCAGGAGGGCGTCGTTTCCCTCGGCGGCTATGCAGACATCTTTCTTCGCAACACGCTCGCTTCCGGCGTGGTGCCTCAGATCTCCGCGATCATGGGGCCGTGCGCGGGCGGCGCGGTCTACTCGCCCGCAATCACGGACTTCATCCTGATGGTGAAAAAGACGAGCTACATGTTCGTCACCGGTCCCGACGTAATCCGCACGGTCACGCACGAAGAGGTGACCAAAGAGAAGCTCGGCGGCGCCGACACGCACAATCAGACTTCGGGGGTTGCCCACTTCGCGGCGGAATCGGACGAAGACTGCCTGGCAACGATCCGCGAGTTGCTGTCGTTCGTACCGTCGAACAACATGGAGGAGCCTCCCCGTGCCTCCACCAGCGATGACGTCAACCGCGTCGACGCGCAGCTCGACGACTTCATCCCTGATTCGCCGAATCAGCCATATGAAATCCGCGATCTGATCCGGACCGTCGCGGACGAAGGCCACTTCCTGGAGGTGCACCAGCACTTCGCGCGTAATCTCGTGGTCGGCTTCATCCGGCTGAACGGGCATCCTGTCGGCGTGGTCGCCAACCAGCCCGCCTTCCTGGCCGGCGTGCTGGACATCAACGCCTCGCGCAAAGGGGCGCGCTTCGTCCGTTTCTGCGACGCCTTCAACGTCCCCCTGCTCGTGCTCGAAGACGTTCCGGGATTCCTGCCGGGAACGGATCAGGAGTACGGCGGCATCATCATCCACGGCGCCAAGCTGCTCTATGCGCTTGCCGAAGCGACCGTCCCGAAGATCACGGTCATCACGCGAAAGGCTTACGGCGGCGCGTACTGCGTGATGAACTCGAAACATATCCGCGCCGACATGAACTTCGCCTACCCGACCGCGGAGATCGCCGTGATGGGAGCCGAGGGAGCGGTCAACATTCTTTACAAGGGCGCCAAAGACCGCGACGAGAAGATCGCCGAGTACAAGGAAAAATTCGCCAACCCCTACATCGCCGCGGAGCGCGGTTACGTCGATGAGATCATCGAGCCGCGCTTCACGCGGCGGAAACTGATCACGGCTTTTACGATGCTGCGGAACAAGCGCGACCGAAACCCGCCCAAAAAACACGGGAACATCCCGCTTTGACTCCTCTCGTTCCTCACCTGGCGACCGGTACACAGCGAAAGAGCAGCAGCCACAGCCTTTGTCTCCCTGGACTGGACTTCGTAACGGTTGTGTTTGCCGCCGTCTTTCCCGCGCGGGCATACAATAACGATGGGCAGCAACAGGGGGGTTAGATGCGCAAGCTGGCGTCGGTCATGGTTTCGTTGGTTCTGGCGGCGACGTCGTCGTGGGCGCAGAAGCCGATCGGCCAGCTCCCGCCGTTGACGGAGCGCGTCGACGTGAGAGTCATCAACGTCGATGCCACAGTGATCGATCCGGCAGGTCACCCTGTTTCCAATCTGACGGCGAAGGATTTCGTCGTTCTGGAAGACGGGAAGCGGCAGCGCATCACGAATTTTTATGCCGTCGAGCACTCGACTGTTCGCGAGGACGCCACCAACGCCGCTGCCGCTCCTGCCCCGCAACGCTTCCGCCGGAAGGCGGTGCTCCTGGTCGACAATCACTTCATCGACAAATATTCGCGCGACGCGGCATTGCATCAGGTACGCGACTTCATCGACGCCGACTACGCCAGCGACTACGACTGGTCGATCGGAACGATCTCGGGCGGTGTTCATGTCATCCAGCCGTTCACATCGGACAAGGGCACCATCCATGCGGCACTGGACCGGCTTCTGAAAAGCGGCGTTTCGGCTTCGATTGTCTCCGCCATAAACGCGCCAGGGATCGAATCGAGCCAGGGCAGAGGTGCCACACTCCAGGCGCAGACAGAGTTTGACAAGAGCGCGGCAGAGATGATCGACATGGACCGGACCATCCGTTTCGCGTCGGCGCTGGACGCACTTCGATCGTCCGCGCGAGCGGTCATCGATGCCTGCCGCGCCTACTCTTCCGTGCAGGGCAAAAAGGTGATCATTCTGGTGACCGGCTCGATGGAAATCGACAATCGCCTGCCGGAGATAAAACCGGGGCAACTGCAGATGACGCCTAGCGAAAACGATCGCGAAGCAGGAGCGGTTCGCGAGACGATGATTCGTGAAGCGAATGCCGCCAACTTCAACATCTACGTCATCAACGCGGCGGGTGTGGCCAGTTCGGTCGTGGGCTTCGACGTTGGCACCCAGCGCCCCGACGACTCTGTGCTCGGCGAGGTGCGCAATCTCGACTCGACGGCCGTAGCGCTCGCTTCACAAACCGGAGGCGAGTACCTGACGAGCAATGTCATCAGCAAGTCGATCAAGACGATCGACAGCGTTTCCTCCACCTACTACTCGCTCGGTTATTCGCCAGCGCATCCCGAGGACGGTCAATACCATCGCATTCAGGTGCTTTTATCGAAGCCCGGCTACAAGGTCCTGAGCCGCGCCGGGTATGTTGACGCGTCGACCGATACCCGGTTTGAAGAATCGATGCAGGTTGCAGTCTCCAGCACTCTTGGCGACGGTAGTCTGCCGGTGCATGTGAGCGTTGGAAAGCGCTCTACGGGAACGACGGCGAGCATACCTGTGACGGCTTCCCTCCCGCTGCGTCTGATCACGACGATTCGCCGGGGTAATCTGAGCGTGGGACGGATGCATATCTATCTATCGATTTTCGATCAGCACGATGCGAACGTCGCATTCAATCACGCTGTGCAGCAGGTTGAGCTCAGCGACGCACAACTGCAACAGATCGCCGCTTCGCCGGAATCGAACTTCCGATACACGATGAAGGTCCATCTCAAGCCGGGTATGTATCGCTTCGTGGTGGCGTTGCGCGACGACATCAGCGACGAAGTGGGGAAAGCCTCGACGACGTTCGACAATCGAAGCTGACCGTCACTGCTGCAGGAATTGACGCAGTTGCGGCTGATTCGGATTGATTTGCAGGGAGCGCTCGAAGCTCCCCTGCGCTCCGGCGTGATCACCGAGACAGATCTGGGCAAGGCCGGCTGAAGCAAACGCAATGGCGTCGTTCGAGCGCAATCTCTCCGCGGCCTGAAAGTCTTCGAGCGCGCCAGCACAATTCTTCTGGTCGATTCGATATCGCCCGCGGAACATCCGCAATTCCGAGTTTTCCGGCGAACGTGCCACAGCGCCCTCGAGCAGTTCCAAACTCCGGCCGGCGTGACCGGAGCGTTGATATTTGATTGCGCGCTCGACGACGTACGTCGGTGCCTCGGGCAATCCGTTCTGCAGCGCCAGCAGCAGCAGCGTATCCGCCTCGGCCAGACTCTCGTTGCGTGAGAAAAGAAGATCGCTCAGGTTCCAGGCGGCAGAGGCCAGATTCGGATCGAGAGCAAGTGCCTGATGAAACGCGGCGATCGCATCGTCGATGCGATTGTCGTGTTTGAGAATCAGGCCTTCGTTGTTGTATGAGCCCGCGGTTTTGGTCGAAGCCCCGGCTGACCGCGCAGACGTCGATTCGCCTGAGCCGATATATCCGAGCGCGCGAAGCTTCGACAGCTCCTCGTTCGCCGATGCAGCCGTCACCGCATTTGGAGTGGCTGGAACGAAGCGTTCGAACCAGCGTCGGTAATCGATGACCGCTACTTCGCGCGCCGGCATGAGCGGCGGTCCGGCGACGTGGCTGTCGCGTGGAAGCCCGCACACGTCGAGCAAGGTTGCGCAAACCTGCCGGATTCCGCCGTGGATGTGGTGCCCGCCGCTCGACGGGATTCCCGGTCCCCATAGCAGGACAATGCCTTCGTTGCGGTGCCACTTCGCCGCCGTCGCGATTGCGACGCTCGATAGAGTCGCCGGTCGTCCCTCCTTCCACAGGAAGCCATGATCGGATGCGAGCATCATGCGCGCATGGTTTCTCTCCGCCGCGCGCAGGAATTCGCCGAGGATGTCGTCGATATGGCGGAAGTAGAGCTCCGGGACCTGGTTATACCGAGCGTAGTCGTCATCGCTGACTTCGGGCTGCTTCGGCGGTGCGAATGGTGCAAAGACATGGCCGATCGTGTCCGTGCCCTGGATATAGATGATCGACAGATCCGGCATGTCATGTGACAGCACGTCGTTCGCGAGCCGCCGATACACCTCGGTCTCCACGAGGATGCGGCGAAGTGCGCTGCCCGGTTTCGCATACGGATTCGCTTCATGCGCCAGATCGTTTGCTTGCTGTTCTGAGAGCCAGGGTAGGTAGCGCCTCAGCGCTGCGAAGTCGATCGAATTCTCCGCCGCGCTGACAGCGCTGCGGGCCCACTCTTCACGTGCCGGCGGAAAAACGACTCCGGGTGGTGGCGCGCTCTCGCTGTAGAGAAATGTGAAGAGTCGATCGGAAACGAGCAACCCGCGCACGGGCTCGGCCGGATAGGTCGCCCACAGTCCAAAGACCGCCACGCGCTTGCCGCCCTCCGTGGCCATGTTCCAGATGGCGGGAACAGCACGCTCATCCGATGTGATCGGCTCCTTCGCACCCGTCACGTGATTGAAATGCGTGAAGTCGAGGATCTGATGGCCGAGCGGGCTGACTCCGGTCATCATCGTCGTCCACAGCAGGGGTGATAGAGGGGGATGCTCGGTATCGAGCGTGCCGCTGGTTCCTTCGCGCACGAGACGGGCGAGATTCGGCATGGCCCCTCGCGCGATGTAGTCGTCCAGCAGTTGCCAGTCCGCACCATCAAGCCCTACGAAGACCAACGGCGCCGCAGGCTTGGCCAGTTGCACCACCTCGGGGACTGGTCGCGTGCGCTCCCATCCCTGCGGCAGCTGTATGCGCACGGACACGCTAACCGGCCTTAGATGTGCGCCTGTCAGCGTTCGCAGCATCTCCGTCGAAATGCTCGCTTCGGCTTCTCGAGGATTCGCGGGGATGTCGGCGCTGGTGGAACGCAGACGCTCATCCACAAACGCATCCAGCGACGAGCACCAGTCGCCCGAAGGCCAGTTGTCGGGCAGAGTCGCTGGTGGCTCGTATGCGAAGCCGATCGAGAGACCGCGAAAGGAGTGGCGCAGGAAAAGCTGATTGCCGCGAACAGGTGCGAAGCAGGACGCACCTCCCGGAACGACAAATGCGACCCGAGCGGAATTCACATCGACGCGCGCCCCGTGGCGGGTGACGCGGGCCATGCCGGCCGGTTGAACGCGGATGAAGATGATGCCGATGACCGCTGCAAGGATCAAAACGGTAGAGATGAAAGCAATGCGTCGCATCAAAAAAAAGGCCCGGCGAGAGCCGGGCCTTCATGATACACGATGGGTCTTTGACTAGAACGTTAGGCGGACGCCGAGCCGGAACGTACGCGGATCGCTGAATTGGGTGCCGGCCTTGAGGAAGCTCGGATTCGGCGCCAGGGCCGGATTGATGGTGCCGATCGGGGTGATCGTACCGGGCTGCGTTTTTATACCACCATCGCTGGTGCAAGCAGCTGGACTACTGAATCCAACGCACTGGTCGGAACCCTGGGCGCGGTTGTAGCGCTGATCGAGTGCCGTCTTCCGCTGCAGGTTGAGTACGTTGAAGATGTCCGCAATCAGATTCACCTTCGTCGCGCCAGCATGGATCGGATATCCGAATTGCAGGTCGGCTTCGTAATCAGCCGGGCCGCGGCCGAGAGAGCCGCGAGGAGTCAGGTAGTACTCCCAATTGCTGTACGCAAACGAGTAGCCCTGAGCCGTGAGGGGCGTGCCCGAGTAGTAGTGCGCCGCAACGCCGATGTTCAGGCCATTGGCCATGCCGTTCGTAAACAGGTAGCTGCCGTAGAACTTGAGCTGATGCGTGCGGTCATTACTCAGCAGACCATGGTTGTTCACGATGAAGTCGGCATAGTCGAACGCCGAGTTGATGTTCGGATCGAGCTGACCAGTCGACGCCTGGAACGTACCGTCGTAGTTGCCTTCGAGACGGGACCATGTGTAGCTGGCGAAGAACTGCGTATTGTTGCTAAAGGACTTGTTTGCGTGAAGCTCGACGCCTTTGTACGTGCGCTGGGCCTTAGGCGTGGCGACCGAGCCGCCGTCATAGAAGCCGGCCTCTTTGCCGATGCCGGACCCCGGGTTGGCGATGAGGTACGCACCGCTCGTACCGATGAGCATGTCCTCGATTACGCCACCGAGCCTGCGGAACGTCGCTTTCACACCGACTGAGAAGTTCGGCATGAGCTCCTGGTCGTATCCGAACAGTGTTTCGTCGATGTGTTGACCCTTCAGGTTTGGATCGACCGGCTCGATCGAGCCCTGGCCACCGAGGAGGCTCGAGCGTTTCGGAGCGGCTGGGTCCGGTTTGTTGTTCGCCGGATCCGGGCTGAGGTTGTAGCAGAAGCAAACCGTCTCACCACCGAACGAGCGAATGTTGATATCCATCGGGATCGCTTCGTAGAAGCGGCCGAAGTTCGCGTAGGCCTTGCTGCGGCCGTTATTCAGGACATCCCAGGTCAGGCCAACGCGAGGAGCCCAGTTGTTGTCGATCTTGAATGCGGTGACTCCGCCGCGTCCGATCACCTGTTGCGATTCGTAACGTAATCCGAGGTTGACGGTCAGGTTCGGGATGACTTTCCAGGCGTCCTGGAGGTACGCGGACCTGTTCTTCGTCTCCGGCGACGTGACCTCCGGGGCAAGGAGTTGCCACGTCGTCGGATCCGAAGCGCTGAAGTTCGGTGCGAGATCATTCACATAGTAGCGATGGCGATAGAACGTCACGCCGCTGGCGCTCGTGAACTCGTAGATGCGCTGACCGGCGCCGCCCTGAAAGTTCTGCAGCGTGCCTTTGAGATCCTCGTAGTCTCCACCGAACTTGAATTCGTGCTTGGAGAGGAACGTGCTCAGGTCGGACTTGTAGGTGGTTCGCTTGTACGTCTCATCAGCAAAGAACGGGAAGCCGCCCGTCACGATGTTGGGGCTGACCCTGGAATCGATCGACTCCGCGATGGTTGTACCCGCTCCGGAGTAAATGCTCTTCTCTTTGTGCTGCCCGGCTTCGGCAGTGGCGATGAAATTCTTGCCGAAGATGCCCGTGTAACGGACGTTGGCGTCATTGCCTCCCAACTTCAGCCCGCCGTCGAACGAAGTCGGCGGTCCGGCGATCGGAAAGAGGGGGCCGTTCTCGGTCCGCGGGTCTCCGAACAGAGATGCGGTGAAATTCTGACTGTCGGTTACGCGCAGGGTCAGCTTGCCGGCGTAGAGGTTACTCTTCGTGCCGGTGGTGAGAGATCCACCGATCGGCAGCTGGAAGTTCGGAAGGTTGATCGCGGTGTTGATGCGTGTGTTGAGGTCAGTGCGGTTCGTACGGTCGTAGGCACCGAAAAACCACAGGCGATCCTTCACAAAGTAGCCGCCGGCGTCCAAACCGTAGTCGGCCAGATTCGAGTTGTTCTCGGTGACTGAGTTGGCGATGATCGACCGTTGACCGAATGTCGAGTTGCTGGCACGCAGCGATTTCGGCGAATCGTACCCGGTCAGATCACCACTGAGCTGGTTGCCGCCCGACTTCGTGATGGCGTTGATCACGCCGCCGGTGAGACGACCATATTCGGCCGGCATGCCGCCGGTCTTGACTTCAACTTCCTGGACAAAGTCCATGTTCAAGGTTTTGCCCTGGGTGCCGCTGCGAACTCCCGTGGTGTTAAGACCGTCGATGATGTATTCGTTCTCAGCACCCGAGGAGCCGTAGACGGTCGCACCGACGGCATCGGTGCTCGTTCCAGGAGCGACCTGAACGGCGGCGACGTAGTTGCGAGCAAGCGGCAGCGTCTGCATCGTTTCTGACGTCACGTTCGCGCCCGAAGTATTCCCCGAGACGTCAACCACCGGAGCCGCTCCGCTAACCGTGATCTGTTCCGAAGCGGTGGGGCTCAGCCGGACGTCGAGCGTGGTCTCGCGGCTGAGGGAGACGCGAACTTCCTTCTCCGTAACAGTGTTGAACCCGGAAAGGGTCGCCGTCAACGTATAGGTGCCTGGTGTCAGCAGGCTGAATCGGAAGTGGCCGTTCGCATCGCTCACTTCGGTGCGAGCACCCTGCAGATTCACCGAGCGGATTTCGACCGTTACACCGGGTAACGGCGTTCCCGCCTGACTTACCGTGCCCACGATTGCGCCCGTCTCCACGGTCTGGGCAAACATCGCCGCCGCTGCGAGGAGCAGCATCGCGAACAACGTCGCTACTCGAAACTTTTGTAGTTGCATTTCGTTCTTCCTCCTAACCCTTCTTGGACTGCGGTTTGACTGCGTTCGAACCCTGATTCTTCGCGTTGGGGGGTGGCGTACCTCCCGGTGACTGAGTGAATGCTGAACTGGACCGCGACGGCAACCTTTTGGCAGTTACTGTCAAAGCGTGCACGCACGCTGCCGTCGGACTCCTCGAAGTCCAAGGCGGCGCGAGGTTAGTATTTTTAGATGGTTAGCGCAAGCGAAGGCGGCGTCGTCAAGTCGTCTCACCTTCAATAATTCGGATTTTCGATTCGAACGCTTGGTGCCTCACCCGATTGCCAGGCTTCCTCGGACAGAATGACCCATGCCGCGCCAGGTATCCGCCATCCTCTTCCTCTCGCTCCTCACGGCCACTTGCCGTGAAGCGCCGCGCCATCCAGTCAATATTCTGTTCGTCTCGATCGATACGTTCCGCGCCGATCGCGTCGGTGCCGCGACTCCGGCGCTTGCTCGCCTTGCCAGCGAGGGCATTCGCTTCGACGCCGCCGATTCCCCCGTTCCCCTCACCCTCCCCGCTCACGCATCATTGTTGTCCGGCCTCTGGCCGCTGCACCACGGCCTGCGCAACAACGGCGCCGGCGCGTTTCCAAACGGCCGCGACACGCTGGCCACGATTTGTTCGCGCGCCGGCTATCGCACCGGCGCCTTCGTCGGCTCGTTCATCCTCGACCATCGTTTCGGGCTCGACCGCGGATTCGACCGATATGACGACGAGATCGTGCGCGACGCCGGCGAAAGTGGCGGTACATTCGAAGCGGAGCGCCGGGGCGGCGAAGTCGTCGACCGCGCCCTGGCCTGGCTGCGCCAGAACGACGCCCGGCCCTTCTTCGCCTGGGTCCATCTGTACGACGCTCACGCGCCCTATGCGCCGCCGCCACCCTACCCGCAAACATACGATGGAGAAGTCGCCTACGTCGATGCGCAAGTTGCACGACTGCTTGCCGCGGTCGATCGCGGCAGCACGATCGTGGTGGTCGTCGGGGATCACGGGGAAGCACTCGGCGAGCATGGCGAACTGACTCACGGTCTGCTGTTGTACGAGCCAACCCTGCATGTTCCGATGATCGTGTCCGTTCCCTCGCTCGCTCCGCGCGCGATCCGTACACCCGTCAGCACCGTTGATCTCGCGCCGACTGTCGCCGCCCTGGCCGGCGTTCCGTTCCCGAAGCCGGCCGACGGGCGCGACCTCTCTTCTGATCTTCGCGCCGGACATGAGCCCACCGCGGCCCCCGTCTACGCCGAAACGCAATATCCGGCCACGTTCGGGTGGAGCGAATTGGCCTCGGTGCGCCTTGCGGCTACGAAAGTGATTTCCGGGCCTTCCCCCGAGCTCTACGACTTGCAACATGATCCCGGAGAGACCGTAAATGTGTTGGTGAACGAGCGGCGCGCCTACCGCGATCTGAGCATCCGGCTCGATCAGCTTCGCGCCTCTGCGGTCATCGCCTCACCAACAACGGTCGATGCGGAGACGCGCGCGAAGCTGGCCAGCCTCGGATACGTCGCGCCGGCCGGATCAACCGGCGGGACGAAGCGGGATCCCAAAACAGTGTCGTCTCTCTTTCGGACCTTTGAAGAAGCGACGGCCACGATCAACGCCGGCCGGCCGCGCGACGCCGTCGCTCCGCTCGAGCAGATCGTGCGCGACGATCCATCGAATCACGTCTTCCGCGAGACCCTCGCACGCGCACTCCGGCAAAGTGGGGACGTCCCTCGCGCCATCTCTCTCTATCGTCAGGCCGTCGCACTCGCACCGAACGATGCCGATGCCTGGTACAACCTCGCCGCCGCGCTCGAAGAGAGCGGCAATGGAAAGGAGGGTGCCGCCGCGTTGGCCGAGGCGGCGAAACGGGATCCGGGCCGTCCGGAGATCCATAACATCAGAGGAGCGGCGCTGGCGGAAGCGGGAGACCTGACCGCGGCGGAGAAGGAATTCAGGGCTACCATCGCGGGCGATCCACGCAACGCGCGCGCGTACAACAACCTCGGCAACGTCCTCCGTGCCATGAACCGGGATACTGACGCAGCGGAGGCATACCGGAAAGCGATCGAGCTCGCGCCCCGGTACGCCGACCCGTTGAACGGACTGGGAGCACTCCTCGCCGCGGGCGGGCGGGCGCGGGAGGCCATCCCCTATTTCGATGCCGCGTTGCAGATCGGGCCGGACTACTACGAAGCGCAGCTCAACCGCGCCATCGCCTTGCAGGTCGCGGGCGATTCCGGGGCCGCGGCGGCGGAGCTGCAACGCCTTCTGACCCGCCTTCCTCCATCTCGCGAGTACGCTCCGCAGCGTGACGCGGCGCGTACGCTCCTCGGAAGATTGTCCCCGCAGTTACGTCGGTAATCGCTTTGCGTTATATTCACGGAAATCACAAACGGTCCTAACAGGAGGTACACAGTGCGCTCTCGTTCCCTGCTCCTCGTCGGTTTCTTCGTTCTTCTTCTACCGCAACTCACCTTCGCGCAGACCAACGCCGGATCGCTCTCCGGCCATGTCAGCGACGCGAGTGGTGGCGCACTTCCGGGCGTCACCATCACCGCGACGAACAACGCCACCGGATTCAATCGCACCGTCATCACGGAGACGGACGGCAGCTACCGTTTCGCATCTCTCCCGGCCGGCACGTACGACGTGACGGCCGATCTGGCCGGCTTTGGCTCGGTAACGACGCGCACCGTCGAGGTCAACGTCTCGGCCGACCGGTCGCTCAACGTCACGCTCAAGCAGGCCAGCGTGAAGGAGCAGATCACCGTCACCGCGGCCTCGCCGCTGATCGAGACGACGCCGGCCATCGGCACGGTCATCAGCCAGCGCGAGATTGCAAACCTTCCGCTGAACGGCCGACAGTTCGCGAACCTCGGCTCGCTCGCACCGGGAACCACGCTCTCGGTCAACAGCGATCCGACCAAACCGGGCCAGCTGACCATCGCCCTCGCCGGCGGCAGCGGCCGCAACGTCAACTTCCTCGTCGACGGAGGTGACAACACCGACGACACCATCGGCGGTGCGCTGCAGAACTACAACATCGAAGCCGTTCAGGAGTTCAACATCCAGACGCAGCAGTACAAGGCCGAATACGGCCGCACCACCGGAGGCGTTCTGACGGTTGTCACAAAATCCGGAACGAACGACCTCGAGGGAAGCGCCTACGAGTTCTATCGCGACAAGAGCCTCAATGAGGAGACCAACAGCGAGAAACTCTCCGGCGCAGGGAAGTCGCCCTACCGGCGCGATCAATACGGCGCCTCGGTCGGCGGGCCGATCATCCGCGACAGGATCCACTTCTTCGCCACCGCCGAGAGGCTGGAACGGCCCACGAATTACGTCATCAACACGGGTGGGATCTACCCCGACTTCGATGGGAAAGCCGTTCCCACTCCTTTCAAAGACAACCTGCTGACCGCGAAGATGAGCGCCGACCCGAGCGCCACACAGTTCCTGCAGGTGCGCTACGGCTACCAGCGCAACTCCGACATCTACGGCGCCAGCCCGATCATTCTTCCGAGCGCCCTCGGAACATTGACGAACGACTACCACTCCATTCTTCTCGGCCACACCTGGCAGCTCGGTTCGAACAAGGTCAACGATTTCATCTTCCAGGACACTCATTTCAAGAACGCCATCCTGGCCACTTCAAATGACCCCGCCCTCATTTATCCCAGCGGCGTCAGCGTGGGCCAGAGCATCAATACGCCGCAGACGACCACGCAGATCAAGCGGCAGTACAAAGACGACTTTGCGTGGTCCGCGACGCTGGGACAGATGCGCCATGACTTCAAAGTCGGTGCGAACTACATCGACGAGCCGCTTCTCGGCGGCGACTTCTCCACGGGAACCTCGGGCCAGTACACGTTGCGCGATAACGTGAAGGGCTCGCCGGTCATCGATATCGCAATCTTCAGCGGATTCGCCGGCTACAACACCCCTATCAAGCAATACAACTATTACGCGCAGGACGACATCTCCTTCAATCGGAAACTGACGTTGAATGTCGGTCTTCGCTACGACCTCTGGAAAGGATTCGATCTCAACCAGACCGGGAACCCGATCTGGCAGACGCTGTCGACGCAGACGAAATACAACGATCCCTATTTGAAGGCTTTCCAGGGCGGCAAGGGTGGACAACTGAAGAACGACACGAACAACTGGGCACCGCGCCTCGGCTTCACCTACGACCTGACCGGCGACTCGAAGAATATCGTCCGCGGTGGTGTCGGCCGGTACTTCGACTTTCCTTATACCAACGCCACCATCCTCTTCCCCGCTGTTGCCGTTCAGTCGACATACGGACAGAGCTATTCGTACCACGACGGCAACGGAATCAAGAACGCCAACGGCAGCTTCTTCCAGCCCGGCCAGCCGCTGCCTCCGAATCAGCAAAGTGGGGGCACCGCCGTTCCCAACCCCAACGAAATTGCCTCGCCGACACTGGCCACACCATTTTCCGATCAGGTTTCGCTCGGATACTCGTGGCAGGTCAATCCGTGGCTCGGTCTGAACGTCGATGGATCACACATCAACTACAAAGACATTCCGTTCCGGTTCCGCGGGAATCCGATCGATCCGGCAACCGGCAAGCGCCGCTTCCCGGCTTTCGCCAGCTTCCGCATCTGGGACGGCCAGGGCTTCGCGAAATACAACGGCGTGAACATCGGCGGCCACGCGCGGCTCGGATCGAAGTTCGAGCTGCAGGGCTTCTACACGTGGTCCCATACGACCGGGAACGTGCTTGCGGGAGCAGACGAGTTCCGAATCACCGACGCCGGACATCAGGGCGACCTGCGCACCGTTCGCGATCAGACCATCGACCCGTACGATCCTCTCTGCGGTGCTTGCGTGGGACCTCTCAACACTGATCAGAAGCACCGCGTCACGCTCAGCGGTCTCTACCGCGCGCCACTCGGCATCAACGCTTCCGGCATCTTCCGCTATCACTCCGGCACGCCGTACACCGAGTGGGCCGGTGCCGATATCAGTTGCGGACCGACCGGGACCGTGGGGCAGTGCAAAGACGGTTACAACTTCGACCTCGCGCCAGGCGTGACGCACGTCAACAGCCTGCGCGGCGGCTCCTTCTCCCAGTTCGACGTTCGTCTGGCGAAGGAGTTCAAGTTCTTCCACAACTACGGCGTGGAAGTGATCGGCGAGATCTTCAATCTCCTCAACGCCAAGAACCCCGCGAACTTCAACGGCAACTGCTCCGTCAATGCCGCTGGACAGTGCACATTCACCGGAGGCTTTGGCCAGGCGAGCACATTCGCCGGCGATCCGGGACAAGGCGAGCAGCGCCTGGCGCAGCTCGGCGTTCGCATCACCTTCTGATCGCAATTCGCCGTTTGTCGACTACGGGGCGCCGCGAGGCGCCCCGTAGTGTTTTTCGGGACAGCTTGACCCCACCGGAGAAGTGTCGAAGGCCGCCTGGGCATACACGACCAGGTGTCCGACGCCATCGGCACTACCTCGAAGATGGTCCGTTTCTCATTCCGACAGCATCGGAATGGCCACGGAGGTGGTGAGGTTCTGAGAGCATCGCCGGCGAGGAATAAGGTCTCTCTCCTCCGAGGTTTGCTCCAGTCCACGCCGATTGACCGTATGGTCGTGGTGTGTTAGAAAGCGTCTCTTTTTCCTGGAGGTCATTCGTGTACGCCATCATCCGTTCCGGTGGAAAGCAGTATCGGGTTGCGCAAGGCGAGACTCTCTTCGTCGAGCGCGACGTGCTCAGCAACGCTGACCAGGAAAAAGTCACGTTCAACGAGGTCCTGATGGTCGGCGGCGATCAGCCGAAGGTCGGTGGCCCGATGGTCAGCGGTGCATCCGTAGCCGCCACTGTCGTCCGCGAGATGCGTGGCGACAAGATCATCGTCTTCAAGAAGAAACGCCGCAAGAATCACACGAAGCGCAAGCACGGGCATCGCCAGGATCTGGTCGAGCTTCGCATCGACAGCATCAACCTCTAAGGAGACAGCCATGGCTCATAAAAAAGGACAGGGCTCGTCGCGCAACGGCCGCGATTCGCAGCCGAAAATGCTCGGCGTGAAGCGCTTCGCCGGACAGTTCGTCACCGGCGGCTCGATTCTGGTGAGACAACGGGGCACTCGCTTCTATCCCGGCGTGAACGTCGGCATCGGCCGCGACCACACGCTCTTCGCCAAGGTCGACGGCATCGTGAATTTCCACGACAAGGGTCAGCGCGGACGTTTCATCAGCGTTACCCCCGCCGAGTAATCCATTCATCGCCGTTGTGACGACGCCGCTCCTCGGAGCGGCGTTTTGTGTTTTATCTGGCTCACCGTTCGCACCTTCAAAAGCTATGTTCATCGATCAGGCAACGATTCGCGTCAAAGCCGGAGACGGCGGGAAAGGCTGCATCGCCTTTCGACGCGAGAAGTTCGTCCCGAAAGGCGGCCCTTCCGGAGGCGACGGCGGCGCCGGCGGCTCGGTCTGGATCGTCGCTTCCAGCAGCTACAACACCCTCTACCACCTGCAGTTTCAGCGCGAGTGGAAGGCCGGCCGCGGCCAGCACGGCATGGGATCGAACTGCTCCGGATATGACGGCGAAGACATCACCATCGCCCTGCCGATCGGCTCCGTCGTTCGAGACAAGACCACCAGCGAACTGATCGCCGATCTCTCCCACGAGGGCGAGCGCGTCCTGGTGGCCAAGGGCGGCCGCGGCGGATGGGGAAATCAGCACTTCGCCACCGCCACCCGCCAGGCGCCCCGCTTCGCGCAGGACGGCAACGCCGGCGACGAGCGCGAGCTATCCATCGAGCTGAAGCTCATCGCCGACGTCGGCCTGGTCGGACTCCCGAATGCCGGCAAGTCGACGCTCATCTCCGTCATCAGCGCCGCCAAGCCGAAGATCGCCGACTATCCGTTCACCACGCTCATCCCGAACCTCGGCGTGGTACGCGCCGACGACAACGAGACCTTCGTCGTCGCCGACATCCCCGGCCTCATCGAAGGGGCCCACGAGGGCCACGGCCTCGGCGACCGCTTTCTTCGCCATGTCGAACGCTGCTCGGTTCTGGTGCATCTCGTCGATCTCTCCGCGAACGAGACACCCGACGCCGATGCCGAAGTCGTCGCCCACGAACTGGAGCGCTACTCCGAGCTGCTGGCGAAGAAGCCACGCATCATCTGCGGATCGAAGCTCGATTCCGCCGTGCCGGGGAACTCCGAGAAAGTACGCGCGTACGCCGCAAATAACGGCTACGACTACTACGAGATCTCGGCCGTCGCCGGAGAGGGCGTGCGCGATCTCGTGCGCATGCTGGCGCGCTTCGTGAGAGAGAATCGTGTGATCCCCGAGCTTCACGATGCCGAGGAGGCAGCGATCCTCCAGCATCCCGCGATATGAGAATCGGCATCTGCGGCGGTACCTTCGATCCCTTCCATCGCGGACACCTCGATCCCGTCCTCGCCGCCCGCGAGAAACTGCAATGGGACCGCGTGCTCTACATCCCCGCCTGGCGGCAGCCATTCAAGACCCATCTGGATGCGGTGCCGGGAGCACACCGTTTCGCCATGACCGCGCTGGCGATCCGCGACTACGACATGCTCTACGTCTCCCCGATGGAGCTCGATCGGGGCGGGATCTCCTACAGCGTCGACACACTCGATGAGTTGCACCGCCAGTACCCGGGCGCATCGTTCGACTGGATCATCGGGGATGACAACGTCGCCGATCTCGATCGCTGGAAAGATCCGGAGCGGTTGTTCAAGCTTGCGCGCTTCGTCGTTCTCTCCCGACAACCGGCAACCGACAACCGACAACCGGCAACGGCCACCCTCCTATTCGTCCACAACCCCACCGTCCCCATTTCCTCTACCGAGATCCGCCGCCGTGTTCGCGCTGGTGAGTCGATCGATGCGTTTGTCGATCCACTCGTCTCGCGTTACATTCATCATTACGGCTTGTACAAAGAGGGCCAACCTTGAACGATCCCATTCATCACCGCGTGCGCACCGCGGTCTCCGCGGCATTCGACAAGAAAGCAATCGACCTCGACGTCCTGGCAGTTTCGGAGCTCACCTCGATCGCCGACTACTTCCTTCTGTGCTCGGCAACCTCGGAGCGGCAGGCGCAGGCCATTGCCGACAGCGTCGTCGACAAGCTTCGCCAGGATGACCGCGTCAAGCCGCTGCTCGTCGAAGGGGCCACGCCCGGCCGCTGGATCCTGCTCGACTACGGCGACTTCATCTTCCACATATTCACCGAGGACTGCCGCCGCTTCTACGGCCTGGAGCGCCTGTGGGGCGATGCGCCGAACGTCACGGCGGAATTCAGCGAGGAAGAAACACCGGCGAATGTCCGCCGCAAGAAAACGTCGTAACCGCGTCCTCGAGGACTTCGTCCGCACGAGGAGCGCCTCGATGCGAACGCTCCTGGAGACGGCGGAGAAGGTCCTCGACCACGACGTCAATCTCCTCCTGCTCGGCGAGTCTGGCACCGGCAAGGATTACTTGGCCGAAGCCATTCACGCCTGTGGCAAGCGGCGCAGCAAGCCGTTCGTCAAGATCGACTGCGCGGGCATTCCTGCCGAACTGTTCGAATCCGAGCTGTTTGGCTTTGAGAAGGGGACGTTCACCGACGCGCAATCGCGCAAGCTCGGCAAGCTCGAGGCGGTGCAGGGGGGGACGGTCTACTTCGATGACATCGCCTCCCTCGCGCCGGCCCTGCAGGCGAAGCTGCTCCGCGCCATCCAGGAGAAGCGTTTCACACGCCTCGGCGGCAATCAGACCCTCTCGCTTGACGGGCGCGTCATCTCGTCGACGAGTATCCCGGCCGACGAATTGATGGCCGGATTACGGCGCGACCTCCTTTACCGGATCAACGTCGTCACGCTGACAATCCCCCCCTTGCGCGAGCGGCGCGAGGACATTCCGCGGCTCGCCAGGTCCTTTCTGGCCCGCCGCAAGCGTGGCATCGACGCCGAGGCTATGCAGATGCTCGTCGAGCACGAATGGCCGGGAAACATCCGGGAGCTGCGCAACGTGATCGAACGAGCCACACTCGTGGAGGAAGGCGTCACGATCACGCGGGCGGCGCTTCCTCCCATCACCGCCGACTTCGTGGCATCGGCCAGCCGGAATCAGTGGACGCTCGACGTCCTCGAATCCCGCTACATCCGCGAGATTCTGCGCCAGACCAAGTCGAACTACACCCGCGCCGCAACGATCCTCGGCATCAATCGGAAGACGTTGCTGGAGAAGAGGAAGCGGTATGGGATCGAGTAGGCGGTTGCGCGGTCTCGCGGTTGCGGGGTCTCGCGGTGTGTAACCTCGTGACCAGCGAACGTGCAAACCAACACCGCGAGACCGCGCGACTCCGAGACCGCGCAACCCCATCATGAAACTAACCCTCCTCTGGCCCCGCTCTACCGCCGATGCTGAGCTCGCCGCCGTCGCGGAGCGTTACTTCAGCCGGATCAAGCATTTCTTTCCGATCGAGATCATCGAGGTTGTTCCGCGGCGCGGTAGACAGACCGAGAGTGATGTGGCTATCATGCGCGCCCATTCGGCGCTGCTGCTGCGCGCGATTCCTGCACAGGGACATGTGGTCGCCCTCGACGAACGGGGCCGGTCAATCGATTCTTTGAAGTTTGCCAAGTGGCTGGAACGATTGATGATCGACCAGCCTCACGGCGTCATATTCGTGATGGGCGGGGACGTCGGACTCGACCAGTCCGTCCGGCAACGCGCCGATGACGTCCTCTGCCTCTCGGCCATGACGCTTCCGCATCAACTGGCCAGGGTGGTCCTGTTGGAACAGATCTACCGCGCCTGCACGTTGATGCGGAACATTCCGTACCACAAGTAAGGAGAGCCAGTCTCGACATGGCAAAAGCGATGGTAAAGACAAAAGAAAAAGCGAATCCGTATCAGGATCACATCGACTCGCTCCGCAAGAAACAGAACGAGCTTCTCGATGCGTTCCAGCGCGACAAGCAGGCCGGCTCGAACACCGACGACGGCATCCAGGATCTCGCGGATAAGGCTGCCAGCGCCTACTCGAAAGAGCTGAACTTCTCGCTATCCGACGGCGAGCGCAACCTCCTCATGCTGATCGACGAGGCCTTCCGCCGCCTCGACAATGACGCCTACGGCACCTGCACGAACTGCGGCGCCACGATCGGCGATAAACGCCTCTCCGCCGTCCCCTGGACGCCGTTCTGCATCGATTGCCAGGAGCTGCAGGAGAAGGGACTTCTTTCGTAGGGTGTGGGTTTTGTCGGTCACTTCACGAGGAGCGCGTGGTGCGCTCCCTTTTTGTTTTTCTAATGTTGAATGTTCAATGTTGAACGTTGAATGTTGAATGAGAGGACGAACGCGAGCGATGCGAAGCCACGTTGAACATTCAACATTCAACATTCAACATTGAACATTCAACATTCGCCTTTCTCGAATGCCCAAACCGCTGACCGCCATACTCGCCCAGATCGCCGAGGGAAGGATCCCCCCGGTGATCCTCGTCGGTGGATCGAGCGATTTTCTCGCCGAGGATGCATTCCGTGATCTGCGCGACGCCATCGTTGCGGCGAAGCCGGGGCTGGCGGTCGAAGGATACGAAGCCGGCAGCGAGCTGGCTGCCATCCTCGACTCGTACCGGACGATGTCGCTCTTCGGTTCCGGACGGCTGATTCTCATCTCCGAGGTCAACGCCTTCGTCTCGGCGAAAGAGCTGACGTCGCTGTTCGACAAGGCGCTTGCGGATTGGAAGTCGGCCAAGACCGACAAAAAGCGCTCGTCGTCCGCGGCCAAACTGCTCCACGTTCTCGGCCTGGTCGCCGCCGATTTCGAGATGACCGACAAGCAGATCGCCACGGCCCTCGGCGTCGCACTCGATCCCGTGCTCACCGACATGCTCGCCTTCTGCCGGACCACGGGAAAGAAAGCATCGCGCGGCGAAGACGACGCGGCACTGCTCACCGAGGCCATCACCCGCGGCGGTGCTCCGAACACCTACCTCCTGATGCGCAGCGGCGAAGTGCCGCGCGAGTCGGCCACCGTCGAGCTCATCGACCGCAACGGCGCGGTCGTGGTGATGGACCTGACGCGCGAGACATATGCCGGCGCCCTCGAGCGTGCCATAACCAACGTCGCCGAAGAGGCGCGGGTCCGCTTCGACGGGAAGGCGCTGATGGTGCTTCGCCAGCGCCTCGGCATCGAACGCCTGCTCGCGGACAAGTTCTCGAAAGAGGTCCCCGACCTCCGCATCGCCGTCTCCGAGGCCGAACGGTTGGCGACGCTGGCCGGCGCGGGTGGGCGCGTCACCGCCGAGATGGTCGAGCGCGAGGTGGCTACGATCGAAGGGGGGGCACGCTACGAGTTCGGCTCGCTCTTCACCGAGGGGAAGATCGTCGAAGCGATCGCCAAGCTGCGCGATCTCGTCGCCCAGGCCCGCCGCGACGATCCGAAAGCGCCGCTGGACATCCAGTACGGCAAGTTCCTCTTTCCGCTGGCCGATGAAGTGCGCCAGATGATCGGCATCGTCTCCTTCGCCCGAACGCAGCGCATCGACCTCAAGGCGCCGATGAACTACAACCGTTTCAAGGACACGCTGGCCGACCGCCTCGGCGAGTCGCTCAAGGCCAACGGCCTCGTGCGCCAGAAACCGCATCCCTTCCCGCTGCACAAGAAGTGGGAGGCGGCGCGGAACCAGAGCGAAGCGAGTCTCTTCCGCGCCCTCGCCGCTCTGGCGGATCTCGAGATCAAGCGGAAGTCGGGCGGCATCCCGGCCGACCTCGGGATCGAAACGTTCCTGTTGCAGCGACTCCGGGGCTGAGTGACACCTGAGACTGCTCTGCGGGCAGCAATCTCCTCCTCCGAACCGGAATCTCTTCCCTCGGAAGCGGAATCCGTTCCGACAGATCACAATAACGATCTGCAAGAAGCAAACTTCGTTCTGACAGAGCATTATACTATTCTGTCGGAACCAAAATTCATTCCATCAGAACATTATATTATTCTGTCAGAGCGAATTTTGATTCCCGCGGAGCTCTCCGCGGCTCCGCGGGAAACGAAAATCGATCCTGCAGAATGAAATTCGTTTCCGCAAGAGCGCCGGGGCGTTCCAGCGGAAACAAAATTCGCTCTGCCGGAATGATTTTTCGCACTTGCAGAATAATATAATGTTCTGTTGTTGCCAAAATCATTTAGTCGTGACAAACAGCTACTGAGCTGCTCTGTTCCAGTCCCGCACATCTTTGTTTCGCGGTCGCCGCGCATCGTTCCGCGCTCGGGATAAACTCACCGGAAATGTCCATCTTCGATGTCGACCGCCGCGCCTGGCGGGCGCTCTTCGCCGCCCAAGCCGGCTGGATGCTCGACGCGATGGACTTTCTCCTCTTCAGTTTCGCGGTCATTCCGATCCGGGAGGAGTTCGGTCTCTCCAACGGGACGATGGGGGCGCTCACCTCGGTGGCCCTCATCGCCGGAGCCCTCGGGGGGATGGTTTTCGGCCGCCTGGCCGACCGCCTCGGCCGCGTGCGCGCCCTGACGTTCTCCATCCTTCTCTACTCGGCTGCCACCGCGGGCCTGGCCACCAGCGTCGCGCTCTGGCAGCTCGTGGCCTGGCGCATCGCCGTCGGGTTCGGCATGGGAGGCGAATGGTCGTGCGGCTCGGTGTTGGTGGCGGAGACATGGCCGGCCGAGCACCGCGGCAAGGCCATGGGATTGATGCAGGCCGGATGGGCGATCGGCGCGCTCATCGCCGCCGCGGCCTCGGCGCTGATCATCGGCCGCTACGGCTGGCGCGTGCTCTTTCTCATCGGTGCGCTTCCGGCCATCGCGGCATTCTTCATCCGCCGCGGCGTGGAGGAGCCAACCGTCTGGCGCGACCGGCCGCGCGAGGCGTCGCGCTGGAGCGAGATGTTCTCGGCGACGTTTTTGCGCCGGACGGTCATCGCAACGCTGCTCTCCAGCAGCGTGCTCATCGCTTATTGGGGCGTGACGTCGTGGCTCCCGACGTTCCTGGCCACACCGATAACTAAGGGGGGCGCGGGGCTGACCGTGACGACGTCGGCGAAGTGGCTGATTGCGCTGCAGGTGGGGGCGTTCTTCGGCTACATCAGTTTCGGCTGGATCGCCGACCGCATCGGACGCCGTCCTGCCTTCACCTTCTTCATGATCGCGGCAACGTTGCTGGTCCCTCTATTCGCGTTTTACGCGCGGACGCCGATGCTGCTGCTGACCCTCGGGCCGCTCCTCGGCTTCTTCGCGCACGGCTACTTTTCGCTCTTCGGGGCCATGCTGGCCGAGCTTTTCCCAACGCGCATCCGCGCCGGCGCGCAGGGTTTCTGTTACAACGGCGGCCGTCTGGCCTCGGCCGCGGCACCGCTGCTCATCGGCAGAGCCTCGCAGACGCACAGCTTCGCCCTCGTAATCACCTGCGCCGCGCTTTTCTTCGCGCTCGGAGGGATCCTGGTGTGGCTGCTGCCCGAAACGAAAGGAGCTGAACTGTGATCGATCTCAGTGCCGACCTCGGCGAAGGCGCTCCGGACGAGCCGGAGATCTGGCCGCTGATCACGTCGGCGAACGTTGCCTGCGGCGGCCACTACGGCGACGCCGATTCGATGACACACGCCGCCGGCCGCGCTCGCGAGCTCGGCACGCATATCGGCGCACATCCGTCGTACCCCGACCGCGCCAACTTCGGCCGCAAGTCGATGTCGATGCCGCCGGATGCATTGCGCGCCACGCTCGTCGAACAGATCACCGCCCTGCTGGACATCGCCGGATCGCTGCATCACGTCAAGCCGCACGGCGCGCTCTACAACGATGCGCACAAGGATCGGGCCCTGGCAGAGAACCTGATCGCGGCGATCCGCGACGTCGACCCGGCGCTGCCGATCGTCTGCAGCGATTCCTCCCAGATGGCCGCCGCCGCCCGCGCCGCCGGCACTCCCGTCATCCGCGAAGCCTTCGCCGACCGCCGCTACAACCCCGACGGCTCTCTCGTCTCCCGCAGCGAGCCCGGCTCGCTCCTCACCGTCGCCGAAGCCGCCGCGCAGGCGGCGCTACTGGCGAAGGAGTGGGTGGTCATCGCCTGCGACGGGACGAGGATCAGCGTTCCCTTCGACACGATCTGTATTCATGCCGACATGGAGCACGCGGTGGATAGGCTGCGAGTGATTCGAAGAACGCTGCAAGCGGAGTAAGGACACTCCACGACGGTAGTACGATGATCGCATGAGCCGCTCCTCCTCGATGTCGATGTATCAGATCCGAAGGGGAAGGGTTGAAAGCTCTCACCGAGCGCCTCGGACCCGGCGGAGCTATGCGGTTCATGATGCAGTACGCCGGACACGGCGACTACACGAAAGAACGCAGGGAACTCTTCGCTGATCTGACGATCGATGACATTCTGAATGCGTTAAACGAACGAGATCGCAAGATCGTCGCCGATGACGGCGAGTGAGGTGAAGCGCGTTAAACGGAGCGTCAGGCCGGTGCCCCGTCGGCTCTCAACCGGGTACGGCACCTCGCATGCCGAGGGGCTTCGAATGGCAATGAACGGGTTGTCAGGGTTCGGTAGCGCAAGCCTCGCGGGCGGGACGCTCGCGGTCCCAGGGAAGTAGTATTCGCGGCCATGAAACGTATCGCCATCGCTCTTCTCTTCATCGCCGTCGCGCTTGCCGCCGCGGCACAGCAGTTCGATCTCTCCATCGACAACATCATGCGCGGACCGGGGCTCTTCGGGTGGACACCCGAGGAGGTGCGGTGGGCGCCGGATGGGCAGCACGTTTACTTCTCGTGGAAGCTGTACAGCGACACGCTGGAACACGACCGCGACACCTACGTCGTCAATCGTGACGGCAGCGGCCTTCGCAAGCTCAGCGACGAGGAGAAGAAGGACGCGCCGCCGGCGAACGCGCAGTGGACGCGCGACAAACACCGCGCCGTCTATCTCGATGAGGGCGACGTCTTTCTCTGGGACTCCGCTACCGGCAAGCGCCGCGCTCTGACGCAGACCACCGACGTCGAGTCGGCGCCGCAGTTCACGTACGACGAGACAAGGGTGACCTTCGTCCGCGCCAACAACGTCTTCGCCATCGACACGGTCAGCGGTTCGCTGACGCAGCTCACGAACATCGTCGCGCCCGATGACAAGGGGCCCAACGTCACCCTCTGGGACGAAGCCGCGAAGAAAGGGACGCCCAGCCAGGAGTACATCAAGGGCGAGGAGCGGAAGCTGCTCGACATCGTCGACCGCCGCGCCAAGAAACGCGAGGAAGACGAGGCGAAACGGAAACGCGAGCATCCCATCAAGCCGTTCAAACTCGACAAGAAGCAGACCGTCGTGAACGCCCGGCTGACGCCTGACGGCAAGTACCTGGTCCTGGTCATCAACAACGAATCGGACAAGGCGAAGAAGACCATCGTTCCGAACTACATCACCGAGGCGGTCTACACCGACACGATTCCCGGCCGGGAGAAGGTGGGCGATGCCCTGCCGCCGTCGCGCATCGCTGTCGTCAACGCCATGAGTGGCGAGGTCAAGTGGTTCGATCACGGCCTGAAACCGATCGCGCCGCCCGCGGAGGCGCAGAAGAGCGTAACATCGGCTGACGAGCAGGGGAAAGGAACCGAACAGAAAACCGAAAAGAGCGAGCCGAAGGAGCGCGAGGTCACCCTGCGCGCGCCGATCTGGTCGGAGGACGGCAAGCACGCCTTCGTCGTCGTCCGCTCCTCGGATAACAAAGACGCATGGATCATGGACTTCGATCCGGCCACTGCGAAGGGGCGGACGATCGTCACGATGCACGACGACGACTGGCTGCGGTTCGCCGATGCGCAGTCGTTCGGGTGGGCAAACAACGAGACGATCTACTACCTCTCGGAAGCCACCGGCTGGATGCATCTCTACACGGTCGGTCACGCCGGCGGCGCGCCGAAACAGCTCACCAGCGGCAAGTGGGAAGTCGACACCGTGACGCTGTCCGACGACAAGAGATCGTTCTACCTCACCACCAGCGAAGAGAGCCCGTTCGTTCGCCACCTCTACCGAGTACCGGTGGCCGGCGGCGCGTCGACGAAACTGACCTCGATGCCGGGTGAGAACACCGCGGTGGTCTCGCCTGACGGCAATTCCATCGCCAACGTCTACTCCTACACGAACAAGCCGCCGGAGCTTTACGTCAGCGGCACGCGCGTCACGACCTCGCCCGCTCCCGATTTCGCGCACTATGCCTGGCTCGACGTACCGATCGTGAACGTCCCCGCGCGCGACGGTGTCGACGTGCCGGCGCGCATCTACAAGCCAGCCAACTGGAAGCGCGGCGGCCGGGCCGTGATCTTCGTCCACGGCGCCGGTTATCTCCAGAACGTCAACCGCTTCTGGTCGAGTTACGCGCGCGAGTACATGTTTCATCACCTGCTGATGTCGAAGGGGTATCTCGTACTCGACATCGACTACCGCGGCTCCCGCGGCTACGGACGCGATTGGCGCACGGCCATTTACCGGCACATGGGCGGGAAGGACCTCGACGATCACGTCGATGCCGCGCACTGGCTGGTAAAGCAGCACGGTGTCGATCCGAAAAGGATCGGCATCTACGGCGGCAGCTATGGCGGCTTCATCACGCTGATGGCGATGTTCACGACGCCCGACGTCTTCGCCGCCGGAGCCGCGCTGCGTCCCGTGACCGACTGGGCGGCCTACAACAACGGGTACACATCGAACATCCTCAACCTCCCGCAGAACGACGCCGAGGCATACCGGAAATCGTCGCCGATCTACTTCGCGCAGGGTTTGAAGGGACGGCTGCTGATCTGCCACGGCATGGTCGACACGAACGTGCATTTCCAGGACAGCGTCCGCCTCGCCCAGCGCCTGATCGAGCTGCGCAAGACGAACTGGGAGCTGGCGCCCTATCCCGTCGAGAACCACGGCTTCGTCGAACCGACGAGCTGGGCGGACGAGTACAAGAGGATTCTGAAGTTGTTCGAAGGATTGTGATGCGCTCCGCGCGTTGTCTGCGGCTCCGCCGCGTTGTCGGTTGTCTGCGCGCTGCGGCGCGCGTGGTCACTATGGAAGTTTGCTGAATCTTGCCACTACTTGAATTCCGTGACCACGCGCCGCAGCGCAGACAACTGACAACGCGCGAAGCGCAGACAACGCGCGGCAAAGCCGCGCAATAATGCACCCATGCGCCCGGTAGCTTCCCCATCTGAAAGCAACGTCTCCCGCGGTTTCGTCCACCTTCGTGAAGGCATCGAGGCCTTTCTCCGCTTCGCGCGGGGGAAGGTCTGGCAGGAGGCGTCGATGCGGGAGCGGCTGCACGCGCTCTCCGTCGCCGTCCGCCGGCCGATGCTCGATGCCATGCGGGAGACGGAGCGGCGCTATCGCGACCAGGATTCCAAGCGGCTCTATTACCTTTCGATGGAGTTCCTCATGGGCCGCGCCCTCGGCAACAATCTGACGAACCTCGAGCTGTACGACGAGGCCAAGTCGATCATCGCCGAGCTCGGCGCCGATCTCGAGGAGCTCGGCTCCCTCGAGCATGATGCCGCCCTCGGCAACGGAGGCCTCGGCCGCCTCGCCGCCTGCTTCCTCGACTCGCTTGCCTCGCAGAATCTTCCCGGTTTCGGCTACGGCATCAACTACGAGTTCGGCCTCTTTCGCCAGACCTTCGTCAACGGCTATCAGCATGAGAAGCCCGATCACTGGCTCGACGAGGAGGGATCTCCCTGGCTCGTCGACCGAGCCGACGACGCGATCGAAGTCCCGGTCTACGGCGCCATCGCCCACACCACCGTCGATGGGGTCTACAAGCCGTCGTGGGTCGATTACAAGATCATCGTCGGCGTGCCGCATGACATGCCCATCGTCGGCTATGGCGGCCAGACGGTGAACGTGCTGCGGCTCTACACTGCGCGCTCGTCCGACGAGTTCGACATCGGCATCTTCAACTCCGGCGACTACATCGCCGCCGTGCAACACAAGATCAACACCGAGGCCATCTCGAAGATCCTCTATCCCTCCGACCTGGTCGATCGGGTCCGGGAGCTGCGTCTGTTGCAGGAGTACTTCCTGGTGGCGTGTTCCGTGCGCGACATCATGAAGCGCTACCGCGAGAGGCACGATTCGTTCGATGAGTTCCCGTCGAAGGCGGCCATCCAGATGAACGACACGCATCCTGCGCTCACCGTGGTCGAGCTGATGCGGATGTTCATCGACGACTACGCCCTTCCGTGGGAACAGGCCTGGGCTATCACGGTGGCCACGTGCGGCTATACGAACCATACGCTGCTGCCGGAGGCGCTGGAGAAATGGCCGTTCGATCTGCTCGAGCGGCTGCTGCCGCGCCACCTGCAGATCATGCAGGAGATCAATCGGCGGCTGGTCGCCGAGGTCGAACGGCGCTTTCCGGGCGAGGTGGCGATGCAGAAGCGGGTCTCGCTCATCGACGACAGCGACCTGCGCAATGTGCGGATGGGGAACCTGGCCATGGCCGGCAGCCACTCGATCAACGGAGTGGCTGCGCTGCATTCGGAGCTGGTGCGGACGACGCTGGCGCCGGAGTTTCACAAGCTCTACCCGGAGCGTTTCAACAACAAGACCAACGGCGTGACGCCGCGTCGTTGGCTGCTGCACGCCAATCGTCCGCTGGCGTCGCTGATCACGCGGGCCATCGGAGACGGCTGGATCCGCAACCTCGACGAGCTGCGGCGCCTGGAGCTGTTTGCCGACGATGCCGGACTGCTCGACCGGCTCCATGGGGTGAAGAGCCGGAACAAACTGGCGCTCGCGCAGTTGACGAAGGAGCTGACCGGCGTCATCGTCGATCCTGATTCGATGTTCGACGTGCAGGTGAAGCGGATGCACGAGTACAAGCGGCAGTTGCTCAACATTCTCCACGTCGTCGACCGCTACTGGCAGCTCGCCGAGGATCAGAAGGAGCCGCTGGTGCCGCGCACCTTCTACTTCGCCGGCAAAGCCGCTCCCGGCTACTTCATGGCCAAGCTGATCATCAAGCTGATTCACTCGGTCGGTGAGGTGGTGAATGCCGACCCGCGCACGCGCGACTGGATCCGCGTGGTCTTCCTCCCCGACTACCGCGTCACGCTGGCTGAGGCAATCATCCCGGCCGCGGAACTGAGCGAACAGATCTCCACCGCCGGAAAGGAAGCGTCCGGAACCGGCAACATGAAACTGGCGCTCAACGGCGCGCTGACGATCGGAACGCTCGACGGAGCGAACATCGAGATCCGTGACGAGGTGGGCGAGGAGAACATTTTCATCTTCGGCCTGCGCGCCGAGGAAGTGTCCTCACTGATCCGGACCGGCTACCACCCCGAGCACTACATGGCCGCGAGCGCCAATGTCCGCCGGGTCGTCGACACCATCGCCGCGGGCCATTTCTCCCGAGGCGACAAAGACATCTTCCGCCCCATCGTCTCCAAGCTCCTCAGCGCCAGCGACGAATACGTCCATCTCGCCGATCTCGCCCCGTATCTCGAAACGCAGCGGCGGGTCGACGAAGCATGGCTCGATCGCGGCCAGTGGAATCGCAAGTCGCTGCTGAATATCGCGAGGATGGGGAAGTTCTCGTCGGATCGAACGATCGCGGAGTACGCGCGGGATATCTGGAAGATCAAGGCGGCGGTGATTGGGAGCTTTGCACACGCGGCGCTGGATTAATTCGGAGCCCCACTGCAATCGACCGAGGGTCCCTCGGACTGAACGCCATCACCGAGGAATCCGCGCCAGGTAGAGAAAATCGACCTACGAACTCCTCGGTATGGAAGACGGCGCTACGAACTGTGGAGCGACCGCGTTGAAAAACGAAAAACGAAGACCCGGCCCGCGGGCTCTCCTTAAGTCCGGTGCAGCGCAGTTAGGCCACGGGTTGCGCGCGGCGGAGGGCCTCCTCCATTTCCCTGGGGAACGCATCCTCGATCTCGCGAGCTAGCGGGGCGAATTGGTCACTCACCGCTGGCCAAGTGGAAGAATTCGAGAGAGCGTGGAAGTACAGCTCTTTCATGCGGTGAATTACCTCGAGATCCACAAAGCCGAACGTGATTACCACGAGCTGCCAAGGAGTTGACGGGGTAGTGAAGTTGAGGTGGTTATGAGCCTCGTAAATCTTCTTTAGATCGGAGTCAGGGATGGCTTGGTATCGCTTCTCCATGCTTCCGCGCTGCATCCGAAGTTGTGCGACTTGCAGCTCTTGGGATAATCGGTTTGCAAACTCATCAAGTGTCATCGCGATATTCCTGCGGCTTAACGGACCCGCCGCCCAGCCGCTCGGCGCTCAAAGTGCCAGGAGCCACCATGAGGATGCCATTTGTCACGGCCGTACTATGCCATAGAGAGTGTAGCGCACTTGGCAGGTGGCAACGAAGCGGGCCGGGTCCGCTGCAAGGCGCTAGTTGTGTGGCGCGGGTGTACCCCGGCCGTCAACTGACGCATCCGACGTGCTTTGCGATCGCACGCCAGCCACCCGAGGAGCGCCGCAAGAAAACGAATTCGCTGCCGCCGCCGTATGGAGCCGGTGCAAAGCTACTGACCTCTACGACGGCGACATCGCGCGTGCGTGAGTACCCCGGTAACGTGAACACAACGGTATAGCCGGAACTGCTGCGGCCGGGCACCTCTATTTTCCGTTTGCGTTCGTCCGGCAACTCAACCGATATGCTGACTCGGCTGATCTCGCGCGTTCGCATGACAGTAAGGTATTTCGGCCTAAAGCGATCGAGTGCCACCGAATGCGCGTTCCTGCGGTCGAAATCAGCGGCGGCTGACCTCGGGAGCTCAAGCGCCTGGGCACGAAGGCCCGCGAAGTCCCACCACCCCGTACGCCGAACTTCACCGCATCTTCGTGTGCTCGCGAGCATTTCCAAGCCGTGCTCATTGCTGAACCGGGCGACGTCGGCTGGGCTCAGCGGCCGTTGCGGAGGATCTGGCGAAGAGGACGGTCGCCCGGGCGGCGGTGGCCCAAGCCCGAGCACCTCGCCCGACGTTGCGTACGCCGCGATGACTGTTTCAAAGACGGCCATATCGTCATCGGTCACTTCCGCAGCCGTTTCAGGATCCGGTTCGAAAGGGCGCTGCTTCGGGAACTCCTGCCGCGCATTGCACCCGAGCGCGATCACAACGAATAGCGCCACCAGCGTGTGGGGCAAACGATCGACCTGGGCCGCGTGGAATGCAAGCAATATCGCCATTCGTGCCGCCCAACGGAACCGCGCCTCAGCGGCCCGTCCCGCGACGCGAAATGGTAGCCAAGTTGCCATGCGGCTGCCAAGCGGGGCGGGTCCGCTGCAGTCGTTAGTTAAGCGTCGCCCTCCGGAACGTACATCCCTGTCCTTTCAAGGTAAGCAGCGATGCCGGGTTTCAGTACGATCCCTCCATCTTTGAAATCCTGCCCGATCACAAAGAGAACAAGCTGCGCTGCTGCTGCGTAAGCTTTTATCGCGTCGCCCGGAAGGGGTTCATGGTCCTGCGACCAAAGGTGCAAGTATCTCTTTCGGACGAGCCGTATGTTCTCGAAGAAGTCTTGCTGATCCTTCGCGATGAGCCCGTACCCGCGTAACACCTTAACGCGACGATCTTGGCCCAACTTCTCGAATGTTGCGCCGAAGATGTCCGCCTGCTGCTCCGCCGTCATCGGTCGACCATTGATTTGAAAGCCTGATGTCTCGAAGAGCAGCATGGCCGCCATCTCAGCGATCATTCCACACAACGCGATCGTGCCAAGATAGTTCTGAAACATGAAGGACGCTTTGGCGTGGCGGAGCGGCCAGATAAGCTTGTCCAGGATGCGCTGCTCAGCGGGTGCGATCGCCAACCGCGGCGTATCGCTGCTAATCTCTAGGTAACGTTTGCGCAGTTCTTTCAACGGTTGCCGGGCCTAGGTTGGCTATTCGACAAAGTCGTCGAGGGTGAGATCGCGGCCGAGCGGGGTTGGGCCCTCGTCGACGCCGAAGAATGTCACCGCGTTGATCCAAGCCTTGAACAGCATACGACGCCTAACTTGTTATTGAGCCCCGCCCTTCCTCACAGCGAAACGGCGCCATGACGGATATCAGGCGATGGGCTCGTGACAGACCCGATCGTAACACTCGCCTGTCGAACTGGTTGGCTCTTTCCGGTTGCGGCATGGCTAGGTTATCCGTCGGGTCGTGACGGCGAATCGTCCTCCGGGCAGCCGGGTGCATCGAGTGGGCTTCTTAGCCCCGACACGCCCAATCCGAGGACGTGCGTGCAAAATCATGGTCATCTAGCGATAGGAGTTGCGGCGAGAGCCGGCACAGACAAGAGTGTCTGTGCCACATCGGCCCCTGCCTGTCTTATCTTACCGCGCGACCGCGTAACCGCGAGACCGCGCAACCCCGTTACCGATAGACTAACGCCACACCGCACATGTCCCGTTTCCGCGATCTCTCGATCCGCAGCAAGCTCATGACCGGGTTCATGCTGACGAGCCTGGCGGCGCTGCTGCTGACGCTGGCGGCGCTGGCGGCGTATGACCGCATGGCCTTTCGCGGCGAGGTGCTGCGCGACGTCGACACGCTGGCCGGGATCATCGGTGAGAACGCATCGTCATCGGTGGCCTTGAACGATCGGCAGACAGCGCAAGCCACGCTGGCGGCGTTGCGCGCGCAGACGCAGATCACGGGCGCGGCAATCTACGACAGCAAGGGAGCGCTCTTCGCCACCTATACGCGCGCCTCCAGGGGCGACAAGCCGGGTCCGGTGCCGCGCGACGGCAACTGGATCGATGCGCAGCACATCGGCGTGACCCGGCCGATTTTTTTCTTTAACACACGCGTCGGCACGGTCACCGTCCGCTCCGACCTGAGCGAGCTGGCCGTCCGCCGCAAGCGGACGTTGCAGATCGCCGGGGGCATCTACGTCGGCGCGGCCTTCCTGGCGCTCTTGCTGGCGTCGCTCTTCCAGCGGGCCATCACCCGGCCGATCCATCGTCTGCTCAGCGCGGAGAAGCGTGTCTCGCGCGAGAAGGACTACACCCTACGAGTAGAAAAGGAAGCGAACGATGAGATCGGACTACTGATCGACGGCTTCAACGAGATGCTGGCCGAAATCCGTTCGCGCGACGCCGAGATCCTGGCCAGACACGATCAGGAGATGGCGCTGGCCCGATCGATCCAGACCTCCGTGCTGCCGCGGACTTTCGAGCTGCCCGGCTACGACATCTCCGCGATCATGATGCCGGCGGAGGAGGTGGGCGGGGACTTCTACGAATTCCGACGCACGGACGGCGGCGCATGGATCGGCGTCGGCGACGTCACCGGCCACGGCGTGACGTCGGGCCTCATCATGATGATGGCCCAGTCGATGTTCACGATGCTCTGTGAAGAGAACGGTCAGAACGGTCATTACCAGTCGCCGGCGAAGTTCATCTCGCTGCTGAACCGGGCCATGTTCTTCAACCTCAAGTCGCGGCTGGGGCAGGAGCGGTTCATGACCATGGTGGTGGCGCGCGTCGAAGACGACGGCACGCTCGTTTACGCCGGCGCGCATACCGACCTGCTGATCTACCGGGCCGCCGACGGTACGGTCGACCGTCTGCCGACCGACGGACTGTGGCTCGGAATCGCCGAAGACGTCGCACACCTGACCACCGACCGGACCATCACCTTGAAACCGGGCGACGTGGCACTGTTGCACACCGACGGCGTGACCGAGTCGCGCAACTCCGCTGGCGAGTGTTACGACATGGAGCGGCTGACCAGTGAGCTGCAGAGACTTCACGACAAACCAGCGGCGACGATCGTCACTACGATCGCCGCGGCGGCATGGAAATGGGCGGGGACGCCGAAAGATGACGTCAGCCTGATGGCAGTCAAAAGGAGCTGAGATGATCACGGAGCGGCTTACTTCCGACTACGTCGAGATGCGGTTCGGACCGCGGTGGACGTACATCAGTTGCGTGCGAAGGTTCGTGGCCAGCTTTTTCATGATCGGCCTTGCCGACAAGGAGCGCGCCGAGCAGATCTCGATGGCCGCCTCCGAGTTGCTGGAGAACGCCGTCAAATACGCCTCGGAGGAGGAGGGCTACCTCAAGATCTCCATCGCCAAGGCCGACAACGAGGTCGACGTCTGCGTGAAGAACAAAGCCGAGCCGCACCACATCAACACGCTGCGCCGCGAGCTGGCGCTGATCCAGTCGGGGCAACCCGAGGCGGTGTATCTGAAAAAGATGGAAGAGGCTGCGATGACCGAGGGGCAGAGCCGGCTGGGATTGATCCGGATTCTCTTCGAAGCCGGCGCCCGGCTGCGCCTCGACGTCAACGACGGCGAGGTTTCCATCCACGCCATCTTCAAGCTGGAGGCGGCATGAGCAGCACACAAGGCTTCGTCCCGCCGCTCAAGGTGGACACACTGACCATCCTGCCACTGGTCGATGGCGACACGCTTCGGGTGGCCATGTCCGGCGCGGTGGAGATGCGCGATCCGGGCGACGTGCTCAATCCCTATTGGACGCTCGTCGATGAAGAGGCTCTGCGTCGCAACCTGAAGAGCGTCGAGATCGATGTGCGCGATCTCAATTTCATGAACAGCTCGGGCATCCTGACGCTGGTCAGATGGATCACGCGCTGCAAATCGCACGACACCAACGGCTATCACATCGTGTTGCGCTACGACCACAACGTCACCTGGCAGCGCGCCTCGATTCCGACCCTGGCCAAGCTCGCTCCGAATAAGGTCGTCTCGGTGGAGATCGATGACTGACTTCGTCGAGCAGACGGGTTACGACCTGGCGTGCTACGGCTGCGGCGCGGCCGTGCGGCCGATCGACCGTTTCTGCAGTCAATGCGGACGGCGCGATCCGGCGCATCAGGAAGGAGCGCGAAGCGATGACCCCGTGCTGACGTCGTCGACCGTCGTCGGTCACGACACGGAAGTACCCGAGGCCACCACCCCCACGCTCATCAAGTCGGACACGGGCGAAACAACACGCAAGAACACCCTGGCGGTGCAGACGATGCTCGCCCCTGGCTCGGTCTTCGCGCGCCGCTACCGCATCCAGCGCTTCCTCGGCTCGGGAGCGATGGGTTACGTCTGCTCGGCCATCGACGAGTCGATCGACGAGGTGGTCGCGCTGAAGGTGCTCTCGCTGCCGATTCACGAGGATCCCGATGCCTTCGAGCGCTTCAAGAACGAGCTGAAGCTGGCGCGCCGCATCCGCCATCGCAACGTCGTCCAGAGTTTCGACCTCGGGTTCGCCGAGGGCTATCCCTTCATTTCGATGGAGTACATCGATGCCGACAACCTGCTGAAGCACCTGACGCGGCGCCCGACGTTTGATGAACATACGGCGCTCTCGATCATGCGTCAGGTGCTTCGCGGTCTCCGCGCCGCGCACGACCTCGGCATCGTTCACCGCGACATCAAGCCGGAGAACATCCTGGTCAACAAGGATCGGATGGCTTTCATCACCGACTTCGGCATCGCCACGTCGCAGGATCTCGTCCGCCGCGAGCTGGCCGGCACGCCCGACTACATGGCCCCCGAGCAACTCCGCTGCGAGGCGGTGGTCCCGGCTTCTGATCTCTACTCGTGCGGCGTCGTGCTCTATCGCATGCTCACCGGCGTTCTGCCGTATCGCGCGAACTCGATCACCGAGGTCCTGGACGCGCATCTCAATGCCGTTCCCGAGCCGATCGACGAATCGCTCGACATCTCGGCGGCAACGTGCGAGCTGATCGCGTCGATGCTGCAAAAGAAGATGTCCGACCGTCCACTCAACGCGCGCGAGCTCCTCGATCGCATCGACGCTCTGCTCAAGGCCGCCAGCATGACCCGAAGCGCATCGAAGCGGATCAACGTGCTGGTGATCGAGCACGATCCCGAGGCGCTGGCATTTCTGACCGGCGTGCTTCAGGGTGAGGGTTATCGCGTCCTCGCCACCAGCAACGCGCGCGAAGGCGTCAACCTGGCCTTCGAACAATCGCCCGCCATGATCTTCCTCGACGCCCGTATCCGCGGCGGCTTCGATCTTCCCCCCGAGGCCGATGGCGAGGAGATCGCCGCCGACGGCCTCGGCTTCGTCCGCATCGTCCAGCGCGACGAGCGCCTCCGCCCCGTCCCGATCGTTCTGATGACCGACGACACGCTGCTGCAACTCGACGTCGCGTTCCAGAAAGCGGGCGTTTCCGATGTGCTGATCAAGCCACTGGGCAGGAGCGATGTGATCGACGCGGTGCGGATGATTACGCCGAGGGAGGCGTAGGCGGCCTACACCGGAGCGCTGGCGTCTCGCCGATCGTGTCTGTGCTTAGGCCACATTAGACCTGCCAAGCTCCTGCACAGACAAGAGTGTCTGTGCCCACAGTTGTCCAAATTAGGTAGCGGAGAGTTGGCCGATCGGAAGAAACGCCGGGCGCTGTAGAGTCAGTCAGTTCGACCAAGAACGACGATTCGACAGGAGGCCCGACGTTGAGCGCATTTTCTAGCGTGTTCGGTCAGA
>DATMNC010000099.1:0-24134 GCA_035569395.1 Thermoanaerobaculia bacterium | reverse complement strand
CGGCGGGGGGCCGCTGCTGGCCACCCTTCGTAAGCGCAGCGGCCCCAACGTTCGCTTCCTCGGGCACGTATCGAGAGACGTGATCATCGATCACCTCGGCCGCGCACAGAGCCTGATCCTTCCGGGCGTCGAAGACTTCGGCATCACGCCGCTGGAGGCGATGTCGCTCGGGACGCCGGTGGTGGCCCTCGGCACCGGCGGTGTGCGCGATTCGGTTGTTGAGGGGAGGACCGGAATTTTCTTCGGGACGGCGGCGGTACACTCGCTTCGCCAGGCTCTCGACGAGGCGGAGCGTCACGCGTGGGATCGCGCGGCCCTCCGTGCCCACGCGGCGACGTTTTCGCGTGCGCGGTTTCAACGGGAGATGCTCGCCGAACTGGAGCAGGTCATCGCGTGATCGAGAAACGACATCGGACGCTGTCCTCCATCTACCTGATCAACGATGCCGTGGCATCGAATCTGGCCATGCTCTGCGCCTGGTTTCTCCGCTTCAGCGTGAAAGTCATTC
The DNA here is from genome assembly GCA_035569395.1 of Thermoanaerobaculia bacterium. Taxonomy (GTDB): domain Bacteria; phylum Acidobacteriota; class Thermoanaerobaculia; order Gp7-AA8; family Gp7-AA8; genus JADGNZ01. Next base: position 23,626 of record DATMNC010000099.1, on the reverse strand, counting down.
CGGTCACGAAAGGGCAGCAGGAGGTGGAGACCTATCTCCAGCTTCTGCCGATCGTGACCATCGTCTTTCCGCTCGCCTTCGCCGTGCAGGGGCTGTATCGCATCCGGCCGACGCGGTCGAAAGCGGAGGAGTGGCTGTCGGTTGCCATCGGCTCGGTCGTGGCCACGGTGGTTTTCTCCGGCGTGCTGCTCTGGGTGCGGCCAGGGCGCCCGGACATTCTCTACTCGCGGGCCACGCTGCTGATCTTCCTGGTCTGCGCCATCATCTTCGTGATCCTCGGCCGCGCCATCGTGCGGGCCATCGTGGAGCGGGGACACCGGGAAGGGAAGCGGCTCGACCGCGTGCTCATCGCCGGCAGCGGGGAGCTGGCCAGCGCGGTCGTGGACCGTGTGAACGGACATCGCGAGCTCGGCTTCCGCGTGGTCGGCTATCTCCGCACCTATCTGAGCAACGCTGAGGAGTCGAAGCTCGATGCATTGGAATGCCTCGGCACCATCGATGACGCCGAGCGCGTGATCGACGAACAGAAGATCGACCACGTCTTCGTGGCCCTGCCGCATGCCTCGTCGGAAGCGATGATGGCTCTCCTCGACCGCCTCGTGCGCAGCGTCGTGGCCATCCACGTCGTCCCCGACCTGCTGCAGTTCATGGTGCTGCGCTCCCGGGTCGAGGACCTCGACGGTCTGCCGACCATCAATCTCTCCGAGACGCCGCTGGAAGGGTGGAGCCGCTTCCTGAAGCGGGGGTTCGATCTCGTCGTGGCCACCATCGCGCTGATCGTCTTCTCGCCGGTGATGCTGATCGTTGCCATCGCCATCAAGCTCGGCGACCGCGGCCCGGTCTTCTACCGCCAGGAGCGGATGGGGCTCGACGGCAAGCCGTTCGATATTTTCAAGTTCCGCTCGATGCGCGTCGGCGCCGAAAAGGACACCGGCGCCAAGTGGGCCGAGAAGGACGATCCGCGCCGGACGCGCGTCGGCGTTTTCATCCGGAAGACGTCGCTCGACGAGCTGCCGCAGCTTTTCAACGTCCTCCTCGGCGACATGAGCGTGGTCGGTCCGCGCCCCGAGCGCCCGCAGTTCGTCGAACAGTTCCGCGCCGAGTTCCCGCACTACATGCTCCGCCATAAGGTCCGGGCCGGCATGACCGGATGGGCGCAGGTCCACGGCTGGCGCGGCAACACCTCGATCCGCATCCGCATCGAGCACGACCTCTACTACATCGAGAACTGGTCGCTGCTGCTCGATTTGAAGATCCTCTTCATGACCGTGATTCACGGGCTTAAGCACGAGAACGCGTACTAGCGGACGGAGCGCTGGCGTCTCGCCGCTGCGTTGCCGCGTTAGCGGCAAAAGACGGTAGCCAAGGGTGCGAGCGTTTTTTGCGAGCACCCCTGGTATAGAGATGCATAGTTTGGTCCCGCGTCAGCGGCACTTGAGTAATCGGGGACTCCATCCAGTGCCGCTGACGCGGCACAATTTCAGATCGTACCGGGTTCCAGGGGTGCTCGCAAAAAACGCTCGCACCCCTGGCTACCTTCTTGAGCCGCTATAGCGGCGTCGTAAACGTCCAATCTCCGCAGCGGCGAGACGCCAGCGCTCCGGTCCGGGTTCCAGAATTGGTTTAAAAGCCTCCCGGAATAGGCTTAAAGCCTCATGGGGGTCGGAAAAAGCCTCATGGGGCAGGCTTAAAGCCTCATGGGGGTCGGAAAAAGCCTCATGGGGTAGGCTCAAAGCCTCATCAGAGTCGGAAAAAGTCTCATGGGGTAGGCTTAAAGCCTCATGGGGTAGGCTCAGAACCTCATCGTGGTGGCTCAAGCGCTGCGGAAAGTGCCGGCCCTTCTATAATCCGCGCCCTACATGGGCAAGAACTCTGAAACTCTCTTCCAACGTGCGCAGGAGATCATCCCCGGCGGCGTCAACTCGCCGGTGCGGGCCTTCCGAGGCGTCGGCGGTACGCCGCTGTTCATCGATCAGGCGCTCGGCTCGCGCATCTTTGACGCCGACAACGTTCAGTACATCGACTGCGTCGGCTCGTGGGGGCCGATGATCCTCGGGCACGGTCATCGGTACGTCGTCGAGGCGGTGAAGAAGGCGGCCACGCGCGGCTTCTCCTTCGGTGCGCCGACGCTCGGCGAGATCGAGCTGGCCGAGATGATCGTGCAGGCCGTTCCGTCGATCGAGATGGTGCGCCTGGTCAACTCCGGCACCGAGGCCACCATGAGCGCCCTCCGGCTGGCGCGCGCGGCCACCGGACGGAAGAAGATCATCAAGTTCGACGGTGGCTACCACGGACACGTCGACTCGTTGCTGGTGAAGGCGGGGAGCGGCGGCGCAACGTTCAACGTTCCCGACTCCGCCGGCGTGCCGAAAGAGGTGACCGAGCTGACGGTCAGCGTCGCCTACAACGATCTCGAAGCGGTACGCAAGGCGATGGATGATGAGGTGGCGGCGATCATCGTCGAGCCGGTGGCCGGGAACATGGGATGCGTCCCGCCGGCGGACGGCTTTCTGAAAGGGCTGCGCGATCTCTGCACCGAGCGCGGCGCGCTGCTCATTCTCGACGAGGTGATGACCGGCTTCCGCGTGGCCTACGGCGGCGCGCAGTCGGTGTACACGGTGAAGCCCGACATCACCACGCTCGGCAAGATCATCGGCGGCGGTATGCCGATCGGTGCCTATGGCGGACGGCGCGAGCTGATGCAGCTCGTCTCGCCGCTGGGTCCGATGTACCAGGCCGGAACGCTGTCGGGCAATCCGGTGGCCGTTGCCGCGGGGAAGGCCACGCTCGGCGTGTTGAAGAACTCGTCGATCTATGCCGACCTCGAGGAGCGCTCGGGGGAATTCGAGACCGGCGTTCGCAAGGCGGCCGAAAAACACGGCGTGCCGCTGACGATCAATCGCGCCGGCTCGATGTGGACGATTTTCTTCACCGAGGGCCCGGTCACCGACTACGAGAGCGCGAACCGCTCGAACCGCGACAAGTTCGCCCGCTTCTTCCACCTGATGCTCGGCGAAGGCGTCTATCTACCGCCATCGCAGCTCGAGGCGGCCTTCTTCTCCGCGGCGCACGCGAAGAAAGACATCCTGCAGCTCATCGAGCGCGCGGATCGGGCGTTGAAGAAGGTGGCGTGGGAGTTTGAGAAGTGAGGGGTTCATCCTGACGGCGAGCGCCAGCGAGCCATGTCAGGATCTCCGGTGGAATCGCGAGGTCTCTGCTGGAACCAACTGCCGCGCGGTCTCACCGGAGATCCTGACATGGCTCGCTGCGCTCGCCGTCAGGATGAACTTCCAGACTCGCCGTCAGGATGGACTTTTCTCCACCTTCGGTACCAGCCAACTCCGCCCGCCCATCGCCACCGCCTCGGCATCGAACCCGAACAGCTCCCTCACCACCTCCGGCTGCATGACCTCGGCTGGAGTGGCGTCGCGGGCGAGGGTGCCGCGCTGCATGACCAGCATCCGGTCGCTGTAGGCGGCGGCCCAGTTCAGGTCATGCGTGGCGTAGACGACGGTGACGCCGGTGCGGTCGACGATGTCGCGGAGGAGGGCCGAGAACTGCTGCACGTGCGAGATGTCGAGCGACGCCAGCGGCTCGTCGAGCAGGATGAGCCGCGGCCGCGCCGCTAGAACGCGAGCCAGGAAGACGCGCTTGCGCTCGCCGCCGCTCATCTCGTCGAGATAGCGTCCGCCGAGGTATGCGGCGTCACAGAGGGCGAGCGCGTGCTCCGCTTCGTCGTAATCCGCGTCGGACTCCCAGGCGAAGCGGCCGAGGAAGGGAGCGCGTCCGGAGACGACGACGTCGATGGCCCGCATCGAGAAGGTCGGATCGGGATCCTGCGGTAGGTAGGCCACCTGTTTGGCGTACTCCTTCGCCGGCCAGTCGCGGAGGCGCTTGCCGTCGAAGGCGATTTCCCCGGCGCGCGGCGCCAGGACGTTGGCGACGAGCTTGAGCAGCGTCGATTTCCCCGAGCCGTTCGGACCGGTGAGTGCGATGAGCTGCGTCCGGTCGAACGAGGCCGTGATCCCGTCGACCGCCTGTGCGCCTTCGTATTCAAACGAGACATCGCGCAGTTCCAGCATCAGCGGTTCCTCCGCAGCAGCGAGAGGAAAAACGGCACGCCGAGAACGGCGGTGAATGCGCCGATCGGCAGCTCGGACGAAGTGACGACGACGCGCGACAGAAGGTCGGCCAGGACGACGAGCACGCCGCCGCCGAGCGCGCAGAGCGGCAGGAGGAAGCGGAAGTCGCGCCGCCAGATCATGCGGATCAGATGCGGCACCAGCAGACCGACGAAGCCGATGATGCCGCTGACCGAGACCGCGGCGCCGGTGACGATCGACGCGGTGAGGAACCCAATGACCTTGATCCGCTCGACCTGCACGCCGCGCGACTTGGCGTCGTCTTCGCCGAAGGCCAGCATGCGCAGATCGTTTCCGATCGTGGCCAGCATGATCATGGCGATGGTGAGCAGCACCGTCAGCAGCAGGACGTCGCTCCATGTCGCGCCGAAAAGCGTTCCCATCATCCAGCGCAGCGCCGCCGTCAGATCGCTCTGCCGCGAGACGCCGAAGGAGATGAGGATCACCGCTGAAAAGAAAGCATTCAACACGAGGCCGGAGAGGAGGAGGCGGGTCGGGTCGGTGTACTCGCGGCGCCGCGCCAGCAGGAACACCGCCGCGGTGGCGCCGCACGCGCCGGTGAAGGCGATGGCCGGGACCACTCCCGGAAGCCTCGCCAGCCCCGCCGCCGTGGCGATCGATGCACCGCATGCCGCGCCGCCGGACACGCCGAGGATGAACGGATCGGCGAGCGGATTTCGCAGCAGCGTCTGGAAGGTGACGCCGGCCACCGCCAGGGTCGCACCAACCAGCGCCGCCAGCAGCGCCCGCGGCAACCGGATTCCGATGAGGATCGCGCGCGCCGTCTCATCCCCCGACAACGCCGCCCGCCAGGAGACATTCGTCGCCCCAACCGACGAGGCGATGATCAGGGCGATGACGAGCAGCAGCGCCAGCATCGCGATGGCGCCGACGAGTCGGGGCTGGGGGTGAGCGGATGACACGCTGCGCAGTGTAGCGTCAGGTTTCGTCCGCTACATGGCGGCGCTCATGAAGTTCATCAATTGACTGCGAAACGAACTGAGCTCACGCGGAGGACGCGGAGGAGATGACGAGGGACTTCCTCCTCCGCGCCCTCCGCGCCTCCGCGTGAGTCGGTCAGTCCAGAAGCACACACAACTCAATGGGTTGAGCCCTGGACCCGGATTGACTCTGACGTCTTCCGCAGCCCATTGACCTCACAAAGTTGAACCAGCTCGTCGACGATCTCGAAATCGAGCGTGCCGGGTCCCGGTAGCTGGCCGAGGGTCTTGACGCGCGTAGTAGGTGCGCACGCGCTATGTGCGCATGAAAGTGACGCTCTCGATCGATGCGGAGACGCTGGTCCGCGCGCGGAGCTCGCAGCGCTTCGCGGGACGTCGCTCAATCAGATGATTCGTGACTATCTCGAAGAGGTGGCCTCGGACCTTTCTTCCGAGGAGATCCTGCGGGAACTGAACACTCTCTGGGCGGAGCACCCTGGAGATTCGGGTGGCCGCCGGTGGACGCGAGAGGAGCTTCATGAGCGCCACCGCGTTCCTTAAATCAGACATCGGTCACTTCCTCATCCGTCGGAGCACTTACTCGGGTGACCGTTTCCTGCCGGTGGCCGCTTTTTGAATGGCCACGCGAAAGGCGGTCTCGCCGAAGCTGTCGAACACGCTGCATCGCAACTCGTACCGAACACCGTCTACGGTGATCTCGCGCTTCCGCCGCCTCATCGCCCAGAGCTCGTCACGGAGTTCCTCGGCTGCGGGGTCCGAGGTATCCAGGCTCCCGATGCCAAAGCCAAGGGACTGTTTGCACGCGTCGATTTGCTCCCGGCCGTCTTTGTATTCAACCTCGAGTCTGTCCGCTCCGAGGCGAATGGCCTCCGCGGCAAAGTGGTCGACGATGCTGCCTTCAGGATTCATTCGAGAGACGGTCCCTCACCGAGTTTAGCCCGCATTTTGACACTCTCTCGCAATCGTCGGCACCCTGCCCTCGCGAGTGATAACGCGGATCAGTTGGGTGAGTGAGCCGCTCAGTTGGGTGAGTGAGCTGCTCAGTTGGGTGAGTGAGCCACTCAGTTGGGTGAGTGAGCTGCTCAGTTGGGTGAGCGAGCTGCTCAGTTGGGTGATGGCGCGGGTCACTCCACGGATTGAACGGATCAGTCAGACTTGATCGCCAGACACTCACTTCCGGGCTGGGCATCGATAAACCTGACTCGTCTCACGTCAAAAGTGCGGCAGCGGCCGCCGCTCCAGGGCCGATCGGATGAGCGTCACGGCGTAGGCGTGGTCGGTGCTCGCCGGCGTGGTGAAGTCCATGCCACGCCGCCAGCTCTCCGGAGCCTCGGCATGGACCCCGGAGAGGATGACCCATCCGTCTCCCGATTGCCCTTGCACCACGGCGGGCGTGCCATCGGGGTACCTGCCGACTACAGCACCCCAACCGGTGAGCTGAGGACCATCCTCCCAATACTGGTCGAGCGTCGGCGTTCCCGCCCCCGAGATCGGCACTGCCGCCTTGCGTACCCCTCGCCCCTCGGCAGAGTAGAAGCCAAACTGCACGCCCGAGGTCAGGTTCAGACCGTTGTAGGGCGTGCGGCCGGCAAAGAACGCTCCGGCGCAGATGCCGAGGTAGTTCACACCGTGCTGCACGGCGTCGCGAAGCTTCGCTGCTGTCTCCTTCTTGAGACCGTTCCCGATGCGAGTGAAGTCTCCGCCGGGGACAATGACGAGGTGATAGGTACGCAGGCGCGCCGCGCTCATCTCGTCCAGCTGCGCCGAGCTCGCGGTCGAGTATGAGATCCTGCTCTTCTCCAGGAGGGTCTCGATCGCCGCGACGTCGTTGGGTGAGGTGCCTGTTCCATTGAACAGGAGGACGGGCGGCACACGTCCGGATGTCAGCCGGACAGCGGCGGCATCCGGCCGATGACAGCCCGACAGGCTGAGCGCGAAGAGGGCGAGGCAGAAGAGGTGGCTCTTATCCTTCATGGTGACGTGCGGAGCAGAGGCTGGCACGCTGTCATGCCGCCCAACGTTCCAAGCTGAGCGGCTTCTGCCCAGTGTGAGAAACGTGCAAGTAGCTTAGCAGCTGGCGGGCCGAAGTCCGCGCCAGCGCTAGCCGGCTTTGGGACGCGAGCGTTTTGTCTTACGAATTGGCGGGAAAGTTCTCATCGGCTTTAAATCTCGATAAATCGTTCGCTTCGCGGCGGGCGGAAAGCGAGGCTGCCCCTCGGTTTGCCAGATTTTGCGAAGGTCATCGACGCCGAAGATCATCGCCCACTTCTGCATTAGTGGGTCAGTCACCATCACGTGGGTCTCTCTGCCAACTCCTGGAGCTGCTTCCGCGGCAAACTTGGCAGCGCATGTGCGGTAGACGTTCTCCGTGAGATCCGGGCCGGGAAAGTACGCCAACTGATAGAGCGCGCCGAGGGCGAGGTATGCTCCGGATCCGATGGCGTGGTACGGGAGTACGGAAGGTGAAACGGCACCACGACTCGAAACTGAGAACAGCTGGGTTTGTGTTTCGGCGTCTACTCCGACCACGAGGAGTTCTATCCCGAGATCTGCCGATCCAATCTGGTTTAACACGTGGCTGTACTCAGTAGCGCCGAACCAGCGCCTGCCTTTCCTGACGAAGTCGTCGCGCGAAATACCGAACGGAGAGAGGATCTCGATCTCGATAAGTTTGGTGAGCTCTACGTAGTACGCACGCTCGGCCACTGCCATTATGGTTTGGACGGTAAACCTGGTGTTCCGCGTGTCACCCAACGGCTCGCACATCGTTTCGATCAGCGGCCTAAAGCGAGGAGCGTGACCCGCGAACATGACGTACCAAGCGGGAGCGAGTGAAGTAAATTTGAATCCTCCTTCAACTGAGTTCACATCGGAGGAGAGGAGTTGGTCAGAGACGAGAATGATCTCGCTGCGAAAGCGCGGTGTGACTGCAATGCAGACCGTCATGGGTGAAGATTAGCGCCATCGCGCCGAGCGAGGCCAGGAGCCGGCAGGACATGCTTCTGCCCGATCCGGCTAACGGCCCCAGCTCAGCGGCTTTGGCCCGTCGCAGCGTACGTGACGTCCAAGGATACCAGCGAGCGGGCCAAAGTCCGCTGGAGCTGAGAGTTGGGCGTCGTCGACCATCGATGCGAAGAGCGACCTGAAGATGTGAAGTTGGGGGTCGTGAAGTTGGGGGTCGTGTCTGGAAAATCAACTTAACGTTCATCCGCTAAGTTGATTTTCCAGATACCCCAACTCCGCGCGCGACGCAGAGTTGGGCGGACGCCGACGAGACTAATCCCGGGACATTTTGTAGCTGAAACAATTCTGGCAGATTGTTCCGACAAGACTGTCGGGATTCACCGGGGTACCGCATTCCCAACATCGAGTGGTCTCGATTTGCTCGTCGCAAAAATAGCATTTGTCTTCGTCCTCTCCCGCTCCGAGCACGAGCGACTCGTTCCCGCACTGTGGGCAAGTGGCGATCTCGATCATTGCCTGCTCTTTCGGAGAGAACCGATCGAGGATGGAGCGCGCGTCGGATTCAGCACGCCGGACTAGCTCTTCATAGCTCAGGATGAGCGACTTGACTGCTTCGAAATGCTTCGGCGGCAGATGACCCTCAAGCTCTTCTTCGAGATGCTCCTCGAGGAAGTATTTGATGAATTTGAGCGCCTCTCCCAAGACCTGGTGGTGCGTTTTGTCAGGGACGAAGCGGTGATGCTCAATTCTGTTGCGCCTTTTCTGAAGGTCGAGAAGGATGTTGGCGTAATCCTTCGGAATGTCGATCTCGAGGTTGGTGAAGCGTGCGAGGATTTCACGTAGCCCGACGGTGTACGAATCGTCCCCTATCGCCTGGTCGATGTTCTTGTAAATAAAGATGGGGTGTTCGCGGTAAAGTCGTTCCTTCAGCAGGAGCTCGATCGTGTGAAAGAGTTCGAGAATCGCCCACTTGTCTGCCGTCTCTAGCTTCTTTTCTAGAAAATGTCGTACGCCCATGCGAAGCGAGTCGAGGGCATTCTCGAGCAGTTCGCTCACGCGGAAAGGATACCGTAGTTCGGTCCGCCCAACTCAGTATTGATACGGCTCGCTGATGATCTGCTCCCGTGAAGTTGTGAAGTTGGGGGTCGTATCTGGAAAATCAACCTAGCGGGCGAGGCTGTCCCAAAGCCGTGCTCCGTTAAGTGATTTCGAGATACGAACCGCTCAGCTCATGCGATCTTCTTGAAACTGACGAGGAGGTACATGTCGAACGCACGGGCAACCTTCATGATCGTCTCGATTGTAGGATTTGCATCAGGATCTTCGAGCTTGGCGATCTGTTGTGGCGAGACGCCGACGCGCTTGGCGATTTCGGCCTGGCTCCAGCGCCGCTCACTACGCATGGATCGGAACTGCAGGGCAGGAACCAGCTTTGGAGAAATCGTGATAGGGACGCGCCGTTCATTCGCCTTCGGCGGCCGGTGCGTATGCGGCAAGTCCATCCCTTCCACGAGGTGGGCCTCGATCCATCCCTCGATCGCCTCCTTGGCAGTCGAGTAGATGTCTGCCTCGCGATCCGCGAAGGTCTGACAGCCAGGGGCGTCAGGGAACTCGATCAAATGCCGACCCCTCCTTACGCACATAGGCGACGTACCGCACGCAGTAACCGTCTCATGAGTGGTCATGTCAGCTTCACTCCCGATTGACGCTCGATGTGAATACCGGTCATGGGAGAGCAGGATTCCCCGCCGAGGCGGTGAGTCTTGGCGGATGAAGCCGGCGTGACGCCCCTCCGGTAAACGCACCTCCCCCTCCTCCGTCCAACGTGCATGAACCACGCCCCCAAGCTCCTCGCCGGACTCATCGCCCTCGCCTTCCTCACCGGTTTCACCACCTCGGACAGCAAACTCAACGACCGCCAGCGGGCGCTTCATGCGCTCAACCGGCTGGCGTTCGGGCCGCGGCCGGGGGAGGTCGATGTGATTATGAAAACCGGCGTCGATACGTGGATCGAACAGCAGCTTCATCCCGAGGGGATTCCGGATCGCGCGGTCGAAGCGCGCGTTGCCGCGCTACCGACGATGATGCTGTCGAATGCGCAGATCGTGAAGACGTATTACGAGCCGGTGCTGTTGGCGCGGAAGCAGGCCAATGCCGAGGCGAAGAATGGCGACGTCGATAAAAAGGACGTGCGCCGCGAGCTCATGCGCGATGTTCCCGCGAACCAGCGGCCGCAGGTGGTGATGAACGAGCTCGTCGCGCAGCGCATCCTGCGCGCGGCGGAGTCCGATCGCCAGCTCAACGAAGTGATGGTCGACTTCTGGATGAATCACTTCAACGTCTTTTCCGGGAAGGGCATCGACCGGTTTTTGCTGACCAGCTACGAGCGCGACGTCATCCGGCCGCATATCTGGGGGCGCTTCGAAGATCTCCTGATGGCTACCGCCAAATCGCCGGCGATGTTGTTCTATCTCGACAACGCCCGCTCCATGGCCGCTCCCGAAAACCGTCCCGCCATGCAACAGCAGCGCGGATTCGGCGGACGGTTCGGCTTCGGCCGCCGCGCGATGATGCAACGCCCACAGTTCCAGGGGAAGGAGGGGGGGCTCAACGAGAACTACGCCCGCGAGATCATGGAGCTTCACACGCTCGGCGTCGATGCCGGTTACACGCAGAAGGATGTGACCGAGCTGGCGCGCGTGCTGACCGGCTGGTCGATCAGCCGGGAACGCGACGGCAGCGGTGAGGGGGCCGCCTTCGTCTTCCGCCCGCAGATGCACGACGCCGGCACCAAGACCGTCCTCGGCATCCGCTTCGCCCCCGGCGGCGGGATCGAGGAGGGGGAGCGGATGATCCACGTCCTCGCGCACCAGCCGGCCACGGCCCACCGCATCGCCTACAAACTCTGCCAGCGTCTGGTGGCCGATGAGCCGCCGCCGGCGCTGGTCGATCGCGTGGCGAAGAAGTTCCTGGCCACGGACGGCGATCTCCGACAGACCGTCCGGGCGGTGATCGAGAGTCCCGAGTTCTGGGATCCGGCGTCGTATCGGGCCAAGGTGAAGTCGCCGTTCGAGTACACGATCTCGGCGGTGCGCGCCGTGAACGCGCAGATCACCGACCCGGCGCCGATCGCACGCGCGCTGCAGCAGATCGGCGAGCCGCTCTACGGCGCGCAGCCGCCGACCGGTTACAGCGACAAGGCCGACGTCTGGATCAACACCGGCGCGCTGATGAATCGCCTCAACTTCGCACTGTCGCTGGCGTCCAACAAACTGCCGGGCGTTCACGGGGACGTCGTCGCACTCATCCCCGCCGGGCAGGCCGCCGACGCGTCGCATTCCGTCGAAGCACTGGCGCTGGCGCTGACGGGCGGCAACCTGACGGAGGAGACGCGCAACACCATCAAATCGCGGATCGTCGAACGGAAAGCACCGTCCGAGGATCCGTGGGACAACACACAACTTCCGACGGTGGCCGGGCTGATTCTCGGCTCGCCGGAGTTTCAGAGGCAGTGATGAAAGGTTGCTTGGTTGCTGGGTTGCTAGGTTGCTCGGTCGGGTGGGACCCAGCAACCCAGCAACTCTGCAACCCAGCAACGACCCAGGAGACCCCATGATCGACAGACGAATCTTCCTCAAATCCTCCGGCCTTGCTCTCGTCGGCGGCAGCCTGCTTCCCAATGTGTTCGTGAAGATGGCCAATGCCGCGACGACGAAGGGGAGCAAGACGCTGGTGGCGATTTTTCAGCGCGGGGCGGTCGACGGATTGAATGTCATCGTTCCCTTCGGCGAGAAGGCGTATTACGACGCGCGGCCAACCATCGCCGTGCCGCGTCCAGGCGTCGAGGGGGGTGCCATCGATCTCGACGGATTCTTCGGACTGCATCCGTCGCTGGCCTCGCTGACGCCGTACTTCAAGGATCACAGCGCGGCCTTCGTGCACGCCGTCGGGTCGCCGGATGCGACGCGGTCGCACTTTGACGCGCAGGACTTCATGGAGTCGGGGACGCCCGGCGTGAAATCGACCGAGGATGGGTTTCTTTCGCGCGCGGTCGGCATGAAGAAAGAGACGCCGGTCTCGCCGCTGCGGGCCGTGGCGCTCTCGCCGGCGTTGCCGCGCATCCTGGCCGGCTCCGCCGGTGCGGTGGCGATGACGAACCTGAGCCAGTTCGGGATTCGTGGCGCCGCGAACGTCAGCAGCGGCTTCGAATCGATGTACGCCGAGGCGGTGGCGGGAACGCTTGGGGGGACGGCGAAGGAATCGTTCGAGGCGGCGAGGATTCTCAAGAGCGCCGATCCGCAGAAATTGCAGCCGGAGAATGGCGCTGTCTATCCGAATGGCCCACTTGGCAACTCGCTCCGGCAGATCGCGCAGCTCATCAAATCGAACGTCGGCCTCGAGGTGGCCTTCGCCGACGTCAGCGGCTGGGATACGCACGCCGGCGAAGGGGGTGCGCAGGGGCAGCTTGCGAATAATCTCCGCAATTTCTCCGATGCCATCGCCGCCTTTACGCGCGACCTCGGCTCCCGCATGGGCGACGTGGTGCTGGTGACGATGTCGGAGTTCGGCCGTACCGTCCGCGAGAACGGCAACCGCGGAACGGACCATGGTCACGCCAACGTGATGCTGCTCCTCGGCGGCGGCGTCAAAGGCGGCAAGGTGTACGGCAAGTGGCCGGGATTGTCGTCGCAGCAGCTCTACGAGAACCGCGATCTGGCCATCACCACCGACTTCCGCGATGTCTTCTCGGAGCTGTTGACGAAACAGCTCGCCGTGCCGTCGCTGAAGAGCGTGTTCCCGGGTTACGACACGTCGCCGTCGAAGTGGAAGGGGATTCTGGCGTAGGCCGGCACGGCCGGCTGCGCTGGTTGCCCAAGGCTCCGCCAGCAGTAGCGCAAGAACGTTTCTACCGCGCAGTTTCCTACCTAAGCTAGGTCACTTCACCACCTTCACGTCGCCGAACGGCGCGATCTGATCTTTGATCTGCTTGTAGTCGCCGACGATGACGATGGCGCTTCGGTAGGTGTCGAAGTACTTTGCCGCGGAGCTCTGCACCTCGGCCGGCGTCAGCGCGGCCACCTTGTCGCGGAAGGTCTGCAGGAAGTCGTGCGACAGCTCGTCGATGTAGATCGTGCTGATGCGGGTGGCCAGGCTGCCCTGCGACTCCAGCTCCAACTCCATGCCGCCGATGCTGTAGGTCTTTGCCGAGGCCAGCTCCTCCGCCGTGACCGGCTCGACGCGCATCCGATCGAGCTCGTAAAGCATCTCCAGGATCGTCGGTCCGGTGACCTCGTTGCGCACCGAGGCGCCGGCAGTGAAGGCACCGCCGGCGCGGCGAAGGTCGGCGGAACTGAACGGCGAATAGGTGTAGCCCTTCGATTCGCGGATGTTGCGCGTCAGCCGCGAGTAAAACGCTCCTCCGTAGATCATGTTCGTCGTCCGGAGCGGGATGTAGTCAGGTGAGCGCCGCGGCGGCGCCGGAGCGCCGATGAGGATCGTCGACTGCACCGAGCCGGGGCGGTCGATGACGTAGATCTGCCGCTTTTCGCGCGCCGGCAGGATGACTTTCGGTGCCGGCGGGAGCGGGACGCGCTTCCACGATCCGAACGTCCGCTCGACCTCGGCGTGCATCTTCGGTGCATCAAAGTCGCCGACGATGACGAGCGTGGCGTTGTTCGGGACGTACCAGGTCGCGGCAAAGGTCTTGAGCGCATCGCGGGTGACGTTCTTGATCGCCGCCGGCGCGGGCACGGTGAAGCCGTACGGATGTGCGCCGAAGAGCGCTTTGTCGAGCTCCTCCTGCGCCAGGAAGTCGGGCGTGGAGCGCTCCTCCTCGATCTCCTGCGCGAAGTTCGTCCTGGCCAGCGCAACCTCGGATTTGGGATAGGCCGGATGGCGCACCACGTCGCTGACGAGGTCGAGCAGTTTCGGTGCGAACTCGGATAGCGACGATGCCGTCATTGCGGTGGCATCGTGGTCGACGGCGATCGAGAGCGCGCCGCCGATCGAGCGCAGCTCTTCCTTGATCTGAAGGCTGGTCCGCGTAGCGGTCCCTTCGTTCATCACGCGCGCGGCGAGCTGCGCGACGCCGGGCTGCGTCTTGTACGCGGCGCCGCGTCCCGCCAGCAACGACAACTCAGCGGTGATCTTGGGCACGTTGTGAAGCGGGACGAGCACGACGGTCAACCCGTTGCCGAGCTTCGATTCGCTGATGGCCGGCCAGTTGATCGGCCGCGGCGGCGCGGGTGGGGGAGGGGTGGCCTGGGCGAAGGTGGTTGCGGCGAACGCGACGATCGCCACAAGCAGCGTGAACGTGCGCGTCTTCGCGCGCGTTGTCTGCGCGTCTCCGCGCGCGTTGTCTGCACGCTTGCGCGTGCGTTGTCGGTCGTCAATGTGGCACAGACACTCTTGTCTGTGCTGAGAAGGCTCGGAGTGCCAGAGAGAGGTCAAGAGGGTCCGCCGTTTCATCTTGCCAAAGCACAGACAAGAGTGTCTGTGCCACATGCGCGCGATCATTTCCCCTCCTTGGCCGGGACGCGGTCGATCGAGGTTCTGTTGGCCGTGACCAGGAACTTCTGCGCGACCGACTGGACCTGGGCGGCCGTGACCGCGTCGAACACCGGCAGGACTTTGTTGATCTGCGACGGGTCGTCGCGGAAGAGAGCGAACGAGGCCAGGAGGTTGGCCTTGCCGCCGGTCGTCTCGAGGGCGTCGTAGTAATTCGAGCGGAAACGGACCTTGGCGTCCGCCAGCTCGCGCGCCGTCGGACCGTGCTGCTGCATGTCGGCGGCGATGGAGTCGATTTCGTGAATGATCTCATCTGCTGAATGGCCGGGTTTGTACGTCGTGCGCGAGACCAGGAGCATGGGGCCGTCGTAGTCGAACTCGTTGCCGAGCTCGAAGTTGATTCCGCCGCTCCAGTCGATGGAAATCTCCTTCTCCTTGACCAGCCGCTGGTAGAAGCGCGAGCTGTCATCGCCCTGGAGGATGAGATTGAGCAGAACGGCCGGGGCGTAGTCGGGCGATTGCTGATCGGGGAGATGCCAGCCAATCGCCAATGCCGGCAGGTTGGCGAGTTTGTCCGTCTGGTTGACCCGCTTCTCTTTCGTCTGGGGCGGCTCGCTGACGTCAGGCCGTTTCGGGACAGGCTGCTGCGGAATCGAGGCGAAGTATTTGTCGACGAGCTTGCGCACCGCAGCGGCATCGACGTCGCCAACGATGGTCAGGACGGCGTTGTTCGGCGCGTAGTAGGTCTTGAAGAACTGCTGCACGTCGTCGATCTTGGCCGCCTCGATGTCGTGCAGGTCGCCGTAGAAGTTGTGCGCGTTGAGCCAGTTCTGATTGGCGTTCTGCCAAAGATCGAGCCATTCAAAGGCGCCATACGGCTGGTTGAGGACATTGGCCCGCACTTCCTCGGAGACGACGTTCTGCTGGTTCTTGAGGTTCTCCGCGCTGACGTCGAGCGAGCGCATCCGGTCGGACTCCAGCCAGAGGGCCGTCTCTACTCCCTCCGCCGGCAGCGTTTCGTAGTAGTTCGTGTAGTCGAGGCGCGTCGAGCCGTTGAGGTTCCCGCCGTTGGCCTCGACGATCTTGGCGTGCTCGAATTTCTTCACGTGCTCCGAGCCCTGAAACATCATGTGCTCGAAGAGGTGAGCGAATCCGGTCTGCCCTTTCGGCTCGACGCGGAAACCGATGCCGTAGTAGACGGCGACGGTGACCGTCGGCGCCGCATGGGCCTCGGAGATGACTACTTTGAGTCCGTTCGGGAGCTTGTCGTAGACGACCGGCACCTCGATCGGCTTCGCATATGCGCCCGCGCACGCCATGAGCGAGGCGGCCAGCCACAGTCGGACGTTTTTCATGCGAGCAATCCTACACGGTGGAGTGCACGCCGCATGGGAACGAAACGGTTGCGGCGCAGTGTCCGCCACCTGCTGGAGTGGATCATTGACCGGGTGTGCCAAGCTTGGGAGATCCCATCATGAGCGCGGCGCCGATCACTCCGAGGGTGCCGCAGGCGGCCCAGACGGCGGTCGGGTTGTGTTCGAAAACGAGCGTTCCTGCCGGGGGGCCGATGACCATGCCGAGGGACCACATCATCATTAATAGGCCGAGGTAGCGGCCGCGATATTGTTCGGGAGCGAGCTGCACGGCGTAGGCGCCGGCGACCGGCGAGCTGATCATCTCGCCGAGCGTCCAGACGACGACGGTCGCGGCGAGTACGGGGACCGTTCGGGCGATGCCGGTCAGGGCGAAGCCAACGCCGGCGAGGAGATAGCCGAGGGCGATCATGGGACGGGGATGAAAGCGGCGCGTCCACTGCGTGATGGCCAGCTCGAACAGCACGATCAGCAGCCCGTTCGTCGAGATCAGCAAGCCGTACGTGCGCGAGGGAAAGCCGAGCGACTTCACATGCAGGGCGAAGGTTGAGCCCATCTGGAAATCGACGAAGGTGGTGCAGAGCGTGGCCAGGAGAAAGATCACGTACGGCCGGTCGCGGGCCGCCACGCGCAGCGCTTCGCCGGTGCGCTCGCTCTTCATGTAGCTTCGCAGACCCTGCGGCAGCGCGAAGAGGGCGATGAGGCCGTAGACGATCGAGGTGGCGGCGTCGCCGAAGAACAGCAACGTGAACGAATGGTCCGCCAGGAAGCCGGCCGTGGCGGGGCCGGCGGCGAATCCGAGATTCACCGCAAATCGATAGAGCCCGAAGGCGGTGACGCGATGCTCATCGCCGACAAGATCGCCGACCAGCGCGTAACTGGCGGGGCGGTAGAGCTCGGACAGCGATCCGGTGATGCATGTCAGAACGACGATGGCCGCGTAGCCGCGAGCCTGCGACAGCGCCAGCATCGCCGCGGCCGAGCCGAACATCGACAGGACGATCGTGTTGCGCCGCCCCATGCGGTCGGCCAGATGCCCTCCAACCAAAGAGGCGATGAGATGGCCGATGCCATACGCGCCGACAGCAAGCCCCGCCTGTGCGCTCGTGTATCCGATCCTCGTCAGATAGAGGATGAGGAACGGGATGACGAACGTCCCGAAGCGGTTGATGAACGTGCCGCCGAAGAGAACCCACGCCGCGGGCGGAAGAGCTCGAATGTTGTCGCGGAAGGAGAGCATTGGAGGGGCGAAAAAGTATACGGAGTAGTGAGCTTTATCACATCGGCCGGTAAGCGTCTCACCAGCGTGGCGAGTCCCATGGTGTGAAAGGAGACACACCATGAAAAAGATCATCGCAGCAATTGTTTCCACGGCACTTCTCGTGTCCGTTCCCATGTTTGCCGCGCGCGTCGACCGGCGGCAGAAAGAGCAGCAGGAGCGCATTGCTCAGGGCGTCAAGAGCGGCGAGCTCACCGCGCGTGAGACCGTCCGTCTGGAACGCGAGCAGGCCAGACTGCAGGCCGAGAAACACGACATGCGCGAGGACAACGGCGGCAGGCTCACCAATGCTGAGAAGGTGAGATTGAACAACCAGCAGAACCGCCTCTCACGTCAAATCTATCAGCAGAAACACGACGGGCAGCATCAATAACGCCGAGTCCCCATCCTGACACGGTTCGCTGCGTTCACCGTCAGGATGGGGACCGCTACGCGAACTCGAACCTTACCCGCTCCCGCAAATGGCCGAGGATCGCGCCCAGCAACACGCCGGTGGTGTTCCAGATGATGTCGTTGATGTCGGCCACGCGATCCGGGAGAAAGTACTGCCATCCTTCGATCGTGCAGGTGAACGTGAGGCCGAGCAGCACCGTCAGCACGTACGTCTGCAGCGTCGGCCGGTTGACCGTGTAGAGGGCGATGAACATCAGGAAGCCCCACGGCACGAACAACAGCACGTTGGCGATGATCGGCACGATGATCACCGCCAGGATGTGTGTCGAGACCGGATGCCGGGCGATACGGTTGGAGAGATGGCGGATGTCTTCGAACGGCAGCGGATCGACCTTCGAGTAGCTCTTTCCCGACATCCAGATGGTCATCAGGAGGATGACCGCCGTAACGGCCAGCAGCAGGAGAATCGTGACGGGGCGTTTGACGGTGATTACGGTCTGCATGGAGTGCTGTTACTTCAAGAGCTCCAACCACAAAGACACAGAGATCACAGAGGTTTTTTTCTCTGTGTCCTCTGCGCCTCTGTGGTTTGAAAGCATCACACGTTCACGAACTTCCTGAACCCCACATTCAGAATCAACCCGATGGCCATGAAGAACATCATCGTGGCCGAACCGCCGTAGGAGATGAGCGGCAACGGGATGCCGGTCACGGGCAGGAGCCCGATCTGCATCGAGACATTGATCAGGATGTGGAAGATGAAGAAGCAGATCAGCGAAAGGACCAGGAACGTCCCTCCGCGGTCGCGCGATGCTTTGGCGACTCCGAGCGACTCGACGATGAGGAACAGGTACAGCGTCAGCACGACGCTGACACCGACGAAGCCCCATTCCTCGCCGAGGACGGAGAAGATGAAATCGGTGTGCCGGGCGGGGAGGTACTCGAGGTTGACCTGCGTCCCGTGCAGAAAGCCTTTGCCGGTAATGCCGCCCGAGCCGGTGGCGATCTTGGCCTGCATCACCTGATACCCTGAGCCGAGCGGGTCGCGGGCCGGATCCATGAAGATCATGATCCGCTCTTTCTGGAACGGCTTGAGGAAGTGCCAGCCGATCGGCAGGGCCACGACGAAACAGAGGAGGGCGATCATCCACAGCTTCGGCTTGATGCCGCCGAAGAACATGGCCACGCCGAACAGCGGAAAGAAGCTGGCCGCCGAGCCGAAGGCCGGCTGCGCCGCGATGAGCAGGACCGGAAAGCCGATCATGGCCATGACGGTGACGAAGCTGCGGAAGTTCAGGTAGGCCCGGTCGTTCGAGTCGAAGTACTTCGCGATCAGCAGCGCCGTGAAGATCTTCATGAACTCCGACGGCTGAAATTGAAAGTTGCCGATGTGGATCCACGACTTGACGTTACGGGTCAGGCGGTCGGATGCCAGCAGGTACATCAGCAGAACGATTCCGACACCGTACAGAAACGGGGAGATCTCCATCAGCACGTGGTAGTCGATGGCGATGAAGATGATCATCAGGATGATGCCGATGAGCGTCCAGATGACCTGCTTGCGGAAAAGAGGCGCGTCAGGGCCGAAGTAGGTGGCGCTGTAGACGAGCAGACAACCGATGGCTGCGATGAGCAGCGCGGTGGTCAGAAGATTGAGATCGAGGCGGGATAGCGTACGTTCGACGGACATGCGGATCGTTAGAGTAGTGGATCAGGAGCAACTTCCGATCCACCTATCCCAAATGCGGCGTTTGGTACCGCTGGCGCCGCGTTAGCGGCGACAAAGATGGTAGCCAGGGGTGCGAGCGTTTTTTGCGAGCACCCCTGGAACCGATGCGATCCGAAATCGTGCCGCGTCAGCGGCACCGGATGGCGTCCCCGTTACTCCAGTGCCGCTGACGCGGCACCAAACCACGACATCTTTTACCAGGGGTGCTCGCAAAAAACGCTCGCACTCCTGGCTACCGTCCGTTGCCGCTAACGCGGCAATGGCGGCGCTTCGCACCGCGTATCACCGCTTCGGCAGTTCCTGGTTGTAGTAGAACATCGCCGTCACGCGCTCGGTCTCGTTGGGGAAGTCTTTCGGCAGGGGACTGAGTGGCGAGGAGAGCTCGATCCCCTTCTTGGCGGCGAAATCATACGGTGGGATACCGGAGCTCTGCAGGATGGTGACGTCGGTGATGGTGCCGTCGCGATGGATGGTGAAGCGGATGGTGACGACGCCTTTGAGCCCCGTCTGGATCAAGTGCGGCATGTTCGAGTACCAGTTGACCCGAATGCGGCTGACCATCCCCTCGGCATAGTCGCCCCAGTTGAACCAATCGCTTTCGAACGAAAGAGGTCCGTCCTGGGCGAAACCTTTTTCGCCCCCCGCGGCGCCGTTGATGTCGTAGCCCTGTTGTCCGCCGCCGAGAGAGGCCACCTTGCCGACTTCCTTGATGGCGTTGCGCCAGTTCACCGGGCCGGTGGCGGCGTTGGCCTGGGCCGGCTGGCGATAGGCGAGGGTTGAGGGAGCCTGGGAGATGTTGGATGGGGCGGTTGAGGGAGCGGCCTGTTGTTGCTGCTGCGCGGCGTTCGCGGCCTGCTGCGATGGACTGGGGGGCTGGGGCTGCGAGGGGGATGACTTCGGCGTGAAGATACGGCTGCCGTCTCCCGGCCGCTGCGTCGGCTGTTCGCCGGTGGGGTGAGGCGTGGAAGCCTTCCGATTGGCGTTCGATAAGGCAGCATCGGGCGAGGGGGCGTGGTCGATCTTCGCGCCGGGTGCCTCGACGAATTGCCGGTCCTGCGGATTCTGGCGGATCAGCTCGACATAGCGCGCGATCGGCGGCGCGGGGGCGTCTTTCGAGACGGGGTTATAGGTGGCGATGAAGTAGACGAAGATGACCGCGTGAAGGATGATCGAGACGACGACGGCAATGCTGACCCCGCCGCGTCGTGCTTCGCTCTGGCTTCCGAGGAGGTCAATGGTCTCTTCGGGTTCGTGGAGTTCGTAGTCCAAATAATGAGTCCTGCGCGTAGAAGTTACCCAGCCTCGGATTTCTTCCCCCGAGGCGGTGCTAAACTCGATTCATATGTCAGACGTTTTTCATCCCGCACCGCCGCCCCCGCCACCGCCACCGCCCCCCGTGCGGCCCTCGGCCTCGGGGTTCGACTTTGCGCGGCCGTTTACGTTTACGTTTGAAGACCCCCGTTGGGTGCAGAAAGTTCTTCTTGGCGGGCTCTTCATGCTGGCGAGCATCTTCATCGTCGGTGCCTTCTTCGTCTACGGCTATCTGGCGCGTCTCGTTCGCAACGTGATCGCCGGCGTCCCCCATCCTCTCCCGGAGTGGGACGACCTGGGTGAGTACTTCAGCGAAGGTCTGCGACTTTTCTGTGTCGCTTTGGTCTATACGCTGCCGCTGATCGGCGTTGTGATGGTCTTCATCATCCCTTCGATCATCGCGCAGTCGGCGGACAGCGACGTCATGCGCAATATCGGCGGCGGAATGGCGGCCTGCGTCTGGTGTCTGGTCTTTCCGCTGGGCCTGGCTATGGCCATCTGGCTGCCCGGCGCGCTGCTGTTTACAGCGGTGGAGCGCCGTTTCGGCGCGGCATTCGAGTTCGCCCAGATCTTCGCGTTCATCAAAGGGAATGTCGGGAACTACCTTCTGGCGTTCGTGGTCTGGCTCGTGGTCCGGATGATCGTGCCGTTCGGCTTCATCCTCCTTTGTGTGGGCATCTTCTTCACGAGCTTCTGGTCGCTGGTGGTGGCGGGCTATGCGTTCGCCGAGTCGTGGCGTCTCGCTCCTGTCCGCAAGTGAAGCGCGATACGAAGATCGTCGCGGCCACGCTGGTGGCCATTTCCGGGGCGATTCTCTCCGCCTCGCTGGCATGCACTGCCGCGGTCGCAGGTGGTGCATCGATGAAGTGGCGGATCCTCTTCCGCCTCCTCTGTCACGGCATCCCGGAGCGTTGTCTCTACATCTGGGGCGTTCCGATGCCGATCTGCGCGCGCTGCACCGCGATCTATGCCGGTCTCATCCTGTCGTTTGCGGTCTTCCTGATTCTTCCCCGCATGAAGGAGTCGATCGCCAGGATGGTGCTCTTCGCGGCCCTCGTTCCGATGGCGATCGATGGCTTTACCCAACTGGCGGGCCTGCGGCTGAGCACCAATCCTCTCCGCGTGGAGACGGGCCTACTGGCCGGCGTCGCATTCGGAGTCTGGGCTCTGAGCACAATCGAGAATCACGAGATTGTTACGATTCCTTGACCTCTCTCCAACCGTGGGTTACGCTTCAAAGCCGCGCATCCATAACACCGACAACAACTAAAAATGGCTTTCCAGGGATCGCTGAAAGAGCTTCCGCTGCCCGACATCATCCAGTTGGTCAGCGTATCCGGCAAGACGGGCAAGTTCACTCTCTCCCGCGACCACGATCGCGGCTACATCTATCTGAAGAACGGTCAGATGGTGCACGCCACGGTTGGAGACCTGGTCGGCGAGGAAGCGATCTACGCGCTCGCCATCTGGAATCAGGGAGAGTTTCAATTCGGCCCCGGCGAGGAGCCGGACCGCCAGACCATCACGAAATCGAACACGAATCTGCTGATGGAAGCAGCCCGGCGTCTCGACGAGTGGCGCGTGCTGTCGAAGAAGGTGCCGTCGGTCGACTACATCCCCGAGTTGCAGGTGCGCGAGTCGCGCCACGAGCAGATCACCCTCAACCCGCAGGAGTGGCTGCTCATCACCAGGATCGACGGCAACCGCTCCATCGCGGAGATCGGCAAGGTACTGAATATCTCCTCGTTCGAAGTGGCCAAGATCCTCTACGGGATGATCACCGGGGAGTTGGTGGCGTTAAAAAAAAAGCCTGAATTCGTTCGAGACGAGGAGAGCGGCGAGCTAGTCGACCTGGCCGCGCGCATCCGCTCCGTTGCCGAGGAGTACATTGGCAACTCCGCGCACAAGACCATCGAGAAGCACTTCCTGCGCGCCCTCGACGGCATCATGAGCGGCGATGGTGAGAATGCCGTCGATGCCATGGTGAACGAGTTCGAGAAGACCGCATCGCTGCTCCGTGGGCTGGCCGTGACCGAGCAGTTGCGCAGTCGGATCACGGAGTTGCGTCAGGCGGTCTAATCCTGACGGCGAGCGCAGCGAGCCTTGTCAGGATCTCCGGTGGAATCGCCAGGGCTCTGCTGGAACCGACTGCCGTGTGGTTTCACCGGTGGAATCGCCAGTGCTCTGCTGCAACCGACTGCCGCGCGGTCTAACCGGAGATCCTGACAGGCTCGCTTCGCTCGCCGTCAGGATGGGGACTTCTGGCAGGAGTTAAAAAGCCTGTCCGCTCGAGAACGCCACCAGCCAACCCTTTCGTCCCAGCGGATCCCGATTCAACGCGTACGCGAGATCGACGCGCAGTAGATTCTTCGGAGTTCGCGGAAGGCCGAGGCGGAGCCCGATGCCGACGTCGCTCTTCAGGTGGAGCAGGCTGGTGAAGCCCTGATTGGTGGCGTTGCCGGCGTCGGCGAAGGCGACGATGCCGGGAGAGGCCAGTTGCAGAATCTCGCGTCCGAGGTAGAGCCTCTCCTCGACGTTGATCACCATGGCCCTGCTTCCGGCGAAGGCGTGGGCGCGGTAGCCACGCAGGCCGGTCAGGCCGTCGGCGAAGAATTGCTGTTCGGCGTCCATGCGCCAGCCGCTGCTGACGGCGAGGCGGCTGAAAAACGCGGTCGGATACGACGCCTTGCCGCCGCGGCGTACGAAGAGCAGCGACGATGTGGCGACGGCGTTCTGCAGTCCGCCGTCGAGCCGCGACGACAGCGAAACGGCGGGCATGACGAAGCCGTCGCCCAGCCACTTGCCGTCGCCGGCCGCGGCGCGGAGGTATGACGTGTTGTGGTCCGCGCCGAGGATGTGCGGTGAGACTCCTGCCTCGATCGAATACTGCCGGCCGAGGTTGAAGTCCTCGTATCGCACATCCTTGTTGATGAAGTTCAGCTTCACGAAATCGTTCTCGGTGCTGT
>DATMNC010000098.1:0-20182 GCA_035569395.1 Thermoanaerobaculia bacterium | reverse complement strand
CCATGCACATCGCCGCCGCCGAGCCGCGCTTCATCCGCCGCGATGAGGTCACGCAGAAGGATCTCGACACCGAGCGCGAGATCGCCCGCGACGCCGCCGCCAAGTCCGGTAAGCCGGAGAACATCGTCGAGAAGATGGTGGTCGGCAAGATGGACAAGTTCTACGGCGAAGCATGCCTGCTCGAGCAGCCGTATATCCGCAACGACAAGCAGACGGTGAACGACTACCTCGCCGCGTCGGGCAAAGAGTCCGGTTGCGCATACACGGTGACCCGTTTCACCCGCTACAAGCTGGGCGAAGGAATCGAGAAAAAAGGCGGCGACGACTTTGCTGCCGAAGTCGCTGCGTTCTTGAAGTAAGACATTGGTCGAGCTGATCATGGGCGGCCGGTTGGCCGCCCTTTTTGTTTTGGCGTGCGCTTTGAGGTCTTTTCTCGTGCTGGTTTCGGCGTCTTCGTCGCAGTTGTTGCCGCATATGGCGCGCGGAATGAGTAGCGAACGACGCGCGGAATCTGGTCAATGAGCGGTGCCAGCCGACACTTCCCCTCTTCGAAGCCGATTAGTGCAGCCTTGACGGCATCCCATTGCTCAATGTAATCGTCTCCGACAACTAGCGCGTTTGCTACAAAGTTTAGGGTTGTCATCGCCGCACACTTCTTCATCTGCGCCAATACTTCGAGCGACACGTCCGGCGCGCCAACGACGATGGCTAGTAACATCAGCGCACATCGGTAGTTCGCCGGCGTCGCATCAGCGAGGTAAGCGTCGATCGTTTCGCTTTGCAGGCTGGCTCGGAAGAATCGGTACGTGTTGACATAGCGCTTGGCGGTTCGTGGCGACCGCATCACGAGACGCGCAATGAGTTCTGTCGTCATGTACTTCATCTCTTTCTCGTCGATCGTGAGCTGCTTCGGGTCAGTGTCGGCGCCCTCACGCTCGTCGACCGTATGCCAGACAGTCGTCGAATGAGCCCCTTCCAAAACACTGGTGCCATCCGCGCCCGCCGTGATCGCGCCTGCAGGATCTGGCGCAATTCCTTGCTTATCAACGCGTGCGACGTCTTCTGCCAGCAAGCTGCTGATGTAGCTCATTGTTGTCGGCGACTGCATCGGGTCAAGCCAGAACGGAACCTGGAAGATCTTCTCCAAGTAGTCGTGCGGCGCAACCGCGTAACCTGGAACCCCGTCGTCGGGGGTGTCGTCACCATCGCTTTGCTTGCCACGCAGCGATTTGTGTTTCCGACGCAGCGATTCGGACACCCATCGCGCATCGACGCCAACCACCACTACGAATAGTTTGAAAGCGAGAAGGAGATGGACCGCCTGAAGCACCTCAACGACGCGGTCGGGGCGACAGCGGTCGAGATCGTCGATATAAAGAATGATCCGGTCGATGTGCAGATCGTCAGAAAGGTCGGAATTGCCTCTCGCCGGGTGCATCAGCTCACTGAGCGTTGAAAAATCATTACGCACCGTTGCCAACACACCGAGAAGCTTTCGGTAGTCGTCGCTGGCAGCGCGCTCGTCGATGAAGCGCGTGAGTCGATAGCCGTTCGTTAACTCCAGCAACGCTTGCTTTGCGTTTGCAACCTGCTTTTCATTCTTTTCGAGAGCGGCTTGCGCCTCAGCCACATTATCGACGGCAGTTGAGAGAACTTTTTCGGCGATAGCGATAGTGTCCTTCCGAGCTTTCTCCGCAGTTTCGATCTGCTCATCAATCGAGCGTCGCGCGGCGTCGATGCGGTTCAGGGTGGCCTTGCTGCTCCCGAAACGCTTTGTCAGCCATGCCGTCACGACACTGGCAAAAGAT
Source organism: Thermoanaerobaculia bacterium (assembly GCA_035569395.1). Taxonomy (GTDB): domain Bacteria; phylum Acidobacteriota; class Thermoanaerobaculia; order Gp7-AA8; family Gp7-AA8; genus JADGNZ01. The sequence continues at coordinate 18,374 of DATMNC010000098.1, read as the reverse complement.
GCAAAGCGAATGACGGGCTCGGAGATCGAAGCGAGTTGAGGCTTGACCATTCCGAGCAACTTAACGATGGCCGCTGCACCGAATGGCGCGAGAACGATCAGTACTAGCAAGTAGACGATGGCGCGTGGTTGTCTGAAGATCCACGCGAATTGAAGTTTGATGCGCGTGCCCTGGCTACGGAGGTCATCAAATGTTTTCCGCAGCTCTTCATTTGATCGGAGGGAGGCGCCAGCTCCGAGCTCGCTTAAGCAGTTTTGAAGATCGATGCGCGTCTGCTCGTCGACCGCGACGAGTTCCCAGACGTCTTTCCCTTGAAGACCACTGACGACTGTGGCACTCGCATCGGCTGTTCTTTTGCGCGCCTCCAGAGTCTCCGCCGTCTCATCGCGATCGATCTCCGCCTGCTGGAGAGCCGTCTCTGCTGCGACACGCTCGGCCATGAGGGAGTCGAGCTTCTGCAGCAACTGCTCGCGCCGCTCACCGATCACTTTGTCGTCTGGCCTCTCGTGCGTCAGCTTGAGGTTGCGGAAAAGATGCTCGACGAGACTGGCCCAGAGATTCGCTTCGACATAGTGCCAGGCGTTGAAGTCGATCTGCACGATTCGCTGAAGGAAGACCCCGTTAGGCCGACTGGCGGCGCGGCGAGCCCGCTCAGAGATCTCCTCTCGCATGCGCGCCATGAAGAAACTCTTTCCAGATCCCCAGTCGCCAAAGAGGCCGATCGAGAGTGGCGGCGCGATTTTGTTCGAGGCAAGCAGCGAGGCGAACGCGTTCACGTTCGCTGTGATCTTGAGCTGGTCGGCCCCCCCCAAACCTTCGGAGTCGAAACGAGGAACGAACGACTCCTCCGGCAAGCCGAGAAAGCGGCGCCAAACAACCATGTCGTCACGACTGGAAAGCACCGGTGCTGTCTCCAGATAGGAGAAGTAGTCCTTCGCTAAGTCCTTAGGATCGATTCTGAGCTTTGCAAGCAGCTCGGGAATGCCGCAGTTCGCCGCCCAGCGTCGCGAGGCTATGAGGGCGCCTACGAAGTGGCGCGCAGCGGTCTGGGGGACGGTCTTGCCACTTCGCGCGTCGATAGCAAGGACATGTGCGCGTTCGGCGATTGCGGTTAGCGGTTGGCTCCAAAGTATGCGGCTGGGCTTTCGATCGGTCTTTCCGTACCACGCCATCCAATCATCGATGATGTTTGGTAACCCCTCCGCAAGGACTCGATTGATGAGTGTGCGCAAGAACCAGGGCGCGGTCGACTCTACAGCATGTGGTGACGTGATTGCGGCGATGAATACTTGCGTAGTCGTCAGCGGTTCAAACGCGATACCTCGCTCGGTCGCGTCCTGTGTCGCAGCTCTGAAGAATGAGTCCGCGAGGTCGCTGAATGCGTATTCTGCTGCAATCGGATCGACGGCGCCGCCGTTCAGCGAAAACTTTGTGAACATCGTGGCCCGTTTGGCCGCGCGACTGATGTGAAGTCCTGCCTCCAGCAAGTGGTGCTCAAATAGCGGGCCTGTCGGATCCATCAGGAAAGCCGCAGCGAGTCCAAGCGGATCGAGCCGGCGTTGAGGCGAAATCGAAAGGTATCCCTGTAAAGCGGTTTTCGCCTCGGGACTAACTGCGAAACTGAGCGGTTGCCGCTGTGGAGGCGCTCCAAGCGGCGGACGCGAGTTGAATCCGAGCGAACGCTCCCACCTGACAAAGTTCAGGCCGTTTGTTTCCAGCACCGCCAAAACGAGCGGCTCGATGGTGGCTGCAGCGTACAGCATCGAGGACCGCGAAACCGGGTCTCGCTCCGCACGGCCACGGAGTTGATGGACCTGCGCCGACCGATAGACAAGAAAATTGAGGTTCTCACCGACTCCGATGCCGAGATCCTTTAGCACATCGAACATGTGTCGCCTCCGCAGGGGAATTCAGTTGTTGCGGGAAGACGGCAGTATACGGCGCCGTGGTATAAAACCGCTGGCGATGGGAACCGCGAAATACAAACGCATCCTTCTCAAACTCTCCGGTGAAGCGCTCATGGGCGGGCGCCGTACCGGCATCGATGCCGACACCATCGCCCGCATCGCGGACGAGATCGTCGAAGTTCATCGAACCGGCGTCCAAATCGCCATCGTCATCGGGGGCGGCAACATCTTTCGCGGCGTCACCGCGGCCACCGAGGGGATCGACCGCGTGGCTGGCGATCACATGGGGATGTTGGCCACGGTCATCAATGCCATCGCCATGCAAGACGCCCTGGAGCGGCGCGGCGCGCAGACGCGCGTCACCTCCGCGATCACGATGGCCGAGGTGGCCGAGCCGTTCATCCGCCGCCGGGCCATCCGCCATCTCGAGAAGTCGCGCATCGTCATCTGCGCCGCCGGCACCGGCAATCCCTACTTCACCACCGACTCCGCCGCCGCGCTGCGCGCCAGCGAGTTGAAGTGCGAGATCATCTTCAAGGCCACGAAGGTCGACGGCATTTACACCTCGGATCCTGAAAAAGATCCGAACGCCACAAAGATCCCGCACGCGAACTATCAGCGTGTGCTCGCCGAACGGCTGCAGGTGATGGACGCCACCGCCATCGACCTTGCGCGGGGCAGCTCGATCCCGATCTATATATTTTCGCTTCGCGAGCCGGGCAATATCCGCCGCGCCCTCCTCGGCGAGGACATCGGCTCGATGGTCAGCGATTGATTTGATGTGAGGAAGAACCATGATCAATGACGTAGTCAAAGACATCCAGCACCGTATGCACGGCGCCCTCGAGGCGCTGCACCGCGAATTCAAAACGCTGCGCACCGGCCGCGCCAACGCCGGAATGCTCGACGGCCTCATGGTCGACTACTACGGAACGCCCACTCCCATCGCGCAGGTGGCGTCGCTCAAAGTTCCCGAGGCATCGCTCATCGTGGCCGAGCCGTGGGATAAGTCGATGGTGTCGGCCGTGGAGAAGGCCATCCGCAACTCGGACCTCGGCCTGAATCCGGCGACGGACGGCAAGGTGATCCGCATCCCCATCCCGCAGCTCACCGAGGAACGGCGCAAGGAGTTGGTCAAGAGAGCGCATCACATGTCCGAGGAAGCGCGAACCGCCATCCGGCAGGTGCGGCGCGACGGCAACGACAAGCTGAAGAAGATGCTCAAAGGACACGAGATCTCCGAGGACGACGAGAAGCGCGGTCTCGACGAGATCCAGAAGTTGACCGACAAGCACATCGACGAGGTCGGCCACATCCTGAAGAGCAAAGAAGTCGACATCATGGCGGTGTGATGGAGCGGGGTCGGGGGGTCTCGTGGTGATTGCGCATAAACGCTTGCACTCCTTCGACTCCCTACGTCGAGACCCCTTCTCCCGACTCGCGGCTGCGCCGCTGGGCACAGACAAGAGTGTCTGTGCCACATTGGCCCTCGGTATTGGCAGGAGAGTGGAGTCATGCGGGACCGAATGTGGCACAGACACTCTTGTCTGTGCCCGGGCCGGAGCCGCCGCCGCTGCGGGCTTGCTGCAACCTGTTACTCGATGCCCCCCTGGGACCGCGGGCGTCTCGCCCGCGGTTCTTAGCAGCATCCTGCCAAACCGCGCGGGCGAGACGCCCGCGGTCCCAGGGGGGCCAGTCGCGGAGAGCGTGGCAAGTTCGAGCAAAGCTGGGCGAACGTATGCCTGACCCGGAGCGCATCCTCGTCATCATCCCCGCGGCTGGAAGCGGCTCGCGTTTCGGCGGCGATGTGCCGAAGCAGTTTCTGCCGCTGGGGGGGAAGCCGCTCGTGCAGCGCGTCATCGAGAGGTTTCTCTTCGATGACGTCGTCACGCGTGTGGTCGTGCCGGTGGCGGACATGCTGTTGAGCTCAGTCAAGAGTTCGCCGGGGGAGAGGGTTCAGTTCGTCGCCGGCGGCGCCACGCGGCTGCAGTCGGTGACGCGCGGTCTGGAAGCTGGCGGCGATGATTTCGATCTCGTCGCCGTTCACGATGCCGTCCGTCCATTCTTCTCAGTCGATACCTTCCACGCCACGCTCGACGCGGCGCGCACGTACGGTGCTGCTTTTCCGGGTATCGCGCTGCCCGACACGGTCCATCAGATCGCGGACGACGCCATCGATTCGACACTTGATCGCAGCGTGCTCGTCGCCGCCCAGACGCCGCAATGCTTCCGTGTCGATATCCTGCGCGAGATCATCGAACGTGCCGCCCGGGACGATGCCGACGCGACCGACGAGGCCGGGTTGGCGGCGAAGTACGGTCACCGGGTGCAGCTCGTTCGCGGCGATTCGATGAACTTCAAGATCACGCGGCCGGAGGATCTGGTGATGGCCGAGCGGATCTACGCCGAGTGGGGCGGGGAGGGCGACGCATGATCCGCGTCGGTCAGGGGGTTGATGTTCACGCCTTCGATGAAACGCGTCCGCTGATTCTCGGCGGCGTGCGCATCAGTGAAACGGATGGTCTGGCCGGCCACTCCGACGCCGACGCCGTCCTTCACGCCATCACCGACGCCCTCCTCGGCGCGGCCGGCGCCGGCGACATCGGCCACTACTTCCCCTCCGACGACGCGCGCTGGAAGAATGCCGACTCGACGATCTTCCTCGCCGAGGCCAAACGTGCCGTGGTGGAGATTGAAGCCGGCATCGCCAACGTCGATGTGACCATCATCGCCGAAAGGCCGAAGCTGGCTCCATACCGCGACGCCATGGAAGCGAACATCGCCAGGCTTCTCGACCTCCCGGCCGGTCACGTCAACGTGAAAGCAACGACGACGGATCACTTGGGGTTCATTGGGCGCGGAGATGGGATCTGCGCCATGGCCGTTGTGTTGATCAGCGGCTCCGACTGACCCAGTGGCGTCGCTACAAGGCCCGTTTTGGATACGCCTGTCCAGATTCTGCACATCGCTGCCCACAATTCAGGCGTCGGTATATAAATCGGACCCAACGGTGTGTTGCTCGGGACCCCACGGTGTGTTGCTCGGACCCACCGTTACGTTGCTTCGGACCCAACGGTGTGTTGCTCGGACCCAACGGTGTGTTGCTCGGACCCAACGGTGTGTTGCTCGGACCCACCGTTACGTTGCTCGGGACCGAACGTTACGTTGCTCGGGACCGAACGTTACGTTGCTCGGACCCAACGGTGTGTTGCTCGGACCCAACGTTAGGTTGCTCGGGACCCACCGTTACGTTGCTCGGACCCAACGTTACGTTGCTCGGGACCCAACGTTACGTTGCGCGGACCCACCGTTACGTTGCTCGGGACCCATCGTTGCGTTGCGCGGACACATCGGTGCCTGGAACGTGCGCATCCGTTTTCCGGCCCAACTGCCTCGAATCGAAGGGGGATGGGCAGGCTCAGGATAGAGTAGAGACGCATGATCCGCGTCCGCTTCGCCCCATCCCCCACCGGCCACCTCCATGTCGGCGGCGCGCGCACAGCCATCTTCAACTGGCTCTTCGCCAGGCATCACGGCGGGACGTTCATCATCCGCGTCGAAGACACCGACCAGGCGCGGTCGACCGCGGAGTCGGAGACGATGGTTCTCGACGACCTGCGCTGGCTTGGCCTGTTGTGGGACGAAGGTCCGGACATCGGCGGGCCGCATGCGCCGTACCGGCAGTCGGAGCGCGTGGGGCGATATGGAGACGTTGCGCGTGAGTTGATCGCGCGCGGCATCGCCTATCGCTGCTACTGCACCGAGGAAGAGCTCGAGGCCAAACGAAAGATCGCTGAGGCGGAGAATCGGCCGCCGCACTACGACCTGAAGTGCTGGTTGAACCGGCGCGATGAGGAAGGCGTCCCCCACGCCGTCCGTTTTCACGTCCCCGACGACGGCGACGTCACCATCGCCGATGCCATTCGCGGCGAGGTGACGTGGAAGCGCGAGTCGCTCGGCGATTTCATCCTGGTCCGCTCCGATGGGCTGCCGACCTACAACTTCTCCGTCGTCGTCGACGATCATGACATGGAGATCACCGACGTCATCCGCGCCGAGGAGCATCTGACGAATACGCATCGCCAGGTGCTGATCTACCGGGCCATGGGGTGGCCGATCCCGCGCTTCGCCCACGTCTCGCTGATCCTCGGCCAGGACCGGACCAAGCTCTCCAAGCGCCATGGTGCGACGTCGGTGTCGGCCTACGCGGAGGCCGGCTTCCTCGCCGAGGCCATGGTCAACTACCTCACGCTCCTGGGCTGGTCGGCGCCGGACGGGCGGGATGTATTCGATCGCGATTACGCCATCGCCAACTTCGCGCTCGATCGGGTCAACTCCGCGCCGGCGGTGTTCGACCCGCAGAAGTTCGAATGGCTGAACGGCCAGTACATCCACGCCATGGCCGCGTCGTCGTTGCGGCCGCTGGTCGTGAACGCAATCGGCTTCGACGCGCCGTGGTTGGAGGAGGCCATCGACGTCGTGAAGACCTCGGTGCACCTGCTGCCCCAGTTCGCCGAGATGATCAGCTTTGTGACTGATTACACGCCGCCGGAGATCGACCCCACGTTCGTGACGGCAGTCGCTGCCGATCTGCGCGAGCACGGCGAGCCGCGCGATGCCGATGCCGTCAAGGCGATGAACGAACGGTTGAAGAAGTCCACCGGTCTCAAGGGCAAGGATCTCTTCATGCCGTTGCGGCTGATGCTGACCGGAATGGATCATGGCCCTGAGCTGGTCCGCGCCATCCCGCTGCTGGCGCGGGCCGGCGAGTCGGATCCGCGGGTGCTCTCGCCTCTCGCGCGCGCCGAACTATGTATTCGCTGATCCGAAAGCTGCTGTTCCTGCTCGACGCGGAAGATGCGCACGAGCTCACGACAGCGCAGATGATGCGGCTTCAGCAGATCCCGCTCGTCCTTCATGCCATCGAACATTTCTGTGCCCCTCCCGCGTCCGCGCGCCGCGAGGTGATGGGACTGAGTTTTTCCTCGCCGATCGGAATTGCCGCCGGCTTCGACAAGAACGGCCTGCTCATGCCGATGCTGGCCGCCCTCGGCTTCGGCTTCGTCGAAGTGGGCACCGTCACGCTCCGCCCGCAGCCGGGCAATCCGCGGCCTCGCCTTTTCCGCTTCCCCGAGCAGAAGGCTCTCATCAACCGCCTCGGATTCAACAACGACGGTGCCGATGCCGTCGCCGCGCGCCTGAAGTCGTGGACGCGAACCGTCCCGCTGTTCGTCAACATCGGCAAGAACCGCGACGTCCCGATCGACGCTGCCGCCGATGACTACGGCGCCTGCGCCGCGAAGCTCGCGCCGTTCGCCGACGCGGTCGTGGTCAATCTCTCCTCTCCCAACACGCCCTCCCTCCGCGAGCTCCAGCGTCCCGAGCATCTGGAACGCATCCTCACCGCGGTCGGCCCCGCGCTGGTGAAAATCGCGCCGGACATCGACGACACGATGCTCGCCGAGATCTGCGACGTCTGCGTCAACCGCGCCCGGGGAATGATCTGCACGAATACGACGGTTGCCCGCCCGTTCCCCGCTTCCGAAGCCGGCGGGCTCTCGGGTGCCCCGCTCATGGAGCCGTCGACGTCGATTCTTGGGCGCGTGCGCCAACGGGTCGGTCCGTCATTTCCACTCGTCGGTGTCGGCGGCATCCTCACCGCGGACGACGTCCGCGCAAAGTTGACGGCGGGGGCAGATCTGGTTCAGGTATATACCGGCTTCATTTACCAAGGACCGCTGATGGCGAGGCGGCTGGTGCGCACGACATGATCATCTACGGCGTCAATCCCGTCCTGGAGGCCATCCGCTCCCACGCAGAGCGCATCCGCTACATCGGGGTGGCGCGCGAGGAGACGGCGCGGCACCAGCGGTTGATCGGGGAGGCGAAGCGGGCGGGGGTGGCGGTGCGGAATCTGGCCATCGATCAGATCGACCGGTTGGCGGCCCGCGGCGTACACAACGGGGTGGTCGCCGAGGTTTCGGAGACGGCGTATGCCGACTTCGATGACATCGTGGCGAGCGAGGCCACCACCTTCGTGCTCATCCTCGACTCCATCACCGACCCGCAGAACTTCGGGGCCATCCTTCGCGTCGCGGACGGCTTCGGCGTCGATCTGGTCGTCATTCCGCAGCATGATAGCGTCGGCCTCACGCCGGTTGCCGTCAAAGCCTCAGCCGGTGCCTCGGAGTGGGTGCCGGTGGCGGAGGTGACGAACCTCTCGCGCGCCATCGAGACCCTCAAGGCGGCCGGTTACTGGATCTACGCGGCCGAGGACAAAGGCGACCGCCCTGACGCCATCGACTTCCGCGGCAAGGTCGCGCTCGTCGTCGGAAACGAGGGGAAGGGGATCCGCCGCAACGTCCTGGAGCACTGCGACCGGATCGTCACGATCCCGATGACCGGCCACGTCGAATCGTTCAACGTCGCCACCGCCGCGGCCGTGCTCTGCTACGAGGTTCAGCGCCAGCAGGGCGGGGCGAAATAACTTCCCTCTTGCGTACCGTTTGGCCATTTGCTATAACCCACGGTTCCTCGGCCTCCGCCGTCTGAGCTACCCTTTTGCTTAGCGTCGACAGGCTGTTTGTGTCTTTGAAATCTAGCGGTTTGACGCTGGCATAGCTCAGTTGGTAGAGCAGCTGATTTGTAATCAGCAGGTCGCGGGTTCGAGTCCCGTCGCCAGCTCCATCGGCAGTCGATTCATGGAGAGATGGCTGAGTGGTTAAAAGCAGCAGACTGTAAATCTGCCGGTCAACGACCTACGGAGGTTCGAACCCTCCTCTCTCCACCATATTTTGGAAGTCAGAAGGCAGAAAGCAGAAGGCAGAAGTGAGGCGGGATTCACTTCTGATTTCTGCCTTCTGACTTCTGCCTTCAGAAGCGGGAGTAACTCAGTTGGTAGAGTCACAGCCTTCCAAGCTGTTGGTCGCGGGTTCGAGCCCCGTCTCCCGCTCCAAACGAGGTCGCGCAGTTGCGCGGTCTCGCGGTCTCGCGGTGTTTTCACCTCGGAACCGCGCGACCGCGAAACATCGCAACCGCGAAAGCAGTAAGCCCTCTTAGCTCAGGGGTAGAGCACGTCCTTGGTAAGGACGGGGTCGCGAGTTCAACTCTCGCAGAGGGCTCCATCTAACGTCACAAGCGGAGTAGCAAAACATGGCGCGCGCAGGCAGAGAAATCATCACCCTCCAGTGTACCGAGTGCAAACGTCGGAACTACACGACGACGAAGAACAAGAAGACCATGACGGAGAAGCTGGAACTGAAGAAGTTCTGCCGTCACGATCGGAAGCACACTCCCCATCGGGAATCGAAGTAAGGCGTAGCACTTATCCTGAGGCGAAGCCGAAGGATCTGGAATAAGTCGCGTTAAGCCCGCTTTTGCAGGCTTTTGCGGCACTTGCAGGCCAATAGCTCAACTGGCAGAGCAGCGGTCTCCAAAACCGCAGGTTGGGGGTTCAAATCCCTCTTGGCCTGCCAACATCTCAGTTCAGCGTTCAGCTCTCAACCTTCCCCCGGCGGCAACGAGCCGTGGAAGGCTGAGGGCTGAAAGCTGTCAGCATTTCGGGGTATCGATGGAATCAGACAAAGAAAACTCAGTCATGGCCCGGCCGCGTGAGTGGTGGCTGACCACGCGCGACTTTTTTCGTGACACCAACTCGGAGATGAAAAAGGTCACCTGGCCCGGCCGTCCCGAGGTGGTCGGGACGACGGTCGTGGTCATCATCTCCACCATCATCTTCGCCGTCTATCTCTGGGGATGCGACCTCATCTTCTTCAAGGTGATCGACTTCCTCTTCACCAGGTTCGGAGCCAGCACCTAGCGATGGTCGATACCGCGCAGAAGCAGTGGTACATCGTCCACACCTACTCCGGGTTCGAGGAGCGGGTGCGGGAGAACCTCAACCAGCGCATCGAGGCCCTCGGCATGCGGGGCAAGTTCGGCGAGATCAAGATCCCGACCGAAACGCTCATCGAGATGAAGGGCGGCAAGAAGCGCGAGGTCCAGAGGAAGTTCTTCCCCGGCTACATCCTCGTCGAGATGGACATGGCCGACGACGCCTGGCATCTCGTGAAGAACACCCCGAAGGTGACCGGCTTCGTCGGGACCGGCAAGAAGCCGACCCCGTTGACGCCGGAAGAAGTCGACCAGATCCTGACGCAGGTCGTCACGACCAAAGAGAAACCGAAGCCGAAGCACGTTTACGAGCACGGCGAGCATGTACGCATCATCGACGGGCCGTTCTCGAACTTCACCGGTGTCGTCGAAGAGGTCAATCTCGACCGCAACACCCTGAAGGTCATGGTCACGATCTTCGGCCGATCGACGCCGGTCGAGCTCGACTTCCTGCAGGTCGCGCGTTTCGACCCCAGCGAAGAGCAGGGCGGCGGCGCGGCAACACAGAAACGATAGTTTTCAAAGGAACCAGCGATGGCTAAGAAAATCACCGGATACATCAAGCTCCAGATTCCCGCCGGCGCGGCGACACCGGCTCCGCCGGTCGGCCCGGCCCTCGGCCAGCACGGCGTGAACATCATGGAGTTCTGCAAGACGTTCAACGCGCGGACGCAGGGGCAGCAGGGGCTGATCATCCCGGTGGTCATCACCGTCTTCTCCGACCGCACCTTCACGTTCATCACCAAGACGCCCCCCGCGGCCATCCTGCTGCTCAAAGCGGCCGGGATCCCCAAGGGCTCAGGCGTGCCGAACAAGACCAAGGTCGGTAGCGTCACCCGCAAACAGGTCGAAGAGATCGCCAAGACCAAGATGCCCGACCTCAACGCCGCGTCGCTCGAAGCGGCCGTTCGCACCGTCGAAGGCACGGCGCGGTCGATGGGTTTGGAAGTAACCGGATAGCAAGTTGCAAGGTTGCTGGGTTGCAAGGTTGCTGAGTCAAAGCCCACGTCAGCAACCCTGCAACCTAGCAACTCAGCAACTCAGTACCAAGTCGCCGTAGCGTGTGGCTGCGGCAAACAAGTAGGAGGCTCGCAAGAGCCGTTATTACTACGGAGGTGAAATTGGCCAAACACGGCAAGAAGTACCGTGCAGCGTTCGAGAAGGTCGAACAGCGGCCGTATCTGCTGGATGAAGCGTTCGGTCTGCTCAAACAGATCGCGTTCGCCAAGTTCAACGAGACGGTCGAGCTGTCGATGCTTCTCGGAGTCGATCCCAAGCACGCCGATCAGATGGTCCGCGGTACCACCGTGCTCCCGCACGGAACCGGACAGTCCAAGCGTGTGCTCGTGATCGCACAGGGCGACAAACAGCGCGAGGCTCAGGAAGCCGGCGCGGACATGGTGGGGGGAGACGAGATCGTCGAGAAGATCCAGGGCGGTTGGACGGATTTCGATGCCGTCATCGCCACGCCGGACATGATGCGTTCGGTCGGCAAGCTCGGCAAAGTCCTCGGACCTCGGGGTTTGATGCCGAACCCGAAGACCGGCACCGTCACGTTCGACGTCGCCAAAGCAATCTCCGAGATCAAGGCCGGTAAGGTGGAGTTCCGCGTCGACAAGACGTCGATCATCCACGTTCCGGTCGGAAAGATCTCGTTCTCCGCGGACCAGCTTCGCGACAACGCCGCCAGCATCATCAACGCGGTGCGCAAAGCCAAGCCGCCCGCGGCCAAGGGCAAGTACGTCCGCACCATCTACATCTCGTCCACGATGAGCCCATCGATCTCGATCGACACGGCCGTGGCCGAGGCGAAAGCAGAGTAAGGAGGGAGCATGAATCGCGAAGACAAAGCAGCAGCGATCTCCGAGCTCGGCGAAGGCATCGGCAAAGCCACGAACGCGTTCGTGATCGCCTTCAAAGGCATCACCGTTCCCCAGGTCACCGAACTGCGGCGCCAGGTCCGCGACACGAACTCGACGTATGTCGTCGTCAAGAACACCCTGGCTCTCATCGCGGTGAAAGACTCACCGCTGACCGCGCTCAAGGATCAGTTCAGCGGCCCGACCGCGGTGGCGTACAACCGCACCGACGCGGTGGCGCTGGCCAAGGCGCTGACGAAGTTCGCCAAAGACGTTCCGACGATCTCGTTCAAGGGCGCCATGCTCAACGGCCAGATCGTGCCGGCGGACCAGATCCAGGCCATCGCCAATCTGCCGTCGCGCAACGAGCTGATCGCGAAACTGTTGTACGTGATGCAGGCTCCGATCCGCGGACTGGCCATCGTGCTGCAGGCGAACATCCGCAACCTGGCGGTCGTCATCAGCCAGATCGCCAAGCAGAAGGGCGGCGGCCCTGAAGCGACCGAACCTGAGGCAAATGCTTAGTCAAAATTCGCGCTTTGCCTTGTAGGCCCGGCGCACGAGATTGAACGATTCAAACACTATTTGGAGGCTGAAATGGCTATTTCGACTGAAGATTTCGTGAAGCAGATTGAGACGATGTCGGTGCTGGACCTCTCGAACCTGGTCAAGGCACTGGAAGACCGCTTCGGCGTGTCGGCCGCCGCGGCTGCCGCCCCGGCAGCGTCGGCGGGCCCGGCAGCAGCGGCGGCTCCGGCCGAGGTGCAGACCGAGTTTGCCGTAATCCTGAGCGAGGTCGGCGAGAAGAAGATCAATGTAATCAAGGCCGTACGCGAAGTGACCAGCCTGGGTCTGAAGGAAGCGAAGGACCTTGTTGAGGCCGCTCCGGCGACGGTCAAGGAAGCAGTCTCGAAGGAAGAGGCTGAGAACATCAAGAAGAAGTTTGAAGAGGCCGGCGCTAAGGTCACGATCAAATAATTCAGCAGAGCTTGCTTGTAAATCATCCGGACGGGGCGGAATGTCCCGTCCGGAAATTGCTTTTTCCAGATTGCACGAGTCATCCCTGAGCTGGAAAGGGGGGGAGCGGCCCTTTCCTATAGCTCACAATCCTCGCGAATCCACCCTGCCGCGTTGCCTGCGGCGGGACTCGCCTACGAAATTCTCATTGAGGGCGCGTCATCACAACTAACGCAGTGACGAACCCGGTGTGCGTGGACCGCAACCGACGGTCGCAGGCAGAGCCTTCTGCCTTGCGGCCTTTTGCTGTCCACACGCTCCGCTTCGGAACTGCCGCCGTTGCCACGCCGCGGTCCAAAGGAGCAATTGAATGAACGGATCCTCCCTGCCGAAACAGGAACCGGTTCGCCATGACTTCTCCAAGATCCGGAGTTACATGGCGTTGCCAAATCTCATCGACGTGCAGCGCAAGTCGTATGACAGGTTCCTGCAGATGAACCTCCTCCCCGAGGAGCGTGAAGACACCGGATTGCAGTCGGTCTTCACCAGCGTCTTCCCTTTCAGCGACTTCCGGGAGACCTGCTCGCTCGACTTCGTGAAATTCGCGATCGGGAACTGGGAGTGCAAGTGCGGCTCCCTCAAGGGCCTCGAGCATCTGCGCATGACCTGCGCGAACTGCGGCTCGAAGATCATCACCGATCACCCGCACGAAGAGACGGTCGGCTGCCAGAAGTGCGGTGTGATCAACAAGAACCGCGTCGAGATCTGCGACATCTGCGGCAACCCCGTCGACCTGCAGATGAAGTACTCGGTCGAAGAGTGCCAGGAACGCGGCATGTCCTACAGCGTTCCTCTGAAGGTCACCTTCCGCCTCTTCGTATACGACAAGGATCCCGACACCGGCGTCAAGCACATGCGCGACGCCAAGGAAGAGGAAGTCTTCTTCGGCGACATCCCACTGATGACGGACAACGGCACCTTTATTATCAATGGCACCGAGCGTGTCATCGTCTCGCAGCTCCATAGGTCGCCGGGCGTCTTCTTCACCAAGGAATCGGCCCATACCTTCCTGGCCAAGATCATCCCGTACCGCGGCTCCTGGGTGGAGTTCGAGTACGACCAGAAGAACATCCTCTACGTTCGTATCGACCGGAAACGCAAGTTCCTCGGCTCGGTCTTCCTGCGCGCCCTCGGCCTGACGACCGACGAAGAGATCCTTCGCCAGTTCTATACGCCGATCAAGGCCAAGATCACAGGCGATCAGGTCACCCTGTCGTTTGACCGCCGCGTCCTCGATCAGGAAGAAGCCAAGGAGCGCCACTCCATCCGCGGCCGGCGCACCGTGCGCACCGTGTTTGCCGGCGTGAAGCTCGACCAGAAGATGGCCGATGCGCTCACGAAGCACAACGAAGCATCGGCCAAGGTCGACTTCGCGGCTATGGACAAAGCCGTCTTCCTCTCCGACGTCGTCGACGTCAACAGCGGCGAGGTCCTCTTCGAGGCGAGCGAGAACCTGCCGGCCGATTGGGCCGACGTCCTCCGCGCGCACGAGGTCGAGTCCGTCGACGTCATCTTCCCCGAGTGGGATCTCGTCTCCGACATCCTGCTCAACACGGTCCGCAAGGACACGTCGAAGTCGTTCGAGGCCGCGATCATCGAGATCTATCGGCGCATGCGCCCGGGCGATCCTCCGACGCTCGAGTCGGCCAAGGCCCTCTTCGAAGGGATGTTCTTCGATGCCCGCAAGTACGACTTCTCGCGCGTCGGCCGTTTCAAGTTCAACATCAAGCTCGACCTCGACTCCCCGGTCACGCAGAAGACGATGTCGGCCGAAGACTTCTTCGTCGTCATCAACTACCTGCTCCGCCTCCGCAAGGACGTCGGCCGCGTCGACGATATCGACAACCTCGGCAACCGCCGTGTTCGCGCGGTTGGCGAGCTGCTCGAGAACCAGTTCCGCATCGGTCTGGTGCGCATGGAGCGGGCCATCAAAGAGAAGATGTCGGTGCATCAGGACATCGACTCGGCGATGCCGCACGATCTGATCAACTCCAAGCCGGTCATCGCGGCCATCAAGGAGTTCTTTGGATCGTCGCAGCTCTCGCAGTTCATGGATCAGACCAATCCGCTGTCGGAAGTCACGCACAAACGGCGTCTGTCAGCCTTGGGACCGGGCGGCCTCTCCCGCGAGCGTGCCGGATTCGAAGTCCGCGACGTTCATCCGACGCACTACGGCCGCATCTGCCCGATCGAGACGCCGGAAGGTCCGAACATCGGTCTGATCTCGTCGCTGGCGTGCTATGCCCGCATCAACGAGTACGGTTTCATCGAGAGCCCGTACAAGAAGGTCGAAGACGGCCGCGTGCTCGATCACTACCGGATCGTGAAGGTCGGCGACTCCAGCTTCACGCTCAGCCAGATCGTCGAGAAGCGCGATCTGCAGAAAGAAAACAACCGCATCGGCAAAGAGAACGCCGCGGCCAAATCGCGCAAGGGCCAGCTTCAGCTCGCCGAAGCCGAGCCGTACGCGTTCTATCTCTCGGCGTGGGATGAAGAGCGCTACACGATCGCGCAGGCGAACGTGGTCATGGACGAGGAAGGCAATCTCGTTCACGACCGGGTCATCGCCCGGCAGTCCGGCGACTTCGTGTCGATTGAAAAAGAAAAGGTCGACTTCATCGACGTCTCGCCGAAACAGCTCGTCTCCGTGGCCGCATCGCTCGTTCCGTTCCTCGAGAATGACGACGCCAACCGCGCCCTCATGGGCGCCAACATGCAGCGCCAGTCCGTTCCGCTTCTCCGCACCGATGCGCCGCTCGTCGGCACCGGTATGGAGAACATCGTGGCCCGCGACTCCGGCGCCGTGATTCTCTGCAAGCGCGGCGGCGTCGTCGATCTGGTCGACTCCAACCGCATCATCGTTCGCGTCGAAGCGGAAGATCAGGAGACCGGCGAGACGAAGGAGTTCGGCGCCGACATCTATCAGCTCATCAAGTTCAAGCGCTCCAACCAGAACACCTGCATTACCCAGAAGCCAAACGTCCGCGAAGGGCAGCGGGTCCGCAAGGGCCAGGTCCTGGCCGACGGTCCCTGCACCGATGCCGGCGAGCTGGCCCTCGGGCGCAACATCCTGGTGGCCTTCATGCCGTGGCGCGGCAACAACTTCGAGGACGCCATCCTGGTCTCGGAGAAGCTGGCCAAAGAGGACTACTACACTTCGATCCACATCGAAGAGTTCGAGATCGAAGCCCGCGACACCAAGCTCGGTCCCGAGGAGATCACGCGCGACATCCCGAACGTCAGCGAAGGCGCGCTGCGCGATCTCGACGAGTCCGGCATCGTCCGCATCGGCGCGACGGTCAAGCAGGGCGACATCCTGGTCGGCAAGGTCACGCCGAAGGGCGAGACGCAGCTCACTCCCGAAGAGAAGCTGCTCCGCGCCATCTTCGGTGAAAAGGCCGGCGACGTCCGCGACGCCTCGCTCAAGACGCCTCCCGGCATCGAAGGCACGGTCGTCGACGTGAAGATCTTCTCGCGCAAGGGCGTTGAGAAAGACCTTCGCGCCAAGTCGATCGAAGAGGGCGAGATCGAGCGGATGAACCGCAACATCCAGGACGAGATTCGCATCATCACCGACGCGCGCAACAAGCGCATCGGCGACGTCCTCAGCGACAAGAAGCTGCAGCGCGACGTGGTCGACTTCCGCACGGGCGAGACGCTCGTCGGCAAGGGCGAGACGGCGTCGCGCGAGACGGTGGGCCGCCTCTCGCGTCGCGAGCTGCTGGCGCTGCCGGTCGATGAAGAGACCCGCGAGACCATCCGCATGTTCGTCGAGCGCGCCGAGAACCGCATCCGGGTGCTGGAGCAGAAAGCCGAGGAGCGTCGCGAAGACCTCCAGAAGGGCGACGAGCTCCCGCCGGGTGTCATCAAGATGATCAAGGTCTACGTCGCCATGAAGCGCAAGCTGAGTGTCGGCGACAAGATGGCCGGACGCCACGGTAACAAGGGCGTCATCAGCCGCATCCTCCCCGAGGAGGACATGCCGTACCTGCCGGATGGCACACCGGTCGAGATCGTGCTCAACCCGCTCGGCGTTCCGTCGCGTATGAACGTCGGTCAGATTCTCGAGACGCACCTCGGATGGGCCGCGCGCACCCTCGGTCTCTACTTCTCGACCCCCGTGTTCGACGGCGCCATCGAGTCGGAGATCAAGGCGCAGCTCAAGGCCGCCGCCCTCCCCGACGACGGCAAGACGCCGCTCTTCGACGGTATGACCGGCGAACAATTCGAGCAGCGCGTCTGCGTCGGCTACATCTACATGCTCAAACTCTCGCATCTGGTCGACGACAAGATTCACGCCCGTTCGATCGGACCGTATTCGCTCATCACCCAGCAGCCGCTCGGCGGAAAAGCCCAGTTCGGCGGCCAGCGCTTCGGAGAAATGGAAGTCTGGGCCCTCGAAGCATATGGAGCCGCGTACACGCTGCAGGAATTGCTCACTTCGAAATCGGACGACGTCGAAGGCCGCTCGAAGATCTACGAGGCCATCGTCAAAGGCGAGGTCCCGGACGATCCGGGTCTCCCCGAGTCGTTCAACGTCCTCGTCCGCGAGCTGCAATCGCTCTGCCTCGACGTGGAGCTGCTCAAGGAATAGCGCATGGCGAAGAAAGTCACAGCGGTTACCAGCATGCCCAACGCCTCATGCCCTGCCTGTCAGGGCATGGGGGCCGTCAGCATGACCGCGCACTTTCCCAGCGGCGACCAGGAATGGGAAGCGCCGTGCTGGGAGTGCTACGGCAACACCGTGGCTCTTTCGCTTCCGAAACCGCGTTCAACGGATAACGCCTGACACATAGGGAGGCGCAATTTGGAAAGCTTCAATTCATTGTTTCAGTCAGCAAAGCCGCAGGCGATCAACGATTTCAACGCCATCAAGATCAGTCTCGCGTCCCCGGAGAAGATCCGGTCGTGGTCGTACGGTGAGGTAACCAAGCCGGAAACGATCAACTACCGCACCTTCAAGCCGGAACGCGACGGCCTCTTCTGCGCGAAGATCTTCGGCCCGATCACCGATTGGGAATGCCTCTGCGGCAAGTACAAGCGGATGAAGCATCGCGGCGTCATCTGCGACAAGTGCGGCGTCGAAGTGACGAAGTCGAAGGTTCGCCGTGAGCGCATGGGACACATCGAGCTGGCCTCGCCGGTCTCGCACGTCTGGTTCTTCAAGGGCCTGCCGTCGCGCATCGGTCACCTGCTCGATATCTCGCTCCGTGACCTCGAGCGCATCCTCTATTTCGAGTCGTACGTGACCATCGACCCGGGCGACCTGGCCACCACGCTCGACGAGAAAGAGCTGCTCACCGAAGAGCGCTACCGCGAGCTGCGCTCCGCGCACGGCGACGTCTTCGTCGCCAAGATGGGCGCCGAGGCCATCAAGGAGCTGTTGCGCCGAGTCAATGTTGAAGAGCTCAGCGACGAGCTGCGCCTCATGATGCGCACCGAGACCTCGCAGATCAAGAAGCTGAAGGCCGCCAAGCGCCTCAAGGTCGTCGATGCCTTCCGCAAGTCAGGCCATCATCCCGACTGGATGATCCTCGACGTGATCCCGGTCATCCCGCCGGAGCTGCGTCCGCTGGTCCCTCTGGACGGCGGCCGTTTCGCGACGTCCGATCTGAACGATCTCTATCGCCGCGTCATCGACCGCAACAACCGCCTCAAGAAGCTCCTCGAGCTCCGCGCGCCGGACGTCATCGTGCGC
>DATMNC010000097.1:0-5265 GCA_035569395.1 Thermoanaerobaculia bacterium | reverse complement strand
AGAATGAGTTCCTCCACGAGCAGGCGCTTGCTTTCGAGCTGGCGGGACGCTTCTACGCCGCAACGAACCGTCCGGTGCTGGCGGAGTTTCATCTCAAAGCAGCCTCCAACGCCTATCGCGAGTGGGGCGCCGCCGCCAAGCACCGCGATCTCGTGGATCACTTCCCCAAATACCTCACACAAAAAGGTCAAAGCCTTTCGACGCTCGCCGGAGGGGAAGGCGGAATCGATTTAAGCACCTCCATGCTGAACGGGGCCGTGCTCGACATCAGCACCGTGCTCAAGGCCGCGACCATCATTTCGAGCGAGGTCGTGCCTTCCAACCTGCTTTCCGTGCTTATGAAGATTGTGATCGAGAACGCGGGCGCGCAACGCGGCTTCATTCTACTCGATGCGGCGGACGGGCTCGCTATCCAGGCGCGTGGCGAGGACGCCGGTGCAACGATCGAAGTGCTGCAAAACCTTCTTGCGGAGACGAGCGAGGATCTTTCCGTCCCGCTCGCTCAGTTCGTCCACCGGACACGGGAGCCATTGGTCATCGCCGACGCCTTATCGGACGAACGCTGCCGCTCCCAGCCCTACATCGTGAAAAGGCGGCCTGTCTCCATCCTCTGCGTTCCCATCCTGAACCGCGGACGCAGCGTCGGCGTGCTTTATCTGGAAAACAACCTCGCTCCCGGGGCGTTCACGCGGGAGCGAGTCGACCTGCTCACGCTGCTTTCGGGACAGATCGCCGTCTCCATCGATAACGCCATGCTCTACGAGAAGCTCGAGCAGAAGGTTGCCGAGCGCACAGCCGAACTGGACCAGGAAAAACGCCGCAGCGACGATCTGCTGCACAACATCCTCCCTGCCGAGACCGTCGACGAATTGAGGCGAAACGGCCGCGCGGAGGCGCGGCACTACGACCGCGTCACGGTTCTCTTCACCGACTTCGAAGGCTTCACCCACCTCGCCGAGACCCTCTCGCCGACCGATCTCGTGCGCGAGCTCGACGAGTGCTTCAACGCCTTCGACGCCATCGTCGCCAAACACGGCGTGGAGAAGATCAAGACCATCGGGGACGCCTACATGGCCGTCGGTGGCCTGCCGGTGCCGAACTCGACGCATCCCGACGATGTGGTGCAGGCAGCGCTCGAGATGCGCGCCTTCATCGCGGAACGTTGGATGAACCGCGGCCCCTACCTTGGCATGCGTATCGGCGTGCATACCGGCCCCGTCACCGCGGGCATCGTCGGGAAGAGGAAATTCCAATACGACGTCTGGGGAGACACGGTGAACATAGCCGCACGCATGGAGTCATCCGGCGCGGTCGGCCAGGTAAACATCTCCCAGGCCACGCACGACTTCCTCGGCGCGCGCTTCGAATTCGTTCCGCGCGGCGAACTCGAGGCGAAGGGAAAGGGGAAGCTCGCCATGTTCTTCGTCGATCATCTCAATCCTTCGCAGCCGAGCACCGCGGGGCGGAACGAAGACCGACGAATCGAGCAACATTCGCGACCTTGAGGGCAGTACGCAGATGACCCCCCCGACCGCCATGCAGCCCGATCCCACGCGCAAAATCATAGAAGAATGCAAGAGGGAGACCCGGATTCGATATAAGTCGAAGGGGAACACGTTTTTCAGTGCGCGGATGCGCGGTGTCAACTCCATCCAGGTCGGCAAGTCGAAGATCATCAACGGTCCGCTGGCGATCACGCTCGAGTGGATCTTTCAAATGTACCGGCGCCTGCGCAAGGAGCGGCGGCGTTTCGCCGCCGAATTATTCCCGCGGCATCCTGAGCTTCCCGTCGGACATCGCGATAGCCGTCTTGTCGGGCGCATCGTCTTTGCCGGCGATCGTGGCCAAGGGCTACCGATTCACAACCTGCATCTCGAGTTCTGGGGCCGCACCTACTGGTTCGCCTGGCGGAAGATCAGCGAGGGCCGTACAGATGCAGAGGGCTGCTTCGCATTGCCTTTTACTCTTCGCGCCGCCCGAAACCTCTCTATGCGATCCCTGAGCCTCGAAATCCAGAAGACCACGAGAGTGTACTTCAAGGACGACGCTCCGCATTTTCATTTCGACCTCTTCAAGGCCATTCCTGTCGCCAAGAGCGACCTCATCGGCCTGGACTACAACCTGCGCACGATCCCGCTCGATTACTGGTTCTACGATCCGAGCGCGGTGACGCCCCGCGCCGTCGTCGACGATTCCGGCTCGCCCGAGACCTATTCCCAAGGCCGGGAGGATGCACTCATCGAACAGGTCATCCCCCTCGAGATCACCAAGATCAAGCACCTCACACAGATCGAACTCGCCCCCGACACGCTGACCATCGAAGATATCGAGAACGACTATCCCTTGAACCTGACGCGCTGCATCGAGAAGCGCCTCCCCGACCACGCCCGGGGCTACACGCGAGGCGATGACTGGTTCGGCGAGCGGATGATGAACGGCATGAACCGCGGCTCTTTCGTCCCGGACGCCGCGCGGCCTGGCCACTACTGGATCCGTTACTTCGGCGCCTGTTGGTACGACATCAATAATCTCTATGCCCTGCCGGATGTCGCCATCCTTTTCAAACTTAAAGACGACGGACTGCCCATTCCGCTCGAGATCCGACTCACCGGGCAGCTGAGCCGCAGCGATCATGATCCTTTCCACGCCCGGGTGTTCTGCCCTGCAGGCGGAGACGCCTGGCTCCAGGCGAAACGAGTTGCACGCGTTACGGGAGCCTTCTGCACCGAGGTCGAGGAACACTTTGCCGGTACGCACCTGAACACCGAACAGTACGCCGTCGCCGCCTACAGAAATTTGCGCCTCAACCCGGTCGCCTGGCTGCTGCTGCCTCATCTCAAGGAAGTCTCTCGGATCAACCACACCGCGGACAAAGAGCTTATCGGCGGCTACATCCCCACCGCGACTGCGCTCACCCGCGCCGGCCTTCAGCAGCGCACCCGCGATATCCTCGGCCTCCAGGACTGGCGCGGCTGGGGACCGATGGAAGCCATCAGCCCCGCGCACACCTGCGCGAAGGCTGAAAGTCTCTTCTGGGACGTGCTCGGCGAGTACGTGGACGAGTTCTTCCGCAGGCACGAAGACGGCATCAAGAGGCACTGGGGAGAAATTCAGCGCTTCGCCGACGATCTCGTCACGCACAGCGTCCCGGTCTTTCTCACCGCTCCACGGGACGCGCCCCCGCCCGACCCGCGCTATCAGGAACTCGCCGCGGAACGCCTGAATTACTGCTCCCAGCAGTATAGATTCGATCCGCATCTTCCTCGCGAGACCATCCATGGGGCGCTCAAAGCCGTGTCGCGGATTACCGCCGCCAGCACATACGGGACGGCTCCGCCCCTGGACTGGCAAAACCTCAAGGACGCCTGCCGCTACATCATCATGCAGGCCACCTATATGCACACCTGGATCAACGAGCATCAATACGATGACCTCGGTGAGGTGCGTTACAGCTGCGGCGGCCTGCGCTTCGGCGAGCGGCCCTCGGGAATCATGGCGCCGGAGAGCGACAACGACATCGCCCCTGATCTCACCCGCAGCACGCAGATGATCTGGTTCACGAACTTCCTCTCCCGCACCGAGTACGGCTTCATCACGCGTAACGAGGAACGAGACGTCGATCCACTCCTCATCCGCCTGCTGGAGGAGCGGCGCGAAGAGTTCAAGGCGCTCGAAGTCGACATCGACTCCATCGAATCGCGAACCAACATCTGATTACGGCGGGAGACCCATGAAAACAGAACAATTCTCGCTCCTGCTCGTCATCCGCCGCGCGATCGGCGGCGCCTACGACAAAGCCGAGCTCTGGGTCTACGCGAAGGGGTTCGCCCTGATGCTGGCGATATTCCTCTGCCTGCCGAAGCGTCAGCGTATGAGCCACAACAATGGCATTGCGGCCACCGGCACCCTGCGCATCGTCGACGATCCGCGGTTCCCCAGGCACGCGTTTTTTGCCCCCGGCAAGGTCTATCCCTGCCGCATTCGCCACGCGTCCGTCAGCCTCCTCGACGACGCGATAAACGACGTCCGAGCCATTGCGATCAAGTTCTCGGACCAGCGGATGCAGAGCCCCTTCGACATCGAGATGAACACCGGCGCCGTCAGCCCATTCTGGTCAGCCCTCAGTTTCCTGAAGTTCGGATGGTTGCGCCGGGAGAAGTGGGCCGTCGCCTATCAAAATTACAATCGCCTCTATCCGGACGGCCTGAAAGGCAACATCGCCGGCGGTCGCAGGCACGTCAGCTCCTTCCACAACCTGCGCTACTCCTGCATGACGCCGTTCCTCTACGTCGGCGACGACGGCATCAAGCGCTATGCGAAGTACCGTGTGCTCCCCCTCGAGGACGAACCCGAGAGCGGCATCGATCCCAACCCCAGCGAGTGGGATTGGTGCAACCAGCGCGTTCTCCCGCATGAGACGCGTGGGAGGAACTACCTCAAATACGAATACCAGGACCGCGTCGCTCGGGAAGGCGCGAAGTACCGCATGCAGATCCAGACGAGACAGGCCCAGGACGACGACGATCCCGAGGTTTTCAACAACACGGTCATTTGGGATGAAAGCGTTTACCCTTGGCAAGAGCTCGCGGTCATCGACATCGAGAAGACGCTCGATTGGGAGGAGAGCCTCCTCACCACCTTCAGCGTCAAGAACATGCCGAAAACGCTCGGCATCCTGCCGGCGAACTCCATCTACGACTACAATTCCCTCAACTACATGCGCGCGCACAGTGAGCTGGCGCGCAAGGCCCGTCTGCTCTCCTACAAACTCTTCGGCCTGCCTCCGCCCATTCCAGACAACGATAATCGCAACGTCTCCGGCTGGGGAGAGTGAGGGGTAAGGTCATCACGACAAGGCGCCAGACCCTGGACGCCGAGAGAGTTCCACTGGTACACCTCAAACACGCTCGGCAGGATGAGGGCGACGATCGGGGTAGGACGGTCGCACACAGCTACAGCTTATGATTAGGGGCTATCGGATTCGCTCAGAGCTTGCTCTCGGAACGGCGGTTCATGGGTCAACCTACGCCTTGGGCCGAAGTCGGCTTTCTCGCGCTTCGCGCCCGTTCATGAGCCCCGACCCTGAAGGGCAGGAAAGGAGGGCGGTCACCGATCGCAAGAGGTTGTCCCTATCGTAAAATAAATCCGGTTGGCTGTCGGAGGGGAATCGGGCGATCCTGCACTGATGTTGGATCTCTTCAAGCTGATCCTTGGATTGATGGTTGATCTGTTCCGGTCGCGAGCCAGTCTGGAGGCAGAGATCCT
>DATMNC010000096.1:0-140111 GCA_035569395.1 Thermoanaerobaculia bacterium | reverse complement strand
CTGATCGGATCCGGCAGGGCCGCCGGTTGTGGTGGTATCGCCGGTCGAGGTCGACGCGGCCGGCTCGGTGTGGTCGGCGATGGTGTTAGGCGTCGTGATCGCGCTCGGCACGGCCGGGGTCTGCTTCACAGGCACCGGTGGTGCGGCCTGTTTGTGGCCGTTCGGCGTGCCGAGGGCGGGAGGAATCGATACAGGGGGCGTGAAGACGGGAATCGTGTACTCGGGGGGCGGCAGCCTCGGGAACTCGACGGTGCGGATGCCAACCACAAGGATGCTGATGACGATGAGTATGTGTCCCGCAAACGAGACCGATAGCAATCCAAACCGCTTCTCGGCAACCACCTCTGCGTGTATGACGGATGTCTCGAACATGATCTGTCCTCCCGTCCCAGTTCGACACGCGAAGTGGCTCGACGAAACCGTTTGCTGACACGAAGCGGTAAACGATCTCACGCGAAGGCGCGAAGACGCGAAGACGGGAGATAGGAACTTCGCGTCTTCGCGTGAGATCTAGTGCACGAACTTGCGGCGGTTCCGGATGTAGTCGGCCAGGATGTACTCGCCCAGCCGGTCGGGCGATGAGTAGAAGGCCCGTCCGCGGTTGATCTTCGAGAGCTGCTCGACGAAGTTCACCAGCATCGGGTCGGTGGCCAGCATGAAGGTGGTGATGGGGATGTTCGCGCGGCGGCAGCGGTCGGCCTCTTCCAGCGTGCGGTTGACGATCTTCATATCCAAGCCGAACGAGTTCGTGTAGAGGTGGCCGTTCTCCGTCAGCGCCGACGGTTTGCCGTCGGTGATCATGAAGATCTGTTTGTTGTTGTGCTTATGGCGCCGAAGGATGCGCTGCGCCAGCTCGAGGCCGGCCTTCGTGTTGGTGTGAAACGGCCCCACCTGCACGTAAGGGATCTGGGAGATCGGCACCTCGGTGGCTTCATCGCCGAAGAGCAGCACGTCGATCGAATCCTTCGGATACTTCGTCAGGATCAGCTCCGTCAGCGCCAGGGCCACCTTCTTCGCCGGCGTGATGCGGTCTTCACCGTAGAGCACCATGGAGTGGGAGATGTCGATCATGACCACAGTGGCGCAACTGGAGTTGTGCTCGGTCTCGAACACTTCCAGATCATCCTCGGCCATGAGAATGGCGTCCGCCGGGTCGGTGTGCTTCATGGCATTCTGCAGCGAGCGGATGGAATCGATTGCCATCGGATCGTCGCCGAACTGATACGGCCTCGTCTCGGTCAGCCGCTCGGTGCCCTGCCCTGCGGAGGCGACGGAGTGCGAGCCGCTGATCGACTTCTGCAGGCCGCCGAAGATCTCATCGAGCGCGTCGCGGCGAATCTGCCGCTCCCCGCCCGCGCCGAGGACGACGTTGCCGTTGGCGTCCTCCCCGATGACGTTTTCCTCCATCAACCGCGCGAAAAAGGCCTCGAGGTCGATGTTGGGATCGATGTACCCCCGATCCTGCAGCGCCCGCATCCAGCGCATGGCCTCGTCGACATCGCCTCCGCTTTGCAGCAGCAAATGATTGAACAGCCGCCGCAGCCCCATCTCGGCGAGGAGCCGTCGGATGAGATCGGGATCGAGGTAGGAGTATCGATGGCGCATGGTCAGGAAATCGCCTCACGCGTGAGGCAATCCTCTGCTCACCTCTTCTTCAACCGCGCGATCCATTTGGCAATGGTCGGATTGTTCGGCAGCAGCTCGCGCGCCTCTTCCAACCCCGTCAACGCCTCTTCATTCCGGTCGAGGACGAGGAGGATCTGTACGCGAAGCTCGACGAGGCTCTGGTAAAGGTGAAAGTCGGTCATGGTCTGCGTCGGAAGAAGCGACAGGGCTCGGTTGACGAACTTGAGTGCCACCTCGGGTTTGGAATCGTTGAGGGCATCGGCGGCGAAGCGGTGCAGCATCCGCGGCGAGTCGCCGAGGAACGACTTCGCATCGACGAAATGTGAGAGGGCCTCGCGCAAGAGCGCTTCCTGATCCGGAAACCATCCATCGCGGATCATGCGGTCGATCTGTCGCGACAAATCGCCTGGGATCTCGGCAGTGACCTTGGCCATGTGAGGGGATTGTAGCTGGTTGGCGGGGGGTGACGTGGTAACGGGTTGTCGGTTGTCGGTTGCTGGGGTTGCTGGGTTGCTGGGTTGCAAAGAATAGGGTTGTACCGGTAACTGCTACTTTGCAACCCTGCAACCGTGCAACCCTGCAACCATCAACCGACAACCGATAACCGACAACGGCCTCCGGCCTACTTCACCGTCCGCAGCACATTGAACTTCATCATCTCCTGGAACGTGATCGTCGAGTCGAGATCTTCGCGGGCAAGGCGCAGCGACTGGTGCAGCCCCTCGAGGATCATCTCCATCCAGAAGGCCTGCTCGTGGTCGCCGGATGATTTCGCATACTTCGTCGCTGTTTCGAGCAGCTTCGGAACGCGCTTCAGCTCCGAGAAATAGACGGCGAACGGCTGCTCGTCGGAGAGGGTGATCTTGTTGCCTTCGACGAACCAGGCCAGGATCGAGTCGTAGTTCGGCTCCGTCGGTGCGGCCGGCTTTTCTTCCCTTCGTGGAGGCGGCTGCTGTTTTCGGCGGCGTCCGGCAAAGGCGTCATCGAGCTCCTCGTCCTCGAGATCGGCGTACGAACGATTGCGCTCATTGCGGCTGCCGACGCCGGCGCGCTCGATCGGCGGAAACTTCGTGGCGAAGAGTTTGGCCACCGCCTCGCCGATCAGCTTGCGCGCCACGACCTCGGACCCCTGCTGCTCCCCCTCGTAGACCATCTCCACCTTGCCGGTGATCGCCGGAAGGAGCATGGCCAGATCGGAGAGCCTTGGAAAGACCGATGGGTCGTGCGTCAGCGCCGCGCGCCGTTCCATGTTCGACTGCAGCAGCTCCATCGCCGCGATGGTCAGGCGCGCGGAGACGCCGGACGATTGATCGACGAGCTCCGAGCCGCGGGCGACGAAGGCGATCTGTTCGACCAGCGAGTGGATGTAGTCGGGGATCACCAGCGCCACGCTTCCGGCGCGGTCCGTCCACGCCTCCTGCCGCGTGATCTGCATGGCCGTCTCGACGCTCTGCGGGTAATGCGTCAGGATCTGCGAGTCGATGCGGTCCTTGAGCGGCGTGATGATGTTGCCGCGGCTTGTGTAGTCCTCGGGGTTGGCACTGAAGACGAGCACGACGTCCATCGGGATGCGGATGGGGAAGCCGCGGACCTGCAGGTCGCGCTCTTCGAGGATGTTCAGCAGCGCCACCTGAATACGCGGCGCCAGGTCGGGCAGCTCGTTGATGGCGAAGATGCCGCGGTTCGTGCGCGGGATGATTCCGTAGTGGATGACCTCTTCGTCCGCGTACGTGAGCCGCTGATTTGCGGCTTTGATCGGATCGATGTCGCCGATGAGATCGGCGACGGTGACGTCGGGCGTGGCCAGCTTCTCGCGATAGCGCTCGTCGCGCGCGAGCCAGGCGATCGGCAGGTCGTCTCCTTTCTCGATGGCCAGCCGGCGGCACCGCTTGCACGTCGGCGCCAGCGGCGAGTCGTTGATCTCGCATCCGGCGATGATCGGAACGCGCTCGTCGAGGAGGTTCGTCAGCGAGCGGAGGATGCGCGTCTTGGCCTGGCCGCGCAGGCCGAGGAGGATGATGTCGTGCCTGGAGAGGATGGCGTTGTGAATGGCCGGGATGACCGTCCGTTCGTAGCCGTGGATGCCCGGGAACAGAGTCTGCCCGCGGGCGATGGCCGCGAGCAGATTACGCCGCATCTCATCTTTGACCGAGGTAATGCGGTAACCGGTTGCGCGCAGCTCGCCGAGGGTGTGGATGTTCATGGAGTGGTGTCTTTCTAACTCTGAGAATCAAAAACGAAATGTTGAATGTTCAATGTTCAATGTTGAATGAGAGGCTACGGTCAAAGGCTGTCGAACATTCAACCTTCAACATTGCCTTTCTCGTCTTTCTCACCCTCGACGACATCGCGGTTGAATTCGTTCATTGCCCGCTTCAGATCGCCGCGTGCAAACAGAACCAGCGCATCGACCGCCCGCTCGATTCCCCGGCTCACCATCGGCGCCTC
The DNA here is from genome assembly GCA_035569395.1 of Thermoanaerobaculia bacterium. Classification (GTDB taxonomy): domain Bacteria; phylum Acidobacteriota; class Thermoanaerobaculia; order Gp7-AA8; family Gp7-AA8; genus JADGNZ01. The sequence goes on along the minus strand of DATMNC010000096.1, from coordinate 136,037 downwards.
CTCGGCGGTGAAATCGTCGAGGACATAGTCGCGGAGCCGGCCATCCGGATACTCCGCGCCGCGGACGCCGAATCGTAAGCGCGGGAAGCGCTCGCTCGCAAGCGCGGCCACGATCGAGCGCATCCCGTTGTGCGTCCCCGACGACCCGCTCGGCTTGATGCGCAGCCGCGCCAGCGGCAGATCGATATCGTCGTAGACGATCATGAGGTCGTCGGTCGAATCGAGGTAGGCATTGTAGGCATTGACCAGCAGCCGCACGACGTCGCCGGAGTTGTTCATGAACGTCTGCGGCTTGGCCACCTTGACGCTGCCGCCGGCCACACGCCCCTCGCCGGTCATGGCGTCCTTCTCGTGTTTGCTGATCCCGATCCTGAACTTCTTCGCGAACGCATCGGCGATCATCCACCCGACGTTATGCCGCGAGCGCTCGTACTCCGCGCCAGGATTGCCGAGGCCGACGATCAGTTTCATGCGGCGCGAAGGGTAGCAGAGGATCGGATGGCCTCTTGAACGGACTCTGAGGAGATTGGACGTTACGACGCCGCGATAGCGGCTCACGAAGGTAGCCAGGGGTGCGCGCGTTTTTTGCGAGCACCCCTGGTCTGCGTTGTCTCTTCGAAGCGTGCCGCGTCAGCGGCACTGGACGGAGTCCCGACACCTCAAGAAGTCCTATTTTGTAACGGTGAGAACCGGTAGCGAGGCGGCCTTTGCAGGATCGGGGAGAGTCCTGATTCAACGTAAGGTAAAGCTGTAGAGCGATTTAACTCACGCCGGCAAGGTCTCCATTGAGGAGGAAGTTACCTCTTCTCGGTCGAGAGTTATTATCAGCAGGTCAATCAAAAAAGGACGGTGTACACCATGTTTTTTGTGAAATTACGGTAAATGGGAAGGCCGTCCCTTCGCGGCTTCGCGCCTTCGCGTGAAATCGATATCACGCGAAGCCGCGAAGAACGCAAAGGGGAAGGTTTTCGCTAGTGACTGACCGCCCTGTGTCTTGGGGGCGGCGGCTGGTTCACCGTCACCGTGGCCGTACTCGTCAACGTGCCGCCCGGGCCGGTCGCCGTGAGCGTGTAGGTCGTGTTCGCTGTCGGACTGACCGAGGTGGAACCGGAGAGCGGCTGCGATCCGACGCCGTGGTCGATGGTCACCGTCGTGGCGTTGGTGGTGTTCCAGACCAGCGACGAGCTCTGGCCGGAGCTGATCGTGCCGGGGCTGGCGGAGAACGAGATCGTCGGCGCGGCTGCCCCGACCGTTACGATCACCTGCTTCGTCGGAGGCGATGCGTTCGCGGTCGTGAATGCGCTGAGGGTGTAGGTCGTGGTCGTGGTCGGACTCACGGACGTCGAGCCGCTGGCCGCCTTGCTGCCGACACCGTTGTCGATGCTGACGCTGGTCACAGACGCGCCGGCGGTCGTCCACGAGAGCGTCGACGGCGATCCTGACGCTACGGTGGACGGAGAGGCGGTGAACGAGACGATGCAGCCGTTTCCGATGTCGAAGGTCCTGGAAAAGGTGCCGAAGTCGCGCTCCGTCCAGGTGCCGCTGACGTTCTCTTCGAGCACAAGCGAGACGTTGTAGCAACCGATGGGTGGAGCGGTGAACGGAGCGCCGGTGTTGCCGGCGTTCACACCGTTGACGCTTTGTCCGGCGGCGAGCGATGGCGTGATGTCGAAACTGGCGGTGGAGAAGCCGGCCGATGGAAAGGGGGCGGAGGTGAACCAAAGGCTGAAGCGCAGAGGCCCGGATGCCGTCGCATTCGAATTGGTGACGGTGTCCGCCTTCATGATTGCCTGCCCGCCACCGATCGAATAGCCGAAGCTGCCGCTGAAGAAGATGCCGGTGAGCTCATGAACCGTCTTCGACGTGATGCCCGATCCGTGTGAAGCCGTGCTCAGTCGAAGGGACGCAAACGAGGGGAACGCGATGAACACCGTGAGATAGACGAAGAACGCCAGAACGCCGCGACGAGCGTAACGCATGATCTCTCTCCTCAGTTGTTTGGGGACGGACGCAATATTCTGCACCTTGCCGGGTGCGGCCAGCAATAAAAACCTGCCTGCAGGCAGAGAGACGGACAACCGACGCGGTTTCCCAGTTCGATGGGTTAACGGGCGGGCGGCGGTGGTTCTGCACTCAACCGCGAGACCTCGCGACCCAGCCCCCTAGGCTACAATCCCTCCCCTTTCCATGAGCAAGCTCTACATCACCACCGCCATCCACTACGTCAACGACGATCCGCATATCGGGCATATGTACGAGAACGTCGTGGCCGACGTCATCGCCCGCCATCGGCGGCGGATGGGGGACGACGTCTGGTTCCTCACCGGCGCGGATGAACATGGGCAGAAGATCGAGCGGGCCGCGGCGAAGGAAGGGATCCAGCCGATCGCGCTGGCCGACCGTGTCGTGGCCAAGCATCACGAGATGTGGCGGAAGCTCAACATCAGCCACGACGATTTCATCCGCACCACCGAGCCGCGCCACCGTCTCGGCGTTCTGGAGTTGATCCGCCGCATCCAGGAGCGGATGCCGGACGACATCTACCTCGGCGAGCACACCGGCTGGTACTGCCAGAACGAGGAGACCTTCGTCCCCGAGAATCAGGTGCGCGATGGGAAAGACGAGAGCGGCCATCCCGTCGAGATGACCACCGAGAGCAACTATTTCTTCAAGCTTTCCCGCTTCACCGAGCCGCTCCTCGCGCACTACCGCCAGAATCCCGGCTTCGTCTATCCGCCCACGCGGATGAACGAGATCGTCTCGTTCGTCGAGCAGGGACTCAAAGACCTCTCCATCTCGCGGACGTCGATCAAATGGGGCATCCCCTTCCCCGGCAATCCCGATCACGTCGTCTATGTCTGGATGGACGCGCTGACGAACTACATCTCGGCGCTCGGCTTCGGAAGCGCCGAGCACGCCCGGTTCGATCACGACTGGCCGGCGGACATTCACCTCGTCGGCAAGGACATCGTTCGCTTTCACGCCGTCTACTGGCCGGCCTTCCTGATGGCGGCCGGCCTGCCGCTACCGAAACGCGTCGTCGGCCACGGCTGGTGGCTCCGCGACAATCAGAAGATCTCGAAGTCGCTCGGCAACGTGGTGCGGCCGTACAACATCATCGACGAGTTCGGCGCCGATTCGCTGCGCTACTTCCTGCTGCGCGAGATGGTCTTCGGGCAGGATCAGAACTATTCGGACGAAGCGTTTCTCGGCCGCTACAACGCCGACCTGGCCAACGACCTCGGCAACACGCTCTCCCGCTCCATCAAGATGACCGACACCTACTTCGGCGGCAGGACGCCACCGACGTCGTGTCCTGCCAACGAGCTGCTGCGCGCCTCGGAACAACTGGTGCCGGAGTATCTGAAGGCGATGGACGACCTGGCGTTCCAGCGCGCGCTCGACGCCGCCTGGAAGCTGCTCGTGGCCGTGAACGGCTACATCGTCAACCGCGAGCCGTGGAAGAAGTTCAAGGAGAGCGGCGCCGACGAAACGCTCTCGCGCATCCTCTGGAACACGCTCGAAGCCCAGCGAATCGTCTGGGTGATGATGGCCCCCTTCATGCCGTCGACGACACGCGAAGCGCTGACCCGCCTCGGCAGCGATCCCGACTTCATCGGCAGCGATGCCCTGGCCTGGGGCGCTCTCCCGACCGGCGCCCCGGTGCGCGCCACCGACGCCATCTTTCCGCGCATCGACATCGATGCCTATATCAAAGGAGTCCCCGTGGAAGAGAAGAACGAAGTGGCGACGGCTGCACCGGAACCCCCGGCGCCGTCGCTGGCTACGCCGCCAGACGCGACCAAGATCAGCATCGATCAGTTCATGGAGATCGACCTTCGCGTCGCCGAAGTCCGCGCCGCCGAGCGCGTGCCCAAATCGAAGAAGCTGATGAAGATGACCGTCTCCACCGGCGACGAAGAACGCACCATCGTGGCGGGCATCGCCACCAAGTACACGCCGGAGGAGCTGGTAGGACGCAAGATCGTGATCGTTGCCAACCTGCAACCGGCCAAGCTGATGGGCATCGAGTCGAACGGCATGGTGCTGGCGGCATCGATCGACGGCGAGCCGTCTCTGCTGAGCGTCGATGCTGGAGTTCCGGCGGGGACGAAGGTGAAGTAGGGCGGTGGGCCTCGTAAAAGCAGGGTTAGACTTGAAAACGCGGACGGCGAAATCGCCAACAGTTGCGTTCGACCTCGTCCTCCCTCCGGGCGAGACGCCCGCAGGGAGCAGGCCTGCTCTCCTTCGTAGCGTATCCGCCTAGTTTCCCGTGGTGCTTCGCGGCCGCAGCGATTGTGGCGCGTTCGGCTGCAATGGGCGCGTTGGATCGAGGTGAACACCGGCCAGCGCCGCCTGGGTGATCTCCACGCAGTTGCGATTGATTTTCCAATACGCCGGAAACACGCCTCCGCTGCCACCGGTCGAGGAGCCGTCGTATTCGGCATAATAGCCGGACGGCGGGAGCGGATCCTCCGCCGGCCTGAAGCCGCCGGTCGGGGTGATACGCGCCCAGATCGAGCGGACCACGAACGGCGCGGGACAGTCCAGGCCTCCGAGCTCGGTCTCTAATGCACACGCGCGAAGCGCCGGGCACGTCTGCTGATTGCACGACCGGCTGCGGCCCGCGTAACAATAGGCGTAGTGAATCTCCACCCATTCCTGCGGATTCGTGCCTTCCGCACCGGGGCACGGTGGAAGGGTCGGGCCGACAAACGCAGTAACGTGCTCCGCGGGGCGGTGGTAGTGGATGTTGCACAACCTCCACCGTTGCGATCCGGTTTGCAGGAGACACCAACCGCCCACTTCCGTGACAGGGGATCTCCCGGCGGGCTCGAGCGGCGGATTGCTGTTGTTGATGAACTGAGGCGACTGAACTCGAGGCAACTGAGCTTGAGGGCCGGCGGTCTGTCCGTGACGGCATGCCGCCAACACCGCGACCAGCAGCAGGGCTACGAAACGCTTCGAGTGCATTGGACCTCCGTTGCTTCCAATGTGGTTCCGAATCGACCGTTCGTCCACTCCTTTTCGTCGCAGGCGGAGTGATCGGGATGCTGTCCGCCGAAATCCTCTTTCTGCTCGAGACGCTGGAGAAGAACCCGTCCTGATTCCGGACACTTCTCCAAAAACCAAACGGCTGCCCCGAGTGCTGCAATGCGCGGTTCCCTTAATGCTTCAATGACTTAGCTCCTCCCACCCCCGTGGCAACACTCTTGGACTAGCGGTACCCGAGTCTGAGAAGGAAAAGAGGCCACCATGAGCATTGCCGAGATCGCAGTTCCCAACCCGCAGTACTTTCCGGTTGATGCAACCTTGCCGACGGTGCTGATCGTCGAGGACGAGCGGAAGTTGCGCTGGTCGCTCATCGAACAGTTCCGGGCGTTGCAGATTGCCCCGTTCACCGCCAGCAGCGGCTATGAGGCGCTTCGGATCGCCGCCGAAAGCCGGCCGGATCTGATCCTGCTCGACGGCCTGCTGCCGGAGATGCATGGGTTCGAGATCGCCCGCTTCATCCGGCACATCGATGCCGACTACCACCCGCACATCGCCATCATGACCGCCATCTACAAGCACACGCGCTATCAGAATGAAGCGAAGCTGCAATATGGCATCGACGACTACCTCATCAAGCCCTTGGCTCCTCATGCGGTGGCCGGTCTCGTACGTCGTGCGCAGGCGGCGTCCAAATGAAGACCAATCTTCCGCAGCCAGGACGCGTTCTGATCGTCGACGACCATCCCGAAATCCTGGAAGGTCTCAAGGCTTTGCTCGAGATCGAAGGGATTGAGGTAACCACTCACGACTCCATGATCACGCTGCCACTGATCATCCGTCAGGCCAACCCCGACCTCATCCTGCTCGATCTCAGCTTCCGGGCTCTTTCAGGCGAGTCGTTCTTCCGGCTTGGGCGGGAACGCCTGCTCCGAAATTCCGACGCAATGGTCATCCTCTTCTCGGGCCGTCCGGCCGGTGAGCTGGCGGCGCTGGCGGAAGAGTTCGGCGCCGACGGCGTCATGCCGAAATCGGAAGACGTCATGCAGCTCGTTGCACGCGTTCGTACGTGGATCGTCCAGCATCGCGCCATGCGCGAAGCTCGGGGAAGGAGAGAATCCCATGTCGCAACTGGTTCCGCATCTGCTTCTGCGTGCTGACGCCGGGGCGTCGCACACCGCGGCGCTGCTCGGAACCGCCGGTTATCTGGTCAGCAGGATCGACGACGACGCCATCTTCGAACAGCTTGCCGGAGCGGCACACGTCGACGGCGTGGTGGTGGAGCTGCCTGCCATGGTGGCCATCTCCGTCGCACGCCGGATCGAAGCGCGATACGGTCAAGGCGTGGCCATGCTCATCATCACCCCTCAGTCGGAGACAGTACGCCGCGCGATGCCATCGACGCCGGTACTGAAGCCCGCCGACATCGATGACGATCTCGTCTCGATGGTCGACCTCTCGCTGGTGGCACACCAGATGCGGCTCACCGGATAAAAAAATGCCCGTTGCTCGGCCGTGCAACGGGCTGACGCGCTAGAGTGCGCCCACTGGGTCGCTGCGAGTTTTTCGGATCAGCGACAGGGGTAACTTACATCCGGGGCGGGCTGCCGTCTCTATGATTTTGGAAAGTACGGTTGCGCGGTCTCGGGGTTGCGCGGTCTCGGGGTTGCGCGGTCTCGCGGCGGGGATACACCGCTGAGTTTTTGAGAGCCGGCACAGACAAGAGTGTCTGTCTGTCCTGTGCCTGTCTGTGCCATGCCATATCGGGTCTGCCAGACACTACAAACGCCGCGAGACGGCGAGACCCCGTGACCGCGAGACCTACCCGTCCACGATGTCGTCGATGATCCCTACCACCACCGAGCGCACCGGGCCGTCCGTTGAGTCGAGCACCTGTCTTGCGCCGTTTCCTTCGTCGAGCACGAGGACGCGCTCATCGGCTCCTGCGCCGACGGAGTCGACGGCGATGACGTAGTCGCCGGTCGGGGCGCCGGTGGGCGTCGTTTTCTCGATCCAGAGGAGCTTTCTGCCCTCGTAGAAGCGGTGCTTGATCGAGCCGTGGATTTCTCCGATGACACGGCCGAGGATCATGTGACATTGACTCCGTCGACGATGGCCAGGATGGCATGATCGACCGGCACGAAGGCGGGGTCGAGAGCCATGGCCGCCTCGCGGCCGCCCTCGTAGGAGACCAGCTCGCCCAGGCCGGCCATGCGCGTGGCGTCGGCGGCGACGATTGTCTTTCCTTTCGGCTTCAAGGTCTTGTCCAGCGGCTGGACGATGAGCATCGGCACTCCCTCGAGCCCCGGCGTCACGACGCACAGCACGACCTGACCGATGACGCGGCCGAGCAACATCAGCCCGCCTCCCCGTCCAGCTCCAGGAGCGGAGCGAGATCGAATCGCGTCACCGCGGCGATCTCGCGCTCCACGATCTCGTGCGGGGCGGCGATCAGGCGGAACGAGAATCCTCGGGGGGGCGCAGCATCGGCCCCGGTCCCGTTGGCCGCCAGGATGGCCGCGTATTCGATGTCGTGGAGCGAGCCGGCCATCAGCGCCAGCCCTTTACCGGACAGCCCGGCGTCCGCCAAACGCATCTCCATCAGCTCGACCGGCGTTCCCTTGAGGGCCGCTTCCACCGCGCGAACCATCGACGACGCGGTCTCGGTTTCGATGATGAGTAGGGATCCGGTGGACTTCCTGCGTGCACCAATCGCCGCGTCAAAGAGCGCGGGATGCGCGTCGGGCAGGAAGGCGTGATCGATGATTCCGTTGCCGCTCGTCGCCAGCGCCTCGGCCAGCGACTCGGCGGTGGCGGCGGTCGAACCGCCGAACATGACCAGATAACGGCCGCGCGTGACCGTTCCAGCGCGAACGAAAGCAATGGAGGCCTTCTTGAGGATCGAATCGACCGCGCAGACACCCGTCGGAATGTCGGAGAAATCGATGACGGCGAACGCCGAGGTCCTCTTCATCACGTGATCCTGAAGTGACCGACGAGCACGCAACGGCGCCAGCGCGAAAAGGATCGCGGTCCGGTCATCCCGTCGCCGGTGGGGCTGGCGATGGTGAAGGAGCAGTACCCCTCGCCATCGAGTCCGAGGCCGGCCTGCGAGCGGCCGTTCTTGACGAAGATCGAGCAATTGCACGCCTTGGCCATCCGGCTCAGGTTGTCGAGATTCTTCGAATGCATCACCGCGGTGTGACGGTTCCCCCCTTCGATCTCGACGGCCAGATCGATGGCGCGGTTCGCATCCGAAACGCGAACGACTGGCATGACCGGCATCATCTGCTCGGTCCAGAGCAGCGGATGGCCATCATCGACCTCGACCACCACCAGGCGGACCGAATCGGGAACGTTCATCCCCATCTTCGCCAGAATCACGTTAGCGTTCTTGCCGATGAGGTCCTTATTGATCCACGACTTCTGCCTCGGCCCTTTCATCTCCGTGAAGACGACTTTCTCCAGCTCGGAGAGCCGTTCGCGGGGAAGAACGATCGCTCCCTGCTGTCCCATCGAGGCGATGAGTGCGTCGGCGATCGAGGAGACGGCGATCGTTTCCTTCTCGTCGGTGCAGATGATGTTGTTGTCGGTCGATGCACCGAGGATGATGTCGCGGGCGGCACGGTCGATGTCCGCCGTCTCGTCCACAACCACCGGGGGATTCCCCGGACCGGCGCAGATGGCCCGCTTGCCGCTGTTCATGGCCACCTTCACCACTTCGCCACCGCCGGTCACGACCACCAGCCGCACGCCGGGATGCTTCATCAGCTCCTGCGCCGATTCAACCGTCGGGGTGGCGATCCCGGTGATGACGTTGGGAGGACCGCCGGCGGCGGCGATGGCCTTGTTGAGGAGGGCGATGGTCTGCATGCAGCAGCTCTTCGCGTAGGGATGGACATTGAATACGACGCTGTTGCCGGCGGCGAGCATCCCGATCGAATTGCAGATAATGGTGGAGGTCGGGTTGGTGACCGGCGTGATCGCCCCGATGACGCCGAACGGCGCGGGCTCGACGAGCGTGAGGCCGTTGTCGCCGGTGGTGGCGATCGGAACGAGATCTTCCAGTCCCGGCGTCCGCTCGGTGACCAGACGGTTCTTAACGATCTTGTCTTCGAACCGCCCCAAGCCGGTCTCCTCGAAGGCGGCCTTGGCCAGAGCCGTGCCGTTCTCGCGCATCGACTGCCGCATCGCCTCGAGGATGCGGGCGCGATGTTCGAGCTTGAGGGCGACGAACTCCTTCTGCGCCACCGTCGCCGCATTCACCGCCTCGGTGACCGTGGCAAAGATCCCCAGTCCGGCATCCTGAGACACGGCAGGCGGAGGGGTGATCGTTCCGCCGCGAGCCATGTCGGCGGCGATGCGCCGCGCGATTGTTTCGATTTCCTGATCGGTCAGGCTCATCTGTCAGCTCACGGTCAGCTCACTTTTTGTACTTCGCGGAATCGCCGACGTACCAGCTATCGACGATGGCCAGGATCACTGAGTCGACAGGGCGCTTGTCCGTGACCGCGGTCTGCCGGGCCGAGCTTCCGGCGGCGATCAGAACGATTTCGTCCGGACCGGCCCCTACCGCGTCGGCCGACACGATCGCGTTGCCGCTCTCGCGGCCTTCTTCGTCCAGAGGGCGCACGACCAGGAGTTTGATCCCCTGCATGCTCTCCTCTTTACGAGTAGCGACGACGCTTCCCACGACTCTCGCGAGTTGCATTGGACGTAGGTCCTGCTACTTCTTCGCGCGAGCAGGTGCCGTTGCCGGACCGGAGTTCCGGCCGAGCGGCATGATGACGTCGACCTGATCGTGCGGCCGTGCGATCACATGCACGGTCACGACGTCGCCGACCCGTCCCGCCGCCGTCTGCGCGGCATCGCAGGCCGCTTTCACGGCCGCAACGTCTCCGCGGATGACGATGGTGGTATAGCCGCCACCCGTCTTCTCATAGGAGACGAGATCCACTCGCGCCGCCTTCACCGCCGCGTCCGCGGCTTCCACTACCGCCGGAAACGACCTCGTTTCGATCATGCCCAGTGCGTCTGTCATGCGTCCCTCCTTAAAGTCAGAAGGCAGAGGGCAGAAGGCAGAAGGTGGAAACCCTTCAGCTTTCTGTCTCTGGTTTCTTCCTTCTGGCTTCTACCTTTCGTTTCTGCTTCTGCTTTTACTTCTGCCTTCTGCCTTCAGCCTTTTCTTCACGGTTTTCCGGCGCGGCCGGCAATCGAATTGATGGCCTGCTCTGCCGCACGATATCCGACGTCGATGTCGCGTTCTTCGCCGCCGAGGTAGACGCGCCCGAAACTGCCGAAGGCACGGACCTCGAGGACATTGATGTTGGCTGCCTTCTCCGCCTCGTTTGCCGCGATGGCGGCATAGCCGGCGGGCGCTACTTCCATGACATACAGCGACTGGCCGGGGATGATCATGTCTCCGTGGCGCGTCCTGTTGATGAGCTGCGTATGGTAGTCGGAGATGTTGCGGATCACCTGGCTGGAGGTGATCTCGGGCTTGATGCGGTCTGTTTCCTTCAGATTCAGCGAATCGAGAATGGCCTGGCCGGCCTGGCGCACGTCGGCTTGTGAATCGGCGTGCAACTCGAGCATGCCGTAGACGCGCTCGATGATCATCATCCCCGGCCGGACGTCGGTCGACTTGAGGGCGACGTCGGTCACGCGCATGATGTCCATGCCCGGCGCGATCTCGACGAACAGCGCCGCCTGCCCGGGCACCGGCAGAAATCCTTGCGCCACCGTTCCGAGAAACGACGCGAACTGCGGCTGCAGGCTGTCAATGAATACGTAGCAGCGAAGCTCGGCCACTCCTCACCTCTTCCCCGAGGCCAACTGCGTGGCCTCTTCCAGAATCTTGACACTGTTTGAACTGCCGACGCGCGTCGCGCCGGCGTCGACCATCTTTACCACGTCCGCGTAGGTCCGTACGCCGCCGGAGGCCTTGACGCCCAGCTTGCGCGGCGCCACCGTGCGCGCCATCAGGGCGATATCCTCAACGGTCGCGCCCGATTTCGAGAAGCCGGTGGAGGTCTTCACGAAATCGGCATTCGCCTTCATGGCCAACCGGCATCCCCGGACCTTTTCCTCGTCGTTGAGGAGGGCGGTCTCGAGGATGACCTTGGAGACGGCGCGCGCTTCGTCGCAGGCTTCGACCACTCCGCGGACGTCGCGGGCAACCAGGCGGTCATCTTTGCTCTTCAGCGCGCCGATGTTGATGACCATGTCGATTTCCTGCGCCCCTTCGCGAAGGGCGCGGCGTGCCTCGAGGGTCTTGATCTGCGGCGACTGCGCGCCGAGCGGGAAACCGACCACGGCGCAGACCTTCACCGGGGTCCCGCGGAGCAGTGCTTTAGCCTTGGCCACCCAGGTCGGATTCACGCATACCGAATAGAAGCCGAACTGCGCGGCCTCCCGGCAGAGTTTCTCGATGTCTTCGGCCGTCGCTTCCGGCTTCAGCAGCGTGTGGTCGATCAGCTTGACGAGTTTATCGGGCGGGATGATGGTCGTGGCGGGCGGCGGGATACTGCCCCCCTGGAGAAGCTGGCGCACCCGGTCGGCGATCCGTGCAGTGTCTTCTGCCGACAGGTCGCTGTTCCTCGGGGTCATCCCACGCCCTCCTTTATCCAGCTCGCGGATCATTTTCACCCGCGCGCGGTGCCGATCCGCCGTGCACTCCGTCTCGAGGAAAACGTCAACGATTCGTTTCGCCGTCTCGACGTCGACCTGCCCGGCCCCGAGCGTGAGAACGTTCGCATCATTATGCTCGCGGCTGTTTCGTGCAAGTGTTTCGTTGTAGGCGGCCGCGGCAAGGATACCCGGTACTTTGTTGGCCGTCATGGCCGAGCCGATCCCGGCGCCATCCACCATGATTCCGAAGCGGGCAGTCCCCGCGGCGACGAAATCCGCAACCGCTTTGGCGATCCTGGGATAGTCGACGGGATCGTTGCTGTGCGTCCCGAGATCGTGAACGGTGTGACCCTTTTCACGCAAATAAGTCTTTAGCTGTTCCTTGAGCGCAAAACCACCATGGTCGGCGCCCAGGGCCAGCGAGAACGTTCCCATTTTCATTGAGCTCTCGATCGGCGCGCGAGAATAGCACGGGCGTGATGTGCCACAGACACTCTGTCTGTGCCCCCGGCCGAAGCCCCCCGAAGAGCTTGCGATTTCAAGCCGCGATAGCGGCTCACGAAGGTAGCCAGGGGTGCGAGCGTTTTTTGCGAGCACCCCTGGTAAGAGATGCCATGGTTTTGTGCCGCGTCAGCGGCACTGGAGTAATCGGGGACTCCATCCAGTGCCGCTGACGCGGCACGATTTCAGATTGCATCGGGTTCCAGGGGTGCTCGCAAAAAACGCTCGCACCCCTGGCTACCGTCTTTTTGCCGCTAACGCGGCAAAAAAAGGCACAGACAAGACTGTCTGTGCCACATCGGTCTCGCTAATGCGCGGCGCGGCGCCTCGTCAGGACCTCGGTCACCTGTTTCCAGTTGCCGTTGCTGTAACTCCAGAGATCGGAGAGGTAGAAGCCGCTGTAGCCGGCGAACAGGATCAGCTCGTTGCGAGTGGGATCGAGGGCGAGGCCGAAGTTCTCGCGCGCCGGCGGCACCGTGGCCGTATTGACCTTCGTCCAGGCCGTACCGTCCCAGTCCCACATGTCATTCGCATAGACCTGCACCTGATTGTTGAGGGGATCGGTATCGACTCTGATCCCGCCGAAGAGAAGTACATGGTTCGTCTTCGGGTCGATCGTGACCTGCGCGCCGTAACGCATGCCCGGCGTGGTGGCCGGCTTGATCTGGGTCCAGCCGTTGCCGTCAAACGACCACATGTCGCTGTAACGCGTCAGGCGATCGGTGGACGTAAGCCGCCCGAGGCCGCCGTAGAGCACGGTCTTCTTCAGGGTGGGGTCGTACCACATCGACGCAAGCGAGCGCGACGGCGGGGGATTCTGCTTCACCTGCGACCAGACGATGCCGTCGTAGGTCCAGGTCTGATCCAGATAGCTGGTGGTCGTACTGTCGTATCCGCCGAAGAAGACGATCTTCTTCAGCGTCTGGTCATAGACGAGACTGCCCCACTGATGGGCGGGCGGGGCGGTTTTCGTGACGTCGTACTGCGTCCACGTCGTACCGTCGTACTCCCATGTGGCGCTTGCGGAGCAGAACATCACCACCTTCTGGCGGTCGGTGTCGAACGCGGCCAGCGGATCGGAGCAATCGGCGGGTTGTACGACCGAGCTTTGCGGCTGGAACAGACCGTTCGAATACGTCCAGAAGTCGGTGAACGACGTCGAGTCATTCAACCCACCGTAGAGATAGATCACATTGTGCACGGGATCCGTGACGAAGGCGGGAAGCGAGCGAGGCACCGGATAGTCGAGATCGGCCACGCTCTGCCATATCAAGTTGCTGTAGGTATAGGTAGCGGCCAGAAAGACCCCGGCGGCCGGCGCGCCTCCGAAGAGGACGACGTTCTGGTGGTCGGGATCGTAGGTGATGGCCTCGCCGAGGTAACTGCCGACGAAGAGCACGAGAGCGACCTTCGTCCAGTTTGTCCCGTCCCATTCCAGCGTATCCTCATTCGCCCCCGTGGTCGCGCAGACGCCTCCGGTGAAGAGGACCGTATTGTTCGAGCCCTGCCACGTCATCGCCCCTTCATTGGCGCAGGCGGGGAGCGTCGCCGGCGTGAGCTGATTCCACTTCGCCGCCACCGGATCGTACGCGTACATGACCGTGTTGATCTTGGCGTCGTAGCCGATCATGATGGTCTGCTGACGGACCTGGTCGTACGCGAGGATCGGCTTGGTCACGACCGGACCGTCAGACAGGATCTGTTTCCAGTTCGTGCCGTCGAACTCCCAGGTATCGTGGATGGGAGTCTCCACCAGAGTCCTTCCGGTGTTGATATAGGTCTGTTGCGTGCCACCGAAGAGGACGATGCGGTCGCGCGCCGCGTCATAGGCCATCCCGGCAAGCTCGCGGACGGGCGGCGCGGTCGCCGTCGGGATCTGCGTCCAGTCTTTGCCGTCGTAGCTCCACGTATCGTTGAGATTGAGCTTGTCCTCGCGTCCGCCGAAGATCACCACCCTGTTGCGGGCCAGGTCGAAAATCATCGAGTGCGCGCCGCGGGGGGGCGGGCTGTTCAACCCGAAACGCTGGATCCATCGGGCGCCGGTCCATTCCCACGTATCGTTCAGGTCGTAGACGGTCTTCGTGCCGGAATCGAGGGACGTCTGGCCACCGAAGAGGACGGCACGGTGGATGGCTGTGTCCCACACCATCCGCGACTCGAAGCGCGCCGACGGTGTGGACGCGAACGCGCCGCCCGTGGAGAGAAGAAAGAGGATGCAGAAAAGGAGACTGCGTTTCAGCGAGTGATCGCTCATCGGTATGCGTTTGCCCCTGAGAGACGTTTGACGCGAATTTTGCTCACGTTTCGAACCGGAGGGTCCGAACACAAATTTCTCCTGTTGGACGGGGCGGTGCGGTGTGAGGTTCCCATCCTGCCGTTGAGCGAAGCGAAACATGGCAGGATCTCCGGTGGCATTGCGCGGGCGGCGCCTGTTGCCAGGCCGTTGCGCGGTATCACCGGAGATCCTGCCATGGTTCGCTTCGCTCAACGGCAGGATGAGGCAACCCTAAATCCTCACCCGCACCGTCGCCAGCGTCTCGTCCGGATGGATCTTCTTCGGCGCGCCGATGTTGTTCCGGGCTCGCTCGATCGTCAGATCGACGTGCTTGGCGAAACCGATCCGGATGCCGGCATCGATCTTCGTCCAGTTCCACCAGATGCTCGGCGCCGGGTAGAGGGCTCCATTCCCCTTGAAACCGTAGTGGAGCTCGCTCCAGCGCACGGCCGGCTGGATGCTCTGCAGCAGCGATTCGCCGCCGGCGGAGAGTCCGCCCGACAGATCGAACTTGTAGCCGAATTCGCCCTCCGCTCCGGAGCGGTGCATCCCCGCCACCGACTGGCTGGTGAACTGAATGGTCGACGTCAAGCCCTTCCACTCCGTGTAGACGCGGCCGCCGGTCTCTTCTTTCTTGTTGCCGCGGATCGGGAGCCCTTTGTCGAGCGGCCCTTCCAGCAGATCGAGGTCGACGCCGTAGAACGTTCCCGTCAGCGGCGCGTTCTCGTCGTCGCGCATGTTGCGGCGGTAGTGGAAGGCGACGGCGTCGAAACCGGCCGTCTGCGCGTCGTTCTGCCAGCGGTATCCGAGTCCCTGCCCGAAGGACATGTTGTTCGTCTGGAGAAACAGGTCCTCGACGCGCGTGTCGTAGAGGATCGGGAAGCCCGACTTCAGCCGCGGATCGGGGTTCGGTTGTAACAGCTCCTTGACGCCGTTGTCGCCCGCGAGCGCGTTCGGATCGCGGATGTAGAGCGGATTGCCGCTCGTGCCGGTGAGGCGCCAATAGAAGTTGCGGCCGACCGAGCCGCCACCCATCACACCGACGTCTTCGAAGCGGTTGAAGGCGGTGGCCACGAGACCGTAGCTTTCGAGGACCCGGATCGGCTGCCGCTCCATCTTCGGAAACTTCCCCATCTGCAGGAAGACCGACGTCCGCTCCGGGCGCTCCAGGAACTCCCCCTTCGGTCCGAACTGGATCCACAGCTCGTCGGCATCGATCTTCCGGTCCGCGCTGGTCGGATTGCGGCGGTACTTGTCGCTGGCATGCAGTTGCGTGTGCGCCAGGAACCAGTTGCCGTAGCCGAGGTCGAGCTTGATCTGGGCCACGCTCAGCTCCGTGTGCGTGCCGGCGTCGACGGTCTCCTCGAAGCCGGTCGTCTGTCCGACCGGCAACTGGCTCGGCATGAAGGGGAACTTGAGGGCAAACGTCTGCTCTTTACTGTCTCGATAGTTCGCCCGCAGCTCGATGCGGGACTTGAACGTCCAGTCACTCGTGGGTTGCGCCGGTGGCGTCTGGGCGAAGAGAGAGATCGTGGTGAAGAGGCTGAATACCGCCGCGGCGATTCGTCGCATGTTTGTCTCCAGGTACGTGGCGGGGAGCCGGACGGATTGTAGCAGGCTCGAGTTCATGACCTCACGCGTTCCAACGTGCCTGAGGCCGCAAGCGAGGGACCAATGTGGCACAGACACTCTTGTCTGTGCCCCGGCCGGAGCCGCTACCCGTTAGGGCTTGCGATCTCCAGTCATGGCGAGAGCCGGCACAGACAAGAGCGTCTGTGCCACATTGGTCTCCCTATTGGTCATCTACTACCTGTAGCGAGAGTTCTTGACGGCCACACCACCTCACCGAAAACACATCCGACAGGCATCGTATCCCGCGGCGATCGCATCATCCGCGCTCATGAAGACCACGCGCGTCTCATCCGCGAAGCGTTTCGCGGTCGCGCAACTGGCGCGATGAAATCGCTTCGTCTTGCCCGAGACGCTGGCGATCAGGATCTCGGCGTTGGAGGCGATGGCTTCGATATTGTGCGTGATCTCGTCAGCCGATGAGGCGATGTCGTCGATCACCAGATCGCTGACCGCCTCGTCGACGATGCTGGCTACGTCGATGGCCGGAAGGCTGACAACCCGACCCTCGCCGCGATGTTCGAGCTGGTGGACGACCATCTCCGCAACGTCCATGCGCAGAGGAACGAGCTGCAGGGTCGGGATCTCCTCTTCGACGAAGACGTACTTCGCCTCCGTCCAGGTGGAGAGCTCGGCGATCTCCTCCTCCGCTTTCCGGCGCATGGCGTCGTGGAGCTGGTTCTCGGTCAGCGCGCCCAGGATGACCAGGATGCGGCCGAGGGCAAGCTGGGTCTCCCGCCGGATTTCCAGCGCCTTCTGCCGCTGCTCCTCGGTGATCAACCCGCTGCCGATGAGCCGCTGCGCCAGGAAGCGCGCCGGGTCGTTCGAGGAGCAGGAGATGATCTTCCCTTTCTCGATGAACAGCTCTTTCTCGCGGGAGCCGCTGGCGATGACCAGCCGGCCGGTCCGCTGCTGCGAGGCATGTTTGACGAGCAGCTCGGCCGGCGTGGCGTCGCCATGCGACTTCCACTTCCGCTGCGGCGGCACCGAGGTCGAGACGATCTCCGACTCCGCGGCCGCCGCCGGCGTAACAACCGCCCTGGCCACCCGCTCATGGATGGCCCGCAGCTCCTCCTCGGCACGCTTCCGCCGCTCCAGCTCTTTGCGGAGCGCGTCGGTCATGATCTTCAACTCGTCCATCACCTGTTCGCCCGATACCCGCAGCTCTTCGATGGCCGAACGAAGCGCTTCCTCCGTCTGCTGCCGCTTGCGCACTTCCGCTTGCAGTGCGTCGAGGGTCCGTTTCGTTTCCTTCTGCGCCTCGCCAGGCCCCTCGGGGGCGCGGATGACTTCGACGAAGCCCTTGACTACGCCGTCGATCCGTACCGGCGTGAGGCTCGTCCGCACCCAGAGATGACGGCCGTCTTTGGCCACGCGCCAGTCTTCCAGCTCCAACCTCCCCGACTCGCTCGCTTCCTGGAGTTGCTGCGTCGACCTGCCGCCCCAATGCTCGTGATCGCGATAGAGCATCCGGCGCGCCCGGCCGACGACCTCGTCGCGCGTGTAGCCGAGGATCCGTTCCGCGCCGGCATTCCATCCGGCGATGAAGCCTTTGTCGTCGGTGCGGATGATGGCGAAGTCGGTGAGCTGGTCGATGACATCCAGGATGAGCTGCTCGGCGTTGTGCGACGAACGGACCTGCCCCTGTGCGTTGCGGATGCGCTCATCGACGACGTAGATGAGGAACGGACCCCCCTCCTCACTGCCAGTGACGGCGCAGACGACGTCCACCTCGCGGTACTTCCCCTTCTTTTCGATGATCCGCTTCTCGATGCGGTAGCCCCGCGTGTCGCCGCTGAGCATCCTCTTGATCAACGCCAACTCGCGTTTGGCGTCGTCGGGATGGGTGAGGTCGGTGAACGTCATCCGCGCCAGCTGCTCGCGCGTGTAGCCGGCGAGCTGGCGGAACCGCTCGTTGTACTGCAGCCAGGCGCCGTCGATGGAGACAAGCGCGATGCCGACCGGCGCATGCTCGAAGGCCTCCCGAATCCTCGCCTCCCGATGCGCGCCAGCCACGGCGGGCCCCCCCGGCTTGCGCACGAGCGAGATCACCTGATCGACGGTCGGGATCTTGACCATGCGTGAATTGTAACTGCGCCTGTCGGCGCGTTGTCGGTTATCGGTTATCGGTGTCACGGCGTGAGCTACGTCATGCTCTCCGTCGTATGACAACCGATAACCGACCACCGACCACGCGGCAAAGCCGCCGTTACAGATACTGTCGGATCGCCGCTTCGATCTGGTTTCGCGGCACCGCACCAACGACGCGTCCCTTTTCGACGCCGTCCTTGAACAGCACCAACAGTGGGATGCTCATGGCTCGATACGCCGTCGCCGTACGCGGATTCTGATCGACATTGAGCTTCGCAAAACGGACATCCGTCCGCGACGCCGCCAACTCCTCGATCACCGGCGTAATCATCCGGCACGGCCCGCACCACGCCGCCCAGAAATCGACGACGAACGATCCATTGCGAATCGTCTCCGCGAAATTCGCGTCGGTGACGTCGATGGGACGGCCGCCAGTCAACGGAGCCTTGCACTTCCCGCAGACTGCCTTCCTGCCGTCGCCCGGCAACCGATTGGCCTGACCACAATTCGGGCAGCGAACAATATCGCTCATGGATTGAAGGTACTGCGAGAACTGCGCCTCCGGCGCGTTGTCGGTTATCGGTTGTCGGTTGTCAAAACCCATCGAGCCTCGCTATACCGTGACGCACTCGCGCCAATCCAACCGAAAACCGACAACCGACAACGCCGCGAAGCGGCCGCTATTCAGGCAAGCTCGGTGGAGGCGATCCGCGATGGAACATCACATCCGCCGCATGCTGCGATGCATGCACCGGCAGTCCCTTCTTCCAATCCGCATACGCCTGCGACGCTTCCCTCAGACAGATTCCGCACTCCTCGGCGTGATGCGTCTGGAAGCACGTCAGCAGGCTGACGTGCCCCCGCTCTTCATGACACTGGCAATAGCAATACATCTTCGCCAGCCTGTCAGTGATCTGCGCCGCTTCGGCATAAACCTCCACGGCGGCGGGATTCGTCAGTTGCGCCGCGGCCAGGACCGGCGCGTTCCGATCCGGCACCGGCTCGTTCGACATCGGCATCCCCGCCATCTCCGGCATCGGCGCCGATGAGGAGGGAGCCGGGGTGGGCGCCGCCGAGGAGGTCGCGGCCGTTTCATGCTGATTGCAGGCGACGGCGAAGAGGGTCAGGATGACGATGGATCGCAGCGTGCGGAGTTTCATGGCCCCTTGGAACGAATCGTGGCCGTGGCGTAATCCTTGGTTCTCGGTCGGAGCGCCGGCGTCCTCGCCGGCTGGCCCGGCACCGTCTCGGTGTCGCAGCTGAGTTCGCGAGGCTCAAAAACTCTCCACAGACTCGATGTGAAGGGTTATCTCGCCTTCGTAGTCGATGTACGCATGAATAGCGTCCCAGAATTCATCCAGGCTTGCCGCCCCGGAGGAGTCGAAGTCATTTTCCAACGTGAGACGGAGCTGCTGGCCGTCCCAGATGCACTGTACGCACGTCTGCCAAGGGCGATGACTGAACTCCTCCTCGATATCGTCCGGAGCGGAGATACCCTCCTTGCCGATGAGACCGTCGCAGGTAAGTACCATTCGAAACACGGGCAGACCATGATACCGAAGGCGGAGGAGGAGGCCGTGGCGATGACAGGTTTTCCTACCATCACTTCGGGATCGGCGGTGATCATCTCTTTCCGGTCGGTCATAGGAGTGCCTCGTTCGCGATAAGCATAACCGCTGGCGGCGAACGGAGCGCTGGCGTCTCGCCGACCGACTGGCAAGCAACGGGACAGTCGCTGGTAACCGGCGAACGGAGGCGAGACGCCTCCGGGCCACCCGGCGAGACGCCAGCGCTCCGGGACATTCGACGATGACTCCACCGTCAGACGTGTACCAACGATGACAGGTTATTCGCCTTCCTGGGAGCGCGGGCGTCTCGCCCGCGCTGGAAAGCAGCAGGGTGCCGAGCATTAACAGCGCGCGCGGGACGCGCGCGGTCCCAGGGAGGGTGTGTTGTAATCGGCGGGCGTGATTCGGACGGGGACACGGGACGATCTTTCTCGCATCGCGGCGTTGTTCGCAGGGGCAAACGACGCTCCGTATGACCTTGGGCGCGTGGCGGAGGAGAAGTGCTTCGGGGCGGGCGTTAGTGGGGACGCCGAGGTGCGCATCTACGGCGACTTCGCGGGGGTGTCTGTGACCGGCGCGAAGTCGCTGCGCATTCTGGCCGTCGATCGGGAGCAGCGACACCGCGGCATCGGCAGTGCGCTGCTCGGTGATGCGGAAGCGCGGGGGGCGCGGATCGTGGCGGCGGAGCCGGGGAACTACTTCACGCCGGGCGTCGTGGCGAGTGATTCGGCAACGATCAAGTTTTTTGCGCATCGCGGGTACAAAGAGATCGCCAGGACGCAGAACTTGGTGGCGGGAGCGAACGGCGAGTGGGGGGCGGGGGTGTTTCGGGCCACGAACGCGACGCGCGATCGCGTTCTCGGCTTCATCGAAAACGAGTTCGGCCGCATCTGGCGGTTCGAGTCATCGCATGCGTGCGAGAACGATCCAGCGACGCTAGTCTACGTCGAAGTGGAGGGGGAGATTGCCGGCTTCGCGGCGCATGAGGCAAACAACCGCGGGCTCGGATTCTTCGGCCCGACCGGCGTTGCGCGCGCGCATCGCGGGCGAGGGCTCGGTGCGCTCCTGCTCCGCGCTTCGCTCGCCGATCTGCATCGCCTCGGGTACGAGCGCATAATCATCCCATGGACCGACGCCATCGACTTCTATCGCAAATCCTGCGGCGCGACTGTTGACGCACACTTCATTACGATGGCGCGCCCGCTGTGATCAGCGACGTTTGCGACGCTTCTCAGTCCAGCGCCCACGGTTCTTCAGAATAAAGTTCGGCAGACCAAAATACAGAGTCCGAAACAGCTGCTGGTACGTAACGTACTGGATTCGAAAGAGGCCCTGAAAATCAGACGGAATCGCGGCTCCTCCTCCAGAAGGCCCCACGTATTCACTTACGATCGTCGGCACGTCAAACGCGCAAGCGATTCCCACCTCGATATAAACGTTGGGTTGATCCGCAGTTCCTCGATTATCGAAAAAGCACATATCTGCATGACGAATACTCGTTTTGATTTCGCTAAAAACATCAGAAGCCGAGAGATCCTGAGCCGACCACATGAGTTCGATGCGATCAGGATTGAATACGTGCCGAAGGTTATACCGAAGGGGTGCCTCGATCTCCTTAGCGAATCTGTGTCCCAGAAAACATATAATTGGGTTCCGAGGTGTTCTCGCGGGGACCGGCAGAAGAAACGGGAAATAGCTCCCGTCCATCTCGCGCAAGTGGACGAGTCGGATTGCCCCTCCGCCCGGGAAGTTTACCGGCAGTGGAGATCGCGAAAAAAGCTCTTCGGCGCAGCCGTCGAGTTCATCCGCTATCAGCGCAGCTTGTGCGAGGTAAAACTCATCCTCAGTGATCGTACCGCAAACGAAACGCTGTTCATAGAAATCTCCAAGAAATTCGCGGACGAAATCAATCGGAGTAATGTCCACTCGTTTGCTACCCTAAGTTCCGATAGGCATCGACGAACTCGGCGACAATTTGACCCAACTCTTGGTTTTCGGTTTCTAGGCGTGGTGTGCGGTTACTGTCTGCTAGTAGCTTCTCCGATCTCCGAAGGCATTTCGTTACCAGACTTTGTGCGTATTTCGCGGTTACGCCGAGATGCTCAGCGATCTCGTTGATGCTGTATCCCTCGAAGTAGCGCAGCCGGAGAATGTGCTGGTACCGAGGCGACAGGCCTGCGAGAGCCTCGCCCGCTGCGATCCGAGCTGGCAGCGATTCGAGAATGTTCAGTGAAGCCGGGTCTGGCAGACCTCTGGCAGTCTTCGAATCGAGTTGCTCGGTATTGCGTTGATGTCGCCAGTAGTAGCGACTCGCGTTGCAAATCGCCCCGAGCAGCCACTTGCGCACTTCGGTGATTTCCGCAGGTCGTTTCAAGTAGCTTAGAAAGACCTCCGCAACTAGAGCTTCCGCATCGGACTCAGGAACGTCAAATTTGCGGACAGCGATTGCTTTTAGAGTTTCACGGTTCCGGGAATAAATATCATCGAAGTCGTCAGGTATTCGTGCTGGCCGCGGATCTGGCGCGGACGGTTTTGGCGACATTTCGAAGTCGTCAGGTACCCGGGCCGGCCGCAGATCTCCCTCGGTGTGTTTTGGCAACATAAAGTTATCAGGTTTAAGTATACCCGACATGTCGTAGACTTCGCGCCGTGAAGGAGACACCCAAAAAGGAACCGAAACGGAGGCATCGTTTTCTGCCGCTGGCCATCGGAACCACCGGAAGTGTGGTCCTGGCCGGCGTGGCGTTCTGGTTCTTCAAAAAGCAGGCGGAATCGGTGGTGGCCGGGCGCGCCGACCATTACGACGAGCTGGTCATGGACGTCGTCCACAAGATCGACAATCCGCCGATGCATGAGGCGATGAATGCCATCACGCAGCTCGGCGCGCACTTCGTCATCGGCGGCGCGGCGGGGATCACGGCGCTGGCGATGTGGCGGCAGGGACGGCGCCAGGATGCATGGACCGTGGTCGTCTCCACCGGAGGAGCCATGGTCATCAACACGCTACTCAAGAATATTTTTCAGCGCCAGCGCCCCATCGAGCGGGCGCGCCGCATCACCCTGCCCGATTCGCACAGCTTCCCCAGCGGCCACTCGCTGCTGTCGGCGGCCACGTATCCGATCGTGGCCCATCACTTCGTGCAGAACCGCTCGGTGGCCACGCAGGCCGTCGTCCATACCCTCACCAGCCTCACCATCCTCAGCGTCGGCTTCTCGCGCGTCTACTTCGGCGTCCACTTCCCCTCCGACGTCCTCGGCGGATTCGCCGCCGGCTACGGCTGGCTGGGGCTGACGTCGCTGGCGCATACGTTGATGGAGGGGGATGACGGTCTCTGAGTTGCTGAGTTGTTGGGTCTCGCGGTCTCGCGGTTGCGCGGTCTCGCGGTGGAGACAATACTCAGTGGAGACAATACTCATCCGATTACGCGAGCGCTAAACATCGAACCCCGCGAGACCGCGCAACCGCGAGACCCCGCTACCAAGTAACCCAGCAACCCATCAACCCGCATCGCCCGAAATCACGACACGCCCCACACGGTTAGGTATCCCGTTATGTCATCCGTTACACAGACCTACGGCGCGAACACGGCATTCATCGAAGACCTCTACGAGCGCTACCGCGCCAATCCCGAATCGGTAAGCGCGAGCTGGCGTGAGTTCTTTCACGACTACGAGCCGCGCTTCGAGGAAGAGTTCGAAGAGGACTCGGGAGCGCAGCCGCAAGCGGTGGCTCCATCCGCTGCGATCGCCGCCGTCCCCACCCCGCAACCCAGCAACCCAGCAACCCAGCAACCGGCACCGGCGGCACCCCGCCCCACACCGGTCCCCACCAACCAGACCTCCGTCCCCCTTCGCGGCGCGGCCGGCAAGATCGCCCAGAACATGGAGACGTCGCTGACCATCCCGACGGCGACGTCGATCCGCAACATCCCGGTCAAGGTGCTCGAGGAGAACCGGCGCGTCGTCAACAATCACCTGGCGCTGACCGGGCAGCCGAAGGCGTCGTTCACGCACATCATCGCCTGGGCTCTCGTCAACGCGGTCAAGCAGTTCCCGCGCATGAACGCGGCGTTCCTCCAGCAAGACTCCCAGCCGACCCGTATCGACCGCGAAGACGTCAACCTCGGCATCGCCATCGACGTCGAGCGGAAGGACGGAACCCGCTCGCTGCTCGTGCCGAACGTCAAGCGCGCCCAGACGCTGGATTTCGCGCAGTTCCTCAAGGCCTACAACGAAGTCGTGCGCAAGGCCCGCGGCGGCACGCTGGAGATCGCCGACTTCGAAGGGACCACCATCTCGCTCACCAACCCCGGCACGATCGGAACGATCGCCTCGGTGCCGCGGCTGATGCAGTCGCAGGGAACGATCATCGCCACCGGCCAGATCGACTATCCGGCCGAGTATTCGGCCACCGACCCCTCCGTCCTGGCCGACCTCGGAATCTCCAAGGTGATGACGATGACGTCGACTTACGACCATCGCATCATCCAGGGGGCGGAGTCGGGCGCTTTCCTGGCGCGCGTTCACGAGTTGCTCCTCGGCGCGGATGATTTCTACGAGATCATCTACCGCGATCTGCGCATCCCTTACGAGCCGGCCATCTGGGGCCGGGACCGTCATCGCCTCAACGCCAACGAAGACGAGAAGGTGGCGCGCGAGGCGGCGGTGCTGCAGATGATCAACGCCTATCGCGTGCGCGGTCATC
Source organism: Thermoanaerobaculia bacterium (assembly GCA_035569395.1). Lineage (GTDB taxonomy): Bacteria > Acidobacteriota > Thermoanaerobaculia > Gp7-AA8 > Gp7-AA8 > JADGNZ01. The sequence goes on along the minus strand of DATMNC010000096.1, from coordinate 111,646 downwards.
TGCTGGCCGATCTCGACCCGCTCGAATACGAGGTGAAGCGCCATCCCGAGCTCGATCCCGCCTTCTACGGACTGACGATCTGGGACCTCGACCGCGAATTCGTCTGCGGCGGTCTGTGCGGCAAGCTGACGGCGAAGCTGCGCGACATCCTCGACACGCTGCGCGAGACCTACTGCGGCAAGCTCGGGCCGGAGTACATGCACATCAGCGAAACGGTGCAGAAGAAGTGGCTGCAGGACCGGATGGAGCCGGCGCGCAATCACCAGCCGCTCGATCTGGCCACCAAGCGCCGCATCCTGATGAAGCTCAACGACGCCGAGGCCTTCGAGAAGTTTCTGCACACGAAGTACGTCGGCCACAAACGCTTTTCGCTCGAAGGAGCGGAGACCACCATCCCGATGCTCGACTACATCTTCAACGAAGCGACACAGGATGGCGTCACCGAGGCTGTGATCGGCATGGCCCATCGCGGGCGGCTCACTGTGCTGGCCAACATCCTCGGCAAGTCGTACGAGAAGATCTTCCACGAGTTCGAAGGGGACGTCGATCCGAACACGACCCAGGGCTCGGGCGATGTGAAGTACCACCTCGGCGCGGACGGCATCCACCAGACGCCGGACGGCTCGCACATGAAGCTGACGCTGGCCTCGAATCCCAGCCATCTCGAAGCGGTCGATCCGATCGTGGAAGGGATGGTGTACGCCAAGCAGAAGCTGATCGGCGACAACAAACGCGCCTGGGTCCTTCCGGTGCTCATCCACGGCGACGCCGCCTTCGCCGGACAGGGCGTCGTGGCGGAGACGCTGAATCTCTCGCAACTCCCCGGCTACCGCACCGGCGGGACGATTCACCTGGTCATCAACAATCAGATCGGTTTCACCACCGGGCCGGAATCGGCGCGGTCATCTGTCTATGCCACGGACGTCGCCAAGATGGTGCAGGCGCCGATCTTCCATGTGAACGGCGACGACCCCGAGGCCTGCATCCGCGCGGTCAAGCTGGCGTACGACTTCCGCCAGCAGTTTCACAAAGACGTCGTCATCGACATGCTCTGCTACCGGCGGCATGGCCACAACGAGGGCGATGAGCCGTCGCTCACCCAGCCGAGGATGTACAAATCGATCAAGGAGCACCGCTCGGTGCGGAAGATCTACACCGAGACGCTGCTGCGCAAAGGCGACATCGATCCGAAGGAAGCGGAGTCGTGGCTCGATAACTTCCAGACCAAACTGCAGGAAGCGTTCGACCGGACGCGCGAAGACAACGAGCCGCCATCGACGACGAATGCACGCGGTCCGCTCTGGACCGACGAGGAGATCACCGGATTCCAGAACCAGCCTTCGCCGGATACCTCGGTGCCGCGCAGCGGGCTGGACGCCGTCGGCCAGGCGCTGACGACGATCCCGCCGGATCTCTCGCTCCACCCGAAGCTCAAGCCGATCATCACCAAACGGAAAGCGATGGCGGAGGGGCGCGAGCCGATCGACTGGGCCTTCGCGGAGTTGCTGGCCTTCGGCACGCTGATGACCGACGGCTATCGCGTGCGTCTCTCCGGCCAGGATTCCGGCCGCGGAACCTTCTCGTCGCGCCACGCCATTCTGTTCGACTACCTGACTGGCAAGGGCTACGTGCCGCTGAATGCGCTGGCCGGGGCAACGGATACCACGCCCATCGACTTCGCCGTCTACGACTCCAATCTCAGCGAGTACGGCGTCCTCGGATTCGAGTACGGCTTCTCCGTCGCTGATCCCGGCACAGTGGTGTTGTGGGAAGCGCAGTTTGGAGATTTTGTAAATGGCGCTCAGATCGTCATCGACCAGTTCCTCTCCTCGGCCGAGGAGAAGTGGAGCCAGCACAGCGGCCTGGTGCTGCTGCTGCCACATGGCTACGAGGGACAGGGGCCCGAGCATTCGTCCGCCCGCCTGGAGCGCTTCCTGACGCTCTGCGCCGAGGGGAACATGCAGGTGGTCTACCCGACGACGCCAGCGCAGCATTTCCACGCGTTGCGGCGGCAGATGAAGAACGATCCGCGCAAGCCGCTGATCGTGATGACGCCGAAGTCGCTTCTGCGCCATCCGCAGGCAACGTCGTCGATCGAGGATCTGACCAACGGCCGCTTCGAGCCGGTGCTGATCGATGCCGCGGCCGATCCGTCGAGCGTGAAACGCATCGTCCTCACGAGCGGCAAGGTCTACTACGACCTCGCCGCCGCGCGCGGGAAATCCAACGCCAATATCCCCCTGATCCGGCTCGAGCAGTTCTACCCCTTCCCGCAGGCGATGCTAGCCTCGGCGATTGCTCAGTACCCGAACGCAACCGAGATCGTCTGGACCCAGGACGAGCCCCGCAACATGGGTGCCTGGCCCTTTCTGCACGAACGCCTGGCCGCCCTCGCCGGCACGCGCACGCTCCGCTACGCCGGCCGTCCCATCAGCGCATCGCCGGCGACAGGATCGCATCACCGGCACGAGGAGCAGCAGGTGGCGTTGGTAAAGGCGGCGTTAGAATGAGTGGCGACATGTACGACGCCGATGACGTGATCCAGATCGATCCCGAGATCCTCGGTGGAACGCCTGTTTTCATTGGGACTCGTGTTCCTTTACAGGCTCTGATCGACTACATCGAAGGCGGCCATCCCCTGAGCGACTTTCTGGATGATTTCCCAACGGTGACGCACGCGCAGGCTGTGGCTGCACTCGAGCAAGCGAAGGAACTGTTGGTTGCGCATTCTCATCGATGAATGCGTGCCGCGCGCATTGAAACGCCACCTTCGGGCATATGACGTGGTTCTCACCGTGCCGGAAGCCGGATTCGCGGGCCTGAAGAATGGTCAACTACTTCGTGAAGCAGAAGGCAACTTTGATACGTTCATCACGACAGACAAGAGTCTTGCAGCATCAGCAGAATCTATCTGCATGGTGCATCGCGTTCGTGCTACTGCGCGCTGTCAGCAATGACATCGCCGATCTCGAACCGCTGGTGCCGCAATTGGTCGCGCGTCTGGCCGACGTTGCACCAGGCACATTAACGATCATCGGCTAAACCCGGGCTAATAGTGTCGTATCATTCAGCGCCGCGCATGACGGATACTACAAGGTACAAAGAGGCCTGCTGGAAGGCGGGAAGACATGCCGAAGACAGTAGCCGCAGAGTATCTCGCTGAAGAACAGACGCTGAAGCTCGATGAACCGCTCGATGGTGTTGCTGATCACGCTCGTGTTCAGGTTTCGTTGACCGCGGGGACCTCGGTGATAGCAAAGCCGTGGCTCGACTTGAAGGGTTCATTGCCGAAAGAAGCAATCGAGGAGTGGCGTTCCTCACTCGCGGCTTTGTCTGCTCCCGATCCGCATGAATGATCGGATCTGCCTCGATAGCTCCGCCGCGATCGAGCTTCTGGACTCTACCGTCCCCCATCTTCGTTGCGTCGAAGAGGCCTCTGTCATTCTGCTCCCCTTGCCGGTCTTGGGCGAACTACGGTTCGGTGTGTTGAACGCAGCGCCGGAATGGCAGGAGTTGATGTCGAGGAGGTTGGAAGATCTGCTACACGCAGTCACGCCGCTTCTTCCGGACGTTGAAACTGCGCAGCACTATGCGGCCGTTCGGAAGCAGATTGCCTTCCCATCGAACATGTCACGGCGAAGGGAGAGTCACCTTCTAAACGATCTCTGGATCGCGGCGCTGTGCGTGCAACATGAGTTGCCTCTTCTTACCACGGACCGGGACTTCGATCGCATCGAGGGACTCTCGCTCCTGCGACCATGAGTCACCATCAGTCGCAATGAAGAGACTTTTTGTTTTCACGCGGAGGCGCGGAGATCGCGGATGGTCGACGAATGTTCGCTTCTCTGCTCCGCGTCCTCCGCGCCTCCGCGTGAGTTCTTCTTGAGCCCTACCCCAACGCCGCTTCGATCCTCTCTTCCAGATCGTGAATGGCGGCCTCGAGATCGGGTAGCAGCTCCCCGGCGCGCTCGAAATCGGCGGCCTTTCCGGCGCGCTCCAGTTGCACTGTGGCGGCGATTGCCTCGGGGACGTCGAAGTTGCTGATGGCGCCTTTCAGCGTGTGCGCGGTCTGGAAGAGCAATTCGCCGTCGCAGGCGGTGACGGCATCGCGGAGGGCGGCTAGCAAGCGAGGGGTCTGCATGGCGAAGGCGTCGCGCACGCGGGCCAGGAGGCGGACATTGCCGCCGACGGCATCGAGGATGGCATCCGCCGGTCCGGCGGGAGCGGGAGCGGCCGCCATGACGCCGGTCACTTCGCGGATGATGGCTCCGAGCGACGACTGCGTGGCGGGCTTAGTCAGCACGGTATCGAAGCCGGCGTCGATACAACGCTCGCCGTCTTCGCGCGTCGAGTGCGCCGTCACCGCCACGATCGGCGTGCGGATCCCGCGCTCCGTGGTCCGGTAGCGTCGAACGACTTCCAGCCCGTCGATCCCCGGCATCTGCACGTCGAGCAGGACGACGTCGAACGTTCTTCGGGCCAGGATTTCGAGCGCCTCGGCGCCGCTCTCGGCGGTCGTGACGAAGTGGCCCAGCCGCCGCACGGCCTCGGCCGCGAATTCCTGATTGACGACGTTGTCGTCGACGACGAGCACGCGCAGCGGACGGGCGATCTCCGGGCGGCGCTCGAGCGTGTAGGTCATCGTCCGCTCGGTAACGCCGAGGGCGACACCGATGGCATCGAGCAACTCGCGCTCGCCGATCGGCCGCGTCACCACCACGCCGGCGTGATACGACGGCGCCAGCGGCGAGGTAATGCGCACCACGGGCACCGGCGGCATCCAGGGAGTCGTCGCCAGGATGTTGGCGTCGGCGACCACACACGCGTACGCGGCGCGGATCGACGGCTGCAGGGCGCGGTCGAGCGTCGCGTACGACTCCGGCACCATTCCGTGCGCGCGCAGCGTCCCGGCGATGATGGCCCGCGTGGTCGCGTTCGGCTCGATCAGGAGAACCCGTGTTCCTGACAGCGCCGTCTCCCACTCCGACGGCGGCGCGGTCCCAACCGGCTCGCACGGCATCGGCAGGACGAAACGGAACGTGCTCCCTTTCCCTTGCTCGCTCTCAAACGTCACCACGCCGCCCATCGCCTCCAGCAGGCGCGACACGATGGCCAGGCCGAGACCGGAGCCGCCGTAACGCCGCGAATGCGAGGAATCTGCCTGGGCGAATGGATCGAAGATCACGTGACGGCGCGACGAATCGATCCCGACTCCTGTATCGCGAACCTCGAATCCGATCGTGACGCGGTCGATCGACATCACTTCGCAGGAGACGCGGACGACGACTTCGCCGCGGTTAGTGAATTTGAGGGCGTTGCCGACCAGGTTGACGACGATCTGCCGGATCCGCAGCGGGTCGCCCCACAACCGATCCGGCACCTCGGGTGAGACGGCAAAGGCGAGCGTCAGCCCTTTCTCCGCCGCGGTGATGCCGAGCGTCTTGAGCGTGTCGGTGATCAGTTGGCGCACCGAGAAATAGACCGGCTCCAGCTCCAGGCGGCGCGCTTCGATCTTGGAGAAGTCGAGAATGTCGCCGATCGTGGCCAGCAGCGTCTCCGCGGAGCGGCGGGCCATCTCGAGCTGGCGAGCGCGCTCGATCGACGTCTCCGTGTCGATGGCGAGCTGCAGCATCCCGATGATGCCGTGCAGCGGCGTGCGCATCTCGTGCGACATGTTGGCCAGGAACTCGCTCTTGGCCGCACTCCCCTCTTCGGCGCGCCGCCGCGAGGCGCCCAACTCGATCGACTGCGCCTCGAGCTTACGGATCAGCTCACGCGACATGCGGATGACGTTCGCCAGATGACCGCGCCGCTTGTCGACGCCCCGCGACGCCAGGGCGACGTAGAGCCCTCCGGCGAAAACGAATGCGATTTTCGCCAGAGCGATCCCGTCGGGAACCGGCCGTCCGTCGACGGTGACGACCCAGAGCAGCATCAACGCGTAGCAGAAGGTACCGAACATCACGAAGCCGAGCGCGCGGCGGAAACGTACCTGCGCCTGATCGGCGACGTGCAGGAAGAGAATGAAAAAGAGCCAGCTCCGCTCGGCACCCGAGTAGTAGACAGCCAGCGTCCAGATGGGGAGATCGAGGACGAGAAAGGCGAGGCTGAGATCGGTCTTCACGCGCCCGAACAACATCACCAGCAGCGGCCACGAAACCGCGCAATAGGCGGCCAGGATGATCGTGACGCGGAGCCAGCCGGCATTCGACGCCGTCTGCAACAGGAATCGATTGTTCAGGTAGACGCCGAGGGAAAGGAAAGCCGACCCGAGACAGCGAAGGACCGGGATCTCGACTGTGGCGATCTTGTACGCACGCGCGCGCTTCTGCCGCTCGCCATCCTCGGCGCGCTTACTGAAAGAGTCGCCGAAATCGTTGCTGAAATCGTTGCTCACCGGAGAGACTGTACGCGCTCTCGCCGCTGCAGGATGGCCCGGACGCGCGGAAGGAGGCTCTCTTTCCGGATCGGTTTGCGCAGAAAGCCGGCCGCGCCAAGCTCGAGGCTGCGGGCCTCGACCTCCGCCCCGGCCACTCCGGTGATGAAGACGGCCGGTGTTTCCATCCCCTTCTTCATCATGATCTCGAAGAGCTGGAGGCCGTTCAGGGTTGGGACGTTCACGTCGAGGACGATGAGGTCGAACTCGCGGCGGCCGAGCTCGAGAAGCGCATCCCCTCCATCGCTGGTCACGACGATCTCATACCCTGCCTCGCTCAGGAATCCTTCGACGAGCGCGGAGGAGACGGCATCATCCTCGACAAGAAGGATCAGCACCGGCCCATCGGCCGCTTTGTGAAAGGCGTCGCGCGGCGCGGGAGCTTTCTCCAGCGCGGAGAGGATCTCCTCGCGCAACCGTTCGGTCTCGGCACTCGGCAGGCGGCTGAACTGCCGCTCGAGAATGTCGGCGCACTCCTGGTAACGGCGGAGCGCGGAATCGGGCCGCCCCTGTTCGAGCTGCAAGCGCATCAGAGCGCGATGAACGACTTCCTGCGTGGGGTCGAGCGCCAGGAGCCGGCTGGCCGTATCGGTAGCGTTCTCCCACCAGCCCGCCTTGATCTGCGCGGCCAGCAGCGTACCGAGCACCGCCAGCGCTTCGCGCCAGTAGTGGAGGCGGCGCTCCGAAACCCAGGCCTCGAAGTCGGGGACATCGCTGTCAAAGCCTTCCAGGAGGTTCCCGCGATAAATCTCCGCCGCGGCGCGGACGGCATTCAGCGAGCCGTTTGCCGCGAGAAGGTCGAAGCGGGCCACGTCGACATCGACCGTGCGGGAATTGAATCGCAGCGTATCGCCCGAGCCGATGAGGACATCCGGCGCGGCGAAGCGGAGCGCATAGCGAAGGTCGCGTCCGAGGGCGGCGGGACTATCGCCGCCGAAAAGCGCCACGAAATCGCGCAAGGGGGCGGGAGAGTCGAGGTGCATGGCCAGCCAGGCCAGCGTGGTGTGCGTACGCCGGCTGCCGAGCGCGAGCGTATTGCCACGATGATCCGTGGCTGAGAATTCGCCGAACAGACGAACTTTGAACGAGGGCATGATTTCGGACCGGGTGAAGAGTATCACAACGCGAGTTTATTAAGGAAGGCCGTAGTGCGGTTACGCGGTGGTTGAGGTTTCAATCCTGCCGGTGAGCGTAGCGAACCATGGCAGGATCTCCGGTGGTATTGCGCGGGCTGCGCCTATTGCCCGACGGTTGCGCGGTGGTAGAGGTTCCAATCCTGCCGGTGAGCGTAGCGAACCATGGCAGGATCTCCGGTGGTATTGCGCGCGCTGCGCCTATTGCCCGGCGGTTGCGCGGTATCACCGGAGATCCTGCTATGGTTCGCTACGCTCACCGGCAGGATTCCGCCTACCGCCAACCTTCTGCAATCTTTCTCTTGCCATCCACGTTGTCGCGCCGCGAGATGCACAGCCAGCGAATTGTCATTACCGGCATCGGCGTGCTCAGCCCGAACGGCGTCGGACGGGAGAATTACTTTGAGGCGCTGAAAGAAGGACGCTCCGGCGTCCGCACCATCACCCAGTTCGACGCCTCGAAGCTTCCGTCGCGCGTGGCCGGCGAGGTCGACTTCGATCCTACCCTCTGGGTCGACGTGAAAAACATGAAGCACGTCTCGCGCGTCGTGCCGATGGTGATCGCCGCGACGGACGAGGCGCTGAAAGATGCCAGGCTCGATCCGTCAGCCGTCGATCTGGAGACGCGCCGCAACATCGGCGTGATGCTCGGCTCCGGCGGCGGCGCGGTCGAGTTCAGCGAGCGGATGTATGAGCTCTGGTTCGACGACCACGAGAAGCAGGCCTCGATCTACTCCGTCCCCTCGGGCACCATCGGCACGATCGCCTCGGAGATCTCGATGGCCTACGACCTCCACGGCTTCTCGCATCTGATCTCCACCGGCTGCACGTCATCGACCGATGCCATCGGCTATGCCTACCGCAACCTGAAGCTCGGCGTCATCGACTACATCGTCTGCGGCGGTGCCGACGCCACGATCACCGAAGCGATCATGACCGGCTTCTGCATCATGCGCATCGTCGCCAACACGCGGAACGACGCGCCGGAGTCGGCCTCGCGGCCGTTCTCGCGCGATCGTGACGGGTTCGTGCTCTCCGAGGGGGCGTGGATGTTCGTCATGGAGCGCGAGGAGACCGCGAAGGCGCGCGGCGCGAAGATCTATGGCGAGGTAGCCGGATACGGCTCGACCTGCGACGCCTACCACCGTGTGCGCCTCGATGAGTCGGGCGAGGAGCCGGCGCGGGCGATGACGCTGGCGATGAAGGATGCCGGGATCGATCCGGGCGAGGTCGGTTATCTCAATTACCACGGCACCTCGACCGATCTCAACGACCGCATCGAGACGCGCGCGGTCAAGCTGGCCTTCGGGGAGCACGCCAGAATGCTCCCCGGCTCGGCGACGAAGTCGATGATCGGACATCCTCAGGGAGCCTGCGGTTCCGCGGGGGTGGCCGCGACGCTGATGGCGATCCGCGACGGCATCCTCCCGCCGACGATCAATCTCGATACGCCCGATCCCGAGTGCGATCTCGACTACATCCCCGACCTCGGCCGGCGCGCCCGCATCGACGCCGCCGTCTGCAACACGATCGCCTTCGGTTCGAAGAATTCGGCACTGGTGTTGAAGAGGTATGTCTGATTCGCGGTCTCGCGGTCTCGCGGTTGCGGGGTCTCGAGGTGGGGTTGCTGGGTTGCTGGGTTGCTGGGTTGCTGCGTGACTATCTCACGTTGCAACTTAGCAACTTTGCAACCCAGCAACCCAGCAACCCCAACACCGCGAGACCCCGCAACCGCCAGACCGCGAGACCCCGAATCCACTAATCTACCCGTCCCATGCGTACACTCGTCATCTGCTTCTTCGCCGCCGAGGATGGATCGCCCGTCGAAGGGAGCGCGTCGCTGCTTGCCGGCCGATGGCGCACCACGGTCGACGCCAAACAGAAACCGATTCACGGCGGACCGGAGGTCCGCTTCGAGATCGGAGACGACACCGTCGTCAATGAGGCCCTGGTCACTTCTCCCCGGCGCTTTCAGCGCTTCATCCCCTGGCCGAAGTCGGATGTGCTCGACGTCCGGCTGGAGAGAGCGGGCGAGCTGATCATCGCTGTCAATCACGATGCCCCGCGATTCGTGCAGGTGCACGCCACGGGCGGTCAGGATATCCCCGACTTTCTGCGCGGCCTCGGCAAGGACTTTCATCCGCTCCGCTGCGGGCAATCGATCAACTGCCCGCGCCTGCTTCCGGGACCGTATGCGATCGACGTTTTCGACGAGGCGAAGAAGCCGCTGACGCAGATCACCGTCGACCTGCCGGCGTGGCGAACGACGTTCGTCGAGGTGCCATGAAGCGCGTCGTCAGTCCCGAACTGCTCGACGAGCATGACGCGCCGCGCGAGGCGATGGAGCGCTCGCTCCGGGATCTGCGCCGGTTCAACCGCTGGGCCGGCGGAACGTCGACCTACCTGCGCCTGGTCCGCCGTTTCGCTCCCGGCGCGAAGGCCGTCGTCGACCTCGGCGCCGGCACCGCCGATCTCCTAGACGCACTTCCGTCTGGCGTGATGACGATCGCCGTCGATATGAACATCAAACATCTCGCCTACGAGCGCGGCCGCTCCCGCGCGCTGCGCGTGGTGGCCGATGCCATGCGTCTGCCCTTCTGCGACGCATCGGTCGATCTCGTCACCTCGTCGCACTTCTTCCACCACTTCGAGCCGGAGGAAAACGCGGCCATCCTCCGCGGGGCGCTGCGCATCGCCCGCATCGGCGCGATGGCCAGCGACACGCGCCGCCACATCCTCCCCTTCCTCTTCACCTGGCTGCTGGGAAAACTGCATCTCGTCGGCCGCATCACCGCGTATGACGCCCCCGCGTCCGTTGCCCGCGGCTACACCGCCGATGAGGCGCGGGCCGTCGGCGAGAAAACGGGGGCGGGGCGGGTGGAGGTCGTGAACATGATGCCGTTCCGGTTTGGATTGCTGTTATGGAAGGCTTAAACCGCGCGATGTGGACAGGAGTGCCTGCGCCACGCCGCGTTAGCGGCAACAAGAAGGTAGCCAGGGGTGCGAGCGTTTTTTTGCGAGCACCCCTGGTACAGAGATGTCTTGGTTTGGTGCCGCGTCAGCGGCACTGGAGTGATCGGGGACTCCATCCAGTGCCGCTGACGCGGCACGATTTCAGATCGCATCGGGTTCCAGGGGTGCTCGCAAAAACCGCTCGCACCCCTGGCTACCTTCTTCAGCCGCTATCGCGGCGTCGCAAGCTCCAATCTCCCGGGCACAGACAAGAGTGTCTGTGCCACATTGCATTCCGCGTGCCGCTGACGCGGCACGATTTCCGATCGCATCGGGTTCCAGGGGTGCTCGCAAAAAACGCTCGCACCCCTGGCTACCTTCTTGAGTCGCTATCGCGGCGTCGCAACATCCAATCTCCAAGGCACAGACAAGAGTGTGCGTACCACATTGCATTCCGCTTGTGGCAAAGGCGAGTCTTGCCCATCACAAGCGCGGCCAATGTGGCACCGACACTCTTGTCTGTGTCGCGCGGATGTGCATCGGCATGACCACTCTCACCGTCGATGTCGCTATCGTCGGAGCCGGTCCCGGCGGCTCGACGCTGGCCGCGCTCCTGGCCCGACGCGGCTATTCCGTCGCGCTGATCGACCGGGATGACTTTCCGCGCGACAAGTTATGCGGCGAGTTTCTGTCGTACGACGCACTGCCGATCGCCGAGGCGCTCGGCATCGACCTCGGCGGCGCGCCGCACATCGAGAGCTGCCGCGTCGTGGGACGGGGCCGCACATATGCTTTCGACTTCCCCCATCCCGCCCGCGGCGTGTCACGCATGTTTCTCGATGACGCGCTTCATCGCTGCGCCGTTGCCGCAGGTGCGCAGGCGGTCACGGCGATGGCAACGGCTGTCCCGCGTGACGGCGTCACGCTCGACGACGGCACCATCCACGCGCGGGTGGTGGCTGGGGCGTGGGGAAGGTGGGGGCGTTTCGACCGGCAGCTAGAGCGCGCCTTCGTCCGCGACCGCTCGCATCGCAATTTCGGGTTCAAGCGGCATTACCGCGGCGAGGGGGCGAAGGGGGTCATCGAGCTCTATTCGTTCGCCGACGGTTACCTCGGCGTGAATGACGTCGAGGGGGGCATCACGAACATCTGCGGACTCGTGCACGCCCGGCGGCTGCAGGGTCACAAGGGCAAATGGGATTCCTTCGTGCAGGAGATCCGAGCCGAGGAGGAGCCGCTCGAGGCGATGTACGCGCGGTATGAGCCGGCGCAGGACGGCTTCCTTTCATCCGAGCCGGTGATCTTTCGCTCGCGGTCGGCGGTGGAGGAGGGAATCTTCATGATCGGCGACGCCTCGGGGGTCATCGATCCGTTGACCGGCAACGGGATGGCCATGGCCATGCAGTCGGCGCTCGTGGCCGCGCCGTTCATCGCCGCGGCGCTCAACGATGGCGACCGCAAACGGAGCGAGGACGGCTATAGGAACCGGCACGCGGAGCTTTTCAACCACCGCATCGCCTGGAGCCGCCGCGTGGCCTTCCTGCTGTCGCGCCCCGCGCTGCTGGACGCCGCATTGCGCCTCCATTTTCGCGCCGCAGGACCGTTCTTCCTGCGGAAGACGCGGGCGGATCGGGATGTGGTTGCGAAGATGATGGACTCCGATTGAGAGATTGGTGGATTCGCTGGCTGACCACTAATTCCGGCAGATGCGGCGCACCCCTGGAGGCCACTAATGGACCCGTGGAGGTCACTAGTGAGCTCGTGGAGGTCACTAGGTCAGCTCGTGGAGGTCACTAGTGCACTCGTGGAGGTCACTAGTGGACTCGTGGAGGCCACTAGGTGAGCTCGTGGAGGTCACTAGTGGACTCGCGGAGCCCGCCGACTTACCAGCTTTGGCCGTTCCCGTTTCTTCCATGGCCGGCGTTGGAACTGAAACCGTCACTCGCGCCCGCGATCGTGTCGATTCAGCGTGGACGCCGGACGGCTCACCGCGTGATCCGGGAATGATTCGTTGGATTCTCCAATCCACTAATCCACTGCGCCTCAATTCCTGCTCGGATCCCCATCCTGTCGGAACGGCGCAAGGAACTGCATGCTCTCGATGCGGTTCTGCAGTTCGCCGGCGACTTCTTCGGCGCGGGTGACGACGTCATCCATCTCGAGGAGGCGCTGTTTCTCGGCGACGTCGAGGCTGAGCGACATGATCAGAGCGTTCGTCAGCGCCTCGAGTCCAACGGTCTCGATCTCCGGCACCTCGATCTGCTCCGGAAAATGCCGGAGGTATTGCTGCGACAGCTCGGCCAGCCATATGCGCTGGGCGTAAGCGTCGGTGGGGTCGCGCTCGATCTGCGGACTGGCCACGGCCCTCACCGTGCGGTACGGCTCATTCGACACGTCGCCGATGATCTGAAAGCGGGACTCGCCGTATACGACGATGTTGTAGCGGCCGTCGTCGAGCATCACCGTCTGCTCGATCCGGCCCATCGTTCCGCAGAGATGGACCGACGGCGTGCCGAAATAGTCGGCTTCCCATCCCGGGCGCAGAAGCGTGATGCCGAAGCGCTGGTCGCGTTCCACGACGTCGCTGATGAGCTTCCGGTAACGAGGCTCGAAAACGTGAAGCGGGATACGGGTCTGCGGAAAAAAGACGAGGTTCGGCAGCGGGAAGATCGGCAACAGAAACTCGATGTCCGGCAACGCGGTCATGGCGTCCTGGACGAGATTCTACGGCATCAGGGAATGAAGATCGTGTCGTGAGGCGCGGAGCGCTCCGACTCCGGCCGCCCGGCCGTGTAGTAGTAGAGCGAGACCGACTTGCGCGACGTTCCGGCCGGCGAGGTGAGCGGATGCGGATGGCCGTGAAACGACGTGTCGGTCGTCGAGAAGATCACCGTCCGGTTGAAGAGCGGCAGGATCTTCACGCGACAGGTGGATTGGTCGCGGTCCCACAGCTCGAGGTGGCCGCCGTATTCATGACGCCACTCTTTGTTGAGATACACGAGCATGTTCAGGCGGCGATCGAGCCTCAGCTTCGGATGGACGTTGAAGTCCGCGTGGACCTTGAGAAAGCCGCCGGGCTCGATCTGGTGCAGACCGCCGCCACCGAAGTAGGGATCCGGAATCAGCCCGTCGATGCCTGTGAGCGACTCCAGCCACAGCAGCATCTCGAAGGAGTTCATGTCGCTGAGGAAGTCGCGGATCGTCCTCGATATGATGCTGGTCTCGTGGTAGTAGCCGAGCTTCTTCTCCATCGGCGAGTCGAACGAGCGCCAGCGCATCCCCTCCGGGCCCGGAAACTCGCGCAGGACGGATTCGAGCGCGGCATCATCGAACAAACCATCGAGGACGATGTGCGGGAACGGCTCCGCCGCCACGTAACGATCGCGGAATGGGAGGGCGTCGTAACGAAGTCTCAGCGGTGCCATGCGAGGTCCGGATGATGCACGAAGTCAAGCGTCAGTTCCGGCGAGTAGGTCGTCCATCCTGCCGGTGAATCGTAGCGGATGCGCAGTCCCAGGCCGGGAATGCCCCGCTCGAGGTTGAGGGCATCGCGGCGTGGGATCTCAAATGCCTGAATGCCGTTGCCGAGGATGGCGGAGTAGCGGCCGCCGGCGTACGGGCCCAGATCCCAATAGAGGGCGGGATTGCGGTAATGGAACGTCGCCGAGAGCGGCGCGTTGCGGAGCGAGTGACAGAAACGTGCCGCAAGGCCGGCAACCCGCGGCGTGACTTCGACGATGCCGTGTCCTTCGTACTCGAAGACCCGCCTCCCACCGGCGCCGCCGCCGCAGAGGAAGATGTCGTCGTAAAACCAATCACCGGCAGGTTTTGCGAACTGCACCGTCTTCATCCACTTCACCTCACCCATCGCCGCGGGCGGCGCCAGCGGCCGGCGCAGGAGCGCATCGGGAGGCATGTCGTAAAAAAAGAAACGCGCCTCGTCCGACATACGCCGGCGGAGCGGAAACTCGTGGCGCCACTCCTGCCGGTTTGCGGCGATGGCCAGGAGCGGCGCGACGGCGAGCAGCGCCGCGGCGGCACGCTTGCCGCGCCGCGCCGTGGCGGCCGAAAACGCGATCGACCATGCCAGCCACGGCACGACCACGTAACGGCGATTGACTTCTTTCGCCAGCGGGAGCATCGGCACGCCGGCGACCAGAATTGCGGCGATGAGAAGAGCAATCGTCCGCCGGTTCCGCACCCCGGCGATGATCGTCAGCGTCATGACCCCTACAAGCGTCAGCCCGATGGCCGTTCCGGCTCCCGCGGCGCCCTGCACAATGCGCCAGGGCAGCAGCATCAGCAGCCGCGGCCACTCCGCGGCATCGATCTTCCAGCCATACGCGCCAAAAAACGTCCTGATGACGGCGTAGCGCCAGACAAAGTAAACGACCGTGGCCACTCCATGGGCAACCACGAACCGGAGGCGCGTCCGCAAATCGCGCAGAGGAAGCGCGATCAGGAGCAGCGGCAGCGGGATGGACACCTCTTTGGCCAGCATCGCCAGGAGGTAGCACACGGCCGAAAGAGCCGTCACCAGCCAGCTCACGCGCCGCAGAGCGATGACGTACGCCATGACCGCAAGGGCGCTGAACGAGATCGCCAGGTAGTAGTGCACCGTCGAGATCTGCGTGATGACCGAACAGAGCGGCGGGCCGGCGGCGAAAATCGCCGCGGCGGCGACCGACCGCCAGTGATCCAGAAACTGCCGGACTGCCGCGTAGACCAGAATCGTCGTCACGCAGGCAACGGCCAGTTGCACGGCATACCACTGCGTGGCGTTGAACGCGAAGAGCTTCCACTGCGCGTCGAAGGCCATGATCAGCAGCGGCGTAAAGAGCTGCTGCGGCCAGACGTGGCTGTCAACGAACGGGGCGATGAAGGGATGCTCGAATATCGACCGCAGGATGTTGGCGTCGTCGTACGTCCACCAGAGAGTGAAGATTTTGCGATAGAGCAGGACGTTGAAGCCGACAAGGGCCGCCGCGGACGCGGCTTCGATGGCGATAGGGCGGCGCCGCGGTCCGTCGTCGTTCACGCACCTGTCCGCGCGAAGACGCAGTCGCGGCACATGAAGTCGTCCGGCGCGTCTTCGATGCCGTAGACCCATTTTCGCATCGTTGCCAGTTCCGGCCCTTCCAACACCTCGGCCACGGTGTTTGTGGTGAGGTCGCCGACGATGTAGCGCTCGTCATAGTCCTCGCAGCAGAGAACGCATTGTCCGCGCGGCGTGATGTGGAGGTGCTGCAGGGGTCGCGACCCGATGTTGTCGCAGCCGGCCAGATGGCGCTTCGGCGCCTCCGGTTTGAGGCCGACATCGAGCCATCCGGCGCGATCCATCACCACATTGTGCTCGACGGTGAAGCGGGTTTCTTTGAAACGTTCGGCGATCGCTTCGAAGTCGGCGTCGTGGACGGCGTCGCCGGTGCCGAGGACGACGATCTTCATCACGTCCGCCAGCGGCCGCGACTTGACGTAGTCGAGATTGCGCAGCACCACGCCGAGGTGATCCTCGCCGCGGTCGCGTGTGTAGCGCTCGCGGTCGAGCGTCGAAAGATTGATGCAGATGTAGCGCAGCGGGCCTGCTTCGATGAGGGCGTCGACCTTCCCCGGGGTCAGACCCGAGCCATTGCTCAGCACGGCCACCGGCAGCTTCGCCGCGAACAGCGTTTTGCAGAAATCGACGAAGCGCCGGTCGAGCGTCGGCTCGTTGTAGCTCTGCAGGAAGACGCTCTCCAGCGTGTCGCGATACGCGGTCAACTGGTTGACGATCTTCTCGAAGAGCGCCACCGGCATGTCGTAGTCCTCGCGCGGCGCGATGGAGACCGGGCAGAAGTAGCACTTCTGGTTGCACGCCGTCATCGTCTCCAGGGAGACGATCTTCAAACGGTACATGCGCGAGACGTCACCGCGCACCAGCCAGCCGCCTTTCTCGAGCTGAGCATCGATCGCAGCACCATCGATCACGCGCCGCAACGCCTCATATTCCGTCTCGCCGGCGGTAACGGTGCGATCGGTCAGCGGGTTGTAGATCCGCTCCGCGTCGATGTGCAGAAACGGATTGACGCGGAGATCCGTGGCGATGGCGGAAGACATGTCGGTCGAGAGTGTACGGCGGGGATGGGCATGGCGTCCAAACGCGATGGCCTGAACGTAAGGGGTTGTCGGTTGTCGGTTGTCAGTTGAAGCGGCGTAGGCATAATGATTTGACCACCGCCAAGCGACAAACGACAACCGACAACCGATAACCGACAACAGACAACACGGCAGGCTTCCGGCGAGCCAGCCGGCGCTCCGACCGGTGGAGAAAGCCTTCATCCGCAGAGGACGCAGATTAAGATGTCGCCCCATGTCGCCCGCCGTCCTCTTTCCGCGCTTCGATCATCCGGCGATCGAGGAACGCTACGCAAGCTGGCAGAGCCAGACGCTGCTGCGTGGGGGCGGTGCGGACGAATTCGTGATCTATGACGTCGAAGAGCCGGCCTCGCTCGCCGCGGCGACGCTCGACAGCGACCACGTTCTCGTGGTCACCGACCCGCTCCTCCTCCCCCCCGCCAAACTGGTCACGCGGCTGCGGGAGCTTCTCGTCCACACCAGCAGCGTGGTGGCGGCCCTGCCGGTCAGCAATGAGGCCGAGAACAGCGGTCAGCGCCGCACGCCGCTTGCTCCCTATCTCACGCTGCGCGAACTGCAGCAGATGACCGGCGAGATGCAGAGCCAGGGAGCGGACGGCGAGGTGGTCAAGTGGGATGGGTCGGATCCCGGCGTATACCTCTGCCGCACCACATTCCTCGAGGGAATCGACGATCCGCCGAAACATGCCCTGGCCGGCCGCGAAGTCGTGATCTCCCCCGCCGACTACGTCCATCGCTGGAGCTCGTTGCGCGGACAGACGCGCACCGACCTTCTGGCGCGCATCTCTCCCGACGCCAAGTCGATCCTCGAGTTCGGCTGCGGCGAAGCTCCTCTCGGTGCTGCCCTGAAAGCACGGCAGAAGTGCCGCGTCGTCGGCATCGAGATCGATCCGCGCGCGGCGGCCGTGGCCAAGAAGCGGATCGATGACGTCTATTGCGGCGACGCGAGAGAGATCGTGGCCCTCATCCGGGAGAAATTCGACTGGATCATCGGCGGTGACATCGTCGAGCACATCGACGAGCCCTGGTCGTTCCTGGCCGACCTGCGAAAGGTCTGTGCGCCGGGAGGACACTTGCTTCTGAGCATCCCCAACGTCGCCAATGCCTCGGTGGTCAGCGATCTGATCCGCGGCCGCTTCGATTACGTCTACATGGGCCTCACCTGCGTCGGACATCTGCGCTTCTTCACGAAGCGGACGATCGAAGAGATGCTCTCCATCGCCGGCTGGACGGTGGCCGAGATCGCGCCGCAGGAGACCGTGGTCACGCGCGGGCGCGAGGAGTTGCTGGCCGCCCTGGCCGCCGCGCGCATGCCGCATTCGAAAGAAGATCTGATCCCCGCCGGTTACTACGTCGTCGCCCGCAACGATCCATGACAGAGTCCCTCCGCATCGCCTATCTGATGGAAGACACCGCCCTCTCGGGCGGAACCCGCGTCATGCTGGCGCAGGCCGACGCGCTGATCGAGCGCGGCCATCACGTCCGCATCGTCACGAAAGGGCTGCCGTTGACGTGGCGCACCTCGCGCGCGGAGTGGGTCTACGTCGATGACTTCAACACCTACGATGCCCGCGGCGACGACTTCGTCATCGCCACCTTCTGGACGACGCTCTCCCCCGCCTGGGCCATCGCGCCGGAGAAGGCGCTGCATCTCTGCCAGGGGTACGAAGGGTCTTTCAACGCCTATCAGCCCATTCGGGCGGAGATCGATGCCGCGTACCGCCTGCCGATTCCGAAGCTGGTCGTGGCAAGACAGTTGATCGAGATCTGCCGGCAGTTCACCGACGACGTTCGCTACGTCGGCCAGATCGTCGACGACGATTTCTTTCGCCCGCGTACGCCGCCGGAGAATGAGCCGATGCGCGTCCTGCTCTGCGGCGAATCGCAGGTCGATCTCAAAGGCATCGCCGATGGTTACGGCGCCGCGGCGCATGCACGGTGGTTTCACCAGCGCTTCGATCTCATCCGCGTGTCGCCCTGGGCGCCGTCGCGCGAGGAGCCATTGGATACGATTCAGGAGTTTCACGTCGCGCTGAACACGCGCGAGATGACGCGGCTCGTGCACTCATGCGACGTCCTCATCGCGCCGAATCACCGAGAGGAAGGTTTCGGCCTGCCCGCCGCCGAAGCCATGGCGTCGGGGATTCCGGTGATCATGACCGCGATTCCGTCCTACCAGTCGTTTGATGACAGGCGCGACTATGCCCTCTTCGCGCCGCAGGAGAATGCGGTCGAGCTGGGGGAGAAGTTGATCGAATTGCTGAGTGACGCCGATCTTCGCAATCGCCTGCGCGCCCGCGGCCGCGAAGTTGCGGAGCAATGGCGGGCGGAACGGGTAGCGGAGATGATCGAGATGCGGTTACGCGGTATCGCGGTTGCGGGGTCTCGCGGGGCTTGAAGGTTGCAGGGTTGGTTGCTCGGTTGCTTGGTTGCTGGGTTGCTGGGTTGCTGGGTTGCTGAGTACATGAGCAACTCAGCGACTCAACGACCCAGCAACTCAGCAACCCAGCAACCCAACCGCGAGACCGCGCAACCTCGCGACCTCGAGACCCCGTCTTGTGAAAAGTTTCTCAAACCCATAACATCGCGGCCCGCTTATGGCGAACCTTCCTTACGACAGTTCCGGCTCCATCATCCAGCGCAAACGAGGCGGCCCTCCCGGCGAGGGCGCCGAAAAAGGGCTTATCACTCTTCCCGGTGAATCGGATCGGGAGATCGAAGACCTCGCCGGCGGAACGTATCTGACGACGACCGTCGACACCATGGTCAACTGGGCCCGCGGCAATTCGCTCTGGCCGCTCCCCTTCGGCACCGCCTGCTGTGCCATCGAGTTCATGTCGATGGTCTCGTCGCACTACGACATCGCCCGCTTCGGCGCCGAGGTCGTCAGGTTCTCGCCGAGGCAGGCCGACCTCATGATCGTGGCCGGCACGATCGTCGACAAGATGGCGCCGGTCCTCAAGAAGATCTACGAACAGATGCCCGAGCCGCGCTACGTCATCGCCATGGGCGCCTGTGCCACCTCCGGCGGCTTCTATCGCGCTTACCACGTCGTCCAGGGAATCGACGAGATCATCCCCGTCGACATGTGGGTCCCTGGCTGTCCCCCGACCCCGGACGGATTGATGTACTCGATCCTGAAGTTGAAAGAGAAGATTCAGCGGGGGGAGGTCCGTCGGTGAACCGGTTACTGAGTTGCAGGGTTGCTGGGTTGCTGAACCCGGTTACTGAGCAACCGAGCAACCAAGCAACCCTGCAACCTCAATCATGAGCACCCTCACCAAATTCTCCGCCATCCCCTACACCGGCCCGGCGCCGACCAATCGGAATCCGTACGTTCCCGTCGGGGCCGAGATCGCCGACGCCCGCGGCGAAGTCATCGCCGCGGCGCTGCAGCATCCGGGCATGACGCCCGAGCTCGGCCAGGACATGCCGTCGTTCGTCGTCGACAAGGAACAGATCGTCGATGTGTTGCGGGCGCTGAAGGAGAGCGAAGAGCTCGCCTTCATGATGCCCCTCGATCTCTTCGCCGTCGACTATCCCGGACGCGAGGGCAACCGACAACCGCCAACCGATAACCGACAACCATCCCCCGGCCGCTTCGACGTCATCTACCAGCTCTACTCGCTGAAGAACAACGAGCGCATCCGTCTCAAGGTTCGCGTGGCCGACGGCGAATCGATCGAGACCGGCACGCCCGTGTTCAAGGGCCTGAACTGGTACGAGCGGGAAGTGTTCGATATGTACGGCGTCGTCTTCGACGGTCACCCGAACCTTCGCCGCATCCTCACGCACGAAGCGTTTCAGGGCCACCCGCTGCGAAAGGACTACGATCCCGCCCAGCGCTGGATCCTCACCGAGAACGATGTGGCCAAGATCATTCCGAAGATCGATCCGCGCTTCGAGAACGTCGACACCGATTACGAGCGGGTCACCCTGAACCTCGGACCGTCCCACCCGGCCACGCACGGAACTCTACGCATCGTGGTCACCCTTGACGGCGAGACCATCATCGGAGCCGATCAGGAGATCGGATACCTGCACCGCTGCTTCGAGAAGATGTCGGAGACGCACACGTACCAGCAGGTGATCCCGTACACCGATCGTCTGAACTATTGCTCGGCGATCATCAACAACGTCGGCTACTGCATGGCCGTGGAGAAGCTCCTCGGCATCGAGGTTCCGGCACGGGCGCAACACGTCCGGCTGATGCTCTCGGAGTTCATGCGCATCGCCGATCATCTCGTCTGCATCGGCACGAACCTGGTCGACATGGGGGCGCTGACGAATTTCTGGTACCTCTTCCAGCCGCGCGAGGAGATCTACGGTCTCATCGAAGCGTGCTGCGGGGCGCGCCTGCTGCCGAGCTATACGCGCATCGGAGGACTGGCCGTCGACGTTCCTCCCGATTTTCTGCAGAAATCGCAGCGCCTCGTCGACATGATGCCGAAGTTCATCAACGACGTGGAGAAGCTGGTCGACCGCAATAAGATCTTCCTCGACCGCGTGGTCGGGGTGGCGCCGATCAGCGCCGAGGAGGCCATCAACTACGGCTTCACCGGTCCCTGTCTGCGCGCCTGCGGCGTTCCTTTCGACGTCCGCAAGGCCACCCCGTACCTCGGATACGAGACTTACGACTTCGACGTGCCCATCGCCGAGGGCGGCGACACCTACGCCCGCTTCCTGGTGCGGATGGAAGAGATGCGGCAGTCGCTGCGCATCCTGCAGCAGGCCATCGAGCGCGGCCTGCCCGAGGGACCGGTCATCGTCGACAATCCCTACGTCGCGCTGCCGCCGAAGGAGAAGGTCTACAACGAGATGGAGTCGCTCATCTACCACTTCAAACTGATCATGCACGGCATCCAGCCGCCGGTCGGCGAGACGTACTTCCAGGTCGAAGGGGGCAACGGGGAGCTCGGCTTCTACGTCGTCTCCGACGGCACCAAGAATCCGTACCGCGTCCGCTGCCGTCCGCCCTGCTTCCAGATTTACTCGGCCTTCCCTGACATGATCATGGGACAGACGATCCCCGACGCCATCGCGGCCCTGGGGTCGCTCAACATTATCGCCGGAGAGTTGGACCACTAACCGATGCACCTGACACGCGTAAGACCCGGAGTCGTGAAAGTGGAGCGGACGCCGCTCACGGTGCTGGACCGCCTGTATCTCCCGGCCGTCATCGGCGGGATGCTGGTGACGATCCGCCACCTCCTGCACAATCTGTTCAATCTCAAAGAACTACCGACGATCTCGTACCCCGAGGTCAAGCGCGTCTACTCCGAGCGCTTCCGCGGACGGCATATCCTCACCTCGCGCGAAGACGGCACCACCCGATGCGTGGCCTGCTACATGTGCTCGACCGCCTGCCCGGCCGAATGCATCACCATCCAGGCCGGCGAGGATGAGAGGACGCGGGAGAAGTTTCCGGTGCGCTACGAGATCGACCTGCTCCGCTGCGTCTTCTGCGGATACTGCGTCGATGCCTGCCCCGAGGACGCCATCTACATGACGCGCGACTACGAGATGGCCATCGACACGCGGGCGCGCTCGGTCGTCGGCCTGCGCGACCTCGTCGTCCCGCCGAACTTCCCTGTCGGTCCGATGGGCTGGCGGCCGTACTACGGCGCGATCGACAAGCACGGCACAGCCGGCGGCACTGGCATCGGCCAGCAACTTCGCAGCGCGCCGTTCGCGGACGATGCTCCGCCGAATCCCGAAGTGTTCCGCGGTGGAGACACGCAATAGCGCGACCGATGAAGCCACTCGAGACGACGGTCGAAGAGGTCCTGCGCAAGGCGATTCAATCCGAAGTCGAGACGCGTGTCTATTATCAGAAGTTGTCCGAGCGCGCCGGCAGCGCCGAGGTCAGCAAACGCCTGCTCCAGCTTGCCGACGGTGAGTTGGTCCATCGCGCGAAGATGGAGCGCAAGTATCGCGAGGAAATCGGCCACATCCCTCCCGAGCCGTTGCCGGTGGTCATCGATCTGGCTCCCGACCTGGTCGATCTCGACCTCAGCCATGCCCTGAAACAAGCCCTCGAGCGCGAGCGCGACTCGGAGAGCTATTACCGCTTCATGGCCGAGCGCGTCCCCGACACGCGACTCGGCGCGCTCTTCATGGAGCTGGCCGAGATCGAGTGGAAGCACAAGACCGACCTGCAGGCAGAGTACGACGCCAGCGCCGGCCCGGACAGCTTCCTGCTGGATCTCTAATGTGGCACAGACAGACACTCTTGTCTGTGCCCGGCCGAAGCTGACGGCGTTGCGGGCTTGCGATCTCAATCCTGCAGAGCCGGCACAGACAAGAGTGTCTGTGCCACATCGCCCGTGCCGGCCCATAAAAAACAACAGGCGGTTGGAAGCGACACGCTTCCAACCGCCTGCTTGCTTCTCTCTCTCATACAACACGCTTCCGGAGGAGGTTGCGTCCTGTATGTCCCAGTCCGAGTCAGTGTAGAGACGCGACATCAGCCAGCCGTCGCCCGGATGTGAAATCCGAATAAGACTTTGTGGTTTGGGGGCTGGGACGTGAGCAGCCGCTCAACGGGGTGTGATTCGTTCGTCAACGGCCGCGGCGTCGCCGCCGCGCGGCCTGCTGAGGCACGAGCGCACCGCCTGGCGAAGGCGGCGCGGCAGCACCGGCTTCGGCAGCGTGTCGTGCACGGCCGGAAAGAGAGAGCGGATCTCGCGGATATCCAGACCGGTGACCACGATGATGCAGCCGAGCATGTTAGGCCGCTCGCGCCGCAGCGACTCCATCACCTCGATCCCGCTGATCTTCGGCAGGATGATGTCGAGAACGACCACGTCGTAGTGGTGACCGAGAAGCCGCGCCAGCGCTTCCTCCCCATCGTCGGCCAGATCGACATCGCAATCGAGGGACTCGAGCAACTGTGCGAGCAGGGTGCGCGTGACGGCGTCATCTTCTACAATCAGTGCTATTGGCCGCATATCAGTCCTTATCCAGCAAGACTGCGGCCATAAAGGCGGCAGAGACGTCGATGGCGTGGATGAGGTTCTGGCGCTCCGTGGTTCCCGACTTCGCCCGCGGCTTCAGCGAGTGATCACCGTCAGCGATCCATTCGATCCCGATGCGGGGTGAGAGCCGGTAGCCGGCAACGTCGTCGCGCGTTCCGAACGGATCGCGCTCTCCCTGCAGAACCAGCATCGGCGTGGCCAGTTTCTCGAGATGAGCCGTGCGTACCTTGGCCGCCTGGCCGGGCGGATGGAATGGATACCCGAAGCAGACTACGCCGCGGACATGCAATTCGTCGGCGACGAGCGTGGCCATCCGGCCGCCCATCGATTTGCCTCCGATGAAGAGCCGCTCCCCGCCGCCGAGTTTCGCAACAACGTCACGCCAGGTGTTTAGCAGCACCGGCTCCCGGTCGGGCGCGCCGCGTTTTCCGCCCGTCCGCCGTGCCGCCATATACGGAAACTCGAATCGGACCACCCGAATCCCGCGCTCGCCGAGCTCGCGCGCGACCGTGTTCATGAACGGCGTATCCATCGCCCCACCGGCTCCGTGGGCGAAAACATACGTCTGTTCGGCGGCGTCTGGACCGTCGGTCAGAAACATCTGCAGCAAGCTTACAATTACTTCATGCTTTTGCGCCTGCTTTCCGTCACTCTTCTCGCAGCCGTTACCGCCTCGGCCGCCCCGCCGCCGAAGACGATCGCTCCCGCCACGGTCCCCCATCCGATGGCCATCTACCTGAGCAACCTGTCGAAGGCAGGCAAGCAGCAGGTGACCTTCCGCGCCGCCGCCGTCAGCACCCACTTCTTCCTCGAGGAGCCCGCCGGCGTAACGGTTTACACGTACGACGAGACCGTGGGCTATCGGAAGGAAGCATTCCTCAAAGGATCAACGCTGGCGAAGGCGATGAAGAAGTACAAATAGGAGCGCTTCGCGCGCGTTATCGGTTGTCGGTTGTCGGTTGATCGCAACGCGTTGCCGTTTCCAGACAACCGATAACCGACAACCGATAACGCGGCGAAAGCCGCACCGTCAATACCAGCCGTCTCCATCCGGATTCACGACCGCGCGCAGGAAGCTTGCCCTGGCCGCTTCGGCCATGCGTCCGAGGTCGTGGTCATAGGGAACCACCACGTAACGAACATTCACGTCCTGAAGCTGCACGTGGGAATGATAGGAATGATAGTCACGTCCGGCGGCGCTCGAGGAGAGAATCGATTGCAGCGCCGGCGCGAGGAAGATGAGATGGATCGCGTTCTCGTCGCGCATCGGAAGTGACCCATCCGTCATCCCGGCGTCGATCTTCGCTTGAATGCGGAGGTCGTTCAGCGTACCCGCGGCGGCGATGTCGCGGCTGCTGAGCAGAAGTCCGGTCGTCCGCACTCCGTAGACCGACGCCGTCTGGAACGATTCCGATGTGCTGATCTGCCCGACCTGCCGCTGCAGTTCGACTTTGCGTCTGGCGGCTGAAGGAGCACTCCAATCGCCCAGGAAGATCATCACGACGACCGGCTCTTTGACCACCGCTCCGCCGTGAAAGGTCAGTTGGCGGGCGGCACTGCCGTGGCGGAACACCTCGACCCGGCCGCCGTCGTCGTCCGGAAGCGTGACCAGACCGGGGGTCTCGGCCAGCACACGGGCGGCGCGGTTGGGCTCATCCTTCGCCGCCATGAGCGGGGTCACCAGGAGCATTAGGGCGAATGCGGCAAGTGATCTCTTCATCTTCATCTCCCCTGTTTACTGCTGCCTATTGCTGCCTATTGCTGCCTATTGAACGTTGAGCGCGAAATCATCGACGACGAAGGACGTCTGAAGCGTGCTGTCTTCGACACCGACCAGGTAGATCTGCACCGTCTGCCCTTTGTAAGCGGAGAGGTCGAATGTCTTCTGAACGTAGCCTGTGGTGGCGTTGAGGTTCGAATACGTTGCCAGCGTCGCCAGCACCGTTCCCGACGAGTTGCGGACCTGCACGTTGAGCGTATCGAAGGCCGTCGTTGTCGAGGTCTCCGCGGTGTCGATGTGCAGCCAGAAGGTGAGCGTTGCCGTGGTGATGGTCGACGGGATCGCCACCTGTTGATAGAGGGTGTCCGTGTGGGTGGTTCCGTACCCGTCCATCCACGCTTTCCACGTCCCGGTGTGCGCCGCCTCGGAGGTCGAACTGGTGACGACTCCCGATGCCGCCACCCACGGCGTGGCGGTGCCGGTCTCGAATCCGGGGTTGCCTAGGAGTTGCTGGCTCCCGGCGTTGGTGACGGTCACCGTGATCGTCGCGGATGTCCCCACGTTGCCGGCGGCGTCATAGGCCTTCGACACGATGGTGTGCGATCCGTTGGCGAACGTGGTGGTATTCCACGAGAACGTCAGCGACGTCGCATTCGTGTTCGAGGTCTGGAGCGTTCCGTCGATGTAGATTTCCATCTTTGTGACGCCAATATTATCCGACGCCGTGGCCGTCACGCTCACCGTCGAAGAGACGGTTGCCCCATTGGCCGGCGCGGTCACCGAGGTCGTGGGCGGTGTCGTGTCTCCTCCGCCGGTGGTCAGCGCCACGGAGACGTCGTCGATGCGGAAGGTGGTGGGAAGCGTGAAATCCGTGGTGGCGTGGAAGACCAGTTGGATGGTCTGCCCCTTGTAGGAGGTGAGGTCGACCGCCGCCGGTTGGAAGTACGTTCCCGCGGTGTTGTTCGAAAGGGACGAACTGTTGTTGTCGAGCGTCAGAGGTGTGGCCAGCAGAGTGCCCGAGGAATTGTGAATCTCGACGTAGCAGAAGTCGTATGGGCCGGTATTCGCCGTTTCCGACGTCACCACGTTCGCCCAGAACGTCAGCGAAGCCGCCGTGGCGTTCGATGGAATCGAGAGTGTCTGCGTCAACGTGTCGATCTCGTTGTTGCTCGCTCCCAGAGCTCCATAGTTCGTTCCGCCGTGGGGATTGGCGCCGTGGAA
This sequence comes from Thermoanaerobaculia bacterium, assembly GCA_035569395.1. Classification (GTDB taxonomy): domain Bacteria; phylum Acidobacteriota; class Thermoanaerobaculia; order Gp7-AA8; family Gp7-AA8; genus JADGNZ01. The sequence goes on along the minus strand of DATMNC010000096.1, from coordinate 85,073 downwards.
GGCGATCGTGCTGTCGCCGCTGATGTTCGTCGTACCGGTCCAGCCGGGAGCGGAGTTGCCGGTTACGGTCGCCGACTCGAACCCGCCATCGACGATGGCCTCCGTTCCACCGCCGCCGGATGTCGTGACGGTCAGCGCCAGAGACGTCGCGTGGGTCTTGCCGCCGCCTGTACCGGTAATCGTCACCGTGTAGCTGCCGGCCGGCGTCGAGGCGCTCGTGGCGATGGTTGCCGTCGAGCTTCCGGAGCCGGGCGCCGCGATCGAGGTTGGACTGAACGTCGCCGTCGCGCCCGTCGGGAGACCGCTGGCGGTCAGCGCAACCGCGGCATTGAACCCACCGGAGACCGCGGTCGTGACCGTCGAAGATCCTGACGCTCCCTGCACGACCGAGAGCGAAGGTGGCGCATCGGAGATCGTGAAATCAGGAGTAGACGCGGCCGTAACCGTCAGCGTAATGGTTGTCGTGTGGGTCTTGCCACCGCCCGTGCCGGTGATGGTCACCGTATTGCTGCCAGCCGGTGTCGAGGCGCTCGTGGCGATTGTTGCCGTCGAGCTTCCGGAGCCGGGCGCCGCGATCGAGGCTGGACTGAACGTCGCCGTAGCGCCAGTCGGGAGACCGCTGGCGGTCAGCGCAACCGCTGCATTGAACCCACCGGAGACCGCGGTCGTGACCGTCGACGATCCTGACGCTCCTTGGACGACAGAGAGCGAAGGCGGCGAATCGGAGATCGTGAAATCAGGAATTGACGCCGCGGTAACCGTCAGCGTGATGGTTGCCGTGTGGGTTGTGCCGCCCCCTGACCCGGTGACCGTCACCGTGTATGTCCCCACCGGAGTCGACGCGCTGGTCGTGATTGTTGCGGTAGAGCTCCCCGATCCTGGAGCGGCGATCGAGCTCGGACTGAACGATGCGCTGGCACCCGTCGGCAGACCCGACGCCGAGAGAGAGACGGCCGAGTTGAAGGAGCCGGAGATCGAGGTCGAAATCGTCGAAGTCGACGAGGTCCCCTGAACCACACTGAGGGCGCTGGGAGCCGCGGCGATCGTGAAATCGGCCGCGCTCGGGTTGAAGACGATGTTCAGCACCGGATGAATCTCGATTCCGTTCGGTGCCACGCCGGTCTGGCCGTGGAGGAAGTCGAACATTCCCACGCCTCGGATCTGAACCGGGATGTTGGCCGTCTGAAAGCTCGAGGTGGCCGTGAATCGGGCGTCGAACTGGTTCCGGGCGGTTGTGATGCCCGGCCCGAAGGGACTGCCCCCGCCGACGCAACTCGGACTGGGGATCTCCGCGATCATGGTGTTGCCGGAGGCATCGGAAAGGACGAGGTGGTAGTCCGAATCACTCTCGAGCTTGTACTGGGTCAGCGTGGCGTTGAGAACCCACTGCGTCGTCTCGAAGGGGCTGACGCGGTTGTTCGCCGGGATCGGGCTGGGTGCCGTCCAGCCTCGCATCGTCACGATCGTTTGGGAAGTCGACGAGGAGAGATTGACCAACGCGACGTCGGCGTCGGTACCGGTCTTGACTGACCAGCGCTCCACACCGCACTGTGCGAGAATCGGCGACGGAAGCGAAAGAAACGACAGAACGAAAAGAAGGGGACCGGCAAATTTGCGCATGAATAGCGTCCTCCAAACGACATCTGTCGTCGGTTCGTGTGGGTCTACACGGAGTAGAGTTCAGCAACGGCGCTGCCACAAACACCTGGACGCGAAAAGTGGGACGCAGCCTCGGGAATCAAGAAAACGTCCTCCGCGGGGCGGGTCAGTTCATGACGACTTTTTCAAACATTGACCCGGCAAAGGAGCGACTTCTGACCCGACGACTCCTCATCTGTCTTCTGCTCGGAGCCGCTTCCGGCTGTGTCTTCGTCCCAAGCGTGATGTGGAATCGCGCCGAGACAAACCGCCGGCAGATCAACGAGGTTCGGGTCGGTCAGACGCTCGCCGAGGTGCGAGCGATCATGCAGAAGGATCCCGAAAAGCGCGAAGTGAGAGCACGCTTCGACGGCAAGGTCGTCGAGTTCTGGAGCTACGTGACCGACTACGGACGCCGGCTCGACTCAACCATTACCTTCATCGACGGCCGGGTTCAAGAGATCCGAACGACCCCCTGGATGGAGAAAGACTGAGGCTGAATGCCCGCCGCAAACGGGAGCCGATGTGGCACAGACACTCTTGTCTGTGCCCCGGCCGAAGCCGACCGCCGTTGCGGGCTTGCGATCCGAGTCGTGCCGAGAGCCGGCACAGACAAGAGTGTCTGTTCTGTGCCACATCGGTCTCCCTATCTATCTAGTTATGGCCGCAATCCCCGCTCGCTCCGGCACAACGTCTCCACCCTTCCCTCATCGTTCACCACCAGCGTGTCTTCGATGCGGACGCCCAGCTCACGGTCGGGGAAGTAGAGGCCGGGCTCGATGGTGACGATGTCGCCGGGCTCGATCTCATCGAGGTTTGTCGAGGCCAGGCCGAAGAATGGCTTCTCGTGCACGTCGAGGCCGACGCCGTGGCCGAGGGAGTGGACGTAGCCTTCGAGCGTGGCGGGATTCGAGCGGGTGGTGGCGTAGCCGCGCTGCTCGAAAAAGTCACAGACCAGGTGTTGATACGACGACGCCAGCGTTCCGGCGTGCATCTCGCGGCGCGCGAGCTCGAACGCTTCCAGCACATCGGCATGCAACCGTCCGAGCTCGTCGGGGATCGGGCCGACGCAGAAGGTGCGCGTCAGGTCGAAGAAATAGCCGCTCTCCCGGTCGGCCGGAAAGATATCGAGGACGATCGGCACCGACGGGCGCACCACGGCAGCGGTATCACCGCGCGAATGAGGGATACCGGCGTCGCGTCCCTGCGAGAGGATGGTGTCGTGATCCTCCAGCATGCCCAGGCGCGAAATCTCGCTCGACACCAGCCGCTTCAGATCGCCGAGGGTCAGCGGGCGATTGTCATGAATGAGGTGATCGCCCGAGATGGCCGCACCGCGAAGCACCTCGCGAACGCGGTCGACCACCTGCTCGGTCCGTTCCCCGACGGAACGGACGGCCGCGATCTCCCACGGCTCTTTCCGTTTGCGGGCGAGCTGGACGAGGTCATCGGCCCCTCGCCACACGCGCCACCCGCGCGCTTCCAACCCCTCGGCGATACCGAGGTAGAGGGGGAAGGGGAGACTGCCGACGATGGCGATCGCGGGGTTGCGCGGTTGCGCGGTTGCGTGGTCGCGAAGTGGTTCACCGCGAGACCCCGGGACCGCAAGACCGCGAGACCCGCTCTCCTCGGACGACCGACCAAGTTCGCGCAGGACGACGTCGAAGAACTCGGCATAGCCGGCGATCGTGTTGGGTGCCGACTTGAAGATGTGGTCGTAGCCGAAGTCGTGAATGAGTCTGGTGGCCAGCCCGGTGGCCGCCGCCTCATCGCGCTCCATCGGATAGGAGACGAGAATCGGATCGCGCCCGGCCAGCTTGACCGCATAGCCGCGCGTGACCTTCGCGCCGCGCGTGATCCATCGAAAGGAGGGATGCAGCGCCTCGTGCATCGGCACGAGTAGCGCGTCGAGCCCGCGCTCGCGCATGAGTCGATCGAGGTCGGAGAGCATGGTTACTGCGGCTACGCCGCGTTGTCTGCGCTATCGCGCGTTGGCAGAGATGGTAACGGAACTTGCGTCCCAGCCTCGCATCACTACCAACGCGCGATAGCGCAGACAACCGACAACGCGGCGAAGCCGCAGACAACGCGCGTTGCGCAGATATGAAAACGGCCGGCGTCTTAGCCGGCCGTTTTCGTATCTGCGCGCAGGGCGCGGTCAGATGTTCCTATCGATGAAACTCTGTAGCATCGGCTTGGGCATGGCCCCGATGGCGCGGTCGACCAGCTTGCCGTTCTTGAAAATCATCAGGGTCGGAATGGACGTCACGCCAAACTGCTGCGGGACCATCTGATTCTCGTCGACGTTCATCTTCGTGATGACCGCCTTCCCCTCATACGACGGCGCCAGCTCCTCCACGATCGGCCCGATGATGCGGCACGGTCCGCACCACGGCGCCCAGAAGTCGACAAACACGGGCTGGCCCGCGTTGACGAGCTGCTCGAAGTCCTGATCCGTAATCTCTCGTACTGCCTGCGTAGTTGACATTAACTCGATCTCCTGAACGGATGATGAAAGCTGATGGTTTCGTGGGTTATTCCGGGGTAGCGCGGTCTCGCGGTTGCGCGGTCTCGGGGTTGCCAAGTTCCGCAACCCGAGTAACCAGCGGCCATGCAAACCACAACCGCGAGACCGCGCAACCCCGAGACCCCGCGACCGCGCTACCCGTTGGCACGCTGCTCGCTCAATCACCCACCAATGCCCACCTCACCTCCCTACGGCAGGGAACGACGGTCGTTCCCGCGGCCGCCGCTCTGGTTGAACCTCCTGCTGCTCGTCATCGCGGCGGCGACGTTTGCATACGCAAAACATCAGCGCGACGTCATCGACGCCAAGACCGCGATCCTCTTCCGGCATAACGACAACTCCCCCGCCGAGTTGAACCGGATGCGTGACGAGCTTTCGCAGATGGACCTGACGCAGGCGCAGCTCGCCAGCGAGATCGACGGGCGCATCCAATACATGCAAAGCCTGCAGAGCGCGGAGTTCTACGTCTCGATCGACACGCGGCGGAAGAAGCTGCAGCTCCGCCTCGGCCCCGCCGTCGTCCGCGAGGCCGACGTGCAGATCGGCGAGGCCAGGACCATCACCTCTCCCGCCGGGAAGAAGTGGACGTTCCTGCCGCTGAAAGGCGGTTTCAGCGTCACCGGCAAGGAGGACGGCTACGACTGGGAGGTCCCGGCCTGGGTCTACGCCATGCGCGGCGAACGCGAGCCGGCCACGCGCGCGGTCGTGCCCAACGGCCTGGGGCGCTACGTGATCTTTCTCCCGAACAGCTACGTCATCCACTCACCGCCGCCGCCCGAGAGTCCGCTGCAGGGGCCGAAGCCGGGATCGTTCATGGTCTCCGAAGCCGACCTGGCTGCGCTCTGGCCGCGGATCACCAATCAGACGAGGGTCTACATCTTCTAATGAAACGCTGGATAGGACTCCTGGGCTCATGGGCCTTGTTCGTACTCGCACTCGGCCTGGCCGCCTTCACCATCGCCGGCGAGTCGATCAATATGACCGACGAGCGGCGGCTCGACCGCGTCGCGGCCGTCGACAGGATGATCGCCGAACGCACCGGCAGCAAAGCCAGCGAGCTGCGTGACACGGCCACGCAGAAAACCGCCCGCGTGAATGTACTGCAGGCAAAGCTGCAGGACGTGGCCAGGCAAACGGACGACGTACCCGACACCGGCCAGACCATTCTGGTCTCGACGGCGGAGAACAAACTCTACGTCCGGCGCAATGGTCAGACGGTCTTCGAAGCGGTCTGTTCGACCGGCAAGGGGACGACGTTGGCCGTCGACGGCAAGACCATCGTCTTCGACACCCCGATCGGTAAGCTGCACATCATCTCCAAGGACGAAAACCCGCAATGGGTGCCGCCCGACTGGCACTACGTGGAGGAAGCGCGCAAGAACGGGATGCGCGTCGTCCGCCTCGACCCCGGGCAATCGATCGATGCGCGTACCGGCCAGCCGGCATCGGCCAGGTCCGATCACGGCGTCTGGTCGTGGTTGAACGGCGGCAACAGCAGAAGCAACAACAATCCGATACTGAGGGTGCGCGGCGATACCATCGTCGAAGTCAGCAACGGCGTGGAGCGCGAGCTCGAGCCCGGAAAGTCCATCGTCGCCGGCGATGCCATCATCGTTCCGCCGGTCAACACCAAACAGCGTCACTACGACAAGGTCCTCGGCAAGTTCCGCCTGGAGATGGGCAACGGCTACGGCATCCACGGCACCGATGAACCTGACAAACTCGGCCAGTCCGTCTCCCACGGCTGCGTGCGCCTCGGCGACGCCGACATCGAGAAGCTCTACTCGATCGCCAACGTGGGCGATACGGTGATCATCTACTGACGGCGCGCCGCGCCGCACGGAGCGCTGGCGTCTCGGCACCGTTGGAGGCAAGACCCCAAACATTCGCGCTAACCCTCAGCGGCGAGACGCCAGCGCCCTCGGCGCAGACCTCGCCGCTGCCATCCCCGAGATCCTTCGCCTCGCCGACCTCGAAGTCCGCATCCCCCGCCTCGCCCTGGAGAGTCTCGCCGAGCGCGACGGCAAGTCCGTCGACACCGTCCTCGCCCCCGAGCTGCTCGATGTCGGCTCGGCCCTCCGGCTACCTCGGCACCCGCGATCCCATGCTTCACCGCGGCGCTTCGGTGGCCGCAAAAGGCCGTGCCGGAACTATTCGCCAGGCCTCTTATCTGATGCCGTCGCCGCGGTTACCGGCCGGCGTGGGGGTAGGGATACCAGACGTTCCGGATGATCGAGCTCCCGCTCCTGCAGGTACTTCACGAGAGCATCCAGATCGTTCCCCACATCGTCCATTAACTGCTGCCTCAGCGCGCGCGTTTCCCCCACGATCGGATCTTCCCAGGCCATTTCAACCACCTTCCATGAGCTCTTCAGGCGTACAAACGATCGGCGGCTCGAAGCCCGCATCACGGCAGAGCATATTCACCGATTGCAATACGAAACCGTTTGCGATGTGCGTGCAGTTCCATGTGATGAGGAAATTCATACCGTTCACAGCCGCGAGCGAAATGTGCAGCGCGTCGGCTGACGCCTTCGACGGGAGTACCGCACGTCGAAGGATGCTATCTGCCAACCTCTGCGCTACCGGGTTCACGCGAAGAACCGGATAGCCGGAGATCGCCTCCAACCGAGCGCGCGCGGCGATGGCATCGCCGCGGCCCGCCTCCTGCACGACCAACTCCGATACGTATATGTCAAATCGCGCCCGGCGTCCATCCCACCAGTCGCGTGTAAGTTGTTGATGTGCCGCAGCGATCTGGTCCCGGCTTTGTCGCGCCGTGAGATAGCTGATGACGCTGGTCTCGACATATGTCTTCGGGAGCATCGACTTAGCCTACCTTGAATTCATCATCTCTGGGAAAGGCACCTTCGGATCTTTCGGTCTCGCGACCTTCAAAAGCACAGGTCTGTCCGCTACGGACTTCATTCGTGCCTAGTGTTATTGGGAGCCGAGGGCGGCGGCACGCTCTGACGCGTGTTGATCCCGTCGAAACGGAGCAACGGGTGTTTGTGCCGGAGGGTCAAAACGGTGCACGCGACCTTCGGAACGAACCTCGCGAGGTTCCAAACGAAGCACGCCGAGGGTCGGGAGGATGCTCACGTGGGTCGAAACGAAGCGCACGAAGGGTGAGAACGATGCTCGCGACCTCCAAAACGAAGCGCGCAAGGGTTGCGGGAGATGCTCGGGTGGGTCAGAAGTGAACCACGCGCGCTTCAAAACAAAACATGCGCTCTTGCCATGGTAAGAGCGTTAGGGTCAAAACGAAGCACGCGAGGGTGGAAACGATGCACCCGCTCTTGCCATGGTAAGAGCGCGAGGGTCAAAACGATCCTCGCGCGCATCGAGATGATGCTCGCGGCCTTCAAAATGATGCAACGCTTGCGATGTGCCCGGGTGACGGTCGTCGGAATCTCAGTTGGTTAACAGCAACAAGGCCGCGTTCCCTTCCTGAAAGACCGTGTGTAGATGGGGCTCGATCCCAACGGACATCGTTGGCCTCCGGCTCGCTGAGCATCGACAGCGCTTCGTCGGTTCCATGAGGATCTGGGCCAGGTGTCGACGAGCCTACGCCGAGTCAGCCGCCGAGACGACAGCGCTCCGTGCGCTTCGCGCATAATCACACCATGCATCCCTGGCGCGAGCGGCTCGCTCGATGGTTTACGCCGCTGGCGAAACGGATCACGATCTCGCCCAACGCGATCACATTCATCGCTCTGGCGCTGAACATCGTCGCGGCCGTGTGTCTCGCGTACGGTGCGCGGCGGCCGTGGTTGTTTCTCGTGGCCATCGTCTTCATCGCCGTCAGCGGGCTGGCCGATGCACTCGACGGCATCGTGGCGCGGGTGCAGGAGAAATCGTCGCGCTTCGGAGATTTCCTCGACCATTGCGCCGACCGCACCGGCGACACACTGCTGGCAGCCTGCTGGCTGATCAGCAACGGTGTGCGGGAGCCGCTGGCGATGGCCGGCATCATCATGACCATGCTGAACGGCTACATCGGGACGCAGATCGAGGCCACCTACGGCGTGCGGAGCTATGAGTCTGTCGGCCGCGGCGAGTTTGTCCTCGGCATCATCATCCTTCCGATCGCCTCCTACATCCTCTTCACGAACGGCTGGCAGGCGATGCACTTCGCCTCGCTGACAGTTGCCGAGTGGCTGGCCTCGGTTCTGCTCGTCTTCGCGCTCTGGGGCGTGGTGCAGCGCATCCGCGTCGCGCTCCGGCTGGAACGTTCGTGATCGGGAAGACCCCGATCACCGGCGATCCGGTCATCGTCGCCCCCGGGCGCGAGGAACGCCCCAATGTCTACGACGGCGCACCGTGTCCCTTCTGTCCCGGCGCCGAGCATCAGACGCCGCCGGAGATCGCGCGCGACGGCGACCCGTGGCGGATCCGCGTCTTTCCCAACCGCTATCCGCCGACGGAGCATGCCGAGGTCGTGGTCGAGAGCGCGAAACATGATGATGAGTTCGAAGCGCTGTCGCCGGATCATGCGCGGCGCGCCATCGAGATCACATTCGATCGTTATCACGCGCTGGCGTCGAAGGCCGCCTATGTCTGCATCTTCAAGAACCACGGCCGTCTGGCCGGCGCATCGATCCCGCATCTGCACTCGCAACTCGTCGGCACGCCGTTCGTTCCGCCGCGTCCGGCGCGTGAGCGGGAAGTATTCGCACGTGCAATATCCTGCCCACTGTGCGACTCCGCCGCACACCCCCTCATCGCCGAGACCGAGCACTATCGCTGGATCGCACCGCACGGCGCCCGCTTCGCGTATCAGCAATGGATCGTGCCGAAGGCACACGAGCATGACGTCGGCGAGTCTCACGAGCTGGCGTGGCTGATGCAGTCCTCGACGCGGGCAATGCGCGGCATCAGCGAGGCATTCAACTGGGTTTTCATCACCTTCCCGCACGAGCGACGCGGCCACTGGTACCTCGAGCTCTTCCCGCGCACCGCCATGATCGCCGGCTTCGAGATCGGCGGCGATGTGTCCGTCAACACAGTTACGAGTGAGATAGCTACTGGATTATTTCGCAGTTTTATGTCATAACAGCAAATCATGAGAACGCTGACGATCGCCCTGTTGTCTGCTCTCCTCGCCGCCACTGCCTTCGCCGACCAGCCCTCCCGCGAAAGTGAGGCGCAGCCCCTCTACGTCCTGCGGGCCTACGTCTTCCCGGGCTCGCCCAATGCGTATCAAGGCATCTTCCGCTACGACCCGGTCGCGAAGACATTCACATCCTTCGCCCCCTTCAACTACAACGCGCGTTACGGCTTCCCCGGCGCCGTGCGCCTGGGCGCGACGGCCGACCGCATCCTTGTGCAGTCGGTCGGGTACTACGAGTTCGACCTCACCACCGGGCGCCTGCTGCGCCGCTACGACGGCAGCGACGCGGCCCAGGGCGGCTGGGCGTTTCACGGCGTGGTGGTCACTGACGAGCAGGCCATGGCGCTCGGGATCGCATCGGGAACCTACGGCTTTCCCGTCTGCACGTACTTCGTTTTTAGTGACCCCGTCGAGTCCACCTGCCCGCCGCAACAGTTTCCCGGCTATTCGTCGCCGACGATGCGACCGTTTTCCGTGCTCCTCCGCCGATCGCTCGATCCTGCCGATCCGGCGCTCACCGCCGTCAAAGTGATCGGACCCGAATCATCGACGACCGTGCCGGATTCGCCGCATGCAGCGGTCACCCTGGACATCGCCCATCGTCAGTTCTGGACGTGGGGAGGACGGTGGGCGACACTGCCGATCAGCAACGGAACGATCGGCGATCCGGTGCCAGGCTCTGTCGCCACACCGTTTGCGATCAACGACGTCGCCGGCCTGACCTTCCATGAGCCGAGCCAGATGCTGTTCGACGTCGTGCAACTGCCGGACCTCCAGCGGCAGTTTCTCAAGCAGCCGGCCGGCGACGCGACCACCTCCTCGACACTCGAGTCGATCTCGCCGTCCGACCTGTCTCAACCGCGAACCGATGCGGTGACGGCCATCCCCACGGCGTTGCCCGAACGTTACGTTCAGATGATCCCGGCGATCGGCGAAGTGCGCGGCCTGAACAGCACCTTCTGGCGTAGCGATGTATGGCTTTACAACCCGGCCGATTCGGATGCCGACGTAACGATTCGGCGCGTCGTGCGGCCGGAGCAAACGTCAACCCAACATCTTCCCGCACACGGCTCCATCGTGTTGCGCAACGTCCTCAGCACCCTCGGCGGTGGATCAGCAGGCGACGGCGTGACACTCGACGCCCTCGTGATCGACGCGCCCTATCACCGCGGCGCGCAGCTTGCCGCGTACAGCCGCACCTTTACCGATGCCTCGGACGGCGGTACGTACGGCCAGGCAGTTCCTGCAGTTCCGTCGACAATCGGGTACTCGACCCATTCACTGACCAACCCGCAGGAACCCTACATTTCCAACGCCACGGCCGGTCCCGGTTCGAGTTTCGTTATCGATCTGCGGCAGCCCGGCCGATTCCGCCACAACCTCGGCGTGGTGAACGATGGCCCGAAGGCTCTCGCGGTGAACCTCGGCTACGCCACCGGCAAGTCCATTTCCGTTGCGCCGCACAGCGTGACCACCTTCAACATCGAGTCGCTTTTCCCGGGGAGTGTGCCGCCGCTGCTCTTCGTCGAAGCGGACCGCGCCGCGCCGGTGTGGCTGTCGATCGTCGACAACATCTCCGAGGACGCCACGTTCGTCCCCTTCGAGCTCTTCCCGCTGGCAAGCGATTCGTCGACGGAAATGGCCATCCCCGGCGTTGCCGCGACGGCCGGCGCGAACGGAACATCCTGGCGCACCGACCTTTTCGGCATTCTGCCGAGAATCGCCCCCGGTTCAACGACGCTGGCGACCACGCATCTCGATTCCGCGTCCGGATGCACGGCCGAGGCGAATCTTTCCGCCGACGGCTTTGATGTCTACAGCGATGTGGCACACCAGTTCGGCCCGTGCGGCACCAGCGGCAGCGGTCTTGGAGCACTGCGGCTGGCCGGCACCACCTGGATGGCCGGCTACTCGCGCACCTACACCACCCGCGCGGACGGCGGCACCTTCGGCGATATGCTGCCGTTCTATCCGGCCGGCGGCTGGCCGCTGCAACACTTCAGCGGCATCGAGACCGGCGGCCGCTTTCGCATCAACGTAGGCCTCTACAACGGCCAGAGCACGACCACGACGAACCGCCTGTTTCTCTACGATGCGAACGGCACCCTCGTGGCCCAGCGAGACATCGATCTCGCATCACACGCATCGCTCCAGGCTCCGATCGGGTCGCTCATGAACGTCGCCAACCTCCCCGCCGGGCTGTACGGACTCTCCGTCATCCCCCTCGGCGCCGGACACTCCTGGGCCTACGTCTCTCTGGTCGACAACATCAGCGGCGATCCTACGAACCTCTGGTAGCCGCGTTTCGCGCGTTGTCTGCGCGCGTCGCGTGGCATTCACCACGTGCGGCTGCAACGCCGGCACAGACACGAGTGTCTGCGCCATGCCACATTGGATCCGGCGAGACTTTCACACTCAGCAAATACCGACGGGCAATGTGGCACAGACGGCACAGACACTCTTGTCTGTGACCGGCGGCGAAGCCGCGCATTCGCCGGCGGGGTTGCAGTCAACGCCGCCGGTAGTAGGGGTAGACAGCTCTCGCCGGCCGCCGCAATCCCCCCAGGAGTACGACCAGCAGCATCCCCGCAACGAACCCGCCGATGTGGGCGAAGTAGGCGACGCCGCCGGCACTCTGCAGATCGCCGGCGTTCATCGATGCGGCTCCGAAGAAGAGCTGTATCACGATCCAGAAACCGAGCAGCAGGACGGCGGGAACCTCGCGCACGATGATGAAGATGAAGATGGGGATCAGCGTCGTCACCCGCTGCTTCGGGAAAAGAACGACATAGGCACCGAGGACGCCGGCGATGGCCCCCGAGGCGCCGATCGACGGGACGCGCGATTCGGGATTCATCGTCGCATGCGCCAGGGTGGCCACCAGCCCGCAGGCGAGATAGAAGAAGAGGTACTTGCCGTGCCCGAGCCGGTCCTCGACGTTGTCGCCGAAGATCCAGAGATAGAGCATGTTCCCGCCGAGGTGCAGCCAGCCGCCGTGAAGGAACATCGAAACGAACATGGTGATGATGTTCGGCAGCAGCGCCCCCGGCAGATACCAGAACCGCGCCGGAACGAAGGCGACGTTGAACAACACCGGCTCGATTTGCTGTCCGAGGGAGATCTCCCAGAAGAACACCAGCACGTTGATGACCACCAGGCTGATGTTGATCACCGGCGTCGTCTGCCGCGGATTGTGATCAGCGAGAGGAAGCAAGGGGGAGATTCTACTTCGGCGCTTCGGTCTGCGCTGCGCGGGTTGTCGGTTGTCGGTTGTCAGTTAAATGATCTGATTACCCGATAACCGATAACCGACAACTGATAACCGATAACCGACAACGCGCTTCGCGCTACCGTACGAAGTACTTATCCAGATGCTCGTACGCCTGCCGCACGCCCTCGCTCTGCGTCTGCAATTCCGAGAAGGCGCCGCGGTAGATGCCGCCGACGCGGGTGACGTTCCTCTCGCGCAGGGCGTACAGCACCTCGCGCAAGGCCTCGGCCTCGGCGGGGGCGAGATCGGTGCGGCCAATCTCGCGCTCGAGCAGCGACTGCGCCACGCGCAGGTGCTCGCCGCTGTCCTCGCGCGAGGCAACCGGCGCCGGCGTGGGCGTGGTCCCCGGCTGGGATCCGGATGGAATGTAGGCGGCGGGTGCGCGTCCTTCGATCGTATTCGGCGAGGAGAGATCGACGGAGCCCGGCAGCTCTTTCAGTTGCGGACCGAACTTCCCCATCATGAAGAAGAGCTCTTTCTCGTCGGCGAAGTTGCCGACCAGACGGGCGTTCTTCGCCAAGTCCAGGTGATCGGACTCCTGCAGCATGATGAAGGCACGGGCGCGCTCCTCGAGCGTGATGCGCTTGGCGTGCACGCGCCAGGCGGTGAGCGTGCCCTGAATGAAGCAGGCCTGCCCGGCGCGGATGCTCACCGCTTCCACCGTGACGTTCTCCTCGATCCGGATCGAGCCGTTGGTCGATTCGATGTCGGAGTACGTCCCCGAATTCTGGATGACGAGGTTGCCGGGGGTCTTGATCGACAACTGACCATTGGCGTTGACACGGATCTCCGTGCCCCGCGGGATGATCATCGTCGGGAAATTTGCCTGGTCGGCGGCGTTGCTGCTCATCACACCCTCCTGCGCCCGAGAAACGCCGATGGAAGAGGATCGAAATCCTTGTAGTCCTTGCTGGTACGCGACTTCATCAACAGCGATGCTTCATTGTTCCACTGGTAGTTGAGGATGTAAATCCGAGGATCGATGGGGATGTAGGTCCCGGGCTGTTCGAGATCGCTGCGCACCTCGTAGTGCAGATGCGAGTTCGTGCTCCAGCCGGTCGAGCCAACGGTGGCGATGACCTCGCCCTGTTTGATCTTCTGACCCGCGCTCACCTTGACCGTGTCGCAGTGTCCGTAGATGGTGATGAAGCGGTCGGAGTGATTGACCACGACGACGTTGCCGAAGCGCCACCAGGCCACGCTCTCGCGCAGCGGATAGCGTCCGGCGAAGCTGACCACACCGTCAGCCGTTGCGTAGATCGGCGTGCCGGTGGGGGCGGAGAGATCGAGTCCCTTGTGAAAATCGGAGGCGCGCGTGAACGGGGAGATGCGCAGGCCGAACGGCGAGGTGAGCACGAACTGGTTGGATGGCAACGGGAGGATGGAGGGGGTGTGGCGCACCAGGTCGGAGTTCGCCGTCTCGTAGCGGCCCAGCAGATCGAGCTGGTCCTGCAGGCGGCGCATGGCATTGCGCAGCGCCAGCTCACGAAGGTGCGCGTCGTCGATGTGAAGGTCGCTGGCGTCGCCTTTCGCGGCATGGATCGGCAGCGAGAAGCCCCCCACGCCAAGGTTGCGGTCGAGGCCGTAGACGGTGACGAGCTTCTCCACGCGGATGCGTTGCTCCTCGAGGCTGCGCTCGAGCGACGTCATCTGCACCACGTTCTCCTGCAGCCGTCCGCGCTGGATGTCGCGCTCATCGCGCATCGATTTGAGGAAGTTGTCCTTGTAGACGCGGCGGATGACGGTAGGCGCCGCGGCCATGGATCCGAGCAGCCCCGCCAGAACGATACAAAGCGCCACGAGTCCGACCACCACCCGCCGGCGGTCAAAGAAAACGTAACGCACGCGGCGACGGATGTCGCTGGGAACGATCTGGATCTCGATCATGGCGAAGCCCGCCTGGAGTACGCGGGTCGAGCAATATAACACAGGGGGTGTCGCGAAGGTTGGGCAGTGAGGGGGGAGACGGAGCGCTGGCGTCTCGCCGGCTGAGAGTTACCGCGAAGGTGGTCAGTCGTCTGGCGGGCCGGCGGCGGGAGCGGCCCGCCCGGCCCGCCGAAGGAGACGCGCTCATCACTCCAAGGCGCGAGGAATGCGCCGTACGCTTCCGGCAGAACGGGGACGCCGGCCGTCTCAAGCCTACAGCCAACCTTCAAGCAGACAGGCGAAGAACACGATTGGAGCGACGAACAGCAGGAGCGCAACCCATGACGACGCTACGCGGGTATGCCGGCGATAGCTCTGAACGACGCCTGTTGTGCCGAGCGCCAATCCCAAGGGGAGAGCCACGAGCAGAAACTGCGCGAGCATGAAGGCATGTGAGTCTATGTCGCCGTCGGGGGTGGTCGCGATGATCGAGGCCGACACTGCGCATGCCGCGCAAAAGAGGACGAACGCGAGCTTGGACGCGACAGGCATGGGTTGACTTGTGACGCCCAACGGATTCCGGCCTTCATCAAAACCGAGCCTTCAAGATCAGAAACGATCGAGTTCAGATCAGAATCGACCGCGTCAAATCACAACCGATGGGGTTCAAGATCAGAATCGACCCGCCTCATGATCACTGACGATGGGGTTCAAAATCAAGATCGACCCACATCAAGGCCACAGCGAACCCGGTCGGATGCGTGATGCAACAGGCCTTAAAACCAACTTCGTTGCCACCAAGCGATCACGCGAGGAATGGACCCCCCACACGTCTGCACTCATCCCTTTGGTTTTGATCCTGGGGTGGGTCGATCCTGATGTCGACCCCCATCGATTCTGATCTCGAGGCCTTCGGGTTCATCCCTACGCTGGCGGACGCGGCCTGGAGAGACGCCCGCCCTCCAGGGACTGCCACCGCTATCATGAACCCTATGCATCGTGTCCTGGCACTCCTAATCTTGCTCCTCGCCACTTCCGCGCAGGCGCAGACGATCGTCTGGGACAAATTCGACCCGATGGCCGTGCGCACCAACCGGACCGCCGACGTCGTCCTCGAGGCGCAGACCAGCGGCACGGTGTCGGGGTTGCGTCTCGATTACGCGAACGGCGGGTCTCTCACCTTGACGCAATCGGGACCGGGCCACTGGGTGGCCTCCGTTCCGGCGGCCAAGGTGCTCGACGGCTATGCGGCCGATGACGTCAACCACAACTTCGTCGGCTTCCTCAGACTGCTGGCGTCGGACGGCTCGACCCTGGCCTCGTACAACAGCTTCATCCAGGTCGTCGACAACCTCGTCCCCTCCGTCACCATCCGCACCCTCGGCGGCAACGCCCGGGCCACGGCGCGCGTCCTCAACCTCTACCGCCCCGCCATCGACGCCGATCACGTGCAGGCGGCCGCGCAGCAGTTCTACGGTTACTTTCACGACGACTACGATTTCCTGCAGATCATCTACACCGAGCCGTCGTATCCGGCGAACCGTTACCACTTCGCCGTACGCAACGACGTCGACGGCATCGGCGAGACGAAGTTCAATCAGGCGCCGTCGTACGGAAGCGCCGGGAAGCTGCAGGGAATCACCGTCTTCCCGGTCGACTTCTTTTTCGACGCCGGCGAGACGTCGTTCTCGCACGAGCTCGGGCACCAGTGGGTGCTCTTCCTCAAGAACAGCGCGTTGCTGCCGGGGCCGCACTGGCCGCCGTCGACCATGGCCCACGGCGTCATGGGATTCAACATCCCCGGCAGCTCCGTCGGCGGCGACTTCCCCTACGACGTGACCGCCGTGACGGCGACGACCGCCCGGACCACGGACGCGCCTGTGACGAAAGAGTTCAGCGACTTCGACCTCTACCTCATGGGCTTCCTCCCCTCCTCGGCGGTGTCGCCGGGAATCATCGTGCTGGGAAGTCCGTGCAGCGGCTGCGTCCTCCCGAGCAGCACCATCACCATCAACGACGTCATCGCCATCAACGGTCCCCGCTCCCCCGATTCCTCCTCGGCACAGAAGCTGTTCGACGTAGCCGTGATGGTGATCTCGCGCGACCGTCTGCTCACCGACGACGAGATGACGATTCTGGAGTACTTCGCCGCCCGCGGCGAGTCGACGGCCTCCCTCCCCTACACCTCCGGCTTTTCCCGCGGAACGACGAAGCCGTTCTACCTCGCCACGCGGGGCTTGGGACGCGTCGACCTGCGGCTCGACCATCCGCCGCGCCGCCGCGCGGTAAGGCATTGAGGCATACCATTACCGCATGCTCAACTGGTTCGGTCCAAGCCGCGAAGAGGTGTGGAGGCAACTGAGCGAGGCCATCGGCGCCCGCTTCGTGGATGGTGGCTTCTTCAAGTCGGACAAAGTCGAGGCCGTACACGGGCCGTGGGTGGTGACGCTCGACAACTACGTCGTTTCGACGGGAAAAGCGACGTTCGTTTTCACGAGGATGCGCGCTCCCTACGTCAACCCCGATGCCTTTCGCTTCACGATCTACCGGAAGGGTCTTTTCAGCGAGCTGGAGAGATGGTTGGGGATGAAGGACATCGATGTCGGTGATCCTGCCTTCGACGAGGCGTTTGTCATCAAAGGAAACAACGAGCAGAAGGTCCGGGCTCTGTTCGCCGATCCGAAGCTGCGCGCATTGATCGCCGCGCAACCGGACATCCACTTCGAGGTCAAAGACGACGACGGATTCTTCATACGGTTCCCCGAGGGCGTCGACGAGCTCTATTTCCAGGTGACCGGCGTCATCAAAGACATCGACCGCCTTCGCAAGCTCTTCGACCTCTTCGCCGAGACGCTCGATCAGCTCTGCCGCATCGGATCCGCATACCAGCAACCGCCGGGAGCGGCGATCTGAAAGACGGGACTCCGATAAACAGACTGCGCCGTCCTGCAGTAGTTTCTGACCGACGCTGCTTCGCGCGGCGCCGAGATGTAAAAAGCTTGTAAGGCGGAATCCCCCAACGTCTTCGTGCGTACATCGACAGAAACCTACCGACTCTCACGCCGAGGAACGAATTGCGAAAACTGCTGCTGAATCTGCATCTGTATATGACGCTCATCGCCGGGATCTTCGTGGTGATTCTCGGGCTGACCGGCTCGATCATCGCCTTCGAGGCGCAGCTCGACCGCCTCTTCAACCCGTCGTTGTTCGACATCGCCCCTCAGGCGACGGCGCCGCTTCCGCTGTCAAAACTCGCGGAGATCGTGCAGCGCCGGCTCCCAGGCAGCAAAGTCGACGGCTTCGTCCTGGCCCAACACGCCGATACGGCGCACATCGCCTTCACCTCGGGAACGGCGGTCTTCGTGAACGGCTACACCGGCGCGATCCTCGGCACGCGGCGCGGACCGACGCTGATCACCCGCATCCATCAGATTCATACCCACCTGCTGGCCGGCAAGATCGGCGAGATGATCGTGGCCGGCGGCGGCTTCGTCATGCTCTTTCTGGTCATCTCCGGCGTGATCCTCTGGTGGAAATACAAGAAGGTCACGATCAAGTGGGACGCCTCTCTGTTCCGCGTCATGTTCGACGTCCACAACGCCACGGGCATTCTTAGCGCGCTTTTCCTGATGCTCCTCTCGCTGACTGGAATCGCGATCGCCTTCGATAATCCGATCGCCCGCTGGACCTACAAGGCCACCGGGACAACTCCAATCCCGCGCTCCCTCCCATCGACTCCACGCGCGGGCGCCGTACCGATCGATCCCGATGCGGTGCTCCGGATCGCCAGCGCCGCCGAACCGGGAGCGAAGCTGTTGTCCATCGACTACCCGGAGGACGCCAAGGACTCGTACAACGTCCGCATGCGCTTCGCCGAGGATCGGACGCCGGGCGGGCGGTCGTGGGTGTGCGTCGATCAGTACAGCGGAAACGTGCTGGTGGCGCGGAATTCACGGACGGCACCGCTGGCGGCGCGCGCAGAGCTCCTGAACCGCCAGATCCACACCGGCGACATCTTCGGAACCCCATCACGGATCGTGATGTCCGCCTCCAGCCTGCTCGTGGTCCTGCAGGCGTTCAGCGGCGTAGTGATGTGGTGGAAGAGGAGACAATAGCCCCTACTTCATGAAGGTCGTCTGCATCCATCACCGCCTTGCTGGCTTCACCAGCCACCATTTCAATGAGGCCTCTGGATTGGGGCAGGAGTTTGCCCGGCGTGGGAAACGATTCGTATTGCTGGTCAACGCCCAGGCACCGGCGCGGATTGTGGCGGAGCTCAAAGCCCACGCTGTTCTGGAAGATCCGACGTTCCGCATGGAATGGAGTTACGAGGAGCGCAGCAGCCGGTTCGTCACGATGCTGCACAAAAGGGTTGATGGCCGTCTGCGCGCAAATGATTGTGTGCTGTTGACGATCTCCACGCAGCTCGAGGCGCACGCACTGACACGCTGGTTGCAGGAACTGCCGCTCCGGAAGAAACCGTGGATCGTCATCCTCTTCGTCAGCGACCGCTGGAACCGATCAGGGCCCGACGAATACGATCGGCAGATCGCCGAGTTTCGTACGCTTAAGGCCACGATTTCCAGTCTCACACCGGAAGATGCGCGGCGCGTGCTTCTCTTTGCCACGACCGACCTGCTGGCCCAGGAACTGACGGACTTGCTCGGTACAAACGTGGATGCCGCTCCGATGCCGCAAGCATACGGCGATCCTCAGTCGTACAACTCGCCCAAACGCGAATCGCATCTGCCGCGCGTGGCCATCCTCGGGGGTACTCGTCTTGAGAAAGGCTCGCATCGGATCCCCGATATCGTCGAAGCCTGCCGATCGCAGGTGCAAGCCGAATTCGTCGTGCAACTGGCGAACGACACGCTGACCGCCGAGGAGTTCGAAAAACTGGCGACGATCGAGAACCAGCCGCACGTGACCGTCATTCGCCATCCGATGACCCTCCCTGAATACAACGCCGCCCTCAACGGCGCCGACATCGCCCTATTTCCTTACGAAGTGACCCCGTACCGAAAGAGGGGGTCGGGAGTGTTCGCCGAGGCCGTGACATACGGCAAACCAGTGGTCGTGACGCGAGGCACCTGGATGGCGGAGCAGATCGAGACCGGCCGCGCCGCGGGGACCATCTTCGAAGACTTGCAGCCGGATTCGATTGCCCGCGCCATCGCCCGCTGCATCACCGATCTGGAATCGTTGCAGCAGTCGGCGCAGGCCCTGAGCTCGGAGTGGAGAAGGACAGTCTCCCTCTCCGCATTCGTCGATTTGATGGAGACGCAGATCGCGCTCCGTTCGCAGGATTACAAGCAAGACGAAAAGCCCGCTCGACGGCCGTGGTGGAGGCGATGAGGAACCTTCTCATTTGACGGACGTAAGGTGATTATGACGCGCGTTGGAATCGCACTCGCCTTTCTGCTGACAATCTCGGCTGTCTCCGCCTCGAATGACCTGACCGGAACCGTTGTCGACGCGAGAACCATGGCTTTGTCCGGGGCTTTGTCCGGTGTGACGGTCTACGTCTACACCGCCTTTCCAAAAGTCGGCGTAAGCGCGTTCTGTCCCAGTTGTTATCGCGATTGTGGGAAACATGTGTCTGCCAATCGCGCGGGCCAGTTTCGCCTGAAGGCGCTCGATCCAACTCTTCGATTCGATCTTCTGGCGGTGGCCGATGGCTATGAACCGTCGTTCGTGAACCATATCGATCCGAAGGGCGGTCCGGTAACGATCAAACTCACGCCCCGATCCATTGCCGATGCGGACCGTTTGATCACCGGAACTGTCGTCGACCCGCACGGCAAGCCCGTGGTGGGCGCTACCGTCGCGCCGAGAGGCTACCGCACGGAAGGTCGTGTCGCCTACGGAAACGTCCCTGGGGTCGACAACTTGTCGCTCACCAACGCGAAGGGCGCGTTTGCATTGCGCATTCCGGCCGCGGATGCGAAGCTCGACGTGCTGGTGACGGCGCGGTCACTCGCGCCCCATATCGAGCGGATGCTCGCTCCTGGTCAATCGAGAAAGATCCCGTTGACCGAGGGATCGACGATTACCGGTCACGTGATGCGAGACGGCAAACCACTGGCGGGCGCGCGCGTCGCCTTCGTCCAGAGCAACCGCGCCTCCAGCGGCTACCTCGGGCGTTTCGAGATCGGGACGAACCGTGACGGGCTCTTCGTGATGACCAACCTCGCTCCCAACCAGCGGTACCAGGTGTACACGCCAATGGAGGGGCTCTCCGGCGGAGTTGCCGAGCCAGGAATTGTCAATCTGGGCGATGACAAGAGCAGCGCGGATGCCGGCACCCTGATGGTCCGGCCGGGGCGGCGAATCGCCGGAACGGTCGTCGTTCCGGAGGGGGCGTCGATCCCGCCGCACACACAGATCACATTCGGGTGGAATCTCACCGGCGATGGTCGCAGCGTTGACGTCCGCGGCGATGGCACGTTCTCCTTCGACGGCGTTCCGAAAGGCGATGCCGAGCTGGCGATCCGCATTCCTGGCCTCAAGCTAAGCTCTTCGCCACCGGACGCGTACGGCGTTGCCCTTCCAACAGAAGGGGATGTCACCAATGTCCGGGTCGCGTTCGAGCGTCCGCGCGGGAATGAGCCGGCGGCGAACGCCGATTCGGCACGCATCTCCCGCGTCACTGCCAACGGCAACGTGATCCAGGCGGTGATCTCTCCTGACGCGAAATCCACCGCATACGTGACCTCGGATCAGGGACAGCAAACGCTCATCGTGCGGGATGTGGCATCCGGCCAGGCCCTGACCCTCATCCCCGCACGGCCCACGGCCTATTGGGGAATGACCTTCACTCCGGACAGCGCCTCGATCTACTTCGGAACCAAGGACAAACTCCTGCCGGCCGGCGCGATCTATCAGATCTCCACGCAGGGAGGGCAGCCCCGGAAGATCATCGAAGGGATCGACTCGCAGCCGGCGTTCTCTCCCGATGGGAAGCAGATGGCCTTCCTCCGCGCCGGCTTTCCAACCCGTGATGAGAGCGCGGTGCTGATCGCCAACTCTGACGGGACGGGAGTGCATATGTTGACGTCGGTCCACACTCCCGACGTCTTCGCTCCGATCTTCTTCGCCGGACCCTCGTGGTCCCCCGACGGAACGATGATCGCCACGCCGGTGATCAGCGTCGACAGGCAAGCGCACCAGACCGCGGCGCGCATCGTCACCATCGATGTGGCGACCGGCTCGATGAAGACGATCGTCGATCACGGCTTTGCCATCGCAGCCCAGGTGGCATGGATGCCGGATCAGAAGGGAATTGTGGCGATCGCGCTAGCCTCGTCCTCGTCCGCGCGAAACTCGCAAGTGTGGTACGTGCCGTATCCGACCGGTGAGCCGCAACGGATCACGCGCGACCTACTCGACTACCGGATCGTCAGCCTCTCCGCCGACGGAAAGTCGCTGCTCACCGTAGCCTCGCAAGTGATCGCCGATCTCCTCTCCCGCGACGCCGTCTTGATCACCGAGTTCCGGCCAGGGGGGTAGCTCGAGAATCGACCCACGTTCCCTAAACGTAGGTCGGACTCTCTTGTCCGACCGGTACTTGCGCGGTCCTGAATCGAAGCCCCCTCGGCGCTTGAGACGGCAACTGTTTCAGCAGACCGCGCAAGCGCTGGTCGGACTCTTCGTGCCGTCAATCCATTAGACTCACTCCGCCGCCGTGTTCCGGCACTTCGACTAATGGACAAGAAGGCTCTGACCGAGACCGACATTCGGACGAAATTCATCACGCCGGCAATCCTGGCCAGATGGGACGTGATGACCCAGGTTCTCGAAGAGCGCTACTTCACGAAGGGACGAGTAATCGTTCGCGGGAAGATGACGTCCCGAGGCACGGCCAGGAAGGCCGACTACATCCTTTTCTACAAGCCCAACCTCCCGCTGGCCGTGGTCGAGGCCAAGGACAACAACCACACCGTTGGTGCGGGCATGCAGCAGGCGCTCGACTACGCGGAGACCCTCGACGTCCCCTTCGCCTACAGCTCCAACGGCGATGCCTTCCTGGAACACGACCGGCTCGCGACCGGCGGAATCGTCGAACGGGAGCTCGCTCTGGAGGAGTTCCCGTCGCCCGAGGATCTCTGGCGCCGGTATCGCGCGGCCAGGGGACTCGACGACCGTCAGGAAAGCATTGCCACGCAGGACTATTACGATGATGGCAGCGGGAAGGTGCCGCGTTACTACCAGCAGGTTGCCATCAATCGAACGGTCGAGGCGATTGCCCGAGGGCAGAACCGCATCCTCCTCGTCATGGCTACCGGCACGGGCAAGACCTACACCGCCTTTCAGATCATCTGGCGGCTTTGGAAGGCAGGGGCGAAGAAGCGAATCCTCTTCCTCGTCGACCGGAACATCCTCGCCGACCAGACCAAGACGAACGATTTCAAACCGTTCGGCAAGGCCATGACCAAGATCACGAATCGCACGGCGGACAAGGCCTTCGAGATCTATCTCTCGCTGTACCAGGCCGTAACCGGAACCGAGGAAGAGCAGAACATCTACAAGCAATTCTCTCCCGACTTCTTCGACCTCGTCGTCGTCGACGAGTGCCACCGCGGCAGTGCCGCCGCGGAGGCGTCGTGGCGGCGGGTGCTTGAATACTTCTCATCCGCCACCCAGATCGGCATGACCGCGACGCCCAAAGAGACCAGAGAGGTCTCCAACATCGACTACTTCGGCGATCCGCTCTACACCTACTCTCTGAAGCAGGGCATCGAAGACGGCTTCCTCGCTCCCTACAAGGTCATTCGCATCGGTCTGGACAAGGATCTCGACGGCTGGCGTCCCGAGATCGGCCAGACCGACAAGTACGGCCAGCCGATCGAGGATCGCGAGTACAACCAGCTCGATTACGACAAGATCCTGGTCCTGGAGAAACGCACCGAGCTCGTCGCCGCGAAAATCACCGAGTTCCTCAGAGCGACCGATCGCTTCCACAAGACCATCGTCTTCTGCGAGAACGTCGACCACGCCGAGCGGATGCGGGCCGCGCTCGTCAACGCCAACGCCGATCTCGCCGCGGCAAACAGCAAATACGTCATGCGCATCACCGGCGACAACGACGAAGGAAAAGCGCAGCTCGACAACTTCATCGATCCGGAGTCGACGTACCCCGTCATCGCCACGACGTCACAGCTCATGTCTACCGGCGTCGATGCCCAGACCTGCCACCTCATCGTGCTCGACAAACGGATCAACTCCATGACCGAGTTCAAGCAGATCATCGGCCGTGGCACGCGGAT
This sequence comes from Thermoanaerobaculia bacterium, assembly GCA_035569395.1. GTDB lineage: Bacteria > Acidobacteriota > Thermoanaerobaculia > Gp7-AA8 > Gp7-AA8 > JADGNZ01. The sequence goes on along the minus strand of DATMNC010000096.1, from coordinate 61,392 downwards.
CAACGAGGACTACGGCAAGACCTACTTCACGATCATGGACTTCAAGCGCGCCACCGCGCTCTTTGCCGATCCGACGTTCGACGGCGATCCGGTCCAGATCTACGAGCCCTCCGGAGACGATCCGGTCGTTCCTCCCGACGAGATCAAGCCGGACGATGAAATCGGCGAGGCCGCGCCGCCGCCCTACTACGGCGCGCCGCTCGACCCCGACATGCAGACACCGGGTCCGAAACGCTACTACGTCGACGATGTGGCGGTGGTGGTGGCCACCGAGCGCGTGCAGTATCTCGACGCCGACGGCAACCTGATCACCGAGTCTCTTCGCGACTACACTCGCAAGACGGTGAAGAAGACCTATCGCTCCCTCGATGCCTTCCTCCGTGCCTGGAACGATGCCGACCGCAAGCAGGCCGTCGTCGACGAATTGCTTACGCAAGGAGTCTTCATTGAGGAGTTGGCCGAGGAGGTGGGACGCGGTTACGACGCGTTCGATCTGGTCTGCCACGTTGCCTTCGACCAGCCGCCGCTGACGCGCCGCGAGCGCGCGGACCGCGTCAACAAGCGCAACGTCTTCGGCAAGTATGGCGATCGCGCGCGGGCGGTGCTCCAGGCTCTGCTCGACAAGTACGCCGAGGGGGGGGTCCGCAGCGTCGAGTCGCTCGACATCCTCAAGGTCGATCCTCTCACCGACCTCGGCACGCCCGTCGAGATCGTGCGCTTCTTCGGCGGGAGAGACGCCTATCTCGCCGCCGTTCGCGAACTGGAATCCGAGCTTTATCACGAGGTCGCCTGATCCATGCCTAACGTCTCCAACGTCGTCAAAACCATTCAGGACATCATGCGCAAGGACGCCGGTACGTATGGCGACGCGCAGCGGCTCGAGCAGCTCGGCTGGATGTTCTTCCTCAAGATCTTCGATGACCGGGAAACCGAGATCGAGACCATCGGCGATCGCTACAAGTCGCCCGTCCCTCAGCACCTGCGCTGGCGCAACTGGGCCGCGGATGCCGAGGGGATCACCGGCGAGGGCCTTCTCGATTTCGTCAACAACACGCTGTTGCCGAAACTGAAGGCTCTCCGCGGCGGCGAGGACAAGATCGCGGGCCTCATCCGGATGGCGTTCGAGGACGCCAACAACTTCATGAAGAACGGCACGTTGATGCGCCAGGTGATCAACAAGATCAACGGCATCGACTTCAACGCCTCCGATGACCGCCACATGTTCGGCGACATCTACGAGAAGCTGTTGAAGGATCTGCAGTCCGCCGGCAACGCCGGCGAGTTCTACACGCCGCGCGCGGTGACGCAGTTCATCGTCGACCAGGTCAATCCCCGCCTCGGCGAGACGATCCTCGATCCGGCCTGCGGAACCGGCGGCTTTCTCGCCAGCGCCATCGAGCACCTGCGCAAGCAGACCAAGACGGAGGAGGATGAAGAGACGATCCAAACCTGCTTCGCTGGGATCGAAAAGAAGCACCTGCCGCACATCCTCTGCATGACGAATCTCATGCTGCACGGGATCGACGTGCCGTCGAACGTGCGGCACGACAACACACTCTCCCGCCCGCTGCGCGACTGGTCGCCGAGGGAGCGGGTCGACGTGATCGTCACCAACCCACCGTTCGGCGGGATGGAGGAAGACGGAATCGAGATGAACTTCCCCTCGGAGTTCCGGACGCGCGAGACCGCCGACCTCTTCCTCGTGCTGCTGATGAAGCTTCTCAAGCCGGGCGGCCGGGCCGGCCTCGTTCTTCCGGACGGTACGCTGTTCGGCGAGGGAGTGAAGACCCGCATCAAGGAAGCGCTGCTCCGTGAGTGCAATCTGCACACGATCGTGCGTCTCCCGAACGGCGTGTTCAATCCCTACACCGGCATCCGCACGAACCTCCTCTTCTTCACGAAGGGGGCGCCGACGACGGCGGTCTGGTATTACGAGCACCCGTATCCTCCCGGGGCGAAGAGCTACAACAAAGGGAAACCGATCCGAATCGAGGAGTTCGAGGGGGAGAAGGGGTGGTGGGGCACGGAGAGCGACGGTTTTGCCGCGCGGGTCGAGACGGAGCAAGCGTGGCGCGTTTCCGTCGAGGAGATCAAGGCGGGGAATTACAACCTGGATCTCAAGAATCCGCACAATCCGGATGAGGGTCCGGGCGATGTCGATCATCTGTTGCCGGAGTACGAAAAATTGCTGAGTCAGATCGCGGAGACACGAGCAGCACTTAAGAACGAGCTGTTTGCCGCGCTGGCCGAGACATCGGGAACCGACGCGTGACGCCTGCGATATTCTTGGAGAAGTTTGAGCTAATCGCCGAGACTCCAGGCGCGATCACTAAGATACGAGAGCTTGTTCGCCGACTCGCAATCCGTGGGAAACTGGTTGAACGCTACGCTAACGATGGAAACGCGACGACGATATTTGCCGGTCATCCGCCGCCGCCAAGCCAGGTTCGCTACGAGGTGTCCAGGAATTGGGTTTGGGTGCCGTTTTCTTCCGTAGGCGAACAACGTCTCGGCAAAATGCTCGATCAGAAGGGAAATCAAGGCGAGTTGAAGCCGTACTTGCGCAATACGAATGTCCAGTGGATGCGATTCGAGCTTGACGATATCAAGAAGCTCCGGCTTGAGGTGAACGAGCTGAAAGAATACAGACTCCTGCCCGGAGACCTTCTAATCTGCGAGGGAGGTGAGCCTGGACGCTGCGCAATTTGGAAGGATCGAAATCAAGAGATGTATTTCCAAAAGGCTATTCACCGGGTCAGGCCTCGGAAAGGGATATTGGCTGAATACCTTGCTGTCTGTCTGAAGGCGGATGCGGAGAGCGGTGTTCTCACTGAATACTTCACTGGCGCGACCATCAAACATTTCACTGGCAGGTCCTTGCGGGAGTATTCGATCCCCCTCCCACCCCTCGCCGAGCAGAAGCGGATCGTGGCGAAGGTGGAAGAGTTGATGGCGTTGTGTGACCGGCTGGAGGCGCAGCAGAAAGAGCGAGAGACGCGCCACACCGTGCTCGCCCGCGCCTCACTGTCCTGCTTCGCCGACGCCCCCACCCCAGCCAACCTCACCTTTCTCTTCCACAAGTCCTACATCATCGCCCCCGCCGACCTGCGCAAATCGATCCTCACCCTCGCTGTCAGAGGCAAACTCGTACCTCAAGACCCCAATGACGAAGCGGATGTGTCATCGATCCCGTTGAAGCTTGGTCAGTCTGAGTCATCAAGAGGCAGTCAGCTCGGTCCCTTCGAGTTACGATCCAACTGGCGGTGGGCGTTGCTGGGTCAGGTCAGCACTCTAATCAACGGCGATCGGAGCAAGAATTACCCGAACAAAGTTGAATACGTTCAGGAAGGTGTTCCGTGGATCAACACCGGGCACATTGAACGAGACGGAACACTCTCTCTCGATTCAATGCACTACATCACTAGGAAAAAGTTCGATTCGCTACGTGGCGGCAAGGTCCGCTCAAGCGATTTGGTCTATTGCCTGCGCGGCGCGACACTGGGAAAGACAGCCATTATCACTCAGTTTGAGGAGGGCGCTGTCGCGTCGTCTCTGGTGATTATTCGCCCCTCATCGGCGCTTGACTCGAAGTTCGCTTATCAGTTTCTAACGAGTCCTCTGGGGCGCGGCCAGATATCCACGTTCGACAACGGCTCGGCGCAGCCGAATCTCTCAGCCCACAACGTGAAAAAGTATTGGATCCCGATTCCACCTCTCGCCGAACAACGCCGGATCGTTGCCAAAGTGGATCAACTGATGGCGCTCGTGGACGAGTTGGAATCGCAGCTCGCCGCCTCCCGCGCCACCGCCGCGAAACTCCTCGACGCCATCGTCGGCGAGTTGACCGCCTGATGCCTCGGTCCCCTTGTACTCCTGACCCTTGCTCTCTGCGCCCGACGCGACGATTTTCTCCACACCCGTCGCGTCTCCAGGCAGTCGGCTTGGACAACGGGTTGCGCGCGGAGGCGCGCTGCCACAACGCAGCCCCGCGCTCGGCGCAGCGCGAGCGCGGGGTCTCAGGACCACGTAGAAGTGCGGCCGCGGAGGCGGCCGCTACAGTAATTCGCGAATCACGCATCCGCTGCGAATTGGACCGGGTTGTCCCGGCCGCCTCCGCGGCCGGCCACTTGGGGCGCCCTCGTCCCCCGCGCCGAGCGCGGGGCTGGTTTGTTCGACGGGCCTCCGCGCGTGGAACCCCGACACCCGAGGCTGCGCTCCAACCGGTTGGGTTGCGGGCGAAGCCCACGCTGTGAACACCGCGCGGCGTAACGAGGCGGGCGATCAATCGACCTGACGACGACGTGTGCTCCGATGAAGGTGCGCGATGGCACGCGCGTCGTGGCGGTCCACCCGGATCACGCGGAGAGCAGCCCGCCTGCACGCCGAATCGCCACGCTCGCGGGCGGAGTGACGCATCTCGTTCCAACGGAACAAGACTGCTGCTCTGCGGAGCAAGACTTCTGCTCTGCGAAGCAAACTTTCCGCTCTACGGAGCAAAACTTCTGCTCTGCGGAGCTAACTTTCTGCTCTGCGTAGCAAAACTTCTGCTCTGCGGAGCAGAACTTCTGCTCGACGAAGCAGTGATCCGGCCTTTTCAGAAACCTATCGATTCCAAATGACCTTGTTGCGTGTCTTGTGACGAGATATCCACCAGTCACGGTAACTACTTGGCGAGCGGCGTTGCGGCCGCTCTACGGTTCGTGGAATTGACGCTTCCAGGTTCCGCCCTTTGCGAGAGCGAGGGCAGGTGCCTGTTGCCAGGAAGCACACACCGAGGGAGCCTCGGGGCTGTGAGCGTGGACCACTGCAGCATCGGGGACCTCCCCGTCGACGAACGGCCTCGCGAGCGGATGGCGCGCGGCGGCGCCGCCGCTCTGTCGGACGCCGAACTGATCGCTCTCATCATCGAGCCCGGACGCCGCGGAAAGAGCTCACTCGACATCGGGCGCGAGCTCGTCGCCGACGGTCTGCCAGCCCTGGCGCGGCGGGAATGGATTCCGGGAAAGCCGGTCGGAAGTCTTGGCGGAGGCCGCGTGGCGCGGATCGGCGCGGCGCTGGAACTGGGACGACGCATCGCGGCACAGTCCATGACCTCCTCCGAACCGGTCCGCGATCCTGCCATGGTCTCGCGGCGTTTGATGAGCGCGTACGGCCATCGCGTGCAGGAGACCTTCGGCGGCATCTTCCTCGACGCCCGGCACCGCATCATCAGCGAGCGCGAAATCTTCGTCGGAACGCTGACGTCCGCCTCGGTCTCGCCCCGCGACGTCTTCCGCCACGCGCTGAGCGATCACGCAGCCGCCGTGATCCTCTTCCACAATCATCCCTCGGGCGATCCCTCACCATCGCCGCAGGATCTGTCATTCACGACGAAACTGGTGGGGCTTGGCGAGGCGCTCGGCGTCGACATTCTCGATCACCTCATCGTCACGGCGAGCTCGTTCCTGTCGTTCAAGCAGCGCGCCTTGCTGTGAGAGAGGAAGAAAACCACCTGAAGGCCGCCGTTCCCCTCTCGCCCCGCCTTCGATTAGCATTCCCTCGCCTTCAGAACGCCACATCAGAAAGAGGTCATCGATGGCCAAACGGTTTACCTTCATTCTCGCGGTCTTTCTCTCATTCGGACTCTTCCTCGGCGCACAACCGGCGAAGAAAGCGGACGCACCCGATACGAAAGAGAAAGAATCGAAGTACGGCGAGAAGACCTTCGCCGGGCTGAACCTTCGCGAGATCGGGCCGGCGCTCACCTCCGGGCGCATCATCGACCTGGCGGTCGATCCGCGCGACGGGCGGGTCTGGTACATCGCAACTGCCGGAGGAGGCGTGTGGAAGACCACCAATGCCGGGACCAGTTTCGCGCCGGTGTTTGACGATCAGAAGTCGTTCTCCATCGGCTGCGTGACCATCGATCCGCACGACTCACTCGTGGTCTGGGTGGGGTCGGGCGAGAACAACAGCCAGCGCTCAGTGTCGATGGGCGACGGGGTCTACAAGTCGGTCGACGGCGGGAAGAGCTGGAAGAACGTCGGGCTGGAGAAGTCGGAGCACATTGGAAAGATCGTCGTCGATCCGCGCGATTCGAATGTCGTCTACGTCGCCGCGCAGGGGCCGTTGTGGGCGCCCGGCGGCGACCGCGGCCTCTACAAAACGACGGACGGCGGCAAGACGTGGAAAGACGTGCTGACCATCAGCGAGAACACCGGCGTCACCGACGTCGTGCTCGATCCTACCAACCCTGACATCCTCTTCGCCGCGGCGTATCAGCGGCGGCGCCACGTCTTCACGCTCATCGACGGCGGACCGGAATCTTCGATCCAGAAATCGACCGACGGCGGCAAGACCTGGACGAAGCTGAAGGACGGTTTGCCGAAGGAAGACATGGGCCGCATCGGCCTGGCGCTGGCGCCGCACAATCCGAAGGTCGTCTACGCCACGATCGAATCGACGCGCAAGGCGGGCGGCATCTTTGCCTCGAAGGACGGCGGATCGTCGTGGAAGAAACTCAACGACTACAACGCCCAGGGGCAGTACTACGGCGAGATCTTCGTCGATCCGAACGACGACGCCCGCATCTACTCCGCGGACGTCTGGGTGCGCGTCTCCGACGACGGCGGCAAGACGTGGCGCAGGCTCGACGAGAAGTGGAAGCATCCCGACAACCACGTGGTCTGGATCGATCCGGCCAGCAGCGATCATCTGCTGATCGGCTGCGACGGCGGACTCTATGAGTCGTTCGACCGCGCCGAGTCGTGGAACTTCAAGGCCAATCTGCCGGTCACGCAGTTCTACCGCGTGAGCGCCGACGACGCTCTCCCCTTCTACAGCGTCTATGGCGGCACGCAGGACAACTTCAGCCTCGGCGGGCCTGCGCGCACGACCGACGCCCATGGGATCGTCAACGCCGACTGGTACGTGACGCAGGGGGGCGACGGCTTCCGCTCCGTCCCCGATCCGAAAGACTCGAACATCATCTACGCCGAGTCACAGAACGGCGGCCTGGTGCGTTTCGACAAACGCACCGGCGAGCCGCTCGACATCGAGCCGCAGCCGGCCGCCGGCATGGATCCGCTGCGCAAGAACTGGGACTCCCCCATCATCGTCAGCCCGCACAACAGCAACCGCATCTACTTCGCCGCGCAGTACCTCTTCCGCAGCGACGACCGCGGCGGCGCCTGGAAGGCCATCAGTCCCGATCTCACCCGTCACATCGACCGCAACACGCTGCCGGTCATGGGACGCGTGTGGGGCGTCGACGCCGTGGCCAAGGGAGCGTCGACGTCGTGGTACGGCAACATCGTCTCGCTCGCCGAATCGCCGCTGCAGGAGGGGCTGATCTACGTTGGTACCGACGACGGCCTCATTCAGGTCACCGAGGACGGCGGCGTGCACTGGCGGAAGATCGATCACATCGCCGGCGTCCCCGACATGACCTACGTCTCATGCCTCGAGGCGTCGCCGCACGACGTCAACGTCGTGTACGCCGCCTTCGACAACCACAAGACCGGCGACTTCAAACCGTACGTGCTGAAGAGCAGCGACCGCGGGAAGACATGGACGTCGATCGCAGGCGATCTGCCGGCGCGCGGCATGTCCTACGCGCTGGTCGAGGACCGCGTCGATCCGAAGCTCCTCTACCTCGGCACGGAGTACGGTCTCTTCGTCTCGCAGAACAGCGGCTCAGCGTGGATTCCGCTGAAGGGCGGCTTCCCGACCGTGGCCGTGCGCGACCTCTGGTTCCAGAAGCGGCACGACGATCTCGTCATCGCCACGTTCGGCCGCGGTTTCTGGGTGCTCGATGACGTGTCCCCGCTCCGCACGATGACGCCAACCGTCGCCGCCGGCGAGGCGACGCTCTTCCCGACACGCGACGCGGAGCTCTACGTCGAGCGGTCGCAGCTCGGGCTCCTGGGCAAGTCGTTCCAGGGCCATTCGTACTACGCCGCGCCGAACCCGCCGTTCGGCGCCATCTTCACCTACTACCTGAAGGACGAGTTGAAGAGCCGCCGCAAGCAGCGCCAGGCCGCCGAGGCCAAGATCGATCAGGACAAGAGCAACGAGCCGGGACATGCGGCGCCGCCGTATCCGACGCTCGACCAACTGCACGCCGAGGAGAGGGAGATCGAGCCGTCGATCGTGATGATCGTGTCGGATGAGGAAGGAAACGTCATCCGCCGCGTCAGCGGACCGGCCAAAGCAGGATTCCATCGCGTGGCGTGGGACCTCCGCTATCCGCCGCCGTCGCCGATCGAGCTGAAGGAGCCGGAGGCGGACGTCTTCGCGCCGCCGCCGGGCGGCCCGCTGGTCGCCCCGGGCAAGTACACGGTCCGCATCGCCAAGCGCGTCGACGGCGTCGAGACGACGCTGGGAGCGCCGCAGACGTTCAACGTCGTCCCGCTCTACCTCTCGATCATGCAGGAGAGCGACCGCACCGCGGTGCTCGACTTCCAGAAAAAAGCCGCCGCCCTGCAGCGGGCCCTGATGGGAGCCGCGCGGATCACGCAGGAGTCACTGACCCGCATCCAATACATCCGCCGCGGCCTCGACGAGATCGCCGGTCCCGATCCCAAACTAGTCGCTCAGGTGAACAGCGTCGACACGGCCCTGCGCGACATCAACGACCAGCTCAACGGCGACCCGATCCTGCGCCGCGCCAACGAGCCCAGCCAGCCGTCGCTGCTCGAGCGCGTCAACACCGCCGTCAACGGCCTGACCACAACCGCTCCCCCGACGGCAACGCACCGCGAATCGCTGTCGATCGCCCAGGAGCAGACCGGGCCGCTTCTCGACCGACTGCACAAGCTGATCGAAGTCGATCTGGCCAGCGTGGAGAAACAGATGAACGAACGCGGCGCGCCATGGACGCCGGGGAGGATTCCGGAGGTGCCGAGGTAGGGGACATCCTGGAGCTCTCATGCTGGTGACAACGTCAAGGAGTATCGCCAAGCCTCGTTTCACTCCGCTTCTGCTTCATCGTCGCCTCTTCGCTCCTGGCCGCGAATCCTTCGCGCGAAGAGTTGCTGAAAAGTCCGAAGTAAGCCGAAGCGAAGGCGCCCCGGTTCGAGAGCTTCACGCCCTTCCCATCACGTCGCCAGCGTCGAGAACCCAGTCCCGTGCAGAAGACGCTCATCCGCCGTAACAAGGCGGAGATCGTAGTAGCGAGCGGTGGCAGCGAGGAGTCGATCCGCCGGATCCGGGTGAGAGATCCGAATATCGCGCGCAGCGAGAACGACTTCGTGCGTCAGCGGTGCTTCATGAGCCAGGGGTTGGCGTGAACGATATCGCCACGAACCTCCATTTCCCAGCCATGAATCCAAACGCGCGCTTGTCTAGCGGCTCCGCCGATGGCGGAACGACTTCCGCGACCGGCTTGCCGAATCGCGTGATGCGCACGGGACGCTTCGTCTTTCTCACCTGCTCGAGAACCGCCGAGCATGTGACCTTGAATTTCGAGATCGGCATTTCCTTCATGGTGTGACACTAACATGGTCAAAACAAGCGGCCCATTCGGAGGACGCACGGCCGAAAAGTCTACGTCGGAGACTGTTCGCGATGCTGACCTACGATCCTTCCTGCCTGACGAGGCAGGGCGTCGCCGTCTCAACGCTCAACGAGCTCGTACATCGCTTCGACAACAAGAGTTACCGGCACGCCGGCGAGCTTCACACGATCATCACGATGCGTATGACGATCGGATCGCCACATGGCTCCATCGAACCAGCGATGCTCAACCTCCACGGCGTACTGATCGACGAGGAGACAGTCGCGAAGAGTGGGAATCGCACGATAGAGATCGAACTTCTGGCCACAATCGTAGTCGCGCGTCGAGGCGGACAGCACTTCTGCCAGGACGACGGGATTGGTCACGGTCTCCAGGCGATCACCAGTGAGGGCTGCCGGACCGCAGATCACCATCACATCCGGATAGGTATAGAGGCCGGCAGGCGTCTTCAAACGGACGTCCGTCAGATACGACCGGCAGCCCTTGCTCCGAAGCGAGTCGAATGCTCTGGTCAGGTTCTGGGCGATCTGATTGTGGTTCCTTGAACCGCCCGACATCGCAAAGATCTCGCCATCAGAGTATTCGTGACGGACCTCAGACATCTCCTCGATCGAGAAGTACTCATCGAGCGAATAGTGTCTCTGCGGATGCTGCGCCATTGCACTATGGTAGCGGAAGGTAACGGCGGCAGCGAAGCCTTCAAAACGATCTCTGACTCAGCTTGCCGCCAAACGGGAGAAGAGCCATCCCGCCGACGCTCTCCGCGTCTATCTGGAGCAAGTCGCGTTATCGGGACGGTGAGTTGGGTTCGAATCCCACCTCCGGGCGGAAGGCGCCGGGAATGCGGGGATAGGGGCGATAATCGTCGACATGCGATGCCCGCAGTGTGGACACGAGCAGTCTTCCGGCGACGAATGCGAACACTGCGGCATCATTTTCAGCAAATGGAGGCCGCACGAGGCGGCGGAGCCGCGGGAATCATCGGCGCTCGAGAATCTCTTCCGGGACGCGAATGTGCTTCGCCTGAACGAGAATCCGCGCGGTACCTTGTCGATGCTGACCGGTTGGCCGGTCGCGCGCGAGTTCGATGTCGTCGACTCGATCGGCCGTGAGCGAGCGACGGTCGCGCAGAGCCGGACGTGGTTCTCGATCGAGTTCGCCGTCTTCAACTCGCCGGGCCAGCAGCTTGCGATGAATCTTCAGCGGCCTTTTTTCGCATTCCTGTCCGAGATGGTCGTCAGCGGCGCGCGCGGCGAGCGGATCGGATCGGCGAAGAGGCGGTTCTCGATGCTGCGGAAAACCTACGACCTTCGCGACGCGTTCGGCCAGACGTTCGCAACGATCGCCAGTCCGGTGATGCATCCATGGACATTTCCGATCGTTGACCGCAGCGGGCAGCAGCGGGGGGAAATCGCGAAGAGGTGGGCGGGAATGACCGAGGAATTGATCACCGGCGCGCAGAGGTTCAGGATCGACTTCATGAATCACGACTGGCCGGTTGCGCAGCGCGCGGTGATTCTGGCGACGGCGTTGAGCATCGACTTCGATTCCTTCGAAACGAGGCGAAAACCCAGCCTCCTGGGCGTGATCAGCGAGTCGTGACGCGGCTTGCCGCCATGCAGGCAGTGCGCGAGCTCGCCTCATTCGGCGCTGCTTTCGATTCTGGCGACCGCACACGACTCACAGTAGTCGATCGAATCGTACGCAGGGGATCCGCCACTGCAGTTCGTCCAGGGGATACCGTTGGCGTCGATCGTGGTCGTGCAACTTTCAGAAACCTCATCGTGGTGAAACTCCTCATAGGAGATCCGGCACTTCAGGAAAAACGTGTAGATCGCCTCGGGCGGAGCTCCTTTTCGCTGCGAGCCGGCGACGATCGCCTTGTAGGTTCTCAGAACATCGCCGATGTGGCCGTAACCCTGATCACCTTGTTTGGACGAGACCAGGAGTGCCTGTCCGACCGAAAGCCCCGTATAATGAGCCAGCTTCTGACGGATCGCATCCATTCCCTGCTCCGTCCCGATCGTCGATCGCGCCCGGTCCGTCAGTTGGCTCTGGAATTGAGTCAGCTTGCCCTTTTTTGCGGCGTTCACGGCGCGCCTGGCCGTCAGCAAGGGAGCGGACGAAACGCAGCCCGCCGCCGCCAGCAACAACATGAGTGCAAGCCAGCAAAGGTGGTTGTTCCATTTCGACGGATGGAGGACTGGGTTGCCGCGATCTGGCCTCATGAGCAACTCCCTCTGATTCGAGCTCGATGGCTCTGGACGGAATACGACCGAGATCGCGCTCTTTCGTCAGCGAACGGTGGCGGGAAGGACACGCACCGGCAACCAATAGTCGGGCACAGCGCCGTTTCTTCCTCTCAATGAAGACACAGCGCGGCGAAGCCGCAGCCAAACGGGGATGCCGGCGGGGGCGCGGCAAGCACGGCCCCTTCAGTTCGCGCGCGGATGTGCCGAGGTGAGGAGCAGAGGGTTGAATACGAGCCGTGAGGTGAGGGACAGGCATCGCGCCTGTCCCTCCTCGGCCATTCCTGTTACGCCTGCGACGAGAGAACGAGCGTATCTTCGCCGCACCGCATGGTGAGGGTGCGCGTCACCGCGTTCAGGACGCCTCCTTTGCGAGCGAGATCGACGAAGTACACGCCGACCGCCGTGACGAACGGCCGTTGCGACCAGAGCGCCTCCATTGACGAGAAAGCCTTCGGGATCACCGCGGGCGAGTTTGCGTTCATCATCGCCATCTGCAGCCGGTTCACGCCGTCGGCAAACCTGGCCCGCTCGGCGCGCACGTTCGGGTATTGCGTCACGATCATGTTCGCGAATGTGTTCGGCATCGACGAGGTCTCGAAATTCCTCAGCCCTCCCTCGGAGATTGTCTGACTGACGCGGCTCTGCCAGCTCGATAGGCTGAGGTCAGCGAACGTCGCCGCGAAATGCGCCGTCCAGAGAGGACCGTAAGCCATGCGGCGCATGGCCTGATTGCGTCTTGTGGAGAACGTGTCCATGTATGGCATGGCGGCACCGAATGCTTGTCCGTACCCGTCGAAGTCGTCTGCTTTCGCGTTCGCAAAAATCGCCGAGAGCGACGGCTCATCGAACACGAGCTGCAGCGTGCAGGTGCTCACGCCGTCGGAGACGAAACAAGCGAGCTGCTCCTGCGCGGCGGGCGCATCGTCCCGGATCACGCCCCACATCTCAGCGAAATCCGCCATTTTCTCCGCGTCGGCGGCCATGACGCGCGGGAAGTCGAGTTGGAGGTGCAGGCCGTAGTCGAATTGATCGGTCTGCGGCATGGCCGCGTAGTTTCCCATCTCCGCCTTCAGGTCGGCCACCCAGGTGAAGTCCGGCATCGGCACGCCTTTCTCGCAGTATGAGCGAGCGCCGTCGAAGGCCATCATCTTCCGCCCGCCGATGTCCATACGGGTCTTGGCCTGCATGGCGCACTTGTCGCTGACCGCGACCGTGTGCTTTCCGAGGCCGAGAGTGAACCCGAGAGCATTGGTACGCATCACCGTGTTCTCGTTGATGTATCGCAGGAGCTTATAGTCGGCAGCCTCGTTGACCGTGTTCTCCGCCAGTGTGGCGGCGTCGCCGCGAAGCGCCAGCTCGTAGGCGGTGTCGAGCGCGGCATCGTGCAGAAGGACGAGCTCGAGCAGGACGGACTCCTCGGTGAGCCGGCTGTACTCGTATTTGAAACCGACCATCGCCTTCGCGGCCGCGACAGCCTTGATCGCGTCCGCGAGGCGAGTCTCGAGCTTTGCGATCTCGTCGCGGACGGCCTGTACACGGTCGAGCACAGCCTGAACGTGGAATCGCTCGACGAGGTCGCCGAAGAGTTGCTTCTCGCCTTTCGTGAGTTGCGACGGAGCGGAATGCACCTTCTGCAGAAGAGCGTCGACCATCTTCATCGGTTGGCCGATCGATCCCTCGACGAGGGCCTGCAACGCGTTCTTTACGGTTTGAGAGCTCTCGAATCCGGCGCCGAGGCTCGCCGCGATGGAGACGTCCGTTCCGCGCGACTTGGCCTTCCTCACCGAGATTCGGAATTGATTGTCCGAGGTGCGGGAGACGACGATTACAAAGTCGTCCGTGACGTTGAGGTCGACGGACGCGGTGAGGCCGGAGCTCAGTTTGATTGCGATCGGCTTCGACGAGGAGAGGACCTTGGTCAGCTCCGACGCGGCGCTGCTGAAGGCGTCGGCCCAACTGAATTTGACGACCGCGGAGAGCTCTCCGTCGATCTGCATCGAGAGCGCCTCGCCGGGCTGGAGATCGCGCACCTGCTCGAACTTCAGAATCGATCGGGGCGCGACGAGGTCCTTCGCCAGCGCCACACGCGCGTTGTCGTCCGCGTTGTGCAGGCGATAGTCGAGCAGGCTGATCTCGCGCCCCCCTTTCACCGCCATCCCGACCATCCCGAAGTCGGCGCTGAGATCTCCCTTCAGCGCGCCTTTCAACGAGTACTTCAACCAGGCGCGTTCCTGCGCGAATGAGATCACCGGCTCCGGACTACCGTTCGCGGCGGAGAAGACACCATCGGGATCCTTGTCGGCGGCGCTGTTGAAGAGATCGACACCGACCGTTGCCGCCGCGCCGAATGAGAAGTCGACGGGCACACCTCCGATCACTGCCTGGGGACTCTTGACAAGCGACTTGGCGAACAACAGCTGATTCGGAAAGTCGTGGGAAAGTGGTTGGTCGGGAATCATCTGCAAAGCGGCAGTGATCGGATCAGACATGACAGCCTCCTTTTCGGAGCAATGCTGGATTGCCCGAAGTTGAGAAAACCCACGTCCCTGTCATACGCCACGCGATAGATATGTCCTGATCAGGTTGCCATCCCACGACGTGTCGTCAGGGAAAAACGATGGAATGCTATACAACGGCAAGACCTGAAGTCTGTTCAAAAGGAGACGCCCGCAATGATCATTCGCGCCTGGAAAGGAGAGCGGGCGTCCGCGCCTGCTCCCGGCAGGCGTCTCGCCCGGCGGTGAGGACGAAGGCAAGCGCAAATGTTGGGTTTAAACCGCGATGTCTCAGACGCCGCGACGGGAGCAGGCGAGACGCCTGCTCTCTTGAGATTGGACGTTACGACGCCGCGATAGCGGCTCAAGAAGGTAGCCAGGGGTGCGAGCGTTTTTTGCGAGCACCCCTGGTCTGGTTGTCCCTTCAAAGCGTGCCGCGTCAGCGGCACTGGATGGAGTCCACGATTACGCCAGTGCCGCTGACGCGGCACCAAACCACGACATCTCTTACCAGGGGTGCTCGCAAAAAACGCTCGCACCCCTGGCTACCGTCTTGTTGCCGCTAACGCGGCAAAACAAGCAGGCGAGACGCCTGCTCTCCTCAGGGGCCATGGACCGCGGCATGCCGGTCACTGCGACGAATGACGAAGTGCTTCACGGTCGATTCCGGCTCGATGAGAAACTCAGGGTCGCGCGGCAGGTTGTGGACCTTCTGGATGTCGGCCCCGGCGTACGCTTTGATGTCGTCGAGAGAGCGCCAGTAGCTGATGACCAGAAACTCCGTGATGCCATCGTGGCTGCTGGTCATGACGTCGGCGCCGAGGTTGCCGGGAATCTTCTCGATCCGCTCAATCCCGTCGCGATTCAGGTAGTCGTAGTATTCGGCGGCCTTCGCGTCCGGCACGCGGCCATGCCACATCCGGGCGACACGCGCCAGCGGCACATCCGCGTGTGCATCCGACGTCGAGCCGTGAGCGCGGGTGGAGAAAGCCATAACGGCGAACAGCGCCAGCGCGCCTGACAGACCGGCAACAACGAAGAGCCGCGAGTTGGTTTTCATGAACATACCTCCCGCCCGGAAGGGTAGCCGAAGGGAGGGCGGCAGGTACACGCCTCGGATGCCGTAGTGTAGCGTTGGGGCACCGGGGCTGTCCCGTTGGGGCACGGGGCGTGTACCGCCGAGGCACGGGGCGTGTGCCCTTGGGACACGGGGCATGTACCGTTGGGACGCGGAGCGTGTACCGTTGGGACACGGGGCGTGTACCGTTGGGACACGGGGCTGTCCCGTTGGGGCACGGGGCGTGTACCGTTGGGGCACGGGGCGTGTACCGCTGGGGCACGGGGCGTGTACCGCTGGGGGCACGGGCGTGTCCCGTTGGTCAGAACGTTCCCTGCCCGAGAAGCCTCTCCTGATACCGTCGCGACAGGCGCAGCGTCTCGTTGCTCTTGAGCACAATGATGTAGTCACCATGGAAGTGCGCGCGCACCTCCTTGATGGCGTCGATGTTCACGATGCCGGAACGGTGGATGCGCGCGAAACGCTTCGGGTCGAGGCGGGCCTCGAGGTCGGCCAGCGTCCCGCGCACGAGATGGGAACCGTCGGATGTGTGGAGGCGGACGTAGTTCCCTTCGGCGGTCAGATGGAGGACGTCGCGCATGGCCACGAAGAAGAGACGGTCACCGTGGCGGACGACGATCCGCTCCAGGTGGTTGGACGCATGCGGCAGCGAGGCCAGCAGCCGCGCCAGCTTGTCGTCCGCTTCTCCTCCGGCATTCTTGAGCCGGGCCACGGCCCGGTTGAAGGCGAGGTCGAACCGCTCGCGGGAGAAGGGCTTGAGCAGATAGTCGACGGCATGGACCTCGAACGCCCGCAGAGCAAACTCATCGAAGGCGGTGGCGAAGATCACCGCCGGCATGGACTCGACACCGATGGCCTCGATCGCTTCGAAGCCGGTCATCCCGGGCATCTGGACGTCGAGCACAACCAGCTCTGGCTGCAGCGAGCGGACGGCGTCGACGACTTCCAATCCGTTTTCTGCCTCGCCGGCAATCTCGACGTCGTCGTGCCCGGCAAGCCACGACCGGACGAGCCGCCGGGCCGGCGCTTCGTCGTCGGCAATCAAGACACGTGTCACGCCACAGCCTCCTCGGACGTGTGCCACGGCAGCTCGATGGTCAGCAGCAATCCTCCCTTTTCGCGGTTCACGAGATCGAGCCGCTGCCTCGGACCGTAGAGGTGCTGCAGCCGGGCCATGGTGTTCGACAGACCGATCCCCTCGCCGGAGGGAGCGGCGCCGTCGACCAGCCCGGGACCGTTGTCCTCGATGGTGACGCGCAAGCGGTCGCCGTCGCGCAGTGCAACGATGCAGATCTCCGCCCTCCTGGCGTGGTCGCGCAGCGAGTGCGTGATCGAGTTCTCGACCATCGGCTGCAGAAAGAGATGCGGCACCAGCGTGTCGCCTGTCTCGGCGGGCATGGAGACGACCACACTGAGCCGTTCCTCGAAGCGAGCCTTCATGATCTCCACGTAGCTGGCCAGAAACTCCATCTCCTCGCGCAACGGCACCTCCTGCGCGGCGGAGCTTCGCAGCGTGGCCCGGAGAAAGCTGGAGAGATGCTGCACCATCGCCCCGGCCACTTTCGGATCGTCCTCGATATGCGAGGAGATCATGTGCAGGGCGTTGAAGAGAAAGTGAGGCTGGAGCTGCATCTTCAGCGCGGCCAGGCGGGCTTCGGTCAGCTCGCGCTCCAGCCGCGCCGCGTTCGCGTCGCGCTCGCGATTGGCCCGCGCGTAGTTCCTGAAACGGATCAGAAAGTAGATTCCGAGGTAGACGATGAACTGCTTCTGACCCTCCATGAAGAAGCGATAGCGCATGTCGCCGTAGTTGTAGGGACCCCAGCCGAGGAGGTGGTAGATCAGCTCACGGCTACCCCACATCAGGAGCGTGTGGCTGATCGCATAGAACACGAAGACGGCGCCATGAAGGAGAAGGCGTGAGGCCACCTTGCCGCGCCGGACCGGATAGCGCGTGGCGACCAGCACCAGCAGCGGAACAAGGAGCAGTAACGTGTAGACGCCGGTCATCTCCCAGACGAATGGATACTTCGCCGCGCCGACGTTCTCCTCGGCCAGCCAGCTCGTCTCCACGATGCTGAAATTCAGCAGGCCGGCGAAGGTGAAAGCGAGGAAGACCAGGACGAACGATTTCAGCCGCACGGCGAAACGGTAACGCGCCGCGGCCCGCCTGTCATCTCCCGAGGGACGAACGGAGCAAGGGCGTGACGAGTGGCCGCGCTGCCCGACTGTCCTCTCTCTCCTCCGCTCGTCACAAAGCCGTTGTCAGCCGGCGGCGCATGCTCGATCTTGGACGCCATGAGCGAAGCAACCGTACCGTCGCAGTCTTCTCCGTCAAACCTCGTGGTGTGGAGCGGTCCCATGCTCGTGGCCTGCGTCGCGGCCGCGAAGTTCGCTTTCCACATGGCCACGGCAAATCTCTACGGCTTCTTCATCGACGAGCTGTATTTCCTGGCAAGCGGGCAGCACCTGGCGTGGGGCTACGTCGACTTTCCGCCGCTGACCGCGTTTCAGGCCTGGCTTACGCGGTACCTGTTCGGTGACTCGCCGTACTCGATCCGTCTCTTCCCGTCACTGGCCGGCGCGGGAGCTGTCCTCCTGGCGGGAGCGATAGCGCGGGAGCTCGGCGGTGGCCGCTTCGCCCAACTGACGGCGGCGCTGGCCATCCTGTTCGCCCCCGGATACCTCGCCGTCTGCAGCTACTTGTCGATGAATTCGATCGAGCCGCTGATCTGGGGCGGCTGCGCGCTGGTGGTCGTGCGCATCATCCAACGAAACGATCCATGCCTCTGGCCGTGGTTCGGCTTGCTGGCCGGCATCGGCCTGTTGAACAAGCACACCGTATTCGTCTTCGGCTTCGCCGTCGTGGCGGCGTTGCTGCTCACGCCGCATCGCCGGCTGATGTTCAACCGCTGGTTCGTTCTGGCGGGAGCGATCGCCATGGCCATCTTCCTTCCGAACCTGATTTGGGAGATCCGGCATCACTTCCCACATTTCGAGCTGCTGGCGAACATCAAACGGAATGGCCGCGACGTGCAGATGAACCCGATCGTTTTCCTTCTCTGGGATGTCCTGTTGACCAATCCGATCGCGACGCCGCTGTGGATCGCCGGTCTTGTTTCGCTCTTTACGGGATCGCTGAAACGCTTCCGCGTCCTCGGCCTTGCCTGGACCATCGCGTATGCCGTTCTCATCATCGTGCATGGGCGTTTCTACTACCTGCTCCCCGCATTCGTGATGATCATCGCCGCGGGCGCCGTCGCCTTCGAACGGATGACGGAGCGCCAGGGCCGCGGCTGGATGCGGCCGGCATATCTCGCGCTCATCGCCGTCAGTGGCGTTTTCCTCGCGCCGATCGCCGTTCCCACTCTCCCTCCCGACGCCTACTTTCGCTTCACCGAGCTGACGCACATCGAGCAGCCGCGTTTCGAACATCGCATGACGACGTCGATGCCGCAGTTCTTCGCCGACCGCTTTGGATGGCCGGAGATGGTGGCCACGGTGGCGCGGGTCTACAACAGTCTCCCGCCGGACGAGCGAGCGAAGACGGCCATCTTCGGCAACGACTACGGCCAGGCCGCGGCGATCGACTTCTACGGTCCGCGCTACGGCTTGCCGAAATCGATCGGCGGCCATCTGTCCTACTGGTACTGGGGTCCGCGGAACTACACCGGCGAGAGCATCCTGGTGCTGGGCGATGACCGCGAGACTCTCGAACAGAAGTTCGAGGTGGTCCGGCCGATGGCTGAGATCGGGCATCCCTACGCCATGGCCCAGGAGCACTTCACGCTGTTTCTCGTGAAGAAGCCGCGTGGCTTTACATTGCAGGGGGCATGGCCGATGTTGAAGAAATTCGAGTGAACTGGGCCCGGCCGCAACTGCAGCGGGCGACTGTGATCCTGCCGAAGTGATCCCGCCACCGCGAGACCGCGCAACCCCGAGACCTACACCGGGATCCGACTCATGATCCCGCCAGCCACTGATCGAAGGTCTGCGTTTCCGGGAGTTCAAGAATCGGACACTCGATCACTTCGCTACACTACGCGCCACCTTCATGTCCACAGCCCGCCTCGAAACCTTCACCGACGGCGTGATCGCCATCCTCATCACGATCATGGTGCTCGAGCTGCGCGTGCCGCACGGGACGGACCTGAACGCCATGCGGCCGCTCGTTCCGACGCTGCTGACCTATGCACTCAGCTTCATCTTTCTGGCCATCTACTGGAATAACCATCACCACATGTTTCATGCGGTCGATCACGTCAACGGGCGGATTCTCTGGGCGAACATGCATCTGCTGTTCTGGTTGTCGCTGGTGCCGTTCGTCACCGGCTGGATGGGGGAGAACGATTTCGCACCGCTTCCGACTGCGGCTTACGGATGCGTGCTGCTGCTCTCCGCCATCGCCTACACCATCCTGGTCTACGCGATCATCGCCGATCAGGGTCCTCACTCGAAGCTCCGCGCCGCAATCGGAAACGACGTCAAGGGGAAGATCTCGGCGGCGCTGTACGTCGTGGCCATTCCCTCCGCATTCCTCCAGCGCTGGATCGCCTTCGCCATCTACCTGACCGTCTCGTTGATGTGGCTGGCACCCGATCGGCGCATCGAGAAGAAGGTCGAATCAGGCGCTCTTCCGCACCACAAGAGTGACCGGCCGGAGTGAGCCCATGGTCAGGATGGCCAGGAAGACGGCAATGATGCTCGATCCGGTCGACTTCGACGTGCAGCCGTTCGCGGCGAAGCTCGCCGCGTACTCGCGGCCGTGACGGATGTCGTCGATGACAGCCTCCCCTCCCGGTTTGAGCACCCGAGCAATCTCGGCAATGGCCTGCCGGCGCCCCGCGGCATCGTAGATATTGTGGATGGCCGAGCAGGAGACAACGACGTCGAAGGTAGCGTCAGGAAAGGGGATCTTGCGCATGTCGGCCGTCTGCACGTCGACCCGGTCGGCCACCCCTTCCCTGGCCGCGTTCTCCATCGTGGCATCGGGGCGATTGCCGGAGAGATCCTCCGCCTGCCAGAGATCGATCCCTGACGCCGTTCCGGTGGTAAGCCGTTTGGCGGCGCCGATCAGCATCAGGCCGCGGCCGCAGCCGACGTCGAGCACGCGAGCGTTTTCAGTGAAACGAACGGAGTCGAGCAGTTGCTCGCGATTGCGCATCTTCCCGATCTTGCTGTCCCACAGCATCCAGATCGCCATCAGAAGACAGGTGGCGGCGGGCCAGATGGCGATGTGCCCCAGCGGAAGACGAACGCCGAGGCCGATGAGATCGCCCGACCACCAGCCGAGGGTCATCGTCAGCCAGAGCAGGAATCCGGCCACCGCCACGATCAGGAGATTGCGGATCACGCCGGGGGCATCGATGCCGTAGTCGGGAGCCTTAACTGTGTCTGATGTGTTCATGCCCGGACTGTAACTGCTGTGGTAGATAGCACACCGGAGGAGTCACCAAGAATGAAATTCATCGCCACGTTTGCCGCCATGCTGTTGCTATCGATCGCCTCGTTCGCCGCCGACGCTCCCGCGCCCCCGGCCGAGGGAACGAAAGCACCGAAATTCACCCTTCCCAGCCAGGACGCGCCGGCCATCTCGCTCGATCAGTTCAAGGGCAAGTGGGTCGTACTCTACTTCTACCCGAAGGACTTCACCAGCGGCTGCACGCTGGAGGCGCATAACTTTCAGCGCGACATCGCCAAGTACGAGGCCAAGAACGCGGTCGTCGTCGGCGTCAGCGTCGATACCACCGATTCGCACAAGGGCTTCTGCACGAAAGAGGGACTGAGTTTCAAGCTCCTGGCCGACACCGAGCACACCGTGTCGACTGAGTACGGCTCGCTCGGAGAGTACAACGGAACGGCGTATGCGTCGCGCAACACCTTCCTGATCGATCCGTCGGGCGTGATCCGCAAGGTCTACCTGAAAGTGAAGCCGCCGGCCCACAGCGAAGAGGTGCTGGCCGACCTCGACACTCTGCAAGCGAAGAAATAGCTGGTAAGGTGGGCGCGGAGGCTTTCATGTCAAAGATCAATGGAGACAAGGCACGCACTGCCATCGAGCAGCGCCGCCGCACCGCCCAGCGAGCGAAGGACCGTGCCCGCCGCGCCGAGATCACCGCGGCCGCGGCGGCACACCCGGCCGCGAAAAAGAAGAACGCGAAGTAATCATGAGGGCGGCGGCCCCGGCCGCCGCACTCCAGATGCAAACGTTACTCATCGTCGATGACGACCCCGACATAGGGCTCGGTCTGGCCGTTGCGCTCGAGCGCGACGGCCGCCGCATCGTCGTCTGCCGCGATCTCGAATCGGCACAGATCATCCTCGGCGCCGAGCCGGTCACCGACATCGTGACCGACGTCAAGCTTTCCGGACCGTTCCGCTTCGAAGGGCTGGAGTTCATCACCGAGATCCAGCGCGTGGCGCCGGCGGCGCGGGTGATCCTGATGTCGGGACATGTCACCGGTGAGCTCGAGGCCGAGGCGCAGCGCAGAGGCGCGGATGCCGTGCTGTCGAAGCCGTTCAGCGTCGACATGCTCGAATCGCTGCTGACCGAACCTGTGGATAGCACGCCGCCGTCGATGGCGCTCGTTCCGACGATGAATGAGATCCTGGCCGGGAACGATCTGCGCCCGCGCTTCCAGCCGATCGTGTCGCTTGCGGACGGCGCGCTGCACGGCGTGGAGTCATTGGCGCGCTATCGTGTCGATGGTCCGTTCGCGCGGCCGGATCTCCTCTTCGACTATGCCGCGCGCCGAAAGGAAGTTGGCCGTCTGGAGGCGGCCTGCATCGAGCGGACGATGCGGGAGGCGCCGGCGTTCCCCGAGCCGCTGACGCTGTTCATGAACATCCATCCGGCCGCTCTCGATGACATGGGCGTCGTCCTGGCGGTGGAGTCGTCGGCGCGGAAGTCGGGTATCAGCCTCGGGCGCGTCGTGCTCGAGATCACCGAGCAGCAGGAGATCCGCCAGCACGCCGGACTCTTCGAGTCGATCGACCGCCTCCGCGGCCTCGGTGCGCGCTTCGCGTTCGACGACGTCGGCGTCGCCTACTCGCATCTGCCCCTCATCGAGCGCATCCGGCCGAGTTACCTCAAGATCAGCCAGCTCTTCGGAACGCTCTTCGAGGCTGATCCGACGCGGACGAAGATCGTCCGCAATCTCGTGGCACTGGCCGCGGAGTTCTCCTGCGCCATCATCATCGAAGGCGTCGAGGATCAATCGACCGCCGATGCGGCAAGAGAGATGGGGATCGCCTTCGGGCAGGGGTATCTGTTTGGAAAAGCGGAGGACGCCCCGTAGGACAGCGGCGTCTCTCTTGCACTCTGTTCACTCGCGCAGCCACTGGACCAGGAAATGCCACTCAGCGGAGACGATCGGTGGCAGGATAAGGACCACTATCGGCACGCACGGACGGAGCTACGAGCCGGACGAAAAGAGGAGATGAGGAATGGATACAGCGAAGGGGAACAAATGCCCTACCTGCGGACGGCCTGAAGCGACGGCGAGCAGTGGTCTCGATGACTTCCTCGGCCGTCTCGGCATCAGCGACGACATGGTTTCGAAGCTCAGGTCGTCCATTCAGAACGTCGCCGTGGACGAATACCTCAGCACGGCCCGCGACTATTTGAAAGACGGCAGCAAGAAGGCAACGTCGTACGCCAAGGACAACCCCTGGAAAGTCGCTGCCGGCGTGGCCGTGCTGGCCGTCGGCGTGGGACTGCTCATCACGGCACTGAATCGGGATTAGCCCAGGAAGAGCTATCCGCAGATGACGCAGATAGAAACAGATCGAACCGTTCTGGATCTGCGTTCCATCTGCGCCATCTGCGGATGATCCGCGTCATCACCCCATACAATGTGGCGATGCCGCTGGTTCCGGAGTTGAACGTCACCGACCGCACCTGCGTGGTCGGTGACGTCACGATCCATTACGTCGAAGCGGGGCGCGGGCCGCTGGTCGTGCTCCTGCACGGCTTTCCGGAGTTCTGGTACTCGTGGCGGAATCAGATCCCGGCGCTGGCCGCGGCCGGCTTCCACGTCGTCGCCGTCGATCTGCGCGGTTACAACGACTCGTCGAAGCCGCGTGCGATCGACGCGTATCGCCTGACCGAGCTGGCCAAAGACATCGCCGGGGTGATTACACAGATCGGCGAAGGACCCTGCCTTGTGGCGGGACACGACTGGGGAGGCGCCGTGGCATGGCTGACCGGAATGCTCTATCCGGAGCTGGTGAACCGGCTGATCATCCTCAATTCACCGCATCCGGTGGCCTACCTGCGCGAGTTGCGCCGCTCGGCGCGGCAGAAGTGGCGCGCCAAGTACCAGCTCCTGTTTCATCCACCGTGGCTGGCGGAGTTCGTGATGCGCCGCTTCCGCTACGCGCTCCTGCGCCGGGCGCTGGCACGGCTTGGCTGCTTCACCGCCGGCGAAATTGAGAGGTACGTGGAAGCGTGGATGAAGCCGGGCGCGCTCACCGGCATGGCCAACTACTACCGCGCCATGCGGCGCCGCAAGGAACTGCGCGGCCTGATGCGCCGCATCGACGTCCCGACGCTGATGATCTGGGGCGATCTCGATCCGTTCTTCACTCCCGAGACCCTGCGCGACTTCAGCGAAAATGTCCCCGATCTGCGCATCAAACATGTCCCTGACGCCGGCCACTTCGTCCAGA
This sequence comes from Thermoanaerobaculia bacterium, assembly GCA_035569395.1. GTDB lineage: Bacteria > Acidobacteriota > Thermoanaerobaculia > Gp7-AA8 > Gp7-AA8 > JADGNZ01. Next base: position 37,404 of record DATMNC010000096.1, on the reverse strand, counting down.
CCGACGCGCCGGGGAGGGTGAATGAGTTGATGATCGGGTTTGCGAAAATCAGTGGATCAGTGGATTAGTGATCCGTGGATCGGTAAATCAGTGGGATAGGGCAGCCTGCGAAGCGATCACTACCGATCCACTAATCCACCAATCTACTGATTCAAAGCGTTCCACTCGTCCCACTGCTCATCGATCGATGAGGTGAAGTCGCGCGACGGTTTCCAGCCGAGCTTCTGGCGGGTGGCGGTGCTCGAAACGCATTGATCGATGGCCAGGGCATCGGCGAAGGGACCGTACTTCTGGCGTGAGACTTCGACCGGGACCGTTTCGATGACGGCCCCATTGGCGATGCCAAGCGCGCAGCCGAGAAGCGTTTCGTTCGTGTCGTCGACCGCGTGGAAGATGCCGGTGGCGCGCTGCTCGGTCACGCGGACGTAGCAGTCGGCGAGATCGTGAAGATTGACCATGGCCCAGCGATTGTTGCCGTCGCCGACCAGATAGACCGTCTGCTTCTTTTCGGAGGCTTCGAACCATCCGCGGCAGAGGCTCTGCCTGCCTCCGTAAACGCATCCAGGGCGAAGAATGGCGCTTCGTCCCGTGGCCAGCGCCGCCTGCTCCTGTTCGGGGCGCCAGGCCACGATCGGGAGCGGATTCGGGGGCGTCGACTCGTCGGCGACGTCGTCGCCGGTATTGCCGCAGACCCAGACACCCGAGGTGTAGACAAAGAAGCCCGGCTGCGCGGTGAAGACGTCGAGCGCGGTTCGGTTTAACGCGGGCGCCTCGGGCGTATTGGCCTGCGCGATGTGGAGGAAGGCATCGTAACTTCCGAGAGAATCGGCAAGCGACGGCAGCGAGGCTAGATCGCCGGCGACGATCGAGGCGCCGCGCGCCTGCAGCTTGCCCGAATCCGTTTCCGGGCGGACCAGCGCCGTCACCTCGTGTCCGCGCTCGATCAGCGCCGGTGCCACGGCACTGCCGATGTAGCCGGTCGCACCGGTCATGAAGATGCGCATTACTTGCGCTTCTCCATGGCCCGCTTGAACGCCAGCGCCATCGCGCTCTCACCCGATTCGTTGTCACCGCGCTCTTCCGCGAACTTCACATATTCGTCGCGCTCGGCTGCCGCTTTGGCCGCCTCGTGTGAGAGGGAGATGCGCTTCCGCTGCGGGTCTATGCTCATGATGCGGACGGCCAGCTTCTCCCCCGCCTCGTGGGCGCGGGACGGATCGGCGCCCGGCGCGACGGAGATCTCGGAGTTGGGGATCAGACCGGTGAGGCCCGGCTCGATCTGCACGAAGATACCGGGAGGGCCGCCGTGATCGACGGTTCCCTCGACCACCTTGCCGGCCGGGTAGCGCTGCGCGGCTCCTTCCCACGGATCGCGCGTGGCGATCTCGCGGAGTGAAAGCGACAGGCGCTTCTTGGATGGATCGACTTCGCGCACCCAGCCGCTGACCTGCGTGCCGATGGCGATGTCGGCATCGCCCTGTTTCACGCCGAACGGAAGCTGCGAGTAGTGAACGAGCCCGTCGATACCCGGCTCCACTTCGACGAAGAGGCCGAAGTCGGTCGTGCGCACGATGCGTCCGCCGAACTGCGTGCCGGCGGGATAGCGGTCGGCGACGTCGCTCCAGGGGTCGGGCTCCTGGTCTTTCATCGAGAGCGAGATGCGCTTGCCGTCGTTCTCGATCTTGATGACCTTGACGCGGACTTCCTGGCCGACGTTGACCACTTCCTTCGGATCGGTAACGCGGCGGCGGCTCATCTCCGAGACGTGGAGCAAGCCGTCGATCCCGCCGAGGTCGACGAAGGCACCGAAGGGAGTGATGGTCTTGATGGTGCCGGTCAGCTCGGCGCCCGGCACGATGTTGCGGCGAGTCTCCTCGGCGCGCGACTGGTTGGCTTCCTTCAGGATCGCGGCGCGCGAGACGACGATGCGCCGGCCATCGTCGGAGAGCTCCGTGATCCGGAACTCGTACGGCTGGCCGATGAACTGATCGGGATTGTCGATCTTGCCGAGAGAAATCTGGGAAAGAGGACAGAAGGCGCGGAGGCCGCCGACGTTCACATCGAAGCCGCCCTTGTTCCGGGCCGCCACCTTCCCCTCGACCGGCAGCCGGTTCTCGTACATCTGCCGGAGCAGATCGAGCGAGGCCTTGCCCTTGGCCAGCTTGCGCGAGATGCGGATGTCCGGCGAGGTCTTGACCACCGTCCCTTCCACCGTATCGCCGACGTCGAGGCCGTCCAGCTCGTTGGCCGCCATGACCGCTTCCGACGGACCGCCGTAGGAGACGAAGGCGTCGTCCCCGGAGATCGATACGATCTGTCCTTTGAGCAACTCGCCCTGCTCTGGGGTCTTGAAATTCAGGCTCGCTTCGAACGCCTCGGCAAACGTTGCTTCGGCGGTTTCTCTACTCTGGGTCATGGATCGTAAAGCCTTTCAGTGGGATGGATCTCAGGACGGCGAGATCGGTTGGGCAGCGTATCTTACTCGAAAGTCGATCCGCTGGCGACGGGCGGTGTTACGGAGTTGCTGGGTTTCTGGGTTGCTGGGTCTCGCGGTCTCGCAGTTACGCGGTCTCGCGGTGGCGCAGGCCAGAAAAACCGCGAGACCGCGAAACCCCGAGACCCCGCAACCTAGCAACTCAGGAACCCAGCAACCGACCCCGTCCTTACGACAACAAAAATATATTTTCTCGACCCCTTGCAGGTCACAAAACCGGGACCTACATTAGTGATCCCTGACGCGCCGGATGCTTCATCGCAGATGTCAACGGCGAGTCGGGTGGTTCCGGAACGCGATGGGTACCGGGACTGCCACGCGGATGTTTCTTTGCAGCTGTTAACGCGTGGCGAACGGTTGCGACGGGCAAAGGACGTCGGAGCCACAGTCGGTTCGGATGCCCCCTGGTGGCTGTTAACGGATCGAGAACGGGCTCGCGAGATCAGGGATCGCGAGCCTTTTGGTTTGCCCGCCGTCCTGCTCGCCTGCGCTGAGCCGAACGACCTTCCGCCAGATCGCCTCGCCAATCGGCGTCCAGGTCATCCGCCGTGCGATCTCCTCCAGCGAAATCGGCAAGGCATGCATCGACGACAGCCCGGCCACGTCGACGATCTTCGAGGCTCCCTGGATCTCGAGCATGAGAGGGCGCCGCTCCCGGTCGACGTGCAACATCACCCCCGTCGCCAGCGGCTCGCTGTCTCCGCACTCGAACGACTCCACGAGATCGAGCGACAGGGAGTCGGTGTGACGGTCGAAGAAGTACTTCATACACCTTAGAGGGACACGCGGCCTGCGATTCCCCTCTGCTACGATGCGCGGCACCGATGACTACGCGCGTCTATCTCGTCCGTCATGGCGCGACGGAGCTGACCGCCGAGGACCGTTTTGCCGGTGCCATCGACGTACTCCTTTCAGACGAGGGGCGGGAGCAGGCCCGGCTGCTCGGCAGGCGCCTCGAAGCGGATCCGATCAGCGTCGCCTTTGCCAGCCCGATGACGCGGACGATGGAGACGGCCCGGCTGATCGCCGACCCGCACGGCATCGAGGTGACCACGATCGACGGCCTTCGCGAGATCGCGCACGGACGGTGGGAACGGAAGACGCGCGCCGAGGTCGAGCAGGAGTTCCCGGCCGAATACGCGCGCTATGAGACCGATCCCTTCTCGTTCGCCCCGACCGGCGGTGAGAGCGGGCTGCAGGTGACGGCCCGGGCATTGCCGGCGCTGCTGAAGATCGTCGAAGAACACGCCGATCAGCGGATTCTGGTCGTCTCGCACAAAGCGACGATCCGCCTGCTTCTCAGCTCTCTCATCGGATTCGATCCGCGCAAGTACCGCGACCGCCTCGACCAGAGTCCCTGCGCCCTCAACATCCTCGACTTCAAAGACGTCACCTGTCCGCGCCTGACGTTGTTCAACGATACGTCCCACTACGGCGGCGACGTCCCCGCCGTGCCGAAGAACAGGCTGTCGAAGGTGTGGGCCAAGTAGGTCGGTTGCTGCGTTGCTGGGTATCTGAGTGATCTGGGTTGCGCGGTTGCGAGGTTTCGCGGTGTTTGCCTTTTCACAGCCGCGAGACCGCGTAACCCCGAGACCGCGCAACCCAGCAACTCAGCAACCAATCTACTAATCTACTCACATGCGAATCCTCGTCGTCGAAGACGATCCGGACATGTCACGCTTCATCGAGCGCGGTCTGCGGGAGCAATCGTACGCGGTCGACGCGGTCGCAACCGGCGATGCTGCCATCGAGGCCGCTGTGACGGCGGCGTATGACGTCATCATCCTCGATGCCATGATTCCGCCGCCGGACGGCTTCGAGGTCTGCCGGCAATTGCGCGCGCAGGGGATCGGTGCCACGATCCTGATGCTCACCGCCCGCGACTCGGTCGCCGACCGCGTCGAAGGACTCGACTCCGGCGCCGATGACTATCTCGTCAAGCCGTTCGAGTTCGCGGAGTTGCTGGCCCGTCTGCGGGCACTCCTGCGCCGGCGCGGTGTGCGGCAGTATCCGGTCATCGAGGTCGGCGACCTTCGCCTCGATACGCGCTCGCATCGCGTCACCCGTGCCGGCGACGAGTTGCCCCTGACCACCAAGGAGTACGCGCTGCTCGAATATCTCGCGGTGAATGCCGGCCGGGTCATGGGCCGCGAAGAGATCGCCGAACACGTCTGGAACGACGATTTCGATCCCTTCTCGAACCTGATCGAGGTCTACATCGGCCGACTGCGCCGCATCGTCGACCGCGACCGCGAGGTCAAGCTGATTCACACGATACGCGGGTCGGGGTACATATTGGAGGCGAGGGAGGCGTAGGGTTGTCGGCGGGTTGGAGTTGGATCGAAGCAATGTTGAATGTTCAGTGTTGAATGTTTAATGTTGAATGTTGAATGTTGAATGAGCTGACAGGGCGGCTCGTTCAACATTCAACATTGACCATTCAACATTCAACATTAGCTTTCGTCGCGCCCGTTCACCAGCCATTCATCCGTACAACGGATACTCTCCACATGATACGTCTGGCGACCCTTCTCTTCGTCCTTGCTCTCCCGGCCTACGCGGACGATTGTCCCGTCGTCAGCGCGGTGAAGCACGAGTTCATCCGCGACGTACAGGACGCGAAGAGCCTGGCCACGGCTCCTTTGCGATGGGATCGGAAAACGTGGGAGCGCTTCGCCGAAGGGACGGCGGTCGTGGTCGCGCTCTACGCGACCGACCGGCAGACGTCCGACCGCGTGCAACAGAACCGGACGTCGTCGACCGATCAATTCGCAAAGACGCTCACGCCATTCGGCGGCCAGCGCGCGCTGGACCTGTCGGTGCTGATGATCGCCGCCGGCGCCGTCATGCGCGACACGAACCTCCGCGACGCCGGACGCGACTCACTGGAGTCTGAGCTGTGGGCGGCGGGAATCGTCACGCCGCTGCTCAAGCGCGCCTTCGGCCGGGCCCGGCCGAGCCAGAACGAAGGGAGCCATTCCTTCCATCCGCTGAACGGGCACTTCGAGAGCTTCCCCTCCGGACACGCCACGAACGCCTTCGCCTTTGCCACAGCCATCGCCGGCCACTACGACGGCTGGGTGGTGCCGACGATCGTCTACACGATCGCAAGTGGAGTGGCCGCCTCGCGCGTCAACGATCACGTGCACTTCCCGTCCGACGTCGTCGCCGGCGCGCTCATCGGCCACGCGGTAGCGAAAGGGATCGTGGCCCGTCACACGGGCCGTAAGGTGGCCTGGCAAGCGATGCCACTCATCGATCGCAAGACGGTGGGGATGATGATTGCGGTTGGCCCGGCGCGGTAGCGCCGGCGCTCCGAAAAAACGCAGACCGGGCTCCCGCCCGGCCTGCGTCAAGTACGAACCGCGTTCGAAGACAGATCAGCGGTGGCGGAAGTGACCGCCACGGAACCCGCCGCCGAAGCCGCCAAAGAATCCAAGCGAGATGCTCGGGCGGTACCAGAACGGATCGTAGTAGTAGTACGGGTCGTAGTAATACGGGGCAGCGACCACGACGCGCGACGAGGAGTAGCCACGGTCGCGGTAGTCGCGGCGCGACGCGGCCGCGTCGACGACAGCCTTGATCACCGGCTTCGGCACGTTGGCGTCCGTCATGGCGATGATGTCATCGCCGGTGACGACGATTTTCGCGTCGGTCTTCTCGATGTAATCGAGCATCGTCTCGACGGGTACTCCGGCCTTGGTCATGCGGATCACCTCGTCGACGGCGTTTCTCTGCACGGCAAAGAGCGGCGCGGCGACGAGGACGAGAAACAACGCGGCGACTGCTTGAATGATCGATCGTCTCATTTTTCGGTCCCTCCGGGGTTGACGTACTGCATGACGAATAACATGCGACGGCTGAGCCAGAACGTCAACCCTCCCTGCTGAGAGAGAAGCCGGCAAAGGGCCCCGGTTATTCTCCTCCATCGAGGACAGAGCGTCCGCGAAAACGGGCAACCGTTCCGGCAGGGAAATCGCGTAGGCTGTACAGATGCTCAGACGTTTATTTGCGGTGACCGTCGCGCTCGCCGCCACCTCGACACCCACACAGGCCCAATGGTCGCAGTTCGGCGGCAACGCCCGCCACACCAGCAGCACCACGGTCTCGGCACAGCCGCTGGCCAGCGTGCTCGCCGACGTCGTCCACGATCCGCTCGTTCCGTACGAGATCGAAGCCGGCTCCGGCGACCTCTACGTTCACTACGCCGCGCCGCTGCTGGACGGCGACGACGTCTTCATGTCGTTCAAGGACATGCAGCTCGACGGGCCATTCCCGGCGCCCGTCACCTGGAGCGTTCATCGCCTTCATTGGGAAAACGGCCAGCTCGTCGACAAGTGGACGGCTCAGACCGACTGGCAGCCGGTCCCGGACCGTCCCGGCTTCTGGGAGCCGGCCTTCCAATCGGTTCTGGCCAACGGCTTCATCTACGCTCCGGCCGCAGGCGGCACGCTGCTCCAGATCGACCGTAACAGCGGAGCCATCATTCGGCGCATCAACCCGTTCGCAACCATCGACGCGCTGACATTCGTCTCCGGGCCGCCGGCCGTCGATTCCGCCGGCAACGTCTACTATGGAGCCTTCCGGATGCAGGGCGACCAGCCGTGGGTGACGGATATCGCCGGCGCGTGGCTGGTGCGTGTCACGCCGGCCGGCGCCACCACCCTCGTTCCGATGGCGACGCTCGTCCCCGATGCGCCAAAGCCGAACGATCTCTGCAAGAGCGAGTTCACGCGAAGCTCGGCACAGATCCCTCCGACGCCGACCTCCGTTCCGCCATCGATTCCCTGCGGTCTGCAACGGCCGGGCATCAACGCCGCACCGGCCATCGCCGCCGACGGCACCATCTATCTGGTGACGCATGCGCACCTGAACGACTTCTGGAGCTACCTCGTCGCCGTGAATCCCGATCTGACGCCGAAGTGGGACCAGTCGCTGCGCACGCGCTTCCACGACGGATGCAACATCCTGCTCCCGCCAAACGGGACGGACGGCGGTTGCCCGGTAGGCACCGCCACCGGTGTCGATCCGTGGACCAACGAAGACGGCTCCGGCCGGGTCATCGATCTCTCAACGGCCTCGCCGGTGGTGGCACCGGACGGGTCGATCGTCTACGGCGCGTACACGCTCTACAACCTCGATCAGGGTCACCTGATGCACTTCAGCTCTGCCGGCGCATACCTCGGCAGCTATCCCTTCGGCTGGGATACGACACCGGCCATCTGGCAGCACGGCGGGACCTACTCGATCGTGACCAAGGAGAACCACTACGATTTCGACTTCCGCACCGATCCGGGCGACTTCGTGACGCAGCTCGATCCGCAGTTCAAAGTGGAGTGGCAATACCGCAACCCCTCGCGGACGAGTTGCCGCGACGGATCGTGCGTCACCGAGGATAACGGCTTCGAGTGGTGCGTCAACTCGCCGGCCGTCGATGTGCACGGCACGGTCTATGTGAATGCCGAAGACGGAAACCTCTACGCGCTCAGCCAGGGCGGCGCGCTCATCGACCGCATTCCCCTCGGCGGCCCGCTCGGCGCCGCCTACACGCCCGTCGCGGTCGATGCCCAGGGGCGCGTCTACGCACAGGAAGGCGGCCATCTGTTCGCTGTGGGAGGCGTCTTCCCGCGGAGGCGGTCGGTGAGGTAAGGCCGGCACGGCCGGCTGCGCTGGTTGCCCAAGGCTCGGCCACCGTCTTCGCTCCATCGTTCTGCAGCGCAGACTCCTACAAGAATAGGAAGCCCGCCCGCAACGTTGCCGGAAGCGGTCCCGCTGCAACCTTCGCGGCGAAAATTCGTTACATCTCAACAGACCCCAACTGCCCGGGCTGACCGCCCGTCTGGAGTAAACGTTACATGACCGCAGGCCCTCTGACATCCATCACCAAACCGAAACCGAAGCGTTCGCGCAAGAAGCTCTACTGGATCATCGCCATCCTTCTCATCATCAGTGTCGCCGTCGTCGCGGTGGCGATGAACAAAAAGCGCGAGCAGCCGATCCCCATTACCACCGACAAGGCATTCCGGAAGACGATCACGCAGCTGGTCACGGCCACGGGCAAGATCCAGCCGGAGATCGAGGTCAAAATCTCTCCCGAGGTCTCGGGCGAGATCATCGAGATGCCGGTCAAGGAAGGGCAGATCGTGCGCAAGGGACAACTCCTTCTGCGCATCAAGCCGGACGCGTACCGCTCGCAGGTCGAGGAGCAGCAGGCCGCGTTGAGCAGCGCACGCGCCACCAGCTTGACGCAGAAAGCCCAGCTTGCCAAAGCGGAAGCCGACTACGAGCGCGCCAAGAATCTCTTCGCATCGAAACTCATCCCCGAGTCGGACCGCAAGACCGCCCAGACGAACTATGAAGTGGCACAGTCGGCGGTCAACGCCTCACAGTTCGACATCCAGCGCGCGGAAGGTGCCTTGCGCACGATCGATCAGGCACTCGACAAGACCACGATCGTCTCTCCGACGGATGGCTCGATCAGCTCCCTTACCAGCCTCCTCGGCGAGCGCGTGGTCGGTACGAGCCAGTTCGCCGGCACGGAAGTCATGCGCATCGCCGACCTGACCAGCATGGAAGCGCGCGTCAACGTCAATGAGAATGACATCGTCAACGTGAAGGTCGGAGACGTGGCCCGCATCAGCGTCGACGCCTATCCCGACCGCAAGATCGCCGGCGTGGTGCGCGAGATCGCCAGCACCGCCACGACGAACAACGCCGGCACACAGGAACAGGTCACGAATTTCGAGGTCAAGATCCGCGTCTCCGACCGTTCGGTGCAACTGCGCCCGGGCATGAGCACCACGGCAGACATCGAGACCGACACGGTCAAGAACGTTATCGCCGTCCCGATCCAGAGCGTCACCGTCCGCAGCACCGACAGCAAGCTCTCCCCTGAGGAGCGCGAGAAACAGGCCGCCCAAAGCGTGTCCAAGGACGACGACAACAAAGCCGAGGTCTCTAACCAGACGCTGGAGAAGCAGAAAGAGCGCGAATTGCGCGACAAGCTGCAGCGCGTGGTCTTCATCAAGAACGGTGACACGGTGCACATTCAGAAAGTCGAGACCGGCATCGCCGACACCACCTACATCGAGATCAAGAGCGGCATCAAACCCGGCGACGAGGTCGTCTCCGGCAGCTACACCGCCATCAGCCGCAAACTGAAGGATGGAGCAAAGGTGACCATCGAGAAGGCCAAGACATAGACGAGGTTGCGCGGTCTCGCGGTTGCGGGGTCGCGGGGTGGTTGCTGAGTTGCTTGGTTGCTTGGTTGCTAAGTTGCTACAAGAACCTCTCAACCCAGCAACAAGCGACCCAATAACCTAGCAACCTAGCAACCTAGCAACCCAGCAACCCAGCAACCCAGCAACCCAGTTACCACCAACCACCACCCCGAGACCGCGCAACCGCGCAACCGCGAGACCTCATGAAAGACATCACCATCGAGCTTGGAGAGAGTTTCCGCATCGCCTTCGGACAGATCCGGGCACACAAGATGCGCTCGATCCTGACCGCTCTCGGCGTGATCATCGGCATCATCGCGGTCACGCTGATGGGATCGGCGATCACCGGAATCGGGATCGGATTCGAGCGCAGTCTCTCCATGATCGGCGACGACATCCTCTACGTCGAGAAGTGGCCGTGGCATAACGTCGACGACTGGTGGAACTACCGCAACCGCCGCCGGATCGAGCCGCAATACGCCGACGCCTTGAAGCGTCTCATCGAGGCAACCCCCAACTCGCAACTGATCACGGCCGTACCGACGTTGAACACCAACCGCAACGTCAAATACGGCGACAACGAGGTACAACGGGTTTTCACCCAGGGAACGACGGACGAGTTTCTGCTGACGTCGACCAACCAATTCAAGGAGGGACGGTTCTTCACTTCCATCGAGTCGCGCGGCGGGCGCAACGTCTGCGTCCTCGGCTATGACGTCGCCGACGCGCTCTTCCCGAAGCAGTCGGCCCTCGGCAAGACCGTCATGATCGGAGGCAATCCCTTCAACGTCATCGGCGTCTACACCAAACAGGGCTCGTTCCTCGGCCTGTTCAGCTTCGACACGCAGGTCGTGGTCCCTCTATCGGCATTCATGAAGGCCTTCAGCTCGCGCCTGGACACGTCCATCCGCGTCAAGGTGAAGGACAAGGATCGCGTGGCCCAGGCGCGCGATGAGCTGACCGGCGACATGCGTCGCGTGCGCGGTCTGCGGCCGGAACAGAAAGACGATTTCGAGATCAATGCCCAGGAAGGGCTGCGCAGCTCCATCGAGCCGGTCAAGGCCGCCATCGCCATCGCCGGACTCTTTGTGACCAGCCTGGCGCTCTTCGTCGGAGCCATCGGCATCATGAACATCACCTACGTAAGCGTCAAAGAGCGGACGCGCGAGATCGGCACGCGCAAAGCGGTCGGCGCGCGCCGGAGGACCATCCTGCTGCAGTTCCTCGTCGAGGCGGTCTGCATCTGCCTCGTCGGCGGCGCGGCCGGTCTGGTGCTCTCGTTCCTGCTGACCACCGGCGTGGCCGCTGCCTTCCCCTCGTTCCCGATCCAGTTCTCCGCCGGACTGGTGTTCATCGGGATGATCGTCTCCACGTTGACCGGCATCATCTCCGGCTTCGCCCCGGCGCTGACCGCGTCGCGGTTGGATCCGATTGAGGCGCTGCGGTATGAGTGAGGCGGTCGCGCGGTCGCGCGGTTCCGCGGTCTCGCGGCGGCGGTTACAACGGCCGCGCCCTCGACTCGCGGCTCTGCCGGCCCGACAACGGCGAGACCGCGAAACCCCGAGACCGCGCAACCAGGTAAATACGTAAGCGGCACGAGAAACCGAAAATGTTCTTCACCGAAATCTTCCGAATGGCCCTCAGTTCGCTGCGAACGAACAAGCTTCGTTCGGCGCTGACGATGCTCGGCGTGGCCATCGGCGTCTTCTCGGTCATCGGGGTCATGACCTCGCTGAGCGCGATCCAGGGAGGGATCGAGACGGGATTGAGCTTTCTGGGCAGCAACATCTTCCAGTTCGCCAAGTATCCGATCATCAACAACGGCGGAAATGGCGAGGAGAAGTACAGGAACCGCAAGGACATCTCGCTCGACAACGCCAACGAGTTCGTTCGCCTGATGGAGGGCCAGGCCTCCGCCATCGCACTGAAGTGCTTCGACGGCGGCAGGCCGGTCAGCTACGGCCGGGTCACGCTGCAGGGGCGCACCGTCGTCGGCACCAATGAGTTTTTTCTCACCGCCAACAGCTACGTGATCGGCTATGGCCGCAATATCTCGCCCGACGACGTGGAGTTCGGCCGCCCCGTGACCGTGGTCGGGGCGAGCATCCAGAAGAAGCTCTTTCCAAGCGAAACACCTCTCGGCAAGACCATCAACGTCAATTCCAAGCCGTACGTGATCATCGGAGTCCTGGATGAGAAGGGCTCCGCGTTCGGAAACAGCCAGGACGACCTCGTGCTCGTACCGATCACGAAGTTCTTTTCCGACTTCGGCCACGAGAATCGCACGGTCAACCTGGCCATCCAATCGACGTCGCAGGCCACCTACAACGACACCCTGGACAAAGCGATCGGGGCCATGCGCGCCGCGCGCGGCCTGAAACTGGGACAGGACAACGATTTCGAGATCTACTCCAACGACACGCTGCTCACCGCGTTCGCGCAGGTTGCCGACACGGTGCGCGCCGGTGCCTTCGTCATCAGCGCCATCGCCCTGCTGGCGGCGGGGATCGGCATCATGAACATCATGCTCGTCAGCGTGACCGAGCGGACCCGCGAGATCGGCGTCCGCAAAGCGATCGGCGCGCGCAAGTACGACATCATCAAACAATTCCTCATCGAGGCCGTGCTCCTCTCCGAGCTTGGCGGCCTGGCCGGCATCCTCATCGGCGTGGTGGGAGGCAACAGCGTCGCCCTCTACTTCGACATGAACATGATTTTCCCCTGGGCTTGGGCCATCACCGGCCTGGTGGTCTGCTCCGCCATCGGAATCGGATTCGGCTCCTACCCGGCGTGGAAAGCAGCCTCGCTGCACCCCATCGAAGCGCTACGCTACGAATAAGCGGGCTCCGCCGGAACGTGATCCCGCTCACAGCCGGGAGGCCCGGGGCAATCCCATATATACACAAGCTCGTCCGGAGCGCATAATAGTCTGGTCCGAACAAAACTGGAGGTCTACATGAAACGTGCGGCCCTGTGCCTGCTTTGTCTCTTCGTGCTCCTTCCGACGGCGGCGTTCGCCGATTCTCTCGACTCAATCAACCCGTCAACCTTCCCTTCGTTCATACTTGAACAGGAAGCGACCCTGCAGGGCACCAACCTGTTCGGCAACCTGAATGGCGCTCCCGATCCCAACGTCCAGGCAACTCTCCTGGCCAGTACCGAGGTCCAGGTCGATGGTCCCGCGGGCACGTTCGTGGAGGGGCTCAACGGCGCGTCCCGTGCGGGCACCACCGACACGATCATCATGGCCATTCCCGATCCGACGCTGCTCGTCGAGGGTCACTACTCCGTGACCGTCATCGCGCACGACACTGGCGGAGACCGCCTCATCGGTACGGTCTTCTACGACGTCGTGCCCCAGGTCATCCCGCCGCAGCCCCCCCTGCTGGCCATCCCGGAGAACGTCTTCGCCGAAGCGACGAGTGCGTCGGGCGCGAACGTCTCCTTCTTCGTCGGCGGCTTCAGCTTCGTCGATCCGCCACCGGCACCGACGGTCGTCTGTGATCACAACTCGGGCGATCTCTACCCCATCGGCGAGACCATCGTCCACTGCACAGCCACCGACAGCTTCGGAAGCGCCTCGGGAAGCTTCCCGGTCTTTGTGCTCGACACCACCGGGCCGGTGGTTACCGTGCCGGCGGACATCATTACGGGCAATCCCGTGGTGACGTACAGCGTCTCGGCAACCGACGCGGTCAACGGAAGCGTCACCGTGAACTGCAATCCCCCATCCGGGGCGACCTTCCCGCTCGGCACGACGACAGTCCAGTGCATCGCCTACGATGCGCAAGCCAACCCCGGCTTCGGCTCCTTCAACGTCACCGTCTCGAACGGGCCGGTTCTGACGCTACCGGCGGACATCACCGCCGAGGCCACCAGCGCCGCTGGGGCGGCAGTTTCGTACACAGTGACCGCGACCGATAACGCCACGATCGTCTGCAGTCCGGCATCCGGCTCGACCTTCGCCCTCGGCACGACGACGGTCAACTGCACAGCCACCGCGGTGACCGGAAACACCAGCGGCAGCTTCCACGTGACGGTGGTCGACACCACGCCGCCCACGCTGAACCTCCCCGGCACCATCACCGCCGAAGCGACGGGACCGAGCGGCGCGGCCGTGACGTATACCGCCACAGCGACCGACCTGGTCGACGGCTCGCGGCCGGTGACGTGCGATCACGCCTCCGGCTCGACCTTCCCGCTCGGCTCAACGACAGTGCAGTGCACGGCCACCGACACGCACAACAACACCGCGCACGGCTCGTTCACGGTCATCGTTCAGGACACGACACCGCCTACCATCGTCTCGATCACGGCGTCACCGAATACCCTGTGGCCGCCGAATCACAAGATGGTCGCGGTCAACTTCACCGTGATCGCCACCGATCTCGTCGATCCGCACCCGGTATCGCACATCGTATCGATCTCGTCGAGCGAGCCGGTCAACGGAAACGGCGACGGCAACACCTCTCCCGATTGGGAGATCACCGGAGCGCTGACCGCGAATATTCGCGCCGAGCGCGCCGGCGGAACAGACCGTGTTTACACAATCACGATCGCGTCGACCGACTTCAGCGGTAACAGCGCCTTCGGCACGGTGACCGTCACCGTGGGCCAATCGCGCGGACACGCGGCGTCCCACTAGCCCCTTCCGAGGCAGGCGCGGCCGGAGCAATCCGGCCGCGCCTGCTTCTTAGGAGCGTTGTCGTCTCGCCGGATGGCCCGGCGGCGTCTCGCCGCTGCGCGCCGAAATCCAATCACCTCGGCGACAAGACGCGAGCCTCCGGCCGCGAACCACCCCGTTTCCCGCCTTACTTAGGCCGGCTGCGCCGGAATGTGATCCCGCTCACAGTCGGAAGCCGGGGAGCAATCCCATATATATGCAAAGCTCGTCCGGAGCGCGAAATGGAGGTCGACATGAAACGTGCGGCCCTTTGCCTGCTTTGTCTCTTCGTAATCCTTCCGACCACGGCGTTCGCCGATTCACTCGACTCGATCAACCCGTCGACCTTTCCTTCGTTCGTGCTTGAACAGGAAGCGACCCTGCAGGGCACGAACCTGTTCGGCAACTTAAACGGCGCCCCCGATCCCAACGACCAGGCAACTCTGCTTGCCAGTACGGAGGTCCAGGTCGACGGTCCCGCGGGCACGTTCGTGGAGGGCCTCAACGGCGCCTCGCGTACAGGCACCAACACCGACACGATCATCATGGCCATTCCCGATCCGACGCTGCTCGTCGAGGGTCACTACTCCGTGACCGTCATCGCGCACGACACTGGAGGAGACCGCTTCATCGGTCCGGTCTTCTACGACGTCGTGCCCCAGGTCATCCCGCCGCAGAACCCCCTGCTGGCCATCCCGGAGAACGTCTTCGCCGAAGCGACGAGCGCGTCCGGTGCGAACGTCACCTTCTTCATCGGCGGTTTCAGCTTCGTCGACCCGCCGCCGGCACCGACCGTCGTCTGTGATCACAACTCGGGCGATCTCTACCCCATCGGCGAGACCATCGTCCACTGCACCGCCACCGACAGCTTCGGCAGCGCCTCCGGAAACTTTCCGGTCTTTGTGCTCGACACCACTGGGCCGGTGGTTACCGTCCCGTCCGACATCCTTACGAACAATCCCGTGGTCACCTACAGCGTCTCGGCGACCGACGCGGTCAACGGAAGCGTCACGGTGAACTGCGATCCCCCATCCGGCGCGACCTTCCCGCTTGGTACGACGACGGTCCAATGCATCGCCTACGATGCGCAGGCCAACCCCGGATTCGGTTCTTTCAACGTCACGGTCTCGAACGGGCCGGTTCTGACGCTGCCCGCGGATATCACCGCCGAGGCCACCAGCGCCTCCGGGGCGGCAGTGTCGTACACGGTGACCGCGACCGATAACGCCACCATCGTCTGCACGCCAGCATCCGGCTCGACCTTCGCCCTCGGCACGACTACCGTCAATTGCACCGCCACCGCGGTGACCGGCACGGCGAGCGGCAGCTTCCACGTGACGGTGGTCGACACGACGCCTCCGACGATCGTCTCGATCACCGCGTCGCCAGGCAACCTCTGGCCGCCGAACCACAAAATGGTCGACGTGACAGTGACCGTAATCGCCACCGACCTGGTCGATCCGGCGCCGGCGTCGCACATCGTCTCGGTATCGTCGAACCAGGCCGACAACGGCAACGGCGACGGAAACACCTCGCCCGACTTCATTGTCACCGGCGCGCTGACGCTGCAGCTCCGCGCCGAGCGCGACGGCAACGATGACCGCATCTACACGATCACGATCGCGACCAGCGACTCCAGCGGCAACACCGCGAACGGTATCGTCACCGTGTCCGTTTCCCAGACCTCCCATGCCAATTCCCCGAACGCGGCCCCGCTCCCGCGCGGCCACGCGGTGAGACCATAGACCTTGCGAAGCAGCGCGGCCGGAGCAATCCGGCCGCGCTGGCGTTGTGGAGAGCGACGCGCGTCCTACGGAGCGCCGCGCGTCTCGCCGGCTGGCCGCCCGGAGGCGTCTCGACTCCGGCTTGGCCAAACCCCAAATACTTTGCTTGGTAACCCAGCGGCGGAAGGCGAGCGCAACGACCGCGAACTGCTTGGCCCGTTCCTCACGCATTACCCCGAGGGAGCCGCCTTTCGGCGGAGTCTTTTTTTGCGCGTCTGTAACGTTCGCCGGTGTGGCGTCACTTTTCTTCAAAGGAAATCGGTATGCGCAAAGAACACCTCACGCTCATTCTCACTCTCTTCCTCTCCGCAACGGCGCTGGCGCAGACTCAGTACGGCGTACCCAACCAACTGATCCACCTGCAGGCCACCACCGTCGATCCGCGACGCGAACCGGCTGCGGATCCCTCGCAGGCGGCGGCCGGGGCCTGGTATCTCGTACAGGTGTCGCGGCCGGTCACACGAACGGACCGCGCCGGTCTTCAGCGCCTGGGCCTCCGCCTCACCGAATACGTCCCGAATCTCACGTATGTCGAGAAGCTCGCGCCGGATACGCTACGCAATCTCTCGAACGATCAGCGCATCCGTTGGATCGGGCCGTATCGCGCCGAGTACAAGGTGAGCCCGATGATCGGGAAGACGGAGTTCAAGGCAGCCTTCCGCAAGACGATCGGCGGCGTAATGCTGACCGTCACGCTCTTCCCCGACGCGAACCCGCAGGTGGTCGCTGCCGCTGTCAAGGAGAAGGGCGGACGCGTCGTCTCCCTCACCAACGATACGAAGTGGGGCGGGGAGAAGCGCGTCACGCTCGTCGCTGCCTCGGCGGCGTTCGCCGCGATGCTTGCCGCCCGGCCGGACGTGAAGTGGATCGAAGAGACTCCGGTGCGTAACGTGCGCAATGGCACGACCACCGGCATCATTCAGTCGGGCGGCGCCGCCACGCCGGTGTGGAGCCACGGCCTTCACGGCGAGGGACAGATCCTGGGCATCCTCGACGACCAGCTCGACCTCAATCACTGTTTCTTCACGGATCCAGCCGTCGCCTCCGCCGGACCAACACATCGAAAAGTGGTGGGGCTGCGCCGCACGCAGAGCGCGGCAAATCCCAGCGCTATCGGTCACGGCACGCACACCTCGGGAACTCTCGCTGGAGACGACATCGGCCATCCGGGCATCGCCACCAACCGAGGAATCGCATTCAACGCCCGGATCTCATGGGACTACCTGTGCGACATCACCACATGCTGCGATTCGACCGGGACCATCTGCATTCCACCCGGCACGCTCTCGTTTCTGTCGCGACTGCAGGCGGAGAGCGACGACGGCGCCCGCATCCACTCCAACAGTTGGGGTAGCATCGATACCACCTACAATCAGGATGAGGTGGACATCGACACCTTCGCGTGGAACAACGAAGACAACCTGGTGGTGGTGGCGTCCAACGAGAGCGGCGGCGGCGTGCCGGGAGTGGCCTCGCCGGAGAGCGCGAAGAATTCGCTGGCCGTGAATGCGGCGAGCCAGAGTCCGAACCAGAACAACCTCTGCTTCGGCGCCCAGGGGCCGACCACGGAAGGGCGCCGCAAGCCGGAGATCTTCGCGCCGGGATGCAATATCAACTCCGCTCAGATCAGCACCGCTTGCAGTACGACCACCTTGAGCGGCACCAGCATGGCCTGCCCCGCGGTGGCGGCCGCGGGCGCGCTTGTGAGGCAGTACTTTACGGAGGGGTGGTACCCCAGCGGGACCCGACAGCCGCACAACGCCTTCACTCCGACCGGCGCGTTGCTGAAGGCGACCCTCCTCAACGCCACGACCGACATGACCGGCGCAGGACTGGGAGGCTACCCCGGCAATCGGGAGGGATGGGGGCTGCTGAACCTCTCGCGGACGCTCTTCTTCGCCGAGCCCGCGCCGACGCCGCGCCTCTTGAGGGTGTGGGACGTGCGACATGCCGCCGGGCTCGCGGCAGGCGAGTCGCGCACGTTTCACCTGCCGGTCAACGGTGCCGGACAACCGCTGAAAGTGACGCTGGCCTGGACCGAGCCGCCCGCCGCCGTGAGCGCCGCGACGCAGATCACCAACAACCTCACGCTCACCGTCGCCTCGCCAGGCGGCGCGCAGACCTTCCTCGGGAACAACTTCGCGGGAGGCGTCTCCACCACGGGCGGCGCCGATGATCCGCTGAACAACGTTGAGATGGTGCTGGTCAACAGTCCCGCCGCGGGCGACTGGACGATCACCGTCTCCGCTCCCACCGTCAGCGTCGGCCAGCCGGGTCAGGGGTTCGCGGTCGTCGCATCGGCCGATCTCACGCCGCCGCCTCCTCCGACCGGCGCTCAGAACACCCTCGTCATCCGCGCGAAGCTGCAGGGAATCGCCGGCGAGCCGTCGCTGCCGAACCTGCAGAACGTCATGGCCGACGTCAACACCTACTACGACACCGTCACCTACGGTCAGACGCAAATCGTTCCGTCGTTCCCCGACACCATTCAGCTCCCGCACGACATGGCCTACTACACGAACCCCAGCCGGAACCCGCTCGTCGACATGACGGACGACGCGCTGGCGGCGCTTCCCGCCGGCACTCTCACACCCGACATCCGCCGCATCATCATCGTCACCAACGATCCCGACTTCACCGGCGACTGGGCCACTACCGGGCCGTGGCCGTACGACCTCCCCGCCGGCTTCACTAGTCCGATCAGCGTCTCGATTCAGTCGGCGGACAACAGCGTCGCCCGCTTCACGCACGGGCTCGGCCACCAGTTCAATCTGGTCGACCTCTACGCGCACGAAGGAGTCAGCTTCTCCCGCCCCGCGTATGCGGACGAGTGGGACAACATGGCCAAGCCGTTCAACAACGAGCACTTCCTGGCCTGGTCGAAGGAGCGCGCGCATTGGCTCACCACGCACGGTGACACGATCGAGTACGTGGCACGGCCCGCGGCGGGCGCCACTCCCCCTCCGCAGACGTTTCACCTCTTCAATCTGGAGACGGGGACGGCCAATCGCAAAGCCATCGCCATCGGCCTGAGCAACGGCGCCGCCACCATCGACGCCGAGCACGCCTTCTATTTCGTAGAGTCACGCAGCAAGACTGCCGACGCCTTTGACGCCGCCATCCCCCATGACGGAGTTCTGATCTACTTCGTGAACGACCTCATTCCGCAAGGCGAGGGGCCGGTGATTCTGCGCGACAAAGATCCGGCAACCGACAACATCGAGCCGTTTGCCGACAACGACACGATCGATATCCCGGGCACCGGGATCAAGGTCGAGGTACTCCCCGGTACGGGGGGCGCCGCGCACGACATCCGCGTCACCTATCACCCGCCCGCCGACACCTTCAACCTTCGCATCACGAAGGGGGACATCAGTCCGGACGACGGACAGTTCCATCTCTGGTACAGCCCCGACATCTGGATCGACTCGCCGAAAAATGGTCCCGACAATCTGGCCTCTGGTCCGCCTCCCAACGACGCCATCGAGAATCCGGTGGTGGGCATGACCAACAAAGTGCGGGTACGAATCTTCAACGACGGCCCCGCCACGGCGCAGAACTTCGACGTGCGCGTGAACGTCTCCGAGCCCTACCACACCATCGGCAACCAGGCCGACTTCAATCGCAGCCTCGGCCTGATTCACATCGACAATCTCGCGCCGGCCGGCGGCGCGGTGCCGCCGGGTCCCAACAACTTCGTCTCGCCCGCCATCCTCACGTTCGATTGGCTGCCTACACAGACCGACGACGCTCACAGTTGCGTGCTCGTCGACATCATCAACATCGTCGGCAACGACACCAACCAGTTCGACAACGAGGCACAGGAGAACTTCCACAAGGTCACCAGTGTTACCGGCAGTCCCTTCCACCCCGTCGACTTCCACTTCACCATGAAGAATCCTTACGCCGCCACCTCGCTCTTCTACTTCCGCGCCACGGGCGTGCCGAAGGACTGGAGTGTGGTGATCAACCCGAAGAAGGCTCTACTGTCGCCCGGCGAACGCATCGAGGGGGTGGCGACGTTCACCCCGCCGCCTGACGACAAGCTCCTTTGCACCTCGCAGACGATGGAGGTGCGGAGCTGGACGCCGCGCGGAGACACGCTCATCCCCGTGGGCGGATCGGTCGTACAGGTGGACATGCGGCGGCCGACAGCGGTCGATATCGCCGTCGGCGAGGACCAATGCCAGCAGACCGATCTCGCAGGATCGAGTACGACCGAAAAGCGCCACTGCCGGCGCATCGTCGCGCACGGCTGCACCAACCCCCCGCTGCCGAATCAACTGATCTGGGTGAAGTACACCAGTCCCACGGGCCAGCCGGTGTGGCATCAGGTGATGACCGACGCCAGCGGCTGCTACGAAGATTTCCTGGCCACGGCCGACTCGTCGACGTGGAGTGCCACCGCCGGTTTCGACGGCGACAAATGCCAGGGACCGGCGCAGGCAGGGCCGAAACGATCCCCCGGCGGCGACGACGGCGGCGGCCCGCCGGTCGGATCGTCCAAGGATCTCTGGTACAGCCTGCACCTCGGCCACAACTTCGCTCTTGGACAGTTCAACAAATCGCATCAGTCGGGACCGAGCATTACATTCGATCTCGAGCGCGCCTACCGCCAGCGGTTCGGGATCTACGCGATGCTCGGCTACCACTACTTCGACGCGAAGCAAGCCGGCACCGACGATGAGTGGATCAGCAACCTCTCGCTCAACCTCCGAGCGTACGCACCGGCCGGACCGTGGCTCCGCTTCGTCGGAATCGGACCCGGCATCTACCGCGACCGCTCCGGAAGCTCGAGCGTGGGAGCGAACGTCTCGTTCGGACTCGACTTCCCGCTGCAGCCGAAGTTCATGGGAGAGGCCGGCGCCGATTTGCACGTCGCTCGACCCGCCGGCGACCTGCGCCTCTTCCTCGATCTGAAGCTTGGTTTCAAGTGGCAGTTCTGATGACTCGCATTGACCGCGCAAAGGCGCCGCCTCCAGGCGGCGCCTTTGCTTTGCATGCGAACGGAGGAATGCGGCGGGGACGATGTGGATAAATCGGAGGGTAGCTGCTCAGAACGCCCTCTTGTACGTAAACACGAACGCCCTCGGCGTGCAGTTGCGCATGGGTGGGGCGAAGCGGGCGTTGCGGATCTCGCGTTCGGCAAGGGAGGAGAGGGCGTCATCGCGCGTGTCGTTGGAGACGATGCGGGTTGAGGTGACGATGCCGCGGGCGTCGACGTTGGCTTCGATGATGACCATTCCGTGGGGGCCAAGCTCGGAAAATGACGGTTTGGGGGCGGTGACGAAGGAGTAGTCGCTGTCCGGGGGGCAGCCGCCGCGGCGGGGACGGGTGGCCGTCCCTTCGCGGATCACGAGCTCCGAGGAGACCCAGCCGGTGCTGCCGTCATTGAGCTGGACGTGCAGCCAGTCGCCGCCGTCGGCGATGACAACCAGCCTCTCCCCGCGGCGGACGTGGCCGATGATGTCAGCCGAGGTCGATGCGCCGGCGCGGACGTTCAGCGTGCTGACATTGACGCGTACCGTGCCGATGGCGCGGTCGTCGGATGCGGCGCTGGATGGCGGGGGCGAGACAGGTTGCGGCGAAGGAGCCGGTGACGGCGAAGGGGCATTGCCCGCGCAAGCCACCAGCAGCAGTAGACAGGCCGCGGCCGCGAATCCATGATTAGCGAACCAAGGCTTCACGACGACAACCGCTTCGCCAGCACGTAGAGGAACTGCACGCTGTCGTAGAACGAATCGATCCGCACCCGTTCGTCCTTGCCGTGGGCCCGGCTGTCGGTCAATTCGCCGAAAAGGCCGGAGATGCCGTAGGTTGGGATGCCGGCGTTGCGGAGGTAGAGGCCATCGCTGGCCCCGGCCGACATCAGAGGGATGACCGGCGTGCCTCGCCAGAATTCGCTGGTGACGTCGGCGATCGGCTTCATCACCGCCGGCGTGAGCGGCGACGGCGCGCTCGGCTTCGGCTTGTCGATCCAGGTGATCTCGATGCCGGGATCGTCGAGGACTTTGGCGATCGTGTCGCGCACCGCGTCTGCTGACTGGCCCGGCAGCACGCGGCAGTTGACCGTCGCCTTGGCCATCTGTGGCAGGGCGTTGTCGGCGTGACCCCCCTCGAGGCGCGTGGCCACGCAGGTGGTGCGCAACTGATTGTTGTAGGCCGGCGTTTCGGAGAGCCTGGCCGCGGCGGCGGCATCGCCGGTGGTGACGGCCTTCATGTCGGCGGCGGTCTCTCCCTCTTCGATCGACGACATGCGCTCGAAGTAGGCGCGCGTCACTTCGTTGAGGGTGACGGGAAACTGATATTTCTCGAGCCGCACCAGACCGTTGGCGAGTTGATAGATGGCGTTGTCCTTGCGCGGCGCGGAGCTGTGGCCGCCTTTGTTGTGCGTCTCCAATCCGAAGGTGACGTAGACCTTCTCGCTTGCGCCGACGCCGTTGTAGAGACGCCGGCCATCCTTGAGCCGTCCCGAGCCCCCCTCATTGAGCGCGAGCGCGGCATCGATGAGATCGCGATGCTCTTTGAGCAGCCAGGCCACGCCGTTGAACTCGCCGCCGGTCTCCTCGTCCGAGGTCAGCGCCACGATGATGTCGCGGTTCGGAACGAACCCTTCCTGCCGGAAGCGGATGAGCGTGGCGATCCAGATGGCGGCCATGGCCTTGTCGTCGCTGGTACCGCGGCCGTAGTAGTAGCCGTCCTTCTCCGTCAGGACGAACGGATCGATCGACCAGTCCTCGCGCCGGGCCTCGACGACGTCGAGATGGGCGAGAAGGAGCAGCGGCTTCTCCTTCCCCGTTCCGTGAAGCCGCGCCACCAGGTTCCCTTTGCGCGGGCTCGGCGCCAGCACCTGCAGGTCCGCCGCCGGAAACCCCGCTGCCTTCAACCTCTCCGCCATCGCCTCGGCGGCCGTGGTGTTGTTGCCTACCGAGTTGGTGGTGTTGATCTCGATGAGCTGCTTGTAGATGTCGAAGGCCAGTTGCCTCGTCTTCGCATCGAGCGGCGGTGGCGCGGCGGCGGACGATGCGGCGACCAGAAGGCAGAGGATGACGAGCCGTTTCATGGCGGCGGATTGTAGGGCATGGACTGGTAGGGGCGGTGGCATCGATGCCAGCTCGGACGTAACGGTGTCCAGCTCGGACCTAACGTTGTCACCCCTCGGACCTAACGTTATCCAGCTCGGACCTAACGTCGTCCAGCTCGGACCCAACGTCGTCCAGCTCGGACCTAACGTTGTCCAGCTCGGACCTAACGTTGTCGAGTCTCGGACCCAACGTTTGTCCAGCTCGGACCTAACGTTGTCGAGTCTCGGACCTAACGTTGTCCAGCTCGGACCTAACGTTGTCGAGTCTCGGACCCAACGTTGTCCAGCTCGGACCTAACGTTGTCGAGTCTCGGACCCAACGTTGTCCAGCTCGGCCGGCGGAACCTCCGTTCTGCGGAGGGGTTCATCGGCACGAATCTCATCGACGCGCTCCTGCGCGGTGACGAGGTGGGACGGTTGTGTATTGGTAACGGGTACTTTAGGTATCTGAGTCATGATGCTTCTCCTTTTCTTTCTCAGTCTCAAACTGCTGTGATCAGAGCGAGCAGGTTGAGACGAGCGGAGGAGCACGGCCCCTGGAAACCCGCGTTGGAGCCTCAGCGACGGCCAAGCGAGCGGGCCGCTGACGCCGGACATGAATGCAGAAAATACGATCGTTCTCGATCGATAGAACGTTTGGCGCCGGATGCCGGGCCAGCACCGGAACCGGATGGACGCGCCTCTTGATCAGCTCGGACATATCGAGCGGGGCGTTGCCGCTCTGGGCATAGTCGATCAACTCGGCGAACGATTTGTCGAACCGGTTCCCGAGCACGGCCAGCTTCGTGCCGGTCTCAATCCAGCTCTGAAGGTCAGCGATCATCCGCGCCGGAGCGTCGCCGGCGTATGCCGGTGCCTCGGCGATACGGTCGTACGTCTCGCAAATACACTCGCTGAGACGGGCCAGTCGATCGGCCGCTTCGACCAGCAATCCCGTCACGCGCTGCGCGCGACTCACCACAATTGGCCGATATTTACCTCAAGCTGTAACAAAGTCCGGTACTCATCCGTGTCCGTGCCACATTTAGCCTGCTTTCCTGCTGGGTTGCTGGGTCTCCCGCCACTGTTCCAAATTGGACAGAATTCCCGCAATGCGGATTGTAAGATCGCGCGCAACTATGCCCTTCACGGCGGTTGCCCATCCTCTCTCCTACCGGTTGCAGAAGCGCGATGCGTTGCTGTTCGACAGCATCGGGTTGGTGCTCCTGGAGAGGAATCTTCGCGAACTGCCGCGCGAGGAAGTGCACGAGGTGGAATGGCTTCTGGGAAAGGGCGTCGTTCAGGACGTCTCGTTGGCGATCGAGGCCGAGGACCTGCCGGAGGGCGACTTCCATCGATTTCACATCGATTGCGCGGCGTATTACCTCGTCAATGAATCGCTCCGCCAAATCGCTGCTGGTGAGTACAGCATCGCCCAGGGCTTATCCGAGCGGATGTTCTACGAGGCCGCCGATGCCTTTTCGGCAGTGTGGAAGTTGGACCCCCGTGACGTGGCACCGGTTGCCGCGGCTCGTGCGGCAGCGGTTCTCAAAGGCCAGCGCTCGTTGGAGCGCGACCGCCTTCTGGAGGAAGCCGAAATCGCTCTGAAGGCCGGTTATGACGCCACCGCTCGCGTCGCCGCTCTCTGCCTGACCAAGAGGCGTCTGGCCGACGCCGTCCCGATTCTCGCGGTGAGTCCCATCGAAGAAGTGGAGCCGCCTGAAGTGCCTCTGGTGCCGGTCGTATCGATCGTGCTGGACGGCCTGCCGGCTCCTGATCCCGAGACACCATGGGAAGCGGTGGTCGACTTTCGCAGCGATGAATCGGCCATTCAGTCTCTCCGGCGCATGCGGTACTGGCTGCGCACCTTTGCGGCGCAGGATCGTTCGAAGGACGGTTCTCTCGCGGAGATACGCGGGGAGATCGAGCACATGGTTCACGAGTGCGAGACCTTCCTGCAACTCCACAAGATCAAGCCCACGCGAAGCCGTTTGGAGGTATTGCTCGCCCCGGCACCCGAGGCGGCCGATACGATGAGTCAATTGAGGCTCGAAGCGGCCATGAACGCGCTCTTCGATGTACGCAAACACTCCATGAGCCTGTACGAGGTCGAACGATCGATGCCCGGCCGGGAAGTGGCGTACCTCACCGACGTGAGGCGGCGGGCGGGGCAAGCGGCGTAAGGGGGTTGTTGAGCGGTCTGCTTTGTGGGTTATCTCGGTTATCGGTTGTCGGTTATCGGTTTATCTGTGCTGCGCCGTTGTGGCATCGACGGCAACCGATGTCCACGTCGGAAATGCACCAAGAAAAACCAACCGACAACCGATAACCGACAACGAACGTACCCTCACAACGTCCTCCCCACCGCCGGCACGATGATCCGCAGTTCGTCCATCAGCCGCGCGAACTGGTCGGGGTAGAGCGACTGGGGGCCGTCGCAGACCGCCTTTTCCGGCTCGTGGTGCACCTCGATCAGCACGCCGTCGGCGCCGGCGGCGACGATGGCGCGCGCCAGGGGCATGACCTTGTCGCGGCGGCCGACGGCGTGGGACGGGTCGGCGATGATCGGCAGGTGCGAGAGCTTGTTGATGACCGGGATGGCCGAGATGTCGAGCGTGTTGCGCGTGTAGGTCTCGAAGGTGCGGATGCCGCGCTCGCAGAGGATGACATCGTAGTTCCCGCCGGCCAGAATGTACTCCGAGGCCAGCAGCCACTCCTGAATCGTGGCCGACATGCCGCGCTTGAGCAGCACCGGTTTGCGGATCTGGCCGAGCGCCGCGAGCAGGTTGTAGTTCTGCATGTTGCGCGCGCCGACCTGCAGGATGTCGACATAGTCGAGCATCTTTTCGATCTGGCTGATCTCCATCACCTCGGAGATGGTGGCCATGTTGGTCTCGTCGCCGGCCGCGCGCAGCAGTTTCAGCCCCTCCACCCCCATCCCCTGGAAGGCGTAGGGCGAAGTGCGCGGCTTATAGGCG
The DNA here is from genome assembly GCA_035569395.1 of Thermoanaerobaculia bacterium. Lineage (GTDB taxonomy): Bacteria > Acidobacteriota > Thermoanaerobaculia > Gp7-AA8 > Gp7-AA8 > JADGNZ01. The sequence goes on along the minus strand of DATMNC010000096.1, from coordinate 11,202 downwards.
CCGCCGCGCAGCACCCGCGCCCCCGCGCGCGCCACGCGGCGGGCGGTCTCGAAGAGCTGCCGCTCGTTCTCGATCGTGCACGGCCCGGCCATGATGACGACGTCGCTGCCGCCGATGGCCACGCCGCGCGCCTTCACGATCGTCTTCTCGCGCCGGAAGGAGCGGCTGGAGAGCTTGTACGGCTCGCTGACGCGCACCGCCTCCTGCACGCCGCTGATGACTTCAAACTCCCGTGGATCGACGCTGTCCACATCCCCGACCACGCCGAGTACGGTCTGATCGGAACCGGTGGATCGGTGCACGTCGAATCCCCGCTCGCTCAGGATCGCCACGACATGCTCGATGTCGGCGTCGGAAGCGTTCTTCTCCATCACAATGACCATGAGATCCTCCTTAATCGCGCGGCGAGGCCTGCCGCTCCACGCGGCGCGATTCATCGATGATTCGTTCGAAAAGGCGCCTCACGGCAGCGGAATCGAGCGGCCCGCCGGAGACGCCGGCCACGTGCAGCAAGACCTGCTTCTCGCGCTCGGGGGCGTAGATCGGCATGCCGAGTACCGGCTTGATCTCGCCGATCTCGATGGCGTACTTCGCGCGCTGATTGAGAAGCCGCACAATGACCTCATCGACGCGGTCGATGGCGTCGCGGAGGCGGGAGAGCTCGAGCTCTGCGTCAGGTCGATCCATAACAAAAAACCTCTTGCCCGGTACGGGAAGAGGTTCGGATCGACTCAGCCGGTCAGCGCCCCTTCTCGCGGGGCGCAAAATGCCCCACGTCTACGTAAAGTAACCGTACCAATACGCGCTGCGAGGGGTGTTGACGTTCATGTGCGGCGAAGAATAGGGCGATGCGTGCCGCGTGTCAACGGCCGAAAGGCTTTCACCACAGAGGCACAGAGAACACAGAGAAAGGATGAAGGCGAAAGGATGAAGGATGAATGCGCTGTTTGATTCATCCTTCTGCCTTCTGCCTTCTGCCTTCATCCTTTTTTCTCTGTGTCCTCTGTGCCTCTGTGGTGATAGCTTTTCGGAAAACAATGACTCCGACCAACCGAGCGATGGCGCAGCGGTGCGCGGTACACCAGCAGCGGGCGGCCTTCGCCGTCTGCATGCAGTGTGCGAAGTCCCTCTGCCAGGAGTGCGCGACGCAGTGGGACGGCATCTGGTACTGCGCGGCGTGCCTCACCGGCCGGCGGGCCGGACCGGTCAAGCGCTCGCGCGCCGGCGGGTGGATCGCCGTGATCGCGGCGTCGATCGTCATCCTATTCTTCACTACCCGCCTCATGGTCTGGGCAGGCGTACTGCTCGCGGGACTGCGGTGATCGGCGCGCCGCTCTCGGCGACGAGCGTCCTCGATGAGTCGGCGTCCATCGTCCGGGCCACCGCATCGCCGTGGGTGGGACTGCTGCTGGTCACCTCCCTCCCCTACCGTTTCATGCAGGCCGTCTTCGCCGACCGCCTCCTGGAGCTCGGAAGCAGCGCCTCCCAATACGGCGATACACTTCGCATGACCGCGGACCTCACCTGCGTGGCCTTCCTCCTGTCGTTGTGGGGGCGTGCCGTCTACGCGCGCGCCTGCCGTCTCACCTCGGCGTCCGGCTCCGCGCCGGGCCGTGAAGCGCTACGCGTGCCGCTGGCGGCGCTGGCCAGCTACATCTTCGTCGCCTCGATCGCCGAATCGGTCACCTACATGCTGTTCATCACCGCCGTCGGCATCGGCGTCGGCGCCATCCTCTCCGGCATGGCCATCGGCACGATGGAGCTGAACGACCGGCCGGGAGTGATCGCGCCACTGCGCCTGCTGTCGCGCTACGGTAACCAGACGCGCATCGTCGTGGCGCTGTCGTTCGTCTTCTTCTGCGGATTCGTCATCGCCGCGCTGAATGTGGCAACGCTGTTCGGCGGATGTCTGGCGCTGGTCTCGACGATCGGAGGATGGGACGCCTCCCGCTGGCACATCCTCCTCAGCTTCTCCAACCGCCGCTACATCCTGATGGTCATCGCCGGCGCGCTCCTGGTCATCGAACCGTTCTGGATCGCCGCCAACGTGCTGTTGGTGCGCAAGGCCGGCGTGACGGAGAGCGGCGACGACCTCCGCCTCTGGTTCGAGGAGCTGAAGCAGTCATGAAGAGGATCGCACCGCTGCTTCTGCTTCTGCTCCTGCTGGCGGCCTTGCCTCTGCAAGCGGCGGCGACGCTGACGCTTGCCGAATACCAGGCGGCATTGACGAGAATCCGCAGCTTCCTCGAGACAGGCAATGTCGACGGCGCGCGCGCCGAGGGGAAGGCGCTGGCGGGGAGTGAGGTCGACTCGCCGAACGGACGATTCAAGGCCGACAGCACGCTCCTGGCCGAGGTCGCTGCCGCCAAACCTCACGACCTCGGCGTGGAGAACCGGATCGACGCCACGCTCGCGTCACTCCACCCGGTGGCACCGTCGAAACCGATCGCCGTCGACGCCGCGCTGATGCAACGTCTGCAGCGGGAGCAGACGGCTAACGAGCTCCGGCGCGGCGGAGACATCCACGCTGTGAAGGTCGAGGCTCCCCTCCTGACACGAATCGGTGATGCGATCGTGAGCGCCGGGAGATGGGTGGGCGAGGAGATCGTGAAGTTCGTCGACTGGCTATCGCGATTCTGGCCGGACGGCAAGACGGAGAAGCTGAAAAAGCCCGCGTCGACGCCGGGCATGCGCTGGACGATCGGAGCGCTCGTCGCTCTGATCATCCTCGTCCTCGGCGTGCTCGCCTTCGAGGTCATCCGGCGCAGCCGCAAAGCTGCGCCGGGGCAAGTCGAGGAGAGCGCGCCGCTCCGATCGTCGCGTGACGACGATCCGCTCTCGCGCGGTGCGAACGAGTGGGAGCGCTACGCCGCGCAGCTCGCCGCGGCGGGGCGGACGCGGGAAGCCATCCGCGCCTGGTACAACGCCGTGCTGGTCACGCTCTACGGCGCGAGCGTGCTGCAGTTCCGCAAAGGGCGGACGAACTGGGAGTACGTCGCGGCGCTCCATCCCGAGATCGCCTGGCGGCCACGATTCATCGACCTCACGCGCCGCTTCGAGGAGGAGTGGTACGGCTCCGATCAAAGCAGCGCCGACGCGCTCGAGGAATGCGGCGCCGCCGCGCGCTCCATCGTCGATGCCGTGCGGCGCGCCAGGAGGGAGGCCGCGTGAGACGGGCGCTGCCTCTCCTCGTCGCCATCGCCGCGTTCCTCGTGGCCGCGTTGATCTGGATCGGCAGCAGCCGCACCGGCGCTCACGCCTTCGACCGCGACTCGGCATTGAACACCTCCCCCTCCGGTCTCTCGCTCGCCTATGCCTACCTCGGCCGCCAGCCGGGACAACGCGTCTCGATGCTGACGACGCCGTTGAGCAGAGGCCTTCCGGCCAATGCCGTCGTTCTCCGCGTCCACGAAAGCGAGCCCGATCACAAGCGTCCGGAGACCGAGGATGAGGATCCGTCCGAAGGATCGGCTCCGTTGCGGGAGCCGCTCCTGACGTCATCAGAAGAGGAGTTCGTCCGCGACGGAGGGAGGCTCGTCCTGGCCAGCGGCGAGCCCGGAGGATCGATCAACGTGCGCAACGATGCCGGGAAAACCGCGGCGCGCGTCTTCCCGCTCTGGTCCGGGCTGGACACGCTTTCGCTCCCCGAGCCGCGCGGCTGGTCTCCGCGCTCTCTCCCCCTCGGCATGCACACGCTGTTCGCGGCGAATGGCGAAGCGGTGGTGACGCGGCAGGAGATCGGCGCGGGCGACGTGATCGCGGTGTCGGTGCCGGAGCTGTTCGAGAACCGGAACATCGCCACGGGCCATCACCTGGAATTCCTGGCGGATATCGCCGGCCGCCGCCCTGTCTACTTCGACGAAGTCGTCCACGGCATGGCCACCGAGAACGGCGCGCTCTCCCTGTTGACGGAATGGCGCCTCGGTCCCCTGCTCATCCTGCTCCTGGCCGCGGCGCTGCTGACGTTATGGCGCAGCAGCCGGCGGGCCGGTCCGGCCGACGACGAGGACCGCGATACGCGCTCGGACGCCATCGATCTGGTGGCGTCGCTCGGTGCTCTCTACGGGCGCTCGATGTCGAGCGCCGAATCGATCGTCCTGTACCACGCGGCGCTGGAGCGAAGCGTTGCCGCGCAGAGCGGACTGCGGGGCGACGCGCTGCACCGGCGAGTCGCCGAACTGACGCATGACCTGATCCCGTCGCCGGCCGCCAGCAAGCTCCCCGCGCACGCATTCCATCGCCAGCTCACCATCATCAACGACGCGTTCCGCACGCTGGAACGTTCGGCCAGAGGAGGCCACGATGCAAAACATCGCTGAGGTCGCGGCGCGTTTCGGCGCGCTGCGGCAGGAGCTCGACCGCGTCATCATCGGACAGGAGCGGGTGAAGACTCTCGCCATCGCCTCGCTCGTCGCCGGCGGACACATGCTGCTCGAAGGAGCGCCGGGCACCGGCAAGACGCTGCTCTCGCTGGCGCTGGCGCGCCTGCTGGGATGCCACTTCCGGCGCATCCAGTTCACCCCCGATCTCATGCCCGCCGATCTCCTCGGCGCGAACATCTTCAACCAGAAGTCGCAGGAGTTCGTCTTCCGCCCCGGCCCGGTCTTCACCGACATCCTCCTGGCCGACGAGATCAACCGCACACCGCCGCGGACCCAGGCGGCACTGCTCGAAGCGATGCAGGAAAGCGCCGTGACGATCGACGGCATCCGCTACGAGGTCTCAAAGGTCTTCACCGTCTTCGCCACGCAGAATCCGGTCGAGTTCGAAGGGACCTATCCACTGCCCGAAGCGCAGCGCGACCGCTTCCTCTTCAAGATCACCATCGACTTCCCCGAGGCGGCGGATGAAGAGAAGATGCTCAGCGCCTACGCCGTCGGGGAACGGCTGCACGACGAGATCGTCAAATCGCTCCAGCCGGTCATCACCGCCGAGGAGCTGGCACAGGCACGGAGAACCGTCGCCGCATACGTGCACGTCGAGCCGCACATCATCCGGTACATTCAGGAGATCGTGTCGCGCACACGGCACGACGACGCCGTGCAGATCGGCGCCGGGCCTCGCGCATCGCTGGCGCTGCTCGAGGCCAGCCGCGCCGTGGCCGCGCTCTCGAACCGCTCCTTCATCACGCCGGACGACGTGAAGTCGCTCGTCGAGCCGGTGCTGGCGCATCGCGTCACGCTCAGCCCCGACGCCGAGATGGAAGGGCTGGCGCTCTCCGACATCCTGTCGCGCATTTACGAGCAGGTTGAAGTTCCGCGCTGAGGAGCGAAACCCTGAGACCCGGCCCGCTGCTGATTCGATTGACGCTGATCCTGGCCGTACTGGCGCTGCTGGTACCGGTAGCCGTGTGGATTGCGCCGATCCTGGCGGCCGCGTTCATCGTTCTGCTGGCCTCGGCTGTTGTCGAAGCAGTGATCCTCCGGCGAACGGCCCTGACGCTTGACCGCCGGCCGCGGATCGCCCTTCCGCTCGATGAGGCCGACGTCGCCGTGATCCGGATCACCACGACCGCCACGCGGCCGCTGCGGATACTGGTACGGCAACGCTGGCCGGCGATCGTGACGCCGCGCTCGCAATCGGTCCACGCCATCTGCCGGCCGCGCGAGGTGCTGCAAGTCGACCTGGCGTTACGCGGCATCGCACGCGGGATGAACACTGCGGAACCTGCCTACGCCTCGCTGACGATGTTCGGCCTGGCCGAGCGCATCGTTCCGATAGGCGGCGAGACGGTGGTTCACGTCCTGCCGAATCTCCGAGCAGTAAGGCGTCTGCACAAGCGGCTGAACGACTTCGCTCTCCGTTCCCTCGGTGCCCGCGCCGCGCCGCGGATCGGCAAGGGCCGCGATTTCGACCGCCTGCGCGACTACGTCGTCGACGACGATTTCCGCGACATCGCCTGGCACGCCTCGGCGCGCCACGGCCGGCTCATCGTCCGCGAGTTCCGCCTCGACCGGTCGCAGGAGATCCTCCTCTGCGTCGACCGCGGCCACCGGATGGCCGCGCGCGTCGAGCAGATCACCCGGCTCGATCACGCCGTCAACGCCGCCGTACTGATCAGCTACGTCTGCAACCGGATGGAGGACAAGTTCGGCCTGGTCTCCTTTGCCTCCGCGACCGAGAACGGCGTCGCCTTCGGCCGCGGCGCCGCGCAGCTCCGCGCGCTCACGGCCTACACTTCCGGCGTCGATGCCGCCTACGAGCACAGCGACTATCTGGCGCTGGCGGCGGCGCTGCGCAAGCGGCTGCGGCACCGCACGCTGATCCTGATCCTCACCGTGCTGCCGGAACGGGAAGACCGCTTCGACCTGCTGCGCGCCGTGAGCATGCTGGCGCCGCAACACCTGCCGCTCATCGTGACGCTGACCGACCGCAACCTTCGCGCGGCGGCGCAACTGCTGCCGTCGAACCGCGCCGAGCTATCGCGTGCGCTGGTGGCGCGCGACCTCTGGCTCGGCCGCGTGGAGTTGATGCGCGAGCTGCGCTCCCGCGGGGCCCTGGTCGTCGAGGCCACGCCGGAAGATGCCGGCATCGAATCAATCAACGCCTACATCGACGTCAAGAGGAGACAGTTGCTCTGATGAACATCGAGCGCTTCATCGCTGAGCGAACCCCGGTGTGGCGGCAGCTCGACGAGCTGCTCGGCCGCGCCGAAGAGAACGACGTCACCCGCGCGGAGCTGCACGATCTCGTGGCGCTCTACCGCCGCACCTGCTCGGACCTCAACCGCGCCCGCTCCTACACCGCCAACCCGGAGGTGCTCGGCTATCTGAACCAACTCACCGGCCGGGCCTATCGCTTCATCTACCAGGCCGCGCACGAGACGCCGGTGGTGGCGGCATTCACGAAGCTGATCACGCGTGAGATTCCCTCGGCGTTCCGGCGCGAGCGTCTGGCCATCGCCATGGCCGCGGCGGCGCTGCTCCTCGGCACGCTCTTCGGCGCACTGGCCGTCACCGTCGATCCCGCCAACCGGGAGCGGCTCATCCCGTCGGTCTTCTTCACCGAGAGCCCGCGCGAGCGCGTGGCCAAGATCGAGAGCGGCAAGGAACGGATCGACAATCTCGACAAAGCGCTCGTATTCGGCGCGACGCTCTACACGCACAACATCCGCGTGGCCTTCCTGGCCTTCTCCCTCGGCGCCCTGACGATCGCCGGCGGTTTGATCCTGCTCTTCTACAACGGCGTGATTCTCGGCGCGGTGGCGGCGTCGTACATCGTCGACGGCGTCCCGCTCTTCTTCTTCGCCTGGGTCGGGCCACACGGCGCCCTCGAGCTCCCCGCCATCGTCTTCGGCGGGGCGGCAGGACTGGTGGCCGGACGGGCGCTGCTGATGCCGGGAACTCTCTCGCGGGCGGCATCGATACGGCGCGTCCTGCCGTCCGTCTGGCGCATCGTCATCGGCACGGTGCTGACACTGGTCCTGGCCGGCTTGATCGAAGGCTCGTTCTCCCAGTTCTCCTCGCGCACGTTCCCCTACGAGGCCAAGATCACCGCCGCCCTGCTGCTTTTCGTGGCGCTGATGACATACCTCTTCCTAAGGCGGGTTGAGACGGAATGACCGATACGGATTGAGATGGACGAGCTGACCATCAACACGCCCGAGCACGTGCCGATCGGCCTCGAACCGGCCGGCGCGGGAAGCCGTTTCCTGGCGGTGCTGCTCGATGCCGCGATCACGACGGGCATCGCTTCGACGATCGGAACGGTGGCGCTGACGGTGCTGCCAGGCGGAGCCGCCTACGCGCTCTTCATCACGCTTTCGTTCGCTCTTCCGGTGGGATGGCACGTCTGGTTCGAGACCCGCGGCCACGGCCGGACGCCGGGCAAGCGTGCGTTGTCGTTGCGCGTGATCGACGCCCGCGGCCTGCCGGTGTCGCTCTACCAATCGCTGGCGCGCAACATCGTCCGCGTGATCGATTTCGCGCCGGCGTTTTACGGTGTCGGCGCCGCCGTGTCGCTGTTCGATCCGGCCCGCCGTCGCCTCGGCGACATCGTGGCCAATACGCTGGTGATCCGCGAGGCGCAGCCGCTGGCGTACAGCGGCCAGCTCGCCGAGCGCCGTCACAACAGCCTGCGCACTCCCCGTGTGCTGCGCCTGATCCGACATCGCATCCCCATCGAGGAGCGCGAGTTCCTGCTCCGCCTCTGCCTCCGCGCCGACAAACTCACCCCCACCGCGCGCTACGACCTCATGGAGGAAGTGGCCCGCTTCTACCGCCGCAAACTCGTCATCGAGGAGGAGCACATCAGCGGCGAGAACTTGGTGAGGGATCTGACGGCGGTGTTGTTCGCGAAGGAGGGGAGGTGACGAAGTCTACGCCTCGTGGAAATTGACAGGCTGTGAGGACGTTCACGTAAGAGAGAACTGAATTGACATTGCTTGCGAGCAAGGGCTGCAATTACCATTCATTGGTTCGTATCAATGACGGAGTAACGATTGATCAACCAAGCTTGGCTACGTTGTGAGGTCCACCCCGGAATGTTCCCGGACGAAGTTGCAATCGGGGTCACCACCGACGAGGGAATGATCGTTTCTTTCTTCCTTCCGAAAGATCTCGTGAACGACCACGAAATCTCCGTCGGGGTCATCGCTCGTAACGGAGAATATGGAGTGGTCTCCTTGCCGAAGAGGACGTATGAGGGCTCAAACGTTGCTCGGGTTCCGATCGCCGCGATTCGGTTTGCATGATCCTCTCAAACATCGGCATCCAAGCCGCAATTGACGCCGCAGACCTCATCATCACTCCTGAACCTGCGCCGAGACGGCCAGCGGAGAATCAACGCTCCTGTCCGTACGATACGTGCTCGGTAAACCTGCGGCTCGGATCGCATATCTCGATTCCAAAGCCTGGGAAACCAATCACGCTCGATTTCCGCAATCCCGACGCGGCGAGTTTCTTACCAGAGATCTTCGAAACCATCACCATCGACAATGGAGGTTATGCACTCGCTCCGAACAAGTTCACGCTCGGCAGAACGCTCGAACGCGTACACCTGCCGATTCGAGAAGGCCGGCCGTCGTTTGCCGCGCGCATCGAAGGCCGATCGACGTTTGCGCGAGTTGGCTTGCTCGTTCACTTCACGGCACCGACCATTCATGCGGGATTCGAAGAAACGATCACCCTCGAAATGATCAATCTGGCGGAGTACCCGATCTCGCTCTTTCCGGGAATGGAAATCTGCCAACTGATCATCGAAGAACTCGACCAGATGCCGTTCGCCAACCCGAGCGTCTACCACGCCCAATCGACGCCAACAGGACACTGAAGCGCATCCCCTACCCGATGCACCCCCGCATCCGGTAGGATGTCTTTCAATCCAATTCAATCCAAAACGAGGTGGCGATGATCTGCCGGAATCATGTCGATGTGTCGGAAGGAGTGCGCCGCTGTGGCCGCTGTGGGGCGACGTTCTGCGGCGACTGTCTGGTCGAGATCGCCGGCCGGCCGTACTGCGCCACGTGCAAGACCGAGCAACTGCTCGACGTCCGCTCCGGCGTGCAGGCGGGCGTGCTCGACCTGGCACCGATCAGCCGCCGGATATGGGGATACCTGCTCGACTCGCTCATCCAATACATCTTCACCACGGCCGTCGGAGCTTTTTTGGGAGCGCTCGCGGCCCGTAGCGGTGGTACGGCGGCCACCCTCGGGTGCGTCAGTGCCCTCCTGAGCATCCTGATCACCGTCTCCTACCGCGCCATTCTGGTCGCGGCAAGGGGTCAGACGATCGGGAAGATGGCCCTCAAGACCAAGGTGGTCTCGGAGACCGGCGCCGACGTCACTACCGGCCAGGCCTGGGGACGCGCGCTCGCCGAGTTGATCCCCTTCGCACAGATCGTGGCGTTGTTCAACAATGAGCGAAAAGGCATCCACGACATGCTCGCACATACGCGTGTCGTCAACTGGAGCTGAGCCACTGTTGATGCTGGCCCAACCCACCGCCCGCCTGCAGATACAGCCCTATGAAGGGCCGACGTGTCCACGCTGCGCCGCACGTCTGATGGCCGACTGGATCCGCACCGGCATCGTCCGTTGTCCTGACTGCAATGGCGACTTCGAGGCCACGGCCTTCAAGCCGCCGTCGCGCGAGTTGCACGTGGAGCATGTCATGGCCACCGGTCCGATCGAGGCCAACGCCTGCGCCAATCACGGGAAGAACGCCGCGGTGACTGCCTGCCAGCGCTGTGGACTGCTGATCTGCGCGCTATGCGACATGAACGTCGGCACAGGCTCCTACTGCCCGGCGTGCTTCGATCGATTGCGCTCCGAGAACGCTCTCCAGGGGGCGGCGACGCGCTATCGCGACTACGCATCGATGGCTCGCGTCTCCGCGATCGCGGGTTTCTTACTGATGTTCCTCGGTGCCGTCTTCGGATCCGTGGCGCTCTACTATGCGAGCAAGGGGTTCAAACAGTTGCGCGCCGAGGAGCGATCGATCGTGGGACTGGTCATCGTCGTCATCTTCGCCGTCTTGGAGATTCTGGGCGGACTTGCCCTGATCCTCTTGATGATCTACGGGTTCGCGAAAGGGACGATGAAATGACGCCCACTCCACGCAGAAAGCTGGGGCGGAACGTGGGCGTGATGATCCGCGAATTGATCTTCGAAACGGCGGATGCCATCGAGGTTGATTCCCGCGAGGGTTACGAGATCTCCCGCAAGCGCGTGTTGTTCGAGGACGTTCTTCTCGTCACGATTCACCGCGCCTACGGCGTGGGATACGTCGTGGTCATGCTTCTCCTGTCGATCGTCTTCGGCATTCTGGCCGTGGGCTTTCAGTTCGGCGCTCACGAAGCGGGAGCCGCGCTCACGTTCGCCATCCTGGCCTTGCCGTTCCTCATTGCTCTCATCGTGCGGCTCGTACTGAAGCTCGATTTCGTGACGGTCTTCGGCCGCCGCTCGAGAGCGGTGATGCGCTTCGCCGTAAAAAAACGCCGCGCCCGCGAGGTCTACGGCCACATCTGCTCCCGCACTCGGGAAGTTCAGAGGTCGATGGAACCGCCACAAGCGGCGCCGATTCCTGCCGAGGAGCCGCCGCTACCGCCGGCCTCCGAGTAAGGTTAGCCCCCATTTCTCACGATCTGATTGAACGACTTGCGACTCCCTTCGTCGAGAGTCCTTCTCCCACCGCGGCTTTTTGCGGGGGGAGAAGGTGCCGAAGGCGGATGAGGGGGCGGTTCTCGCGCTGAAGTTGCGTGTT
>DATMNC010000095.1:0-20010 GCA_035569395.1 Thermoanaerobaculia bacterium | reverse complement strand
CGTCTCTCCCTTCTGCAGCGTCACCGTGGTGCCGTCTCCGGCGTTGTTCCAGGTGGCATCGCGGTTCAGGTTGAGGATATCGGGGACGCCGTCGTGGTTCAGGTCGACGGTGACCGTGGTGTTGTCGTCGGTGGCCTGGATCAGTGCGTAGACGCGCTCGAATCCCGTGAAGAAGGCATTGGATGTGGCGAAGTTGTCCTCGCCAAACGGCAGCACATAGGTGGTCAACTGCGGTTTGACGGGATAGATCTCCCAGGCGTCGCCCTGGTTACCGGCGCCGCGGGCCTCCATCCAGACCGCGCGGGTCACGGTCACCGGCCCGCCGGCGACGTAGATGCGGTCGCCGCCGTCGTAGCATCGGTTCCCGGGGTTCCCCTGCCCGGCACAGGTGCTGGCAGGGTTGCGGATGTTGGGGACGTTGGAGGACTCGAAGAGCTTGATGGAGCCGGGGGTTGCCAGGACGTAGGTTTCGTCGGCGGTTGCCGCCGGATTGTTCGGATCGAAGTTGTAGCCGTTTTCCCAGTGGTCGTAGTAGATGGTGGTGTTCCCCGACCAGGCCACGACCGAGGTGACCGAGTGCATGCCGGTGGCACCCCCGTTCACGTCGAGGTCGTTGAAGATGAAGTACATGTTCTGCTCATCGCCAGGCAGGAAGTACTCGGAGTAGCCCGCGGCGGCCTGGCCGAACGCGGCGCCGGCGGACAGGAGGAGCAGGCAAGCGATGAAGATCCTTCGTAGCGCCGTGAACTTCGTGTCTTCTTTCAACATTGGGCTTTTCCTTCTGTGTCCCCCCACGACGCGCCGCGGACGCGATACGATGCTCTCCGCAACGATGGATGCGCGGCGTGAACTTCTGTCGGGAGGACCGCCCTCATTGTCTCGCAGTTTGGCCCTCTTAGGGGGCGCCGTTTGTCAAAGCGTCACCTCTTGCTGAATTTTTGATGGAGGCGTGACGGCGAAATCGCGCCATGGCAGCGTCGCCGAACAGGTCGATCTGCGTGGTAGCGCCCGGCTTTTGGGACTAAGAGCTGTGATCTGGCGCATTTCTTCTCTGCGCCCTCCGCGTGACCTGCTCTTGGCTGTCTACCACGGACTTCGGCCTGCGGTCACGACTCTCTACTCGACGTCGAACGCAGCGCGCGCCCGCGTTACGACCTCGGGTTTTATCCGACGCCAGGCTGCGGTGGGCTCGTCGCCTGCGTAGAGATCGGATAAGTGGTACTGATCGTTTCCCTCCATGTAGAAAACGATCATTTCGCTCTTCCGATCCGCTGCGCCGAGGGTGACGAAGCGGGCAGCGAGCCAGAGGTCCGGATTGCGAAATCCGCGGGAGATGAGAAAGTTGTTGGTCATTTCCCCTTCGTCTCTCGGTTGGGCCGCGATGTTCTGCGCGCCGCGGAACGCAAAGGTGTTCTGTATGAAGGACAGCGAACCGATGCGCTCCGCTTTTTCGAAACTATATCGATAGACTTCCGGGGAAGAAGTCCTCACACGTTCAAATTGAACGATGAGAAGCCGTCGGAGCGATTGGCCCTCGGCGTCGGCGAAAACGTATCGCTCTCCTTCGAAATCGCTTCCCAGCGCGAACGAAAACCGGCCGAGATACCGGAACGATCGCTGCACATGGATCGTCACGGCGGGGAGAGACCGAGAGCGGAGCCCCGATCCCCGAACGGTCCGCCCGGTGCTGGCACATCCGAATAGGATCACGACGCCGGCCATCAACACGGCGTGCGCTCGTCGACTCATCCGGGCATTCTACGATAGTCTTCGTATGTCGGTGTGACATTCAGGCCACGTTCGCCGCCGGGCAGGGTAGACCGGACTCACGCGGAGACGCGGAAGAGGGAGTTTGCGGCTACAAAAGGTGGTGCCGCGCAGAGTCAGCCGCCGGGCCACTACCGCGTAAAGTACTCGAAGTAGTGTGCAACCCAGGGATTCGCCAGGTTCAGAGTCTCTTGGTGTGCTGAGAGAACATCGGCCATCCCCAGCTTGCGGGCCAGCTTTGCGTATTGGCGAAACTCTCTGGGCAGATACTCCGAGGAGAGCATGGAGGCCACTCGCCGGCGAATCCGCTCCTGTTGCTCGGGAAGCAGCATCTCGCTTTTGCGAAGCGCTCGCGCGGTGTTTGACTTGAGAATCCGGCCGAACGGAAACGAGGCGTCCTGCTCAATGAAGTCGATGCCGACCTCGGCGCAGGCGATGTCTCCCGCCAGAATCCCTTCGATCACCCGGTCCATGACCGGGTACACCCAGGTTGTCTCCGCCTGGCGAAACTCGCGAGGCGTCAGATCACGAGGGGTGGCTATATGGAATCGGCGGGCGTGCCCGGCGTAGCGAGCGATGATTCCGTCGCCCGACCAGGCCCCTGTACCGTTGTAGTCGATCACACGCATTTTGAGGCCTCCGGTGAGGCGTCGATGATCGATGTGCTGGTGTATTCTTTCAAGGCGAGGAGATCTTGTATGGCCAACGCCAAGAAGAGCAAGACGGACAATATATCGCCGTCCGAGCTGATCAGCAAGAGGATCAACGAACTGGGCGATTGGCGCGGGAGAACGCTCACCAGGATACGCGAGCTCATCAAGGAGGCCGATCCGGAAATCGTCGAGGAGTGGAAATGGGCGAACCCGGTCTGGTCACGCAACGGCTTGATCTGCACCGGTGAGGCCTACAAGAACGTCGTCAAGATGACGTTCGCCAAGGGAGCCTCTTTGAAGGATCCTGACGGTCTGTTCAACTCCAGCCTGGATGGAAATGTAAGGCGGGCCATCGACTTTCACGAAGGGGAGAGCATTAACGAAACGGCGTTGAAGAAGCTTATACGTGCGGCCGTAGCGTTGAACATCGAGTGAAAGACCTCCCCCCACTGTCATCCTGAGGCTGCCGGAGCCGCTGAGCGAGCGTAGCGAGCGAAGTGCGGCGTAGGACGGCGAAGGATCTCCAGATGCGCTGGTTGGGGTAGGAGCGAAACTGTGATTTCTGTAACGCAGATCTACAATCCAAGAGATGGGCTCGCGAACGAAATCGAGCTGATTTGGATGAATGCCAAACCTGTGCTGCGTTTCTGCCGCAGTCTGCGCATCTGGAGATCCTTCGCCGTCCTCCGCCGCTTTTCGCTCGCTACGCTCGCTCAGCGGCTGCGGCAGTCTCAGGATGACAGTTGGGCCGTTGGGGAACGTGCAGCGCATAGTTGTGCGCAAGATGGACTACTCTCGCTTCCCGGTCTTCTTCGTCGACAGGTTCTGTTTCATTCTGAGCTTCACGATCCGCCCGATCAGGTTGTAGGGAATGGGCTGATCGAGAGGAAACCTCAGGTTGCCCTTCTCTCCCGCGTATGGCGCTACCGCCTCTTTCAGTCGCGCATCGCCGCTGATCGGAGGATAAAACCCGATATGTTTCTTGAACGCGGCGAAGTACACCAACACGCCATTCAGCGTAAATGCGGGGATCCCATAGCTGATGGTTTCCTGCGCCATGGGCGCCGCCTTGCGGACAGTTGCGCGGACTTTCTCGAGGACCGCCTGAATCTCAGGCGAGAAGGACGAAATATATTCGTCCACGTTTCTTGGCGTCAATCGGCCAGATGCCATGATTTCTGACGTACGTCTCGTGCAGCGCGAGTTGTTTGCCAGGCCGCATTATACAATGATGAGTCGGCTGCGACCGCTTGTTGGGCGGCTGTTCACACCGTTGTAACGCGATGCTCTTCGGTTCAAAGTGGTTCAGCGTCGGTCACTCTTCGGCGCAATGTAGTGGAACTCGACGAGGAACACGCTTTCGCCTCGCCCATGCCTTGCGACCTTCAGGAGATCGCTAACACCGGCGAAGCCGCATTCGCGGGCGAGACGAGGCGTGATCTGTTCGAGCGTGATCGGGACGATGGAATCGATTTCAATCTCGCCTTCTTCGAAGCGGTATCGCCCGCCGGCACGAACGTGCGGACGCATCCAGACGCGAACGCTTCGCGTGATCGCACCACTTCGCACGCCGTCGCGCAGGTATTTCGTGAACAGCACAGAGCAAGTTTAACGCGCATTTCTCACACACCGCATGGAATTGTCGACACGCTGTTAGTCGGTTGGAGCGAGCTGGTTTGACGCGGAGGCGCGGAGACGCGGAGGAGGGAGTGTCGTTTTCTTCTCCGCGTCCTCCGCGCCGGGGAGTGAACTATTGGAGCGGGAGGAAATGACCGCCGCGCCGCAGGATCGAGCGCAAGGACATATTCCGGTAGCTCTCCTCGAGAAAACGATTGCCGATGCGCTCCTCGACTCGCTCGCTGCGAACAGCCAGAATCCGCTGACCGTCGTAGGTGAGTTCTGTGACGTCAAGGAAGCAAGCATAGAGGTATGCATTGCCGTTCTTCGCGCCTCGGCGTTTCACAAGCGTGGCATCATAGATGCGATGCCCGGTTAGGCAGAGGTAACCCCGCTCCATACGCTCGTGCTCAAAGGTCTTGAGGAGCATGAGCCGGCCTGACACGGCCGTGAAGAACTGGTAGTAATGACGGCTGCCGGACCCTCCGCGAGACCAATTCGTATAGACGTACAGGAGACTGCCCCGGCCCACCGGCACCACGGAGATCCCGTTCAGATACTGCGGGATTAGGCTGTCGGTCCCCGCGATCTCGACGCCGTCAGAATGGTCCAGCCGCCATTCCATGCGAGGTACAGGAGACGTACGGGTTTCTCGTGCTGGTCCGGGTCGCTGTCTGTCAGCGCGGCGATGAAGCGATCCTTGCGTCCGGCTTCGAGGGAACAAGGAAGCACGGCGGCGGTCCGGTAGCCAGGCGGGAGCAGCTTTGAAAGCGCCAGTCTGGCATCCGGAGACAATACGGCAGCGAAGGCCTCGCAGGAGCACACGGCGAGAAGGCAGACGATCGCAGAGACGGTTCGGATCATGTGAGACACGGCGTAGCTCATCTCCGGCATCGGACGGCTTTGCTGCTCACACACGACCGCGACGCGCTGACGTATACCCCCGCGCGCTGTGCGCGGCGTTCCCTTCCATTTACTTTTCATATTGTCGTGCACCGACCAGACTCGCGACCAGGATCAGGATGCACTCAGCCGGAAGGTCCATCAACACGAACCGGACTGACGCAACTCCGAATACCGCTAGATGGGTTACAGGTGCAGCCACGGACAGGAGCCACACCACTATCCCAGAGATGAGCGCAGTCCTCGGACCGGCGCCGTATCGCGGACGAATCGCCGCGTACAGCCAGACCGCCACGATTGCGTAGGCGACAATGAATACGAGTCCAAACGTCAGGAGACTGACCATCTGGCCCATCGATGGCCGCACCGGCCGCCCGAGCGCTGCGAGTGCGCCCATGAGTTCTTGGGCAAGGAAAAGATACAGGCCTAGTGCAGCAACTACCCCATATACCGCGGCCCAGGCGCATGCGCCACGGAGCACGCGCGGCCACTCGACCCTGCTCGTCCCGTTGCCTTGGATCATCGCATCACATCATCCTACGCCTGATTAGCACGCTACAGTCCAACGGGTTGGCTCATTCCGGTTGTGGCGATGGCACCGGTTAATCGTGGTCGTCCTTACGTCGGAGTACCGTTTTCACGCGGAGGCGCGGAGACGCGGAGGAGGAGTCAGCACTTTTCTTCTCCGCGCGTCCTTGGCCCCTCTATGGGAGACGACGGAAACCGACGAGAGCCGTCTTAAAGCCACCCTTGGCCTTCGAGAATCGAAACACAGCTGCCACCTGACTCCATTTGCCATCCAAAGGCAGACGATGTTCCAGTTCGAAAAGCTGACCTGGAGAGAGCTCTGTGAGAGATGCGCGGGCCGAATCGAGAAGGCCGTCGGGCGAGGTAATTACGGACGAGGGATCGATGCTTTGCTGCATTTCGCGTGTCAGTCTCGCTTTGCTCCATCGCATTCCCGGGTCGCTGGCATCCAGCGGTTGCAGCGCCCCCGCAAAGTCGCCGGATGCGACATGACGGATGAAGTCTCGAGCGAAGCGAACAAATGCGATGGCTGGACTCCACGGCGTTCCACCGATCATGATCTAGCCGCCCAACGGACTTGCGCTTCAGCCGCGCAGTGCCGCACGCGAAGAGTAGCGCACTTGAGGCCACATGCTCCGTTCCAGGACCTCCAGCGCTCTTCCCTTGACTTCTGCCTGACGAAGCCAGCACTCTGGCGGAATCTCATGTTCACATACGACCGGTTGAAGGAAGCCAGCCGACGCGCGAGGAATGAAGATCACTGTTCGTCGAAGGGGCTGGTGTTCGAGCTTGGCCGGTTGCTGGTGGACGGATTGATCCGCGATCCGGCAGATCGAGCGGCGCCGCTAACTGCCGGTCTATCAGTGGGTAAGCATCGGCAGGCGCTAATTTACGCCGTGGATGAGAATTTCGCGATCCACGTTGGTTTTGATGGAGTGCGTGGGACGTCCGACGCGGTGAAGCACGAGACGTTGTTCCACAATGCGGACGTTCGGGCCGCAGGTGAGCTGGAGATCAAAGCGGGTGTGGTCGTCGAAGTTGGGGACATCTCGGGAACGTATGGAACCCCGGGCAGAATCCAAACAGACCCGTTGTTTGCAGAGGCTGTTCTCACCGCGTTGGATCGACTCGGAGTGCCAATCGAACGCGGCGAGCGTCGGCGACTCGAAAGAAGGGCGGGAAAGCGATGAGCTGGAAGGCAACTGAACTGGATGCTTTGCTTCCGCGGGATGTCGACGACATAGTCGAGCGCGGACGAACTTTGGGCGGAAAGGACAGAACATCTGCGTTGCGCGATTCGATAGCTCGGTTACAAACGAGTGCGGACCCCCTCGATCGACTGAAGATCGTGCTCTTCGTCCAGACCCTGCTCGCGTTCGTAACCGACGGTAAACTGGCACCCTCCGTTGCAGAGGCCGTCGCAAGCAAACTCTCGCATATCGTGGATTCGACGTCAGATCCTGAAGAAGTGAAGCGATCGGCCCTAAGCGGTCTGGCACTCTTGGTTCTAAAGGCAACGGAGCTTACGACGAGTGCGAATACTCGTATGCTCGCGGCGTTCAAAGCTGCGCGAGACTCTCGTGATCCCGGCATTCGCGACTTTGCCCGGCGAACGTTCCCAGCGGACCGCGCTCATACGCGTCGTTCTCGATCCGCTCCTTCAGAGGGGTCTGGAGTCCTGCTGCTACACGGGCGCGGTAAGTGAACGTTACTCGCCTTGAGGCCCTCATTTTTCGAAGCCCGCGACGTGGGACCACGCCTTCGATTTTTTCGGTTTCTGACTCGAGCGGTTGCGGCCGGGGGCAGGCGTTTGTCTGCGCCTTGCGGTACCTTTGCGAATATCAATAACGGATGAACGATCGCGGAGCGTGGCGCGGGCCGACGTAAGTCACTGTAGCGCAAAGGGTTGTGAATGACAAAAGAACGAAGGTGTGAGCCCAGTGATCTGACTCGCAAATTTGGCGACGCTTTCTCCTCACGAAAACGCAATCACCGGCCACACCGGCTTGCTCTTCTCGCGAATACTCCGCACTCTCGCCTTCATCTGATTCGCAAGACCAGCGAGGTCAATTCCCCGATCGTCTTGATTGGCGGACACCAGCAGCAGCCCCTCCTCGATCCGTTCCACCGCCGGACGCCATTGACCCATCTGCGCGTGGTGAATTCCGACACTGAACTGGAGGAAGATCCGGATGAAGTCGGGCTCGTCGCGGTTCCCTTCGAAGAAAAGCTCCTCGAAGCAATCGCTTGCGTCGAGGTAGTCGCCGGCGTTGAAGAGGGCGATGCCGCGGAGGAATCGCGGATCGTCGATCAGTTCCAAGTGAGTGACCGTAGCTGGTCGAGGTTCACGTTCCCGCCCGAAAGCACCACCGCCACGCGTGAGCCGGGCGGGAGCTGGACGAGGCCGTGAAGCAGCGCGGCCACCGGGGCGGCGGCGGCCCCTTCGACGACCAGCTTGCAGCGCTCCATGATCCAGATCATGGCGTCGAAGATCTCGCGGTCGGGGAGGGCTACGATCTCGTCGACGAAGCGCTGCACGACGGAGAAGTTGATCTCTCCGGCGCGGCGGACGCGCAGGCCGTCGATGATGGTCTTGCAGTCGATGGTCTCGAGGTGGCCGGCTTCGAGGCTCTTCTTCATGGCCGGGCCGTCGGACGATTCCACGCCGATCACGCTGATCTTCGGGTTGTGGCTCTTGACCGCCATGGAGACGCCGGAGATCAATCCGCCCCCGCCGATCGGTACGATCACCGCGTCGACCTCGGGCCAGTCCTGGATGATCTCCAGGCCGAGCGTTCCCTGGCCGGCGATGAGCTGTTCGTCATCGAACGGGTGAACGTAGGTGAGCCCCTCCGTGCGCACCAGCTCCTTCGCCTTCTCGTTCGCTTCGTCCCAGATCATCCCGTGCAGCACGACCTCGGCGCCGTAGCCGCGGGTGGCGGCGATCTTGGCCGGCGTGGCGTTTTCGGCCATGCAGACGACGGCGCGGATGCCGTGAATCTTCGCCGCCAGCGCCACTCCCTGGGCGTGGTTGCCCGCCGAGGAGCAGACCACGCCGCGCGCCTTCTGCTCCTCGGGCATCAAGGCGAACTTGTTGAGCGGACCGCGGATCTTGTACGAGCCGACGCGTTGAAACATTTCGGCCTTCATGCGCACGTCCAGACCCGTGCGCTCGCTCAATTGCCGCGACGTCAGCAGCGGCGTGTGCTTGATGTGCTGCGCGATCCGCGCACGCACGGCGATGAAATCGTCGAGTGTCAGCGTGAACATTATTGAGGCCGCCGTCCGCCGGCACCGCCGCCGGCGGGGATGGAGATGTAGGGGACGTTCGCGTCGCGCATCATCTTATTTAGCGCTTCCAGGTCGGTCTTGGTGAGCGTCTGGACCGCGGCCGCCGATTCGGTCAGCAACCCACGCAACACGTTGATCTGGTCGAGCTGGTACGCGGTCGGCGCGGCGGCGTAGTTCTCGATTCCGCCGAGGAGCTGCGTGATGCGTTGCGTGACCGGGGGAGGCGTGTAGACGACCGCCGGTCCGGCCGATCCGAGAGGCCCGCTCTGGCCGCACTGGACCGTGGTGGCGACCTTGAGGCAGGTGTCGTCGACCTTCTTCGTGAGGTCATCCAGCGCTTTCTGGACGTTGTCGGGGAGCTTGCTCTTCTTGTAATCCTTGAGGGCGGTGTGCAGGCCGGTGATCGACCGCCGGATGGCCGCTCCCTGCTGCGCCATCTGCGCGATCTGATTCAGGGCCTTGCGCCGCGTCGCGCGATCCTCCGGCGAGATCTCGATGCGCGGGTCTTCGTCGACGACCACCTTCGTGGTCTTCTCATTCTTCCCGGCGACGACCTTCACCATGTATTCGCCCGGCTCGACGCGCGGGCTGCCCTGGAATCCGCCGAAGCCGCCACCACCACCGCCACCACCGCCCTCACCACCTTGTTCGCCGGCTGGTTCGGCCGGACCGCCCTCGGCATCGCGCGGCGCTTCGTTCACCGAACGCACGCGCAGATCCCATGTCACGCGATTGACGCCGGCGTCGCCGGTGCCGTCGATGTCGCGAATGACCTTGCCGTCTTTGTCCGTGACGGTGATCTTGACCTTGTCTTTGTCTTTGTCACCCTGCTTCGACTTAAGGTAATAAGTGATCAGCGCGCCGTTCGGCGGGTTCGGTCCGAAGAAGGCCTTGTGACCGGTGAAGCCACTGCGGTTGGCGACGCGCCACTCCGTGGCCGTGCGCGTGTCGAACAGATGCAGATCCTCGGAAGGGACGGCGTCGGTCATCTGCTCGATCGGACCGAGGTCGTCGAGGATCCAGATCGAGCGCCCGTGCGTGGCCAGGACCAGATCGTTCTCGCGTGGATGGATGGCGATGTCGTCGACCGGCACGGTGGGGAGATTCAGTTTGAGGCGCGTCCAGTGCGAGCCTTGATCGTAGGAAACGAACAGACCGCGCTCCGTGCCGAGGAACAGCAGCTTCGGATTGCGGAAATGCTCGCGGATGACGTGCACGGTGCCGGCCTCGTCGCTGACCCCGGTGCGGATCGGCTTCCACGTATCGCCGTAGTCGCTGGTCATGAAAACGTAGACGCCGAAATCGTTGCTGCGATGGCCGTCGAGCGTGGCGTAAGCGGTTCCCTCGCTGAAGCGTGAGGCGATGACGCGGCTGACGTAGATCCCCTTTTTCGGCGAGACGTTCTTCCACGTCTTGCCGCCGTCGCGGGTAACCTGGAGGTTGCCGTCGTCCGTGCCAACGTAGAGGAGATCGCGGTTCAACGTCGACTCGCTGATGGTGGTGATGGCCGGCCAGGACTGCACGCCGTCGTGACGCGACATCGTCAGCTTGTCGGGGACGCGGCCCATGATCGGGAGCTTGTCGCGGTCCTGATTGCTGGTCAGATCGCCGCCCAGCCGCGTCCATGAGTCTCCGCGGTCGGCCGACTTGAAGAGGTAGTTGCCGCCGTAGTAGATGGTTTTGTTGTCGAACGCGGAGACGACCAGCGGTGAGTTCCATTCGAAACGAAGGCGTTCTCCCTCGGCGGCAGGAGGGCGGATCGAGCGCGACTCGTGCGTCTTCAGATTGCGGCGCAGGAGATTGCCGTCCTGCGATTCGGCGTAGACGGTGTTTGGATCGGTGGGATCGATCTGCGCGTAGAAACCGTCTCCGCCGCCGACCGTGAACCAGTCGGAATTGGCGATGCCGCGCGTGTCGAAGGTCGCCGACGGGCCGCACCAGACGTTGTTGTCCTGCAGGCCGCCGCAGATGTGATACGGCCGCTGCATGTCCAGTCCGATCTCGTAGAACTGGCCGATGGCGATGTTGTTGAGGTAGTCCCACGTCCTGCCGCGGTCGTGGCTGGCGTAGATGCCGCCGTCGGAGCCGGTGATCATGTGATTGGAGTCGCGGGGGTCGATCCACATGGCGTGGTAGTCGCCGTGAATCTTCTGCACGACGTTGGTCTTGAACGTCTTCCCGCCATCCTCGGAGTAGTACATGTTCGCGCCATGCACCCAGACGCGCTGATCGTTGTTCGGATCGATGACCACCTGGCTGTAGTAGATGCCGCGCGGGTCGGTCTCGGAGACGCGCGTCCACGTCTCGCCGGCGTCGTCGCTGCGGAAGATCCCGCCGTTGGCGTGCTCGATGAGGGCGTAGACGATGTTGGAGTTGCGGCGGTAGAAGTTGACGCCGATGCGTCCGATCTCTTTGACCGCCTCGGGATCAGGTTCCTTGGCGTCTTTGTCGGTCACGGCCGGCTTCTTCGCATCCGGATCCCACGGCAGGCCTTTCTCGAGCTTCTTCCAGGTCGCGCCGCCGTCGGTGGTTTTGTACAGACCTGATCCCGGTCCGCTGCCGTTGTATCCGAAGACGGTTCTGCGGCGCTGGTACATCGCCGCGATCAGCGTGCCGGGCGAGTCGGGATCCATGGCGACGTCGGAAGCGCCGGTGTCCTCGTTGACGAAGAGGACGTTGTTCCATGTTTTCCCACCGTCGCTGCTCTTGTAGACGCCGCGCTCTTTCGACGGCCCCCAGAGGTTGCCGCCGGCGGCGACGTAGACGGTGTTCGGATCGGCGGGGGAGATGACGATGCGCCCGATGTGCATGGAGGCGTCGAGCCCCATGTGCTTCCAGCTCTTGCCGGCGTCGGTCGATTTGTAGACGCCGTTGCCCCACGAGGAGCTCTGCCGGTTGTTGGCCTCGCCGCTGCCGACCCAGACGATGGAGGGATCGGAAGGGGCGACGCTCACGTCGCCGATAGTCGAGTTGGGCTGATCGTCGAACACCGGCTCCCAGGTCGTGCCGGCATTCGTGGTCTTGAACACGCCGCCCGAGGCCGTGCCGGCGTAGATGATGTCGGGATTGCTCTCGACGACGGCGAAGTCGTCGATACGGCCACCCATCACCGCCGGTCCGATCTCCCGGAACTTGAGACCTTTGAAGACCTCGTTGTAGTCAATCGGAACAGGAACAGGCTTGGGCGCGGCCGGCTTCTCCGCCGCCAGGACCGCCACCGAGACGAACATCGAGAGCAGGACAAATTTCACACGTGCCTCCGATCGAACGATTTGCGGGGGAACAGTACTCGGAGGGGGGCGTGGAGGCAATCGGTATCACCGGGCTTCGCCGCGTGCACGACCCTCGACCGGACTCTGATGTCGCGTGCGTGCTCCCGAAGACCGGCTGAGCCTCACTTGTCGATCAGATCCTTGAACTGCTCCTTGTCGATGGCCTTGTCGTATGCCGCGCGGGCGGTGACGGTACCGGCCTCGAAGAGGCGGCGGATGGACGTGTCCATGTCGATCATCCCCTGATTGACGCCGGTCTGGATGGCGCTGGTCACCTGCGAGGTCTTCCCCTCCCGGATCATGTTGCCGATGGCGGGAGAGGCGAAGAGGATCTCCATGGCGGCCACGCGGCCACCGCCGACCTTGGGCAGGAGCTGCTGCGCCACCACGCCGCGGATCGTTTCGCCGAGGACGTTGCGGATGCCTTCCTGCTCCGGAGCGGGGAAGACGCTGATGATACGGTCCATGGTCTTGGCGGCGTTGTTCGTGTGCAGCGTGCCGAAGACGAGCGTGCCGCGCTCGGCGGCGGAAAGGGCCATGGCGATGGTCTCCAGATCGCGCATCTCGCCGACCAGGATCACATCCGGGTCTTCGCGGCCTGCCGCCTTGAGCGCTTCGGCGAACGACTTCGCGTGCGAGCCGATCTCGCGCTGGTGCAGCAGGCACTTCTTGTTCGGATGGACGAACTCGATCGGATCTTCGATGGTGATGATGTGCAGGCTGCGCGTCTCGTTGATCAGATCGATGATGGCGGCCAGTGTGGTCGACTTTCCCGAACCGGTCGGGCCGGTGACGAGCACGAGACCGCTGCGGATCGAGGCGATGCGGCGCACCTGATCCGGCAGCCCAAGCTGCTCGAGCGTCATGATCTTCGTCGGAATGACGCGGAAGACCGCGCCGCCGCCGCGTTGCTGGCGGAAGAGATTGACGCGGTAGCGGGCCACGCCGGGGATCTCGTAGGAGAAGTCGATGTCGCCGGACTTGAGATATTCGGTCCACAGCCGTTCCGGTGTGACCGGCTTGAGCAACTCCGTAAAATCGATCTCGGAGATCGTGCGGTAACGGATCGATTCCATCGTCCCCGAGGCACGCAGCATCGGAGGGCGGCCGACGGTGAGGTGAAAGTCCGACGCGCCGCGGTCGTTCATCAACTTGAGGAAGCGATCTATCTTCTGCGCCATTACATCTTTCCTCGGGCGATGAAATCGGCGCTGACCATCGGCTCGAAATCCTCTTTCTTCAGCGCGGCCAGATAGGCCGTCTCGGCGGTGATCTGATCGCGGCGGAGAAGATCCTTCAGGGCCTCGTCGAACGTCTGCATCCCCAGCGAACGGCCGATCTGCATCGCCGAATAGATCTGGTAGGTCTTCTCGTCGCGGATCATCGTGCCGATGTTGCTGGTCCCCTTCAGCACCTCGAACGCAGCCACCTGGCGGCGCCCTTCTTTGGCGGGCAGGAGACGCTGGGCGACGCAGTACTTGAGCGACTCGGAGAGCGACGCACGGACCTGCGGCTGCTCGTCTACAGGGAAACTGGAGAGGATGCGATCGATGGCTTTCGGCGCGCTGGTCGAGTTCAGTGTGCCGAGAACGATGTGGCCGGTCTCGGCGGCGGTGAGGGCGAGCGAGATCGACTCGTTGTCACGCAGCTCGCCGATCACGATCACGTCCGGATCTTCGCGCAGCGCGGCCCGCAACGCCCGCGCGAACGATTCGGTATGCGATCCCACCTCGCGCTGGTTGACCAGACAGTTCTTGAACGGATGGACGAACTCGACCGGATCCTCCATCGTCAGGATGTGATCGTTGCGCGTCTCGTTGAAGAGGTTCACCAGCGCGGCCAGGGTCGTCGACTTCCCCGATCCGGACGGACCGCAGACCAGCACCAGCCCCTGGTGATAGTCGGAAATCTCGGACAGATGCGCGGGCAGTCCGAGCTCGACGATCGTCGGAGGTTTCTCGGGAATGACGCGAAAGACGCCGTTGTAGCCGCGGTGATCGAAGAAGACGTTCGCCCGATAGCGGCCGCCCTGCGGGATGACGTAACAGAAATCGATCTGGTGCGTTTTCTCCAACGTGTTCCACTGCGGCTCGGTGAGCACTTCCTTCAGCATGGACTCGGTCTGGGCTGCCGTGAAGGGATCGCCCTGCGCACGCAGCAGGTCGGCGGCGAGGCGGACGATCGGCGGCTGGCTGACGGATAGATGAAAATCCGAGGCGCCTTGATTGCGCGTGGCGATCAACAGCGTGTTGAGGCGCGCCTCGCCCTGCGTGCCCGAGACGGCCATGGCCGTCTTGCGAATGGCATCCACCTGCGACTGCGAATTGCGGTCGGCCCGGGCCAGCTCGTCGAGAATCTCGATGGCGTGCGTGCGCACGCCGCGATCCTGATCGCCTTGGGCCACGGTGGTGAGGGCGTTGAGAACCTGCGGATGCTTGAACTGCTTCAGCGCCAGCATCACCTCGATGCGCACGTCGGGGGCGGGATCGGCGAGCATTCGCCCGAGGGCCGGGAGGGCGCGCGCATCGCCGATGCGCCCGAGTGCTTCGATCGCGGCCCGCTTGATCTCGGCATCGGCTAACGTGGCCACCAGCGGCTCGACGCCGCGCGGATCTTTCAAACGGCCGAGGGTGTCCGCGGCGGAGATGCGGATCCACCAGTCGGGGTCGCGCAGCAACTGAATCGTGGCCGGCACGATCCGGACATCGTCGAAGCCGGCGGCCACTGCGATGGCGCCGGAGCGGACGTCGGGATCGGGATCCTGCAGAAGCTCGATGACCGGATCGACGAGCGCGGCACCGAATTCGCGCAGCGACTCCAGCGCGCGGTCGCGGGCGAAGCCGGCCAGCGTCGCCGAGAAGCGGATGTAGCGCTTGATCACACCGGGCGGATCGCCGATGCCGAGAAGAATCTTGAGAACGGACGTGCGCGTCGCCGCATTGCCTGAAGCCAGCGCCGGAAGCAGCCGCTCCGCGAATGCCACCCCCTGCCCCGCGGCCGTCCGCGTCATGGCCTCGACGATGGTCTGCTGCAGGGCATAGCCCGCCTTCGGCAGCGCCTCGACGAGAAGGTCGAGCGAATTCTGCGGTGCGCGGGCGGCAAGGACCTCGATCACTTTGTCACGAATGGCCGGGTCAGGGTCAGCGGCCATGCGGCGCCAGCGTTTAACGCGGTTCTCGTCGGGCTCGATCGCCGCCAGCTTGTTGAGGAACGGCAGCCGTTCTTCGGTGCTGCCCGTCGACGCGAGCTGCCACACGATCGGCTCAATCTGCCTGCTGAGAGGCGCCTCGGCCAGCAAACGCCGCGTCGCTTCCTGCAGCTCGCGCGTCTCCTTGGTCTCCTTCGGTGGCGGCGTGAGCAACTGCACGAAGCGTGCATCCATCCCCGGCAGCGTGAGCGTGAAGAGGCCGGCCGCGGCGGCGCGGAGGGCCTGTTCCGGCTTGCCCTTCGACTCGCCGAGGAAGACGTCGAGCGTCTCCCCGTCACGGATGCGGGTCAGGACGCGCGCGGCCGTGTCGCGCAGCGCCCGATCGGGACGGAACAGCATCCAGACGACGTCTCGTGCGCGAACACCCTCCGCCGACTCGACCCGGCCGAGAAGCTCGTCGCGCTCTTCCTGCGTGGCGTACGACTTCGCCGCCAGCCGCTTCACCGCGTCGCTGACGTCAGAGGAGAAAAGGGCCATTGACGGCGAAAGTCTACCGTCTTATCGCAGCGCTGCAACGAATGTCGCGTCGTACGAGAACGTCATCGTGTTCGTCTTCACGCGCAGAGACGAGACGCTTCCTCCGAACGTCCCCGAGTCACCCTTGTGCGGCTTGAACTCGTAGTCCGGCAGCCCTTCAAAGTAGCCGCCGTCGTAATTTCCCGTGGGGTGCTGAATGGCTACATGTCCCACATGTCCCTGTTTGTCGATGGAGATGATGACGCCGTTCAGATCGCCGGGAAGGTTGTCATCGAGATCGGCCAGCTTGGCGTCGGCCGGCAGCTCTTTATCGGTGAGGATGACGCGCGTCATCTCCTTTCGGTCCGTCAGCTGGTTTTTCTGCTTCCCGATAGCGTATGCATAGTTGAGCGGGATCTTTGTGCCGTCGACAGTCAGTATTCCCTCGGCCCGGCCGAGATCGACTGCGACGGCAGGAAGAGCCACGAGAAGAAGAAGAACCACGGCAACCAACGCCCCGGCGACCTGACGCATGCAAAGCCCCCCTTTTTGAAGAGGCTCCGAGTTTAACATCGTCGCGGGGTGCGGTCTCACGCGGAGGCGCGGAGGCGCGGAGAAAAGGCCTTACCTCCGCGTCTCCGCGTCTCCGCGTGAGACCGTCCCCCGCGACCCCGTCACCGCGGTCAGAACCGCCGGCGCGTCCTGCACGAACGCTACCTTCCCGTCCGCGCGGCTGGCGTCAGGATTCACGATGCGGGACGGCGTCGAGGTGATGATCGACTCCAGCTCCTGCGGCGTCAGGTTCGGACGCTCGGACAGAAGGCGCGCGGCGATTCCGGCGATGATCGGCGCGGCGAACGACGTCCCCGACCGGAGGTTGGGCTTCGTACCGCGATAGTGATCCGGCGCCGTGATCGAGGCGCTGAAGATCCCTTGCGACGGCGCCAGGATCTCCAGGCCGCCGTGGCAGGCGCCCGGCCACCAACTGTTGTCGGCAGTCATCCCGCCGACGGTGATCAGACCATCGAGATCCTTGCCGAGTGTGGCCGGGAAGCGGTCGACGACGCCGGATCGTCCGCAGCCGTTGTCCACGTTGTTTCCGGCCACGACGAAGAGGAAGCGCTTGCCGTTCGGATCGGGATTGCCGAGAGCATCGACGCCGCCGATCATGTCGCGGATCTTCCGCTCCACCGCGGCGAACGTCACCGGGGCGTTGTCAGGATTCGCTTCCAGTCTCTCCAGCACCCAGCCGCTGATGTTGACCACGGCTGTATGAAACTGCGGCGTGGCCGGGTCCCAGGCGTGGCGGATGATGTCGTTCAGCCCGTCCAGATAGGTGCGCGTGGTCGCAAGCGCCGACTCGTTCATCACCCGGATGCTGACGATCATCGCCTCCGGTGCCACGCCGACGTTCCTTCCCGCCACAAGCGAGGCAACGCTCGTCCCGTGCTGGGAGCCGACGAGCTCCATCGCATTCGAAAAGCAGGGAATCAGAGCCTTGTTCGTGCTGGTGCAGTTCGAGACACCGACGACGACCGATTGCGTGGCGTCGAAACCGGCGATCACGCGGCTGCCGGCCGGCGTCGCGAATTCGGTGTGCGCCGCCATGACGCCTGTGTCCATGACGTAGACGATCACGCCGGCGCCGAGGGCCCGGCGGCGATATTGACCGTCGAGGTTGCCGTCACGCTGATCGATCCGGTCGAGGTGCCAGAGGAGATTGGCGGCCTCAGGATCGCCGCAACCTTCGAGCCTGGCCGCGTTGTGATTCGCATCGAGCACGACCTCGGACTCATGGCAGCGTGTCGAAACGATCTCCTGCGCTTCAGCCGCTGGATAGACGGCGAGCGCAAACAGAACAGCGGCGAACGTTCTTCGCAGCGAGGTCACCTGAATTTTCGGACGTCTTGGACGACGACGAATAAGATTCGGGCAAAGCGGGAGAAATGGCAAGGAAAATTATTGGGAATGGGGGATGGCTTGCGGCGGCGCTCTTCGCTCTCGCGCTCGGCGTCCGCCTTCTCAACGCGCCCTACATCTTTGAAGGAGGCAGGCCGCGCATCACTCCGGTCGACGAGCTCTACCACTGGAAGCGGATTGCCTACTCAGCCGCGCACTTTCCTCGCGTACTCGAATTCGATCGTGACCGGGGAATCGGCGGCGCGTTCTGCCCGTGGCCGCCACTTTACGATGTTGCTTCCGGTGGAATGGCTCGACTGTTGAGAGTCGTCACAGGCACAGACAAGAGTGTCTGTGCCACATTCGTCCTGCCAAGCATCAACAGCCTGCCGGGCGTAACCGGGCCTTCGGGTCGCGCCGCAATGGTCTCCGGCCAAAGCAGGGACCAATGTGGCACAGACACTCTTGTCTGTGCCGACGCGGTCCTTGATCGAATCATTTGGTTCCCACCGATTCTCTTCGCCCTCTTCACCGGACTCGCATCCTTCATCCTCATCAGAACCTGCGGTCTTGCGGTAGGCATCCTCACCGGCATCGCACTGGCAACCTCACCATTCCTCGTCACCACCTCGTGGATCGGGAGCATCGATCATCACTTCCTCGAACCTGTGCTCACGTTCGCCATTCTCGGTGCGGCATGCCTCGGCATACGCGCGGATACCCGGCGACAACGAATCCGCGCCGGCATCCTCCTGGGCATGGCCATCACCGCGGCGATGTTCGTACAGACGGCGCTTCTCATCGCCGCCGCGCTCGCCTTCGCCGTCCTCTTCCTCTGGAGCGATGGCGTGGCGGCGACGTGGGGCTTCGTCATCGCCGTCATCGCTGTTGCGCTTTACCGCCTCACGCGCGCGCCCGGCTTTCCCGACAATCAGTGGTTCCTCGGCTGGACGCATGCATCGCTCTTCGCCGCCGCGGCGGCCGCGTGCGCGATC
This sequence comes from Thermoanaerobaculia bacterium, assembly GCA_035569395.1. Lineage (GTDB taxonomy): Bacteria > Acidobacteriota > Thermoanaerobaculia > Gp7-AA8 > Gp7-AA8 > JADGNZ01. The sequence continues at coordinate 1,421 of DATMNC010000095.1, read as the reverse complement.
GTCATCGTTCGTCCACGCTGGCGCGTCGTCGCTCTGTTAGCGGGAATCGTCGTCCTCCTTGCCTCTCCCACTATCCCCGCATCCCTTCTCAGCGGCGCTCATTTCTTCGGCGGCGACCGCTGGCTGAAAACGATCCAGGAGTTCCAGCCTCTCTGGCGCGCGCACGGCGATGATCTCCTCTCCGATCTGGCCGGCTTCTCCGGCGGTGCGATCCTGGTGTGGTTTCTTCTGGTGCGCGCCATCCGGACGCGTGACCATAACCGACTCGCGGTGGCCCTCTTCGCCATTGCCTACCTCGGGCTGACGATCACGAGCCGCCGCTTCTGGATCGTGGCCATTCCGCTGCTGGCCCTCGCCGGCGCGCTTTCCGTCCCGCTCATCGCGCGCAAACGTCTTGCGATTCTGGCCGCGTTGATGATCGCTCTTCCGCCGCCATTGCAGCTCGCCGGCTGGCTGATGACGCCGATCACGCCGGTACCGCCGAACCAGCAGCAGTGGCTCAACGCCGCGTCGTTCATCCGCACCCTCCCGCCCGGACGTATCCTCGCCCCGTGGTCGATGGGGCATGCCATCGACGTCGAAGGACGGCATGCCGTTGTCATCGACAACTTCGGGACGATGCCAGACGTGAACACGTTCGAACGCGCCCAGGAAGCGCTTCTCGCGCACGATGAAACAATGCTGGCGCGCTACTGCGATGCGGCCGGCGTCCGTTACCTCATCCTCGAACAGCCCCGTTTCGGCATCGCCTCCGCGAATGCCATCCTCGGCACGGAGCGCGCACCGGAATCGACGTGGTGGTGGCATGTATGGCGGGGGGACCGGCCGAAAATGTTCCGCATGATCTGGAGTGATCCGCAACTGCGAATCTATCAACGATGATGTTCGAAGAGTTCACAGCCGAGGCCCAGCGTCCCCCGATATTGGAGCGACTATTCGCGCCGTCGGTCTCGCCTTCGTTTCTGCGCGCCCGCTGGATCTGGCTTCGCTGCCTCGGAGCGATTTTCTTCTCCGCCTTTTACTCGCTCTACTTTCAGATCCACGGGCTCATCGGCCCGCACGGCATCCTGCCGGCGTTCGAATATCTCGACGCCGTTCACCGCGCGCTGGGATTGAAGGGCTACTGGTTCGCGCCGACGCTGCTCTGGCTCAACAGCGGCGACCGGATGCTGAGCGTCATCGTCTGGATCGGCTTCGCGGCCTCGGTGGCGATCATGCTGAATCTCTGGCCGCGGCTCTCCATCGCCATCGCCGGCATCTGTTTCCTCTCATTCGTCGGCGCGGCACAGGAGTTCGCCGGCTATCAGTCGGACGGGATGCTGCTGGAAGCGGCCTTCCTCTCCATCTTCCTCGCGCCGCGGGGAATCCGTCCGCGCATGGGAACCGCTCAGCCGCCGTCGCGTGCGGCCGTCTTCATGCTG
>DATMNC010000094.1:0-13722 GCA_035569395.1 Thermoanaerobaculia bacterium | reverse complement strand
TCGGTGAGTGAGCGGCGGTTCAACGTTTACGCGGCGGCGGGGGGGAGGCCGCGGGTGGTCATCAACTCGCATATCGATACTGTGCCGCCGTGGTTTGGGGCTTCCGAGGATGAGGAGTTTCTGTATGGGCGGGGGGCGTGCGATACGAAGGGGATCATCGCGGCGATGATTGCGTCGGGGGAGCGGCTGCGCGCGGACGGGATCGACGACTTCGCCTATCTCTTCGTCGTCGGCGAGGAGACCGACTCGATCGGGGCGAAGATGGCCAATACGGAGTTTGCCGGAATTGGGTCGGAGTACGTCGTGGTCGGCGAGCCGACGGAGTCGACGTTCGCGCGGGCGTCGAAGGGGGCGCTAACCTGCTTCGTCCGTTTCGACGGCATCGCCGGGCATTCCGCCTATCCCGAGCGAGGCGACTCGGCCATCAACAAGATGGTGGCGGCGATCGCGGAAATCAATGCAACCCACTGGGGCGTCGACGACGACCTCGGCGAGACCACTGTCAACGTAGGCGTCGTGCGCGGCGGCGAAAAGCCGAATGTGATTCCGGCCGAGGCCGAGTGCCAGATGATCTTCCGGACGGTAACGCATCCGGATGAGGTGCAGGCCAAGCTGCAATCGATCGTCGCGAAGCACGGCGGCACGATCACCCTCTCCCGCGGCAACCCGCCGCAATTCATGAACGTGCCGGACGGAGCACCATCGCGCGTGGTGGCGTTCAACACCGATGTGCCGCATCTCGGCGCGCTGGGAAAGCCGCTGCTGTTCGGGCCGGGATCGATCCTCGATGCTCATGGCGCGAACGAGAAGATCGCGAAGAAGGATCTTCTCGACGCAATCGAGACGTATCGGGAACTCGTTATAACGTTGCTGCACGGAATGGTTGCGTAGTCGCGCGGTTACGCGGTCTCGCGGTGGGGTTTGCGGCGAGACCCCGCAACCGCGAGACCACGCAACCCTGAAGGAGACACAGTGCCAAGCCTCGACATCCCCATCTACCTCATCGCCGCCGTCCGCACGCCGATCGGGAAATTCGGCGGCGGGTTGTCGTCGCTCACCGCGGCGGAGCTGGGGATCGCCAGCGCGAAGGCTTCGCTTGGGCGCAGCGGGATCGATCCGGCCGCTGTCGATGAGGTGATCTTCGGCAATGCGCGGCAGGCCGGCGTCGGGCCGAACGTGGCCCGGCAGATCACCATCAAGTCGGGATTGCCTCATGAGACGCCGGCGTACACGGTCAATCAGGCTTGCGGCTCCGGGCTTCGCTCGATCATGAACGCGGCCGATCAGATCCGCCTCGCCCAGGCCAGCGTCGTCCTCGCCGGCGGCACGGAGTCGATGTCGAATACGCCGTATCTTCTCCCGCGCGCGCGATGGGGGTACCGCATGGGCGATGCGGAAGTGGTTGACGGGATGTACCGCGACGGATTTCTCTGCCCGCTGGCGGACGAGATGATGGGAGCGACGGCGGAGACGCTGGCCGATCGCTACGGCATCTCGCGCGAGGAGCAGGACGCATACGCGGTGTGGACGCAGCGCCGCGCCGGCGTTGCGTACGACGAGGGACGCTTCCGCGACGAGATCGTGCCGGTCACGGTGGCCGGACGCAAGGGCGATGTGGTCATCGACAAAGACGAACACCCGCGCTTCGATGCCGACCTCGGCTCGCTGGCGAAGCTGCCACCGGTCTTCCGCAAGAACGGCACCGTCCACGCCGGCAACTCGTCAGGGATTACCGACGGGGCCTCGTCGATGCTCGTCGCCTCGGCTGATGCAGTGCAGCGTCACGGTCTGAAGCCGATGGCCCGCATCATCGGCTATGCACAGGCCGGCGTCGATCCGAAGATCATGGGCATCGGACCGGTTCCGGCCACGCGGAAGCTCCTGGCGGATACCGGCATTTCGCTCGATGACATCGATCTCATCGAGCTGAATGAAGCGTTCGCCGCGCAGGTGCTGGCGTGCGACCGCGAGCTGCATTTCGATCGCGACAAGGTCAACGTCCACGGCGGCGCTATTTCTCTCGGACATCCGATCGGCGCGACCGGAGCACGGATTACGACGACTCTTTTGCACGCGCTGGCCTCGCGGTCCAAACGCCTTGGATTGGCGACGTTGTGTATCAGCGGGGGGATGGGGATATCGATGCTGGTGGAAAGGTGTTGATCCGCAGATGACGCAGATGAGCACAGATGGGTTGCGGTTTTTTATCTGCGTTCCATCTGCGTCATCTGCGGATAAGAATGTGACCGAATGATCTTCACTGACTCCCATTGCCATCTCACCATGTCCGACGCCGAATCGACGCTCGCGCGAGCGAGGGAGGCCGGCGTACGCGGTTTCGTCGTCCCCGGCACGAAGCGGGAGGATGCTCCGGAAGCGGTTGCCGTCGCGGGGAAACATGCCGACGTCTGGGCCGCCGTCGGCTTTCATCCGCATGAAGCGAAAGACTGCGATGACACGGCCTTCGGCGAGATTGAGCGGCTGGCCTCGGATCCGAGGGTCGTTGCGGTCGGTGAATGCGGGCTCGATTACCACTACATGCACTCGCCGCGTGAAACGCAGATCGCCGTCTTCGAGCGGCACCTCGATCTGGCCAAACGGATCGACAAGCCCATCATCGTCCACAACCGCAAGTCGACCGATGACATGGTTGCCATCCTCGCGGCCAGCGGCGCGCGCGGCATCCTCCATTCGTTCACGGAGTCGGAGGAGGTAGCCCGGAAGTTCATCGAGGCCGGCTACTTCATCTCCTTCTCCGGCATCGTCACCTTCCGCAGCGCCGATTCACTCCGTGCCTGTGCGAAGGCGCTGCCGCACGACCGCGTGCTCATCGAGACCGACACGCCGTTTCTCGCGCCGGTACCGTTCCGCGGGCGGGACAACGAGCCGGCGTACGTCATCAAAGTGGCCGAGCTACTGGCAACGTTGTGGGGCGTGCCGGTCTACGATGTGGCGGCGCGGACGACCGCAAATTTCGAGCGCGCCTTCGGCGTTACACTGCCGCGCTGATGACGTCCAATCCGCACCTCTCCGTCGTTTTCCCCGTCTACAACGAGGAAGAGAACATCCCCATCCTTCTCGATGAGATCGCGAAGGCGCTGGATGGGAAGTGGTTGTACGAGATCGTGGCCGTCAACGATGGCTCGACGGACCGCAGTCTCGAAGTCCTGCGTGCGAGCAGAGCGAAGCATCCCACCTTGCGCGTGCTGACGTTCGAGAAGAACAGCGGCCAGACGGCGGCGCTCGATGCGGCGTGGCGTGCGGCGCGCGGCACCCTGGTGGTCTCGCTCGACGCCGACCTGCAGAACGATCCCGCGGACATCCCGGCCATGATGCGGACGCTCGAAGAGAGCGCGGCCGATATGGTCATCGGCGTCCGCGTGAATCGTCACGACACCTGGTCGCGCAAGATGCAGTCGAAGATCGGCAACGGCGTCCGCAACTGGATCACCAACGATCACATCACCGACACCGGCTGTTCGTTGAAGCTGGTGAAGCGCCAGGCAATCGATCGCATCCGTCTCTACACCGGCATGCACCGCTTCCTGCCGACGCTGGTGCGGATGCACGGCTACAAGGTCGTGGAGATGCCGGTCAACCATCGCGCCCGCCAGTTCGGCGTCTCCAAGTACGGAGCGATGAACCGCGCTTTCCGCGGTCTGGCCGATTGTGTAGCGGTGAGGTGGATGTCGAAGAGGGTGCTTACGTATCGGGTTCGGGAGGAGTGAGGGTTGCGCGGTCTCGCGGTTACGCGGTCTCGGGGTTGCTGGGTTGCAAAGGTTGCTTGGTACCCGAGAAGCAACTCAGTAACCCAGCAACCCAGCAACTCAACACCGCGAGACCCCGCAACCGCGAGACCGCGTAACCCCGCAACCGCAACCGCGTAAACTGCCACCGTGCACTTCCCCCTCTCCTTCGACCCCCGCACCTGGCATTGGGATCTTCTGGCCGCGTTCGGGTTCGTGGCCCAGGCGCTGTTCGCGGCGCGTTTCATCGTGCAGTGGATTTCGTCCGAGCGCCGGAGGATGAGCCATGTACCGATCGAGTTCTGGTACCTCTCGCTCACCGGTGGCATCCTGATGACGATCTACGGCGTGGCGCGCCGCGATCCGGTCATCATCTTCGGGCAGGCGCCGGCGCTCATCGTCTACATCCGCAACCTGATGCTCATCCGAACCGCCCGCTCGCGCTCTCTCTGACCTCCATGCTCGACCTCAGCGAAGACCACCGGCAAACGCTCCTCGGCATCGCCCGGCAATCGATTGCCGCCATCCTCGACGGGCGCGCGCCCGAGTGGAAGGACGAGGACTTTGATGAGACGCTCCGCAGGCCAGCCGGCGCCTTCGTCACGCTGCGGACGCGCGACGGCGACCTGCGAGGCTGTATCGGCTCGATTCGGGCCTCCGAGCTGCTTTACAAGGCCATCGCGTCGAGCGCTGTCTCCGCGGCCTTTCGCGATCCCCGTTTCGCGCCGTTACGGCCCGGCGAGCTGGAACTGCTGGATCTCGAGATCTCGGTCATGGGTCCGATCGAGGTGGTCACGAATATGGAGGAGATCGTCGTCGGCCGCGATGGTCTCATCATCAGCCGCGGGGGTCATGCCGGACTGCTGTTACCGCAGGTGGCCACCGAATACGGATGGGATCGGGAGACCTTTCTCGACCAGACCTGCGTCAAGGCGGGCCTTCCTCGGGGTGCATGGCGCAGTGGAGACTGCCGCGTCGAAAAGTTTTCAGCGATTGTCTTCGGCGAGTAACCCACCACCTCGCAAGGAGTTGACGCCTCTTCGGCAAGGCTGACCTTGCTCAACGGCGGATTAAGGTCCAGCATCCCTTGGTTACGTCACGTCGATTGATGTCTTATTCGTAGCGAAAATAACTGAGGGAGGACGATGGCCAGGAAGCGGCGCTCACTTACGGGATCCCTGTCTGTCCGCTCGGCGAAGGTACGCCGCAAAACGTATTCGCGTCGCCTCCTGCACTGGATCGGCGGCCGAGGATTGGCAACGCTCGTCGTCGGTGCGGCGCTGTCGGCCGGCGGACTGACGGAAGTGTTCCAGAGCGTCGATGTCGTCATCCCCGGAACACCGGCCACCGGGAAGATCGCCAGACAGCATGCGTCGCCCGGGGGTGTTCTCGCGAGCGTCGCTGACAGCGACGCGTCGGTGGGCGAGCCCTCGAATCCCTCGCAGGACGGCCTCGTCGAGGGGAGCATCCATTTTCTGAACAAGGCGTTGCGGACGGAATCGGAGCCGCAGTCAAACGACGTTTTCCACCAGGAGATGCGGCGGATCAACGTCGCCCTCCGGCGGGAGTTCTTCACGAATGCGGTGCCGTTCGGCGACATCATTCATGCGAAGGCGCAGAAGTATGACGTCGATCCCTCCCTCCTGGCCGCCGTCGTCGAGACCGAATCGAGCTTCCGTTCCCACGCCCGGTCGCAGGTCGGGGCGCGCGGGTTGATGCAGCTCATGCCGCGGACGGGACGCTGGCTCGGGGCACGGAACCTCTACAACGCGGAGGAGAACGTCGATGCCGGCGCCAAGTACCTGAGGTACCTCAACGCCCGGTTCGATGGCAACCTGACCAAGACCATCGCCGCTTACAACGCCGGCGAAGGGAACGTCCGCCGTTACAACGGCATCCCTCCCTTTCGCGAGACCCGCTCGTACGTGAAAACGGTCATGTCGCGTTACGAGAAGCGTAAGCGGGAACTGAAGCAGTTCGACGACCGGCACGCGGGCGGAGTTGCCGGCGACGAGGCGATGCTGACGTTGCGGTGATGCGGGGTCTCGGGGTAGCGGGGTCTCGCGGTGGGTTGCTGATTACAGGTTGCTGAGTTGCAAGGTTGCTCGGTTGCTTGGTGAGCCTGTAGTCCAGCCCAGCAACCCAGCAACCTTGTAACCCAGCAAGTCTGCGCCCCAACAACCCCCACCCCGAGACCGCGCAACCGCGAGACCCCGCAACCCCGCTCCTTGACCGTTCCCTCTTGTTGAGATAACGTTTTCACGACCTCGACAACCTTGGGAGGGGAAAATGGTCAGTGTGCGTAGGGTGGTTCCCGTTCTCCTGCTTGTGGTCGCTTTCCCTCTTTTTGGGGCGGCGAAGAAGTCATCGTCACATCCCCCGCGTGAGCTTCATCGCGTTGGCGACCATTGGACGGCCTACAACCCTCCTGACACGGCCACATGGCCGGCTGGCTCCAAAACCTACACGATCAAGGCTGGCGACACGCTTTGGGGTCTGGCCCAGCAGTTCTTCAAGAACGCCTACATGTGGCCGCAGCTCTGGGAATCGAACACCTGGATCACGGACGCGCACTGGATCTATCCCGGCGATGTGCTCCTGATCGACGCGGAGACCGCCCAGGCGATCGCTACCGCGGGAACGGCAGGCACCGGAACGACGCCGCCAGCCCTGGTGACCGAGACCACGACCGCCCCCCTGACCGAGCAGGGCCTCTCACCGGCGGCCGACGCTCGCGACGGATACGTGACGGCCGCCGACCCGATGGGCGGGTCGCGTAGCCCGATTCCTCTCGGCACCGAGGCGGATGTCTACTGCTTCGGATACATCGGCGATCCGGCGGAGCCGATGCCGAACTCCATCATGGCCTGGGACGACGCTGAGATGCGCTATGACCGAGGGGCGACGACGCAGGATATCTCCGGCGGGACGGGTGACCTGGTTCTGCTCACCGGCGGGGCGTCGAGCGGGCTGGTCGCCGGTGAGACTTACATCGTCGTCGAGAGCGGCGACATCGTGACCCGTCCAGGTTCAGGAAAGCCAGGTTCAGGCAAGCCAGGTTCAGGCAAGCACCCCGAGGTCGTGGGGCGGCAGTACCTGTATTGCGGGCAGGTTCGCGTTCTCTGCGCGGACGATCACCAGGCGCGCGGCATCATCACGCAGTCGTGCATGGACATTCATATCGGCGCGCGGCTCAAGCCGCTGCCGCAGATCCCGATCCCGCTGGCACGCGTTCCGAACATGCCGGCGTTCTGCGATCCGTCCAGCGGGAAGCGCCACGGGTACATCGTCGGTGCGCAGGGCTCTTGGGACACGGCACTGGGAGAAGGTCTGCTCGTCGAGGTAAATCTCGGCCAGGCCGATCAGATCCAACCGGGCGACTTCCTCACCGTCTATCGCGAGAACTACCAGCCCGGTGAGCCATACCAGGTCCTCGGCGAGGTCGGTATTCTGACCACGACCGCCCATACCGCCACCGGCAAGATCGTGGCCATGCGTTTTTCGATGGAGATCGGCGACGGTGTGGAAATTCGCTGAGCGGGGGCGGTGGGCGGTTGGTTGAAGAACAACCGGCTATCGGTTGTCGGTTGTCAGTTGTTGGTTCCTGACCGAGAACCGACAACCTTTGTTAGCATCGCACCGTCTCGCCGCGTGATTCGGCCGCGAACGTGGAAATCCTTCGACATCGGCGACCCTTTTGCTAGAATCGCGCGTCCGGGTCCATAGCTCAGCGGTTAGAGCTACCGGCTCATAACCGGCAGGTCCCAGGTTCGAATCCTGGTGGACCCACCAGGAAACGATGCGCGCCATCCCAAACATGACGAACGATGGACTCTGCTGCCGGCGCGGGCCGGCAGGGGAGTCGTTGGCCATGCCCGGGACGATGCTCGATCGAACCGGTGCCGCATTCTCACACCGCACAGGCGTTCCAACACCGGAACGCCTTTTTCGTTTTTGGAGGAATGGTTGAATCAGGACGTTGAAAAGCTTTGGGAGTTGCAAACAGTCCTGTCGCAGCTCGGAGATCGCGAAAAACAACTGACGGACAAGCCGGAGTCGTTCGCGGACGTCGACCGCGAGTGGCAGAACGTCAATGCCGAAATGGAGAGGCTGCAAGCGCAGATCGAGCAGGTCTCCAGGGAACGGCGGCGCGTCGACGGCGAGCTGACAGACCAGCAGGAGCTCCTGAAGAAATATCAGGGACAGCTCATGCAGGTGAAGAACCAGCAGCAGTACGCGGCGGCGTGGAAAGAGATCGACGCCACGCGCAAGCATGTGAAGGAGCTCGAGGACTCGACGCTCAAGACGATGACCGAGATCGACGCGTTGCAGAAGCAGCACGACGATCTGGCCGCGGGCAGCGCCGGCCTCAAGACGCGCTGGGACGCGGAGCATGCCGCCTGGCAGCACTCACTCGGCGATCTGCGCGGTGAGGTGGAAACGCTCAAGGCCCGGGCCGTCAATATCGAGTCGACCATTCCCGAGCGCCTGCGCCGCGAGTTCCACCGCATCTTCAAGCAACGGCAGAACGTCGCCATCGCCCACGTTGTCGCCGATTCCTGCAACGGATGCCGTACGCGCGTCCGCCCTGCGGTTCTGCAGCAGCTCAAGCGCGGCGATCTCGTTCACTGCGAAGGCTGCAGCCGTATTCTCTATCTGGAGATGCCCCCATCCTGAAGATCATTGCCTTCGTCGACGGCGCCTGCCGCGGCAATCCCGGCCCGGCATCCTACGGCGTCTTCATGCGCAAGGAAGATGGCGAGATCATCGAGATCTCCGGCTTCCTCGGCACGACGACGAACAACGTCGCCGAGTACGCCGGCCTGCTCGAAGCGCTGGCGACGGCGAAATCGGAGGGGGCCACGGATGTGGAGATCGTCTCCGACTCGCTGCTGCTCGTGCAGCAGATGCTCGGCAAATACCGCGTCAAGCATCCGAACCTCGTGCCGTTGTACGAGCGGGCGAGGTCGATGGTGCGCCAGTTCCCGAAATTCAGAATCCGCCACACGCTGCGCGCGGGAAACAAGGATGCCGACCGGCTGGCCAACGCCGCGCTCGACCGGGCCGCGCGTATGCCGAATGATCGATGGATCGAGCGTCGCCGTGCCGATTCGTGAGAACGTTGCCGCCGTCGAAGAGCGGATCGCCCGCGCCTGCGCGCGCGCGGGACGCACGCGCGCCGAGGTGACCCTCGTCGCGGTCTCGAAGACGTTCCCGGCTTCATTCATCGATGATGCGATCGACGCCGGCATCACCGAGGTCGGGGAGAATCGGGTGCAGGAAGCGCGCGAGAAGAAGCCCCTCGTGCGCGGCGCCGCACGCTGGCACCTCATCGGGCATCTCCAGACGAACAAAGCGAAGGACGCCGTCAAGCTGTTCGACGTCATTCAGGCTGTCGACTCGATCGACCTCGCCGAGAAGCTGGCGCACGCCGCGGAGGCTCACGGCAAGCGCCAGGATGTGCTGCTGCAGGTCAACATCGGCGACGAGCCGCAGAAGAACGGCATCGAACGGGCTGAGGTCGAGGCCGTGGCCCGACAGGCAACGGCGCTGGCCTCGCTGCGTGTCATCGGATTGATGGCCATCCCCCCGATTGGCACTCCCGACGCGTCGCGTCCATACTTCCAGGAGCTCCGGTCGATGCGCGATGCGCTCGGCCTCGAGCACCTATCGATGGGGATGAGCGAAGATTTCGAGGCCGCGATCGAGGAAGGATCGACGATCGTCCGCGTCGGCCGTGCAATCTTCGGGAGCCGAGGCTAGATGGGAATCGTGGTGCCGTTTTTCAATGCCTTCCTGATCATTCTGCAGGTGATCGAGTGGATCGTCCTGGTCTGGGTGATCATCTCGTGGATCCTTTTCTTCGCCTCACAGACATCGTTCCGCTGGCGCCACAAATCGGCCTACATGATCCTCAACCAGCTCAACGACATCTTCTCGCGGATGACCTATCCGTTTCTCCGTCCGTTCCGGCGCATCCTGCCGCCGCACAAGACCGCCGGCATCGATTGGTCGCCGCTGCTGCTCCTGCTGGCCATTTACATCATCCGTGGCGTGGCGGACTATGTTTTCAGGACGTGGGTTTTCCGCGGTTAAGGAAGTCTGGATATGAAGACGGTTCTTTCTGGTCCCTTGATCCGGGTGGTGATGCTGTGTCTCCTGCCTCTTGCGACGTCGAGCGCGATCGCTGCGGACGGGGGAAAGCTGAAGACGATCGCCGCGATCGTTGCCGCCGGCGACGGCACCGTGAAGGGCACGCTCACGCTCGATGGAAAGGTCATCACGCTCCACCACATTTACGGGCGCAAACGGGAGGCGTGGCCGGCAGATGTGAAGGAATTGAACGTTGAGGGTATCGACGATCTGTCCTGCGGAATCGTCGACGTGGTGATCACCAATGTGCCGGTTTCCGACGCGGTGCTGACGAGCATCCTGCAGAACGAGTATCACGGCTCCGAAAGAATCCGAGGCGTCTGCGTGACGTTCGAAGCGTCGGGCAAGCACTCGTTCGTTCCGACTTTCCTGCTGGCATCGGGCGCGACCAAAGGCTACGGTGTCACCCAGACGTCCGGAGAGATCAAGTGGGAGCATGGCAGGGTCAGCGGGAACGTCAAATGCAAGAACGAGGAAAACATCGAAGTCAGGGTGATCAACGTCTCTCTCGATACCGGAGTACGGTTGCAATACTCCCAGACCATGACCGCGGAGCCGGTTCCCGCGGATCAATTCCTCGATGAATATCTGAAGGTCATGCCTGGCAACTGGAACATCGAACGATGGGTGGAGTTGGGCTGTGCCTCCGCATCGGGAACGCTGTCGATCGTCGAGCGGAGCAGGCCGAACGAGTTTCGAGGCACGTTCCATCTCGTTGTCAGCATCCCAGGCAAACCGGACCTGAACGTTGAAGAGGACGTCACCATCACCCGCAATGGAACCAAGGTCCATCTGGAGGGAGGCGAGGTTCGAGGCGCCGATTCGACCTGGACTCGCGATGTGTTGGACTTCGAGCTGAGAAAAGGCCTGCTGGTGGGGGGTAATGCCACCGACAGCGTCGTGCTCAAGAAGACGCAGGATCCGGTGACGGTAAAGCCGTTGCCGTAGCCAGGCGCGGAGGGTGCGTCTTCATGGGTTCGGGTTGGCCTTCGTACCGGTGCACAACGTCGTCGTTCCGTTCGTGAGCGTCGTACCGGGCGGACAGTGGCCGCTGGCCCGACGTTGATGTCGCATTGATCGTCGTTGTTGATTGACGACGGTACGGCCGCCGCGGCACTGCCGCATAGAAGAAGCGAGGCGAGCAAGATGCGCAGTGTGTTCATGGCTTCGGGTTGATGTTCGTACCTGTGCATTGGAGGGTCGTGCCGTTCGTCATCGTGGTGCCGGGCGGGCAGACGAAGATTCCGCCGGCCGGGCCCACGGGCGTCGAGAGCGTGGTGATGAACGCGGCGGGCGAGCAGCCGTTGCCGAGTGCTGCAGCGTCGAGCTCGGCGGTCATGTGACTCGAGCCTACGTTGCCGAACATCGTCATCGTCACCCAGTTCTGGCTGGGGCGAGGGCTGGCGCCGTTATTGAGATTCAGGTAAAGCCAGCCTCCAACGTCGGCGCCGCCCATCGGGGGATAGGTCGATGTGGATGATGAGGTCGACGAGGTTGCCGGCAGATACACCGGTGGAACGTTGCATGTGCAGTGCGCCGCCATGTCGAAGGTGAATGGATTCTCGTGCTCGTCGAAGCGAACGATGTCCAGGACAGGTAGTCCGGCCGAGAACTTCGCGTCCGTGCAGCTGCCGTTGCCTGAGCTCTCACGCCAGACGGTGAGGTTCGTTCGGAAACCGGCCGGTCCTCCCTGAATGAAGCGGGCTGCGAAGGTCGACGGAAGCGGCTGGCGGCGGTCGAACGTCCGTCGGGCCGCCGGTGTATATCGATCGTAGAAGGTGTACGGCAGCGCGGTATCGACGTTCGACCCTGCGCCGCCGCCCTCGGGGACAGCCCTGATGTGGACCATCGGATTGCCTCCGGCATCGAACGTACTTGCCAGCTCGCCCGCGGGATGCGGTCCGATCTGTTGGTAGTCGCCGATCAGAACGTTGTCGAAGAGAAGATCGTTCGTGTAGTAGAGCGGATCGGACGGTGTGCGGTCCGTGCAGGCCGCCACCACGTCGATGGTGGCATAGCCGATGGCGTTTGCATGGGTGGACCCGATCCCGTCGCAGGGAATCAGCGGGATGGAGCCAGTCGTCAGCGCGGTCCGTATGGCGACGACCAAACCCTGCGGCATCAGACCGGGGTTATGCGCACAATCGAGCGGCGTACCGAGGTTTGGATTGGCCGCCAGAGAAAACTGGCCGGGCGTGGTTGCGGACGTCGTGCCGCTCGGCGGCGCAACGACGCCGCGGACCAGGACGTCGGCCAGGTTGATCGCTTGAACGTCATAACCCGTGAGATAGAGGTTGAACGTCAGCACGGGATACCCGTAGTCGGTCCAGAGCGTGACGTGCGCGATCTGCGGGGAGTGCGTGACGTTGGTGACCGTGAAAATCGTCGTCTGCCCGGATGTCCCGCTCACATCGACCTCGAAGTAGGGCAGGAGCAAGGTGGCCGCGGGGCTGACCGACACGTCGCAACTGTCGTCGTTGTTGATCGACGACGGCGACGCCGCCGAGGCGCCGCTGCAGAGCAGGAGCGAAGCGACGAGAAATGTCTTCATGGATTCGGATTGACGTTCGTGCCGGTGCATAACGCTGTCGTGCCGTCAGTGAGCGTCGTATTGGGCGGACTGACGAAGACGCCTCCGGCGGGGCCGATCGGGAAATTTGATTTGACCCCTCCGTTGATGGGCGCGGCCGGTGTGCAGCCGTTGCCGAGCTGTGCGGCGTCGAATTCCGCGGTCATCCGGCTTCCGCCGGCGTTGCCGAACATCGTCGCGGTGACCCAGTTCTGGCTCGCGCGCGGAGTGCCGAACACGCTCGGCGTCGAGGTTGTCGTTCCGCTCGAGTGGTTCGTGACCGAGTAGATGGGCGATCCGCCGTTATTGAGGTTGAGATACATCCAACCGCCCACGTCCGTTCCGGCGATGTACGGAAAGGTGGGGCTGGCGGTGTTCGTCGCGGAGGTTGCGAACAGTGTTGGACGCGACCCACACGAGGGGCTGCAAAAGCTCGGAAAAACGAAAGGGTTCTCGTGCTCGTCGAAGCGGATGGACTCGCCGATGTTAATGTCGGAGTTGTTGATGTTCGAAGCGCACGACGCGCCGGCTCCGGTAACACCTTCCCGCCAGATCGTGTAATTCGTCGCGAACGCGCCTGTGCCACCCTGGATGTAACGGACCGCAAACGTGGACGGCAGTGGCTGACGACGATCGATCGTGCGCGTTGCCGATGGTGTGTAGCGGTCGTAGAACGTGTAGGGAAGGCCGGTTGGTACATTCGCCCCTGCAGCACCGCCCTCGGGGACCGCGCGGATGTGCACCATCGGATTGCCGGCCGCGTCGAACGTGATTGCCGCTCCGGTGCCGGTCGCGCTTCCCCCGAGCTGCTGGTAATCACCGATCAGCACGTTGTCGAAAAGCAGATCGGTCAGGTAATAGTGCGGATCGGACGGCAGAAGGTTCGTACAATTCGCCACGACGTCGATGGTGGCGTAGCCGATGGCGTTCGCATGGGTGCCGCCGGCGGTGCTGCACGATCGGACAGTGCCGCCGGGGTTGAACACGCCGGTGGTCAACGCGGCGCGCACGGTCGCGGCGATGCTCGCCGGCAGCAACGACGGATTGCTGGCGCAGTCGAGTGTCGGCCTCAGATTGCCGCCGGCGGCCGACAGTGCGCCCGGCGTTGTCGCGGGCGAGGTGCCACTCGGCGGCGCGATGACGCCGCGCACGATGACGTCGTAGAGGTTGACGGCCTGTACGTCGTAGCCGGTCAGGAACAGGTTGAAGGAGAGCACCGGAAATGCCCAGTCAGTCCAGAGGGTGACGTGCGCG
>DATMNC010000093.1:0-66944 GCA_035569395.1 Thermoanaerobaculia bacterium | reverse complement strand
CAATGAATGGCCTCGTGGGGCCCATGAATGGCCTCGCGGAGCCCATGAATGGCCTCGTAGAGCCATGAATGGCCTCGTGGAGCCAATGAATGGCCTCATGCAGCCCGTGAATGGCCTCGTAAAGCCCATGAATGCGCCTCGTGGAGGCCATGAATGGCCCAATGGAACCCATGAATGGCCTCATGGAGCCCATTAGTGGGCTCGCGGAGATCACTAAAGGACTCCCGGAGTCCGCCGACTTACCAGTTCTGGCCGTTCGCGTTCCTACATGGACAGCGTTGGAGCTGAAATCGGTCACCCGCGCCTGCGATCGTGTCGAATGAGCGTTTTTTTCTCACACTTACTGGAATCGTCGCCACCGTGTTACTCGTCGAGAGCCGTCTCCCCGGCTGAAAGCGCGGGGGATAGGGGCTCTCGACGAAAGGGCGTTGCAAGTTGAGTAGACAGACTGTGAGAAATCCAGGCCGTGCCGGCGGCCCTAATGCGGCGAGATGATCGTCACCTGCTGGGATACGTTGTTCGTGAGGCTCAGCATTCCCCAGATCGAAGGCAAGGCAATCGACGTCAGGTTCGAGCCGAAGCCCGAGGGGAAGATGGTGATGCTGAGCGGGGAGGTCTTGGACTGCAGGATGGTCGGCGTGAGATCGAGAGAGCCGAACCACATCGACGTCCCGGGGATTCTCGCGGTGTGGAGGGGCAGGGCCGGGCCCGATCCGATGAGCACGAGGTACTCCGGGAAATCGCCGAGCGACCACATACGCAGCGTGGTGCGGTACCGGCCGTCGGCCTGGACACCGACGAATCGCAACTGCCCTCGGAAATCGTGCTCGCGCACGATCGGTACCTCGGTGCCCGAGGTCGCCGACGACACCTTCGAGATGTCGCGGATGCGCGAGGCAAAGTCGACGGTGCCGGTGGTGCCCCGCATTGCGTATAGTAGATGTCCCCACGCATTGTCATCGGTGAAGAGTTGCACGTCGGCGCCGAGCGCCGTCGAGCAGCCCGAGCATGGGAGCGGATCGCGGAAAAAGGCGGGCGCGCTCCCGGCCAGAATGAAGCTTTCCGTCTTCCACTGCGAACCCAAGGCGCCAAATCCCTGGAACGACATCGGATAGAGGATCGGCTCGAATACCGCCGGGTCGGCGGCGGCGGGATCGTAGTAAATCAGAGCCGCGTTCGAGGTCACCGCTCCGTCGGGGGAGTTGACGACGACATTCACCGCGCCGGCGGCGTGCGGTGGGGCATTGGCGTGGATCTCCGAAACGAACTCGGAGTTGTTGGGGACGTTCACGTCGCCGATGTTGACGGTGGCGACGACGGCGTCGTTCGAGGGATTGTCGATGACGATCGGACCGCCGGTGGTGGGAACGGCATACGGCTTGATGTGCAGCGTCTCCGTGTCGCGGACGATGAGCGGGGTCCGGGTCATCTCTGACACGTTGTCGCCCTTTTCCGACAAGGCGATCACCGTGTAGCTGCCGGCCGGAAGGACCTCCAGATGAAAGGTCAGGGTGTATTGCGTCAGCGCCTGGGGGCAGACCAGGTCGGGCGGGACCACTGTATTCAGCCGGAGCAGAATCGTCGATCCGGCAGTGGTGACGCCTTTCACCGAAGGGATACAGCCATCCGGCCAGGTGCCGCTCACGACCGCGTCGACGGAGTGATGCGCGGTGGCGTTCGGCGGATCGTAGCGGATCGTCTCACCGCGGGCGATGGCGGTGCCGAGAAGAAGCATTGCGGCGAGCAGAGGTTTCATGGGGACATTATGGGCCTATAAAGGCTTTAACCACAGAGGCACTGAGGACACAGAGGTTATGTTTTTCTCTGTGATCTCTGTGCCTCTGTGGTTAAACGCTTTTCAATCCGTTGATTCGATGCGGTAGTTCGGCGCTTCCTTCGTGATCACCACATCGTGGGCGTGCGATTCGCGCAGGCCGGCGGCGGTAATGCGGACGAACTGCGATTTCGTGCGGAGGTCTTCGATCGTCCGTGATCCGGTCAGGCCCATGCCCGAGCGGAGGCCGCCGACGAGCTGGGGGATCATGGCGCTGAGCGAACCTTTATATGGAACCTTCCCCTCGATCCCCTCGGGGACGAGTTTCGACACCTCATCCGCGTCTTCCTGGAAGTAGCGGTCCTTCGAGCCGGCCTGCATGGCGCCGATCGAGCCCATACCGCGGTAGGCCTTGAAGGTACGGCCCTGATAGAGAATCGTCTCGCCCGGCGCCTCGTCGGTGCCGGCGAAGAGCGACCCGATCATCACGCAATGCGCCCCGGCGGCGATGGCCTTGGTGATGTCGCCGGAGAACTTGATGCCGCCGTCGCTGATCAGCGGGATGCCGAACTTCTCCGCCGCCCGGGCGCACTCCATCACCGCGGTGATCTGCGGCACACCGGCGCCGGCGACGACGCGCGTGGTGCAGATCGAGCCCGGGCCGATTCCGACTTTGATAGCGTCGACGCCGAGGGCGATCAGATCGCTCGCCCCCTCGTACGTGGCCACGTTGCCGGCGATGAGAGGGGTATCGGGGAAAAGCTTCTTGAACTGCCGGATCACGTCCATCACGCCGCCGGAGTGGGCATGCGCGGAATCGATCACGACGACGTCGGCCTTGGCGTCGATCAGCGCGCGGGCGCGGTCGAGCCCCTCTTTGCCGACGCCGATGGCGGCGCCGACGCGCAACCGGCCGAGGGAGTCTTTGGCAGCGTTCGGATAGCGGAGCTTCTTCTGGATGTCCTTGACGGTGATGAGCCCTTTGAGGTCGCCGTTGGAATCGACGACCAGCAGCTTCTCGATGCGGTGCTGGTGAAGGACTTCTCGCGCTGCCTCGAGCGTCGTGCCGACCGGTGCGGTGATCAGACCCTCTTTGGTCATCCGTTCGGCAATCGGAAGATCGAAGCGGGTCTCGAAGCGGAGGTCGCGGTTGGTCAGGATGCCGACCAGCTTGCCGTTGGCGTCGGTGACCGGAACGCCGGAGATCTTGTATTTGGCCATCACCTCGAGCGCCTCGGTGATGGTCTGCCACGGCCGCATGGTGACGGGATCGACGATCATCCCCGCTTCCGACCGCTTGACCTTGTCGACCTCTTCGGCCTGGGCGTCGATGGGCATGTTCTTGTGGATGATGCCCAGCCCCCCCTGCTGGGCCATGGCGATGGCCAGCCGCGCCTCGGTGACGGTATCCATGGCCGAGGAGATGATGGGGATGTTCAGGCGGATGGTGCTGGTCAGTTGCGTGCCGACTTCGACAAAGTTGGGATGGATGTCGGACCTGGCGGGACGCAGGAGCACGTCGTCGAAGGTGAGGCCGACTTCGATGGCCTCGATAAATCGATCGGACGGAAGCGGGTCACGCCGCTCGATCTGATGAAGATCGATGCGACCGATGACGGGGATTTCTGAGAGTACACGTTCGTCGCTCATGTGTGCTCCTTTGGGTGATTATAGAACAGGGGTGGTTTCCGCGGTATTGCTGGCGCTGCGAGCGGTGAATGGCGCTGATCGTTTACGATAGCGCCCGACAACCGAGAACCGATAATCGACAACGCGGCGAAGCCGCTCTTTTATGAAACGAGAAACCATCATTTTCACGGCCTGCGGCTTTCTGCTGGGGCTGACCATCGGCAGTCTTGTCATCGGCCCGAAGGTCGCCCAGTCGAGGCTGGCCGGGGCGACGGCGGAGCCCGGAACGGCGAGCGAGGCGGCTCCGGCGGCTCCGGCATCAGCACCAGCCACGGGCGGCAATCCGATGGCGGCGGTGACGCAGCAACTGAGCACGCTGAAGGAAACGATCGCCAAAGATCCGAAGAATTTCGATGCGCTGGTGCTACTGGCCGGCATGTATATGGACGCCGCGAAGTTCCCGCAGGCGGCCGAATATCTGGAGCGCGCCCTGGCCGTCCATGACGACGCCAGCACCCGCATCGACCTCGGCGTCTGCTACAGACAGACCGCCCAGCCCGACCGCGCCCTGGCCGAGTTCCAGCACGCCGAAAAGATGGCCCCCGGCCAGTGGCAGCCGATCTTCAACGAAGCACTCGTGCTCATCGACCTGCACCGTGTCGACGAAGCGCGCACCATGGCGACGAAACTTCAGCAGATGAGGCCGAACGATCCCGACGTGCAGAAGCTCGTGACGATGGTGAAGTAGCGGCTACGTCGTGTTGCGCGTTACGCGGGTTGTCGGTTATCGGTTATCGGTTGTCGGTGGCATCACGCGGAGAGCGGGCATCCTGCCTGCTCCCGACGGGCATCCTCGCCCGGCGGTGAGGACGAAGGCGAACGTAAATGTCCGGACAACAACGGCGGCCCGTGCCCATCCGCGTTTCGTCGCCAACGGCAGTGTTGAACCTGAATACGCGAACGTGCGCCGCCGTTTTTGGCCAACACTTACGTTGGCGTTCGACCCCACCGTCGGGCGAGACGCCCGCCGGGAGCAGGCAGGATGCCCGCTCTCCGCGGCGACGCCACCGATAACCGACAACGCGGCTTCGCCGCCGTTTATCCCCGCGTGATGATCTCTTTCAGCATCGTGTCCTGAAGTTGGTACACGGCGTAGACGCCGACGTGGTAGCGGTTGAAGATGAAGGAGAAGGCGTAGATCCGGCCGCTGCCGCCGCGAACGTAGCCGGACAAGCCAACCACGCCGCTGATGTAGCCGGTCTTGGCGTAGACCTGCCGGGCATACGGCGCCGTGCGCAGGCGATGGCCGAATTTCGAGTCGGGATCGCCGGAGTACGGCAGCGAGCTGACGAAATCCTCGCGGTAGGTGCTCTTCCACATGTAGCGCAGCAGGTGGACGAATGCATTGGCGGAGGCGCGGTTGTCGCGCGACATCCCCGAGCCGTCTGCCTGGTGATACTCCTCAGAGGGGACGGCGAGCTTTCCGGTCAGCCACTCCGTCACCGCGCCGGTCCCCGCCCCCCACGTTCCCTCTTTCTTCGTCTCCGCACCGATGATCTTCACGAGCTCCTCGGCGTAGTGATTCTGGCTTTTCTTGTTGATGACCTCGACGACGATGTTGAGCGGCGTAGTGTGCTGCGAGACCGCCTTCCAGTCGGGCCGGTCGTCGCGCGGCGTGACGATGATCTGTCCCTGCACGTTGATGCCGTTGCGGACGAAGGTCTCGTGCGTCACGGTGGCGAAATACTGCACGGGGTTCTCGATGGTGACGAATACCTCGGTGACCCCGGCGCGCGACGGCGCGCCGCCGCGGACGACGATCGTGTTCGAGTTCCGGGAGCGCGAGATGAAGGGCAGGCCACGGCCGGTGGTGCAGGAGGTGTCGAGCTGCAGGTAGGACGTCGGCGGCTCGAACTGGACCAGGCACGCTTTCCCCGGGCGCGTCGGGGCCACACGCACTTGCACGCAATTCTCCTGCAGCGAGAACGCCGACACAGGCGCCTCGTACCAGTTGACGAGTTGATTGACCGGCCAGGAAGGGTGGATGTACTCGGTGTCCATGTAGCCGTACTCGAAGATGAGATTCCCGTGGATGGTCTTCACACCGGCGCGCTTGAGATCGGTGGCCCACTCGTCGATGACGGCGGTGGCATGACCGTCGTGAAACCGTCCACCGATGGTCGGATCACCGCGGCCGACCACTTTCACATCGCCGTTCAGCGTGCCGCTGGGATCGGCGGTTCCGCGTATGAAGACGGTGGTAGTGACTTGGAAATCGGGATGGAGCAGATCGATAGCCGAGGCGGTGGTGAAGAGCTTCATGTTGGAGGCTGGGGCCAGCGGCGTATTCGGGTTGCGCTCGGCGACGACGGCGCCGGTATCGACGTCGACGACCTGGAGAGTGACGTCCGAACTGCCGGCCACTGAGCCGTTCATGAGCGAGCTGATGCGCTCGGAGAGGGTCGTGCCGGTTGCGGCATCGGCCGGCCGTGACGGGGCAGCCCTCCGCGATTTCCCGCGGCGACGCTTCGCGGCATCGGCGATGGGAGTGAGAAGAACCAGGATGAGCGCTATCGCCACGAACCGCGTGCGTCGAACCGTCATTAATCGTTGGGACCCTTTCTAAATGCGGCTTCACCGCGTTGTCGGTTGTCGGTTTTCGGTTGTCTGCAGCGCTCGCGCGTTGGGGATTCGCAAAGGCAACGCCAACCACGGACAACCGATAACCGACAACGCGCCTGGCGCTGAACGACCGACCACCGACAACGCGGCGGAGCCGCAGCTTACAGCCTCTGATACGGCTCCGGCAGCGCGAGGCGGATGCGCTCGCGCAGTACGGACGGACAACGGCGGCGAATCTCATCATGAATCTCGGTCCGAGAATAACGCCTGCTGAAGTGAGTCAGCACAATCGTTTCGTTTTCGAAACGTTCGGCGAAAGCGGCGATGTCGTCGAAATGGATGTGGCGGTACTTCGCCGCGCGCTCTTCATGACCGGTGGTGATGAACGAGCACTCGATCATCAGCACCTCGGATTTGAAGAGATCCTCGTTCTGCTCGAGAATCCCCCGGTCGGTGTCGCCTGTGTAGAAGAGCATCGATCTTCGCCACTCTTCGGTCACATTCACGCCGGAGAGCCGCAGCTCGCTGATCTCGCGCTCCTCGCGGCCGATGAATTCGTCCCGCAGCCGGTGCCGCAGCTCGATGACCTCGTACGCGTTCGCGGCGACACGATGCGTGGCCCGATGCGCGCGCACTTCATGCGTCCTTCCGAGCGGCACGACGTCGCCGACGGCGAGACCGATCACCTCAACTTCCTCGAAAGAAGCTCCTGTGATCCGCTCGTAGATGGTCATGATCTCGCGCATCCCCTCGGCCGCGCCGGACGGCATGTACACACGGCCGCCGGTCATCCGGTGCAATTGCCGCTGCCCCGCATAGAACGGAATGCCGACGGCGTGATCGAGATGCGCGTGCGTGACGAAGATGTGCGGCGTGGCGATGAGCTGGTCGGGACAGCGCCCGATGTCGAACGCCGCATTCAGCTCGCGTACGCGAAACCAGGTCTCATGCCCGGCGCGGGAACGCCCCTCGATGTTGAGGTGCGGTGTGTCGATGGTGACGAAGTCTTTGTCGGTCATGGGGGGCAGTAGATTAGTGGATTCGTAGATGATTGGATTCGCAGGCTTCCTCACTAATCTACCGATCCACGAATCTACTCTCTCCGCATACAATCCGCCGCCGCTCATGACGACCGAAGTGATCACCGATCCTGAAACTCTCATCGCCCTCGAAGCAGACTGGCTCGATCTCTGTCAGATGACCCCTGGCGCGACGCCGTTCCAGACGCCGATGTGGCTCCTGCCGTGGTGGCGCGCCTTCGGATCGAACGATCTGGCCGTGATCGCCGCCCGCGGCGACCGCGGCCTCGATGCGCTAGCCCCGCTCTACATCATCCGCGATGACGATTCCGACGAGTCGCTCGGCGTCTTCCTCGGCACCGGCATCAGCGACCATCTGGACGTCCTCGGCGATTCCTCCCTCGTCATCGGCGAGATGTCACGGCTCCCCTGCCAGATGTGGGATCTGCAGCAACTGCCGGCGTCGTCTTCGATGCTCGATGTCCCCCTGCCGGACGGCTGGTCCGACAATGTTGAGGATCAGGAGGCGTGCCCTGTGCTCGCGCTTCCGTCGGAGTTCGATAGCCTCACGTCGAATCACTTTCGAAAAAAGATCCGCTACTACCGGCGCTCACTGGAGAAGCTCGGCGAGGTTCGAATCGAGACACCGACGCAGGAGACGCTCGACGATCTCCTCACCGCGCTATTCGACCTCCACGCCGCCCGCTGGCAACGCAGCGGCCTCCCCGGCCTCCTCGCCGACGACGCCAGCCAGCAGTTTCATCGCGAAGTGGCCCGCGGGATGCTGAAGGCCGGCATCCTGCGGATGTACGCCACCCGCTGCAATGGCCGTATCGTGGCCATCTTCTACGGCTATGCTTTCCAGGGGACGGTCTACTACTACCTCAGCGGCTATGACCCGGAGCTGGAGAAGCTCTCCATCGGCACGATCATCGTCGCTCACGCCATCGAGCAAGCGATCCTCGACGGCGCCACGACCTTCGACTTCCTCCGCGGCGCTGAGGAGTACAAGTACGCCTGGGGCGCAACGGATCGGATGAATCGGAGACGTCAGTTGTTTCCGGGGTGAAGGTGCCGGGGTTGCGCGGTCTCGCGGTGTTCCACTGCAAGTGCGGCGTGTGAAGCCGAACACCCCGAGACCGCGCGACCGCGAGACCTCGAGACCCCGCTCGGAATGACAAATCCCCTATTTCGTTTAGGATTCCGCGTCGTCCGTATTGGGGAGTCGCCAAGCGGTAAGGCAGCGGCCTTTGGAGCCGCCATTCGGAGGTTCGAATCCTCCCTCCCCAGCCAGCGCGCACGGCGCGCCTCGTAGGTTGGCCCAGCCTCGGCCACCATTTCCTGACAAATCGAGATAGCGCGGGCTGTCACGGAGGTGCGATCATTGGTCATGACTCACATGACGATCGACACCGGTAACACCGGCTTCATGCTGCTGTGCTCCAGCCTGGTCATGCTCATGACGCCGGGCTTGGCGTTCTTCTACGGCGGGCTGGTGGGCCGCCGGAACGTGCTGTCGATCATGATGCAGAGCTTCGTCTCCATGGGCTGGACGACGGTGCTTTGGTGGGCGTTCGGCTTCTCGATGTGCTTCAGCGGCAATCTGAAAAGCGGAACCGATCTGGGCGGGATCATCGGCAACTTCCACTGGGCGTGCCTCTCGGGGATCACGCTCGATATGCCCTCCCCGATCAACGCCACGATCCCGATGATCGTCTTCTGCGCCTACCAGATGATGTTCGCCATCATCACGCCCGCCCTCATCACCGGCGCTTTCGCCAATCGCGTGACGTTCAAGGCCTACATGCTCTTTCTCACGTTCTGGCTGATCTTCGTCTACTTCCCCTTCGTCCACATGATCTGGGGCGGCGGGATCCTGGCCAGTTGGGGCGTGCTCGATTTCGCGGGGGGAATCGTGGTGCACAACATCGCCGGCATCGCCGCCCTCGCCTCCGTTCTGTATGTCGGCAAGCGCAAGATCGAAGACCGCGGGCCGCACTCCATCCCCCTTGTGGCACTCGGCACCGGACTCCTCTGGTTCGGTTGGTACGGATTCAATGCCGGAAGCGAGTTCCGCGTTGACTCGGTCACAGCCGTGGCCTTTCTGAACACCGACATCGCCGCCAGCTTCGCGGCCATCGCCTGGCTCTGCCTCGACTGGAGGAAGTTCCGGAAGCCGCGCTTTCTCGGCCTTCTGACCGGCGCCGTGGCCGGACTGGCGACCATCACGCCCGCGGCCGGGTATGTCTCGCCTGCTACCGCCTGCCTCATCGGACTCATCGCCGGCGGCGTCTGCTTCTACGCCGTCGAGCTGAAAAACAAGATGCAATGGGACGACGCGCTCGACGTCTGGGGCGTTCACGGCGTCGGCGGCTTCCTCGGCATCGTCCTCTGCGGCATCTTCGCCACGACGGTGTTCAATCCTGGCGGCGTCGACGGCCTCCTGCGTGGGAACTCCCACTTCTTCCTGGTGGAACTGGCCGCCGTAGCCATCTCCTCGGCCTGGGCATTCCTCTTCACCTACGGAATGCTCTGGCTGATCGACCGGATCACACCGGTAAAAGTTCAGGACTCCGACGAGGTCGACGGCCTCGACTTGTCCCTGCACGGCGAGACGGCGTACGTCGAGGGGGTTTGAGCCGCGGAGAGCGGGCATCCTGCCTGCTCCCGGCGGGCGTCTCGCCCGACGGTGGTGGACGAACGCAAACATAACTGCTGGGCAAAAAAACACGACGCCGCCCCGATTCGCTTATTTCAGGGTCAACACTGCTGCTGTCGGGTAAGAACGCGGATGACGACAGGCCGCCTTTCTTGGCCGGACATCTACGTTTGCTTTCGCCCCCCACCGTCGGGCGGGACGCCCGCCGGGAGCGGGCAGGATGCCTGCCCTCCGCTCACTCCCCCTTCTTCCTCTCCACCCACCCCCGCCGCTTCACCTCCGCGAAGGTCATCAGCGAATTGGCGTAGTAGTCGCGGAGGAGGAGCTCGCGGGGGTTCCATTGCCAGGCTTCTTCGATGACGGGGAGGCCGCTGCCTTCGAAGAGGTCGGAGCGCCAGCGTTCGGCGGGTTGGATGAGGTGGCGGAGGCTGACGACGTTGCGGGCGGCGCGCCAGATGGCGTCGCCGGTCTTCTCGCGTAATAGCCAGACGCGGTCTTGCCACGTTTCACGATACCGATCGATGGCGTCGATGATCTCGGCGTCGGTCAGCGGCTCGGCGGAGTGGTCGGTGAAGATGCGCGCCAGGAGCGTGACCGGCGTGACCGGCAGCGCATTCGAGATTTCCGTCATCACCAGCTCGGCCAGCTCCGTCAGCGCGGTCTTCCGGCCGTCGTAGGAGGGGGAGAGGATGGCGGGATGTTCGTGGACGAAATCGTCGACGGCGATCGGTGTCCCGAACGTGACCACGGCGTAGCCGTAGCGCTTGAACCGTTTGAGGACGCTGCGCAGCAGGTTGCGGAAGAGGAAGTCGATGGTCGTCTGTAATTTGTCGCCCTTCGTCCGCCGGTCTTCACGCCCCACCAGCTCCTCGGTGAGGTTGCGGTCTTCCAGCACGCGGTCGTAATTGATCGCGGTCGGGATCAGGAAGAGAGGGGCGCTGAAACCGGGGTCGCGCTTGCCGGCCACGATGTAGTCGAGCATGCCCAGCTTCGGCTTCTGGAAGGCGCCGTCGCGGGTCAGGCCTCCTTCGATGAAGACCCCCTGCGTCACACCGTTTTTGGTAATGGTGCTGACGAAGGTGGAGAGGATGGCGTGGTAGAGCGGCTCGCGGTAGCGGCGGCGGATGAAGTAGCCGCCGAACCATTTGAAGAGATGGTTGAGCGGCCAGACGCGCGCCCACTCCCCCACGGCGTACGACAGCGATACGAATTTGAAGAGCATATGCGCGACCAGGACGTAGTCGGCATTCGAGCGGTGGTTGATGAGATAGACCACGACGGCATTCTTCGGCGCGGTGGCGTTGAAGTCGTGCAGAGTCTTGTGCTCGACGACCGGCCGGTAGAGGAAGTGCATGATGGCCCGCGCCAGCGGCGCCCCGACGCGGTAATACGCGAGGAGGTTGAACTTCGGAACGATCTCGCGAAGATAGGTCCGCGCCTGGCGTGTGGCCTCCTCGATCGTTGCGTGGTGCTCTTTGGCATAGCCGCGAATGGCATCGACGACATCGCGGCTGCCGAAGACCTCGAGCTCGATTTCGGCGTGCCGGCGCTTGAGCTTGAAACGGTCGACATGGATTCGCCGGGTGCGCTGCAGGCGGCGCGCGTGCCGCTTGCCTAGGACGAGCGCCAGCACCAACGCGGCGAGGAGGATCACCGCGGCCACCGCTTCGATCATCAGTGTCATGAACGGCGGAAGTGTACGCCGGAGACCGCCGGTCATCGGCAGCTGGGGAAATTCCTGCTTCCGCGTCCATCTAACTAATTGCACAAGGCCCTTCTGGCGAAAGTGTCCGGATCGGAAGGAGCGTCTATGAGCAGAGAACTGACAGCGGCATCGGCTCGAGTAGCCCGGACAATCCTGGCCGTTTTCCTGGTGATCGCGCTCCCGGCGTGCCGAAAGCAGGAATCGGCATCGGACCATCTTCGGGAGCTGGCACCGCGGTCGGCGCGCCCGATCGAGGCGCGCCTGACCGGTTTCGACTGGCAGGCGATGCAGTTGCAGCGGGCGACGCCGGCAGGTCTGCTGGACCCCGCCCGCCTCGATCTGGCCGGCGCCGCCGGAACCGTGATCCAGTCCGATCTCAACAATCCCTCGGCGTATGCCCGCCACGAGTCCGGCGCGGCCTACCTTCTGATCGAACGCGATCGCGATGCCATCGATGCACTCGAATCCGCGGTCCTGCAGTCGCCGGGGGAGGCCGCCTATTGGAGCGATCTCGCCGCGGCCCGCTATACGCACGCGGTGCGCGAGAAGCGTCCTCACGAGCTGCCGCAGGCGCTCGCCGACGCCGACCATGCATTGCGGATCGAGCCGGCGCTCCCCGACGCGCTCTTCAATCGGGCACTGATCGTCGAGGCCCTCGGCATTACGGAAGCTGCCCGCCGGGCCTGGCAACGCTACGCGGACGTCGATCCCTCGACGCACTGGACGGGTGAGGCAATGAACCACCTCGGCCGCCTGGGCGTCGTCAGGACCCGGGACGAGTTTCAGCGGCAGCTCGATCTGGCATCGCTGGCTCTGCGCGATGGCGATCACGGCCCGATCGCGGCGCTGGCCCGCAACCATCCGCAGGAGGCGCGCACCTGGAGCGAAGGGCCGCTGCTCGGCAACTGGGCCGACGCCGTGCGTGCGGGAAAGACGAACGCGGCCTCCGACCTCCTGTCCGTAATCCGCGAGATGGGATCGGCCCTGGGGCAGTTCAATCATGACGAATCGATCTCCGACGCCGTCGCCGCTGTCGACCGGGTCGCCGCCGATCCTGCTCGCGTACGCGCCCTGGCGGATGCACAGGCCATCTATCGCGATGGACGGCTGCTTTATCGCGAGCGACGCATCGCTGATGCACAGAAGAAGTTCCAGGAGGCTGAAAAGCGCCTTGCCGGCGGTGGCAGCCCGACGTCGCTCATGGCGGCCTATTACCTGGCCGGATGTCTCTTCGACAGCGATCAGCCGGTACAGGCGACCGTCGCACTCGACCGTCTGGCGGCGCGTTTTGACCACGACCGCTATCCCGGACTGTTGGCCGGAATCGGCTGGAACCGGTCCCTTTGCCACGCCGGCGATGGCGAATGGAGCGCGGCCATTCGCACGGCGGGCGAATCGCGGAGGATTTTCGCCGGCCTCGGAGAAACGGAGAACCGGGGCGAGATGGATCTGCTGATCGCGAGCTGTCTGAATCGGGCCGCACAACCGGCCGCCGCGTGGAAAGCGCGGGTTGCCGCTTTTCAGGTTCTCAGCCGCGCCGGCTCTGACGACCGTATCCGCAATTCGCTCAATACAGCCATGAATGTGGAAACGGAGCAGGGCAATGTCGACCAGGTGCTGTCGCTGGCGCACCTCGCGCTGGACGACCTCCGCCAGCTCAAGCTACCGAGCGCTGTCTGCGTGGCGGAGGCCTACCGCGCCGAGGCCTTGGCGAAAAGCGGCGATACGAGTGGAGCGCGCGTCGCGGTTAAACAGGCTCGTGCCACGGCAAAGAAGGTACCGGACGTCGCGATGCGGAGGAGGACGTCTGTATCGCTCGATATCGTCGAGGCGGTCGTTGAGCGTCGCGCCAATTTCCGATTGTCGCTTCGCCTGCTCGACGACGCCGTTGCCTTCTCCACATCCGAGGGACTGTCCGGAGAACTTCCCAGGGCATATCTCGAGCGCGGCCGTACGCGTGTTTCCGGCGGCGACGATTCCGCGGCCCTGGCCGACTTCGAGGCTGGGCTTGCCGCCGTCGAAAAGCAACGCTCGTCGATCAGCGACCGGAGCTTGCGAGGAACCTTTTATGACTCGGAGCCCGCGCTTTTCTCGGAGACGATCGGATTGTTGCTCCGTCACGGCGACCAGGCGCGCGCCTTCGAGTATTCAGACCGGGCCCGCGCACGGAGCATGTACGAGCAATTGGGCCGCACCACGATTCTCGATATGGCTACCACCGCGGAGCAGCTTCGCGGCGCTCTCCCCCCGGGAACTGTCCTCGTCGAATATGCGCTCCTGCCGGATGCGATCGTCACCTTCTACTTCACGTCCTCGCGATCGGGCGTCGTTCGCGTTCCGGCCTCACCAGCCAATGTGCGAGCGCTTGTCGAACAATGCGTCGACCTGGTGCAGCACCGCGGCGACATCGAGGCGGTGTACCGCTCCGCTGCCGCGCTCCATCGGCTACTGATCGCGCCGGTGGCCGCGGAGCTGGCTGGCGCGGATCGCTTGATCATCGTTCCCGACCGGCAGCTTCACACCGTGCCATGGGCGGCGCTCTGGAATGCGCCGCGAGGACACTATCTCATCGATGACATGGCCTTATCGGTCGCACCCAGCGCCAGTGCTCTCCTGCTGAAGAAGCAGCCGGCGGTTTTGGCGCCGGTGCTGGTCATCGGCGATCCGCATGACGAGGGCGCTGCCTCTCTCCCCGAGGCCGCTCGGGAAGCAGAAGTCATCGCCGCGATGTACGGCTCCTCGACGCTTCTCGAGAGCGACCACGCCACGCGGGCCCGCTTCGTCGCCGCGGCGCGAATGTCCGGAATGATCCACTATGCCGGCCACGCGGAAAGCGACGCCACCGATCCATTCGGAGCACTCCATCTGGCTGCGGACCACCCTCACGAAACGGGGGATCTGGACACGACGGACATCGCGGCGTTGCGGCTCGAAAAAGCACCACTGGTGCTCCTGGCTGCCTGCGGGACGATGCGCGGAGAATCGGGGCACGTCGAAGGGATGCCGAGCATCGCCCGGGCCTTTCTGGCCGCCGGAGCCCGAGGAGTGATCGGTACTCTATGGGAGGTTGACGACGACGCGGCGGCTCCTCTGTTCCACCGTCTTCACCTCGAGTTGCGCAACGGCGCGAGTCCTTCCGCCGCCCTGCGCACCGCCCAGATCGAGCTGGCTCACGGGACCGATCCCCGCCTTGGCCATCCAGCATCGTGGGCTCCGGTCGAGCTCCTCGGCTATTCGACGGAACAGGCAACGTCACCAACGAAAGGGAGTCAATGATGTCCGTTACCAGCATTCAGTTTGTCGGTTTGTTCGTGGTCATGATGAATACAGGTGCCGGCCTGCACATTCTCGTGCCCCACTTTCCCGGAACTCCATTCGCCGGTCATATCTCCATGATCCAGTACAGTCCCAGCGACGTATCGAGCAGCACATGGACGGGAGTGACCACGTGCGGACCTACCGGCTCTCTCCGGTGTGCCCCGATCAATCTCGAAACGATCACCTTCACCGGCGCCACGGATCCTTCTCCCATCGACATCGTCGGCGCCATCCCCCACCTGCGCTGCTGCTGCTCGTCGATGACCGACATTCTGCCGAAGTACAAAAACCCTGCCGCCACTGACAAGGCGTCCGCACACATCTTCGTGGAGCATGGGGTGGCCGAGGCGATCGCCGACGTGAATGGACGCACAGATACCTGGGTGACCATGCACTCCGTCGACCCGACCGGAATCACGGTAACCGCGAACGCCGGAAGCTCCGGTTCGGTCAACATCGTCTTCAAACCCGGCGCGCCATTCACGATCCTGAACACGACGATGAGCACGGATACGACGCCTCATTTTCTCGCCTATTACCTGATGGGTGTGAACAGCAGCGGCTGCGCCGCGGTTCCGACGGACGGGCCGCCTTGTGCGGCCCAGGTGACCGAATGTGTGTTTTCAAAGAAGGCGCCGGTGAAACCCATCAAACCGGTGAGCAGGGCGAAACGGCCTGGTCGCATCCACTCGGGGGTGCTCGAAACCACTCCCGACTGCTCGAACTCGCACTTTCCTTAATAACGGCCGATCGCGAGCCTGACTCGCCTTCTTTTGTCTTATGATCGTCACCATCCCGCGATGTCTGAGCAGACGAATGTGCTGGTCGTCGAAGACAACGAGCTCGATCGAGCGTTGCTCGACGCCCATCTGAGCCGCGAAGGGTTCGCCAGCGAATTCGCGCGCGACGGCGTCGAGGCGTGGTCGATGCTCGATGCGCAACCGGACCGGTTCGATCTGGTGCTTCTCGACCGAAGCATGCCGCGCATGAACGGTCTCGAGCTTCTGCTGCGCATCAAAGGCGATCACCGCTTCCTCATCCTCCCGGTCATCCTACAGAGCGCCCTCGTCGGCCGCGCGGAAGTGCTCGAGGGTATTCGCGCCGGCGCTTACTACTACCTGACCAAACCATACGACTCTGAGATGCTGCTCAGCGTCGTCCGCACCGCCGCCAGCGACCGCGCCGCGGCGAAGGATCTGCA
The DNA here is from genome assembly GCA_035569395.1 of Thermoanaerobaculia bacterium. GTDB lineage: Bacteria > Acidobacteriota > Thermoanaerobaculia > Gp7-AA8 > Gp7-AA8 > JADGNZ01. The sequence goes on along the minus strand of DATMNC010000093.1, from coordinate 51,017 downwards.
GCACCGCGTCCGCAGGGGGATGCAGGTTCTGCAACTCCTCGACGACGCCCATTTCACCTACCGCACGATCGAGGAGGCGCGCGGGCTGGCCGCCGTCCTGGCCAATGCCTGCCCCGATGCCGAGTCGACCGTCATCGGTCTGACGGAGCTCATGGTCAATGCCGTCGAGCATGGCAACCTCGGCATCACCTACGACGAGAAGAGCGTCCTGCTCGAGGAGGGTGCCTGGGCGGCGGAAGTGTCGCGCCGGCTCACGCTTCCCGAGAATCGCAGCAAACGCGTCGACGTCCGCTTCGTTCGCGGTGACGATGAGCTTCGCTTCACGATCTGCGACCGCGGCAACGGCTTCGAGTGGTCGCGCTACCTCGACATCGATCCTCGCCGCGCCTTCGACCGTCACGGCCGCGGAATCCTGATGGCCCGCCACGTCAGCTTCTCCTCGATCGAGTTCCGAGGATGCGGCAACGAGGTGGTGGCAACGGTGCGATGCCCGCCGACCGCGGCAGCCGCCGGCGGCGCCGCGTGAGCGAGACCCCCACCCTCTCCCGCCGCCTCGGCGCGTTCGACGCCACGATGATCGTGATGGGCGGCATCATCGGCTCCGGCATCTTCATCAACCCCTACGTCGTCGCGCAACGGGTCCACACACCGGCGATGATCATCGGGGCCTGGGTGGCCGGCGGCGTCATCGCGCTCCTGGGCGCGTTCGCGTACGCCGAGCTCGCGGCGCTCCGCCCCGAGGTTGGGGGGCAATATGCGTATCTTCGGGACGCCTACCATCCTTCGGTGGCATTCATGTACGGCTGGGCGCTTCTGCTCATCGTGCAGAGCGGAGGGATGGCCGCGGTCGCGGCAGCGTTTGCGAAATACAGCATCAGCCTGATCGGCATCGCCGTCCCCGAGTGGACCATCGCCGTGATCACGCTGCTCATCCTCACGCTGATCAACTGTCTCGGCGTCCGCAGCGGAAGCAACACGCAGAGCGTGCTGATGCTGCTCAAGCTCGCGGCGATCGCCATGCTGATCATCGCCGGCGCCACGATCTCCGCGCCGCATGCGGCCGCGCGGGCCATGCTCGATGCGCCGATGTCATCGGATCTACTGATCCGTTTCGGCGCGGCCATGACGCCGGTCATGTTCGCCTACGGCGGCTGGCAGACGGCGAGCTTCGTTTCGGGCGAGCTGGCGCGGCCACGGCGCGACCTCCCCATCGGCCTGCTGGTTGGCATCACCGGTGTCATCGCGCTCTACGTCGGTGTGACCTTCATCTGCGTGCGCGCGCTCGGCGCGGATGGGCTGGCACACACCTCGACGCCCGCCTCGGCGGTAATGCGCCTCGCGCTCGGCGAGCGCGGCGCGCGCCTCATCGCCGCCGGCATCGCCATCTCCACGCTGGGGTTCCTCAGCCAGAGCATGCTCACCGCGCCGCGCGTTTACTACGCCATGGCCGCGGACGGCCTCTTCTTCCGCAGTGTCGGGCGCATCAGCGCGAAGACGCAGGTGCCTGTCGTGGCCATCGCTCTGCAAGGGGTCGTGGCCGTGGTCATCACGCTCTCCGGCACGTACGACCAGATCCTCAGCTACGTCGTCTCGACCGACTTCACCTTCTTCGGTCTGACCGGGCTGGCCCTGTTCATTTTCCGCCGGCGGCAACCACCGGCCGGCTTCCGCACGCCGGGACATCCGGTGACGACGGCGATCTTCACCGCCTCGTGCTGGATCGTCGTCATCGCCACGATCGTGAAGTCGCCGGTGAATAGCCTGATCGGCTTCGGAATCCTGGCCGCGGGATTGCCGGCGTACGCGTGGTGGCGACGGACGGCGTAGCGCTGCGCGTTGTCGGTTAAAGGTTGCTGGGTTTCTGGGTTGCTCGGTTTCTGGGTATCGCGGTTGACGAGTAACCCAGCAACGTTGCAACTCAGCAACCCTTGCAACCCCAAACCGACAACCGACCCGCGCCTGGCGCTTCTACTGCGTCGCCCGCACCTTCGGATCCCCTGACACAGACCGGAACACGTTCGTGGCCATGGCGATGATCGAGCTGACGTCGCTCAGGTTGGCGGGGATGATCATCGAATTGCCGCTCTTGGCCAGCTGGCCGAACTGCTTGATGTACTCCTCAGCCAGCCGGAGCTGCATGGCCTCGTAACCGCCCGGCGTCTTGATGGCATCGGCGATCTGCTTGATGCCGTTTGCCGTCGCCGCGGCGACCGACTGGATGGCTGCGGCCTGCCCCTCGGCTTCATTAATAGCCTGCTGTTTCTTCGCTTCCGACGCCTTGATGACCTGCTGCTTGTCGCCGTCGGCGGCGTTGATGGCGGCGTCGCGCTGCCCTTCGGACTGCAGGATCGTGGCGCGCTTCTCGCGCTCGGCGCGCATCTGCTTCTCCATCGCAGCAAGCACGTCCTGCGGCGGGTTGATGTTCTTGATCTCGTAGCGGAGAACCTTCACGCCCCATGCCTCGGAGGCCTTGTCGACTTCCGTAACGACCATCATGTTGATGTTCGTCCGCTCCTCGAACGTGCGGTCGAGCTCGATCTTGCCGATCTCGCTGCGGAGGTTCGTCTGCGCGAGCTGGGAGATGGCGTAGGTGTAGTCGGAGATGCCGTACGAGGCGCGCGCCGGGTCGAGCACTTTGAAGTACAGCACGCCGTCCACGGCAACCTGCACGTTATCGCGCGTGATGCAGACCTGTTCCGGTACATTGAGCGCCACCTCTTTGAGCGAGTGCTTGTAGCGAATGGTGTCGAGGAACGGCACCAGGATGTGGAAGCCGGCATTGAGCGTGTTCGAGTACTTGCCGAGCCGCTCCACCACCCAGGCGTTCTGCTGCGGCACGATCCGCGCGATGCGCCCGATCATGATCATCGCGAAGATGACGACGACGATCGCTACGATAAGAGTAGACATGAGAAGTTCCTCCGTTGATGTTGCTCAGGACGCCCGGACATGGATCGTCAGCCCGACGATCTGTTCGACGACGCAGCGTTGACCTTTCAGCAGCGGCGTTTCTCCGACATTACGCGCCGTCCACGTACTTCCCCGCATCTCCGCTTTTCCCTCAGCCGCGACCGGCAGGTCGACCAGGACGACGGCCTGCTCGCCGACGAATGTGTCGACGACCTTGGTGATGTTGAATCCGAGTTTTCGAACGACGATCGGCCGCACGAAGATCAGCAGGACGACCGACGAAATCGAAAACGTCAGGAGCTGCCCCCACAGCGGCATGGCGATGCCGGCACCGACGATGATCGCCACTAGAAAGGCGCCGACGGCAAAAAAGCCGATGTGCGCCGTGGTGGCGTGAAACTCGATGATGAGTAACAGAAACGCGGCGAGAACCCAGACCCACCAAGCCATTTTCGTGAGGGATGAGCGTAGCACTACTTAGTGGGCGGCGGCATCGGGGCAACACCCTCCAACTGACCGATCACGCTCTTGGCGATCGCCGGAACGAGCTTCACGTCGTCCGCCGTGCCTCGGGTCATGATCGCCAGGATCAGCTTCCGCCCGCCCGGCAGCTCGACATACGCGGCATCGTGCCGGACCTCGGAGGTCCATCCCGCCTTCGACCATTCGCGTGATCCGGCCGGCAGCGACTCGCCGATGAACTCCTTGACCTGGTTCTCGTCCGCGCGCAGCGGGTTCAGAGGACGTTCGAGCAGCGCCAGCATGGCCTCGCTGTCGGCGCTCGAGAGAGCACGCTTCCGCGCGATCCAGAGCATGACGGAGGCAAACGAATTCGCGCTGGAGCGGTTGCGGTTGGGCCGGGCATCCCCGCCGAGGAGCTGCTTTTCGCGCCCGAACGGCCCGAAGCTCCACGGCTTGGCCATGGCGCTGATGTCGTAGCCCATCGTGGCAAACCAGCGGTTCACCACACGCCGCTTGTCGATGAACTTCGCCAGCGCCCGCCCCTCGAGATTCGGCCCGGGACAGGTGTCGCTGATGAGGTCGAGCAGGTATGCCGTTGCGTCGTTGTCGGAGAGTCGGATCATCTCGCCCAACGCCCGCGCCACCTCCGGATCCGCCTGCAGCTTCTGATGGAACACCTCGGCCATGATGTAGAGCTTCACCACCGAGGCAGGATAAAACGGCGCGTCGCCATGCCAGTCCCCGCGATCGATCGTGGTCGGCTTCGTCACATCGACGATGCTGATGGCCAGGTTGTCCGCCGTCAGCTTGGGGAAATCCTTCAGTGTCTGCTCCGCCGCATTCTTCGCCGCCAGCTCCAACTCCGGATTCTTCGGCAGGTCGGTGAACTCACGGAAGTTGGCAAAGGCGGATGTGGCCAGGAGCAAAAACAGAGCGACGAATCGAATGCGCATGGGGGATTGTAGTAGCGGGGCACGAGTCTCACGCGGAGGCGCGGAGGCGCGGAGAGGATGCAAACAAACAACCTCCTCTGCGTCTCCGCGTCTCCGCGTGAAAAACGCCTACCGCCACCCCTTTACCTTCTCCGCCACCGCTTCCGGCGTGAAACCTAAGTGCTTCTCGACATCCGCCAGCGGTGCCGAGGCGCCGAAGCGGTCGATGCCGATGATGAGGGCGTCGTGGTTGACGTACTTGTACCAGCCGGACGAGCGGCCGGCTTCGATGGCGACGATGCGGCTGCGGTCGCCGAGGACCTCGTTCTGGTATTCGACAGGTTCGCGGTCGAAGATGTCGAGCGACGGCGCGGAGACGACGCGGGCGCGGATGCCTTCCTTGCGCAGCAGCTCCGCGGTACGCACGGCCAGCGTCACTTCGGAGCCGGTGGCGATGAAGGTGAAATCGCCATCGGCGTAGCCGTCGAGCACGTACGCGCCGCGCCAGATCTGGTGCGGATCGAAGTCGGCGGCATGCGGGATGATGTCGACCTTTTGCCGCGTCAGCACGATGATCGTCGGCCCTTCATGCTTGTTGCCGATCGCCCACGCCCAGGCCATCCCGGTCTCGACGCCGTCGGCAGGACGGAAGAGGGTCATGTTCGGAATCAGGCGGAGCGAGAAAAGCTGCTCGACTGACTGATGGGTCGGACCGTCTTCGCCGAGGAAGACCGAGTCGTGCGTGTAGACGAAGATCGAGGGGATCCTCATCAGCGCGGCCAGGCGGATTGCCGGCCGCATGTAGTCGGAGAAGATCAGGAAGGTCGAGCCGTGAACGCGGAATGGACCGTAGAGCGTGATCCCGTTGAGCGCCGCCCCCATGGCATGCTCACGGATGCCGAAATGGAGGTTCTTTCCCTTGAACAGATCGAACGCCGGCGGATTGTCGATGTTGTCTTTCGGCCGCTCGATCGAGCCGCCGTTCTTGAAGTTGGTCTTCGTCGATGCCGATAGATCGGCGGCACCGCCGACGACGAACGGTGCGATGTCTCCGATCTTCTGGATGACCTGATTCGACAACTCGCGCGTGGCGATCGGTTTGTCGGTCTTTCCGGCATCCGCTAGCTGCAGCTCGTAACCCTCCGGCAGCGAATGTGCCCAGTAGGCGTCCCACTCCGCGGCGAGCTGCGGGTTGCGCGCGCGCCACTCGGCCATCCCGCTCTCCCACTGCTTGCGCGCCCGCGCCAGCCTTTTGACCTTGCGCGCGAACTCGGCGCGCACCTCGTCGGGAACGTAGAACGCCGGCTCGGCCGGCCATCCGAGGGCCACCTTCGTCGCCGCGGCCTCCTCGGGGCCGAGCGGCTCGCCGTGCGCACGCGACGTGCCGTGGAACTTCGGACTTCCCCAGCCGATGACCGTCTTGGCCATGATCATAGAAGGCTTATCCGTGACCTTCTGCGCCTTGCGGATGGCCTTGCGCACGGCGTCGCGGTCGTGGCCGTCGATCTTCTGCACGTGCCAGTGCGCCGCTTCGAACCGCTTCTTCACGTCTTCCGACATCGAGAGGCGCTTGTCGCCGTCGAGGGTGACGTCGTTGTCGTCGTAGAGGTAGATGAGATTGCCCAGGCCGAGGTGACCGGCCAGCGAGGCGGCCTCGGAGCTGATCCCTTCTTCCAGATCGCCGTCGGAGCAGATGACGTAGATCCAGTTCTGAACCGGCTTGAACGCATCGTCGGTATTGAAGCGCGCCGCCAGCATCTTCGAGGCGATGCCCATACCGACGCCGTTGGCGAACCCCTGCCCGAGCGGTCCGGTGGTGACCTCGATGCCGGGAGCGTCGCCGTACTCCGGATGCCCAGCGGTCTTCGAGCCCCACTGCCGGAAGCTCTGTAGCTGCTCCATGGTCATCTCGGAATAGCCGGTGAGATGCAGCAGCGAATAGAGGAGCATCGAGGCATGCCCGGCGGAGAGTACGAAGCGGTCGCGATCCTGCCACGACGGCTGCTTCGGGTCGTGGCGCAGGAAGTCGGTCCAGAGGACGAAGGCCATGTCGGCCATCCCCATCGGCGCCCCGGGATGTCCCGACTTCGCTCTCTCGACGCCGTCGATGGCGAGGAAGCGGATGGTGTTGACGCAAAGCTCTTCGAGCTTGTCTTTGGTGCCGGCGATTGCGCTGCCAGCCTCGGCCGCTCCGCCCGTCTGTTCGTCCATGCTTCCTCCGGTGCCTGCCGCTGATCTGGCGAGCCGCCGGATTATACTCAGCGCCTTCCGGCCAATCCTTCGAAAGGCTTTCACCACAGAGACACAGAGATCACAGAGAGTTTGTTTTTCTCTGTGTCTCTGTGGTGAAGAAGCTCTCGGCGCACAAGTTCGCGATCACCTGATGATGCATCCCCCATTCCGCCCACACGCCCGTGCTCCATTCGCGGACGGCGGCGGTGTGGTCGTCGGCGGTGGCGACGTCGAAGATCGTGCGCGGCCAGATGATGGAGGGCGGTTCGAAGTGGGGCCATTCGTGGACGCGTGAGGCGAGCGTTTGCAGATACGGGGCGACAGAGGGAGGCGGGAGGCCGCGCTCGAGGACGAGGTACAAGCCCGTCAGATGAATACAGACCGATTTGTCCGGATGACGTCCGCCGGCGTGTTGCACCGCGTAGGCATCGACCGTCAGTTGGTGCACCCTTCCGAAGAGCGCCGCGTTGCTGAACTCGGCGCCGATCACCTCGGTGAAGACGCTCCAGCATTCCTGCGAGGTGTTGAAGTAGCCGTCGTAGGTCGTGGCGCCGGTCGGCGGCATCGACAGGCCGCAGCCGGGGCAGTGGGATTCAACGGTGCCAGAGTTGATTTGGCTGTCCCTTCTCCCACGGTTTGTACGCGAGAACGAAATCGATGCGGCGGCCGAGGGATGGGTGGGAGTAGTACCACCATTCGATGAAGCGCGGAGGGCGGGGATTCTCTTTCGAATCCTCGGCGAATTTGACGAACGAGCTGGCCATCGCTTCGTTCCTGTGCGTCAGCTCGAGACCGAAGACGTCGGCCTGATGCTCGATGTGACGCGAATAGCCGGAGTAGACCGGCGAGAGGAGAAACGCCAGGAGGCTGCTGACGGCGAGCAACCACGGCAGCGCGGCGGGATCGGAACGGTTTCCGGTTCGCCATCGCACGCCCCAACGCGCCAGCCCCCATTCGAAGAGCCGCTGCGCGATGAAAAAGCCGAGGAACGTGATGACGATGCTGAAGGCGATCCCCTGCCAGAGATGGCTGAGAACGTAGTGACCCATCTCGTGGCCCATCACGGAGAGGATCTCGTCGCGGTCGAGTTTGGCCAGGATCGTGTCCCACAGGACGATGCGCGCCGACGGGCCGATGCCGGCGACGTAGGCGTTCATCTCCTTCGTCTGCTTCGATTTGTCCACTTCGAAGACACGGCTCTGCTCGATGCCGGCGCTCGACGCCTCGTCGAGCAGAGCCCGCCGCAGGGAGGCATCGCGCAGAGGGCGGAAGTCGTTGAAGAGCGGATCGATGACCAGCGGCGTAGCCAGAACGCCGAGGATGATCAGCGGGATGGTTCCTATCCAGAGGACGATCCACCAGCGTCGTATCCGGCGGATGATGACCAGCGCGATCGCCGCCAGCGGCGTGAAGATGACGACATTCACCCCGAGCCCTTTGCCGAAGTCGCCAAGCCAGCCGGCGAAACTCTGATCCGTGAGATCGAACTGGTGCGGCACGACGAAGCCGCCGTAGAAATCGAGCGGGAACCTCAACGCCGCCAAGACCAGCGAGAGGAGAACGAAATAGAGCATCGCCGCGACAAAGGGCCATCGCACCCAACGGTGCGCGAAATCGCGAATCCGGGCCGACCACCCAGTGGCGAGGATAAGCAGAAGGATGGCCATGCCGTATACGGTGTCGGTGAAGTAAAGCGCTTCATCGATGTGGCTATGGCGGAGCATTTCCGGCGTGACGTGGACTTCGAAACGCTTTGCGGTTGTCGGTTGTCGGTTATCGGTGGTCGGAGTGCTGACTCCCGACGTCCGCGTTGGTTGCCCCGAAAACGTTAAAGCCACGACGATCGCGCTGAGCAGCATCAAGTTGCGCATGAGGCGAATATCATCGCATGCACGATGACGTTCAACATTCGCCAAGCAACCGAGACCGACATCCCTCTGATCCTGCAGTTCATTCGCGATCTGGCCGAGTACGAGAAGCTGGCCCACCTGGTCGTGGCGACGGAAGCGAAACTTTGCGACACCCTCTTCGGCGGCACTCCCTTCGCCGAGGTTCTGATCGCGGAGGAAGATGGAACGGCGGCCGGATTCGCGCTCTTCTTTCACAACTACTCCACCTTCTGCGCCCAGCCGGGCATCTACCTCGAGGATCTCTTCGTCAAGCCGGAGTACCGGGGGCGCGGGTACGGCAAAGCGCTGCTGGCCCGTCTGGCGCAGATCGCTCGCGATCGCAGGTGTGGCCGCGTCGACTGGATCGTGCTCGACTGGAATGAGCCGTCGATCGCGTTCTACAAGTCTCTCGGGGCGGAGGTGATGGACGAGTGGCACACCTTCCGGCTGGCAGGCGAGGCGCTCGAGAAACTGGCTCGTTAACCGACTTGTGCGTGCCGTTTCCGCTGGCGCGACCTACCTTGATCCGATGCGGGCTCTCGTTCTGGCACTGGCCCTTTTCCTGGCGGCAAGCCTTGCCTCGTCGACGAAGCCGGTCGATTTCGAGACGCAGATCGAGCCGATCCTCAAGGGGAAGTGCCAGCCGTGCCATTTCCCAGGCGGGACGATGTATGCCAAACTCCCGTTCGACAAGGCCTCGACGATCGTCGCCCTCGGGGAGAAGCTCTTCACACGGATCAAGGATGAGAAGGATCGCGCACTCATCCGTACGTTCCTCGCCGAACAGAAGAGCCAGCAAAGCAGCCCGGCACGCTGAGCTATCATTCGGGCCTCATGGCCACGATTCCCTGTATCCGTTGCGGTGTCCAGATCGACCGCGAGTTCAAAGCATGCCCGCACTGCGGCGAGCCGGTGACTGACTTCCTGCGCGAGTACGCCGACAAGCCGATCGACGGCAAGTACAGGATCGTCGAGCGCCTCGGAATCGGCGGCATGGGCGAGGTCTTCAAGGTCGAGCACACCTTCCTCGGCTCGACGCGCGTGGTGAAGATCATCCGCGCGCAGATCTCGGAGAGCAGCGACATCCACGAGCGCTTCCTGCGCGAAGCGCGCATGGCCACGAAGGTCCAGCATCCGAATGTGGCCACGCTTCACGACTTCTCCGCACTTCCTGACGGCTCGCACTACATGGTGTGGGAGTTCATCGACGGGGAGAATCTGGCGCAGGTCCTGAAGCGCCGCGGAACGCTGGCTCCGCGTCACGCCGTCCGCATCGCCATCCAGGCGCTGGCCGGGCTGGAAGCCATCCACCGCGCCGGTATCGTCCACCGCGACATCAGCCCTGAGAATCTGATGATCACGCACGCCGCCGACGGCTCCGAGTTCGTGAAGATCATCGACCTCGGCGTAGCCAAGGCAGCCGAGGCGGATGTGGCCATGACACAGACAGGGATGTTCGTCGGCAAGTTCCGCTACGCCTCCCCCGACCACCTCGGGTTTCTACCCTCCGGAGAACGGATCGACGGCCGCGCCGATCTCTACTCGCTCGCGGTGGTGCTGTTCGAGATGCTCACCGGGCGGCCTCCGTTCGAGGCCACATCGCCGCATGAATACATCCTTCACCATTCCCGCGACGAGTATCTGCTCTCGCCCGACCTCGACCGTATTACGGGCAATCCGGCGCTGCAGACCGTGCTCGCGCGGGCGCTCCAGCGCGACCGCAACAAGCGTTTCGACACCGCCCGCGAGTTTTCCGATGCCCTAGCCGCGATCGAGCCGACACTGCCCGATGAAACGTCGAAAACAGCAGCGCCATTCGATGCCGATGCCACGATGCGCACGGAACGGACCGGTACCGTGCCCGTCCCACCGGTGTCAACCGCCGCCCCCACGGTCACTCCCGCCCCTCCTCCCGCCCCGCCACCGGCAGCGCAATCGGTGACGCGGCCGGCGACGGTGCCATCTGCTCCTCCCCCGCCGCCACAGTTCGAGGCTCCGCCTACCGTCGTCGACCCGATGCCGATGGCGATGCCGACTTCTCCCCCCCAACCGCCGGTAGCGACGGCACCCCCGAAACGCGGCAGCGGCCCCATCATCGCGGTCATCGTCCTCGTATTGGTCGTCCTCGGTGCGATGGCAGCGGCCGGCGTATTCGTCATGAGGAAGTACATTCATTGGCCACTTACGACCACTGCAACGACGTCGACAATGGCGACGACGACAACGACCGCCACTGCCTCGGCAGCGCCATCGCAGACGAGCGTCGACGTCACGCCGCCCACGCCGGTCATCATCGACAACACGGCAACTCGGACGACGACGACGGTTACCTCGACGCTGACGACGCTGTCCGCTCCGGTCGTTCCTCCTCCGACGGCCACACACGCGCCGCCGAAACCCAGAACTGCCACCGTCGAAGAGCCCGCACCGGTGGAAGAAACGCCGGAACCGGAACCGGCGCCCGTTCCGGCATCAGCGGCGCCGACGTTCCGGGAACGAGGCGACAGCAACGCCAATGAGTCCGCCGTGGCAGCGCTACGCCAGCAGATCGGAGGAGTCACGCGGGTCTACCTGACCGGCGGCGACGCGGAGATGATCAAGCAGCTGTCCGATGCGTTACGTGGGCGCGGCGTCAGCGTCGGCGAAGGGGCGCCGGTCGAGATCCGCTTCACCGGCTCGGTGGAGTCTCATGGCTTCGGTAAGAAGAGCCGGTCGGCAACCGCAACGATCCGAAAGAATGGCCGTCCCATCTTCCAGTACGTGATGCCGCGCGAGGATTACCGCGTCGGCGACAGTCCAGCCGAGGCATTCGCCAGGATACTGAGCGACGCGTTGGCCCGATAGCAATCCGTCATAACCCCCAGCCCGTAGCTGATTCCAAACAAAGGAGATCTTCATGTCCGTTGAATCCCAGCATTCTTCCGATGCCCCTCCGCCGCATGCCGTCGTGCTTCAGATGCTGACCGGAATGTGGGTGTCGCAGGTTCTCAGTGCCGTCGCGCAGCTCGGCGTGGCCGATCTCATCGCCGCCGGAACGTGCTCGGTCGACCACCTGTCCGAGGAATGCAGCGCCGATGCGAATGCGCTGCATCGTTTGTTGCGCGCGGCGGCGACCATCGGACTGCTGATCGAGACGGCCCCGGGCCAGTTCGCGCTGACGCCGCTCGGCACCACGCTCCGCTCCGGTACGCACGGCTCGCTCCGCGACTTCATCATCGCCGAGACCGCTCCCGGTCATTGGCTCCCTTGGGGCCGGTTGGCCGATGGTGTAAAGCGCGGCGGATCGATGACGAAGGAAACGCTCGGGCTCGACGCGTGGGATTACTACGCGAAGAACGACGAGGAAGGACGCGGCTTCGCCCGCGGGATGAGCAATCTCTCGGCGATCGTCTCCGAGGATGTCGCCCACGTTTACGATCCAGGCGACGTGAAGCGCGTCGTCGACGTCGGCGGGAGCGAGGGAGTGCTGTTGCGCGGCATTCTCGGCCGTGCCCCGAACGCACGGGGCGTGATCTTCGACCGCCCCGAAGTCATCGAAGGAGCACGGCACGCCGTGGCCGAGAGCGGCATGGCCGAGCGGATCGAGCTCGTCAGCGGCGACTTCTTCGCGAACGTTCCCGGCGATGGCGATCTCTATCTGCTCAAATCGATCCTGCACGACTGGCCCGACGACAAGTGCGAGGAGATCGTGAAGAGCATCCATCGCGCCGCCCCTGCGGGCAGCCGGCTGGTGGTCGTGGAACTGCTCCTCCCCGACACGCCGCAGCCCTCGCCGGTGACATTGATGGACATGAACATGCTGGTGATGCTCGGCGGCCGCGAACGGACCGCCGGCGAGTACACCGCGCTGCTGCAACGCTCCGGGTACACCGTGGAGCGGGTGATCCCCACGGGCGGGATGTTCAGCGTGATCGAGGCCCGGCGGGTCTAGGCCGGCACCGCCGGGGCGCAGGTTGCCCAAGGCTCCGCCACCATCTTCGCTCGATCGTTCTGCCGCGCAGACCTACCAGGTTTCGTTCGAGACGATATGCGTGTCGAACCTGGCGGGAGGATCGCCATGTACGTCAGCTCGCATTCCGCGTTCGAATCGAATATCAACGTCACCCCTCTGGTCGATGTCTGCCTCGTTCTGCTGATCATTTTCATGGTGGTCATGCCGGTGATCGTCAACGGCGTCCCGGTGAAGCTGCCGGTGGCGAAGGGTGAGCGCGCCCGCGACGGGCAGCACCAGCTCGCGATCACGGTGAAGGACGACGGCTCGGTCTATCTCGGCACAGTTGCCGTCCGCCAGGAGCAGGTTGCTTCGGAGCTACAGCGGCTGCACGGCGAATCTCCCGGCCGCGAGGTGGCCGTCCGCGGCGATCAGAGCGTCGCTTACGGAGAGGTGGTGAAGGTTCTCGACGCCTGCCGGAGCGCAGCATACAGCGATGTGCGGCTGATGTCGCAGCAGCGCGCACAGTAAGGGGGACCATTTCACGCGGAGACGCGGAGGGAGGGGTTTGAGAGCGTCGGGAGTGGCATTGGAGATCCATCCATGGATGGAGTGAACACGACGCGAAGTGAAGTGTAAGATCAGGCCGGTGATCTTGAATACATCCATGGATCGAGTAAACACGACGCGAAGTGAAGTGCAAGATCAGACCGGTGATCTTGAATACATCCATGGATCGAGTGAACACGACGCGAGGTGAAGTACAAGATCAGACCGGTTATCACGAATCCATCCATGGATGGAGTGAACGGGTCATCCTTCCTCTCCTCCGCGTGAGGCGATTGCCAGGCACCGCCGCACCGCTCATTGACAGAGAACAACTACTCGGCGCACCGCACGCCGCCGCGGAAGGAGAAGGAACAACCGGAACGAGGCGCCGCGCTGGTCGGCCTCGACCGAGCGCGCATAAAGGACGATCGGTCCCATGCCTGCCGCGATGACGTCGTACACGATGACATCGTTCGCGTTCCACGTCGTTGAGGAGATCACATCGCCGTCGGACGAGACCACGTGCCTCCCGATGCGACAGTGCCGGAGGGCACGATTGCCCTCCGGTACCGTTCACTGCGGCTGGTTTGTCCTGGTTGGATGCCGCCGTAAAGTTGATGGTGTTGTCGATCGCTATCGGGCGCAACGCTGGCCGCAAGTGGCTGCCGGTCGACGTGAGCGTCGAAACAGCGCTATCGCGGAGCCGTACTGCCGTTCAGCTTCCAGGCGATGCCACTGGCCGGAGCGCTTCCGAGCTGCGCAGTGAGGGTGTAATCGAGGGCGTTCTTCATTTTCTCTCCTATTCTTGACTTCTGTGTGTGAAGTCGCCGAAGGAGAGGAAAAAATACAAACGATCCGCAGATGACGCAGATAAACACAGATGAAGGCTCCGTCATCTGCGCCATCTGCGGATCGAGGTTCTACTGCTTCGCGCTCGGCGCCCGTTTCGGGAACGGCGGGCGGACGTCCTTCTGCGGTGGATTGGCGGCCAGTTGTTTCATCGCCACCTCGATCGCTTTCTCGAGCTGCGGGTCGCGTCCGGCGATGATGTCGGCGGGGGTCTGTTCGACGTCGAGATCCGGCGGCACGCCTTCGTTCTCCACCACGAAGCCTTCCGGAGTCCAGATGCCGAGGTTCGGGGCGGTGATTTGACCGCCGTCCATCAGCGTCGGAAATCCGAGGATGCCGACGAGGCCCCCCCAGGTGCGCTTCCCGACCAGGGTCCCAAGCTGCAGTTTGTGGAACATCCACGGCAGAAGATCGCCGCCCGAGCCGGCGGTCTCGTCGATGATCATCACCTTCGGTCCCTGGATCGACGCCAGCGGTGTCTTCAGGTCGGCGCCGTAGCGCATGGCCCAGTGGCTGATCATCGGACGGCGGAGGATGTCGATGTAGTAGTCGGCCACGCTGCCGCCGCCGTTGTGGCGCTCATCGACGATGATGGCGTCGCGGTCGGCCTGCGGGAAGAAGTAGCGCTTGAAGTAGGTGTAACCGGCGCCTGCGGTGTTCGGCACATAAACGTAGGCCACGCGCCCGTTCGTGGCCTCGGTGACTTTGCGCAGGTTGCCTTCCACCCAATCGCGGTTGCGAAGGTTCGATTCGTCTTCGATGGGGACGACTTTCACGACGCGCGAGCCGCTGCCGTCGGCGCTCGGTCCGACGGTCAGCTCGACGATGCGTCCCGCGGTCTGTTCGAAGCGGCTGTAGAGATCTTCGGGATACTTGAGATCTCTGCCGTCGACCGCGAGGAGATACTCCCCTGCCTTCACATCGACGCCGGGCTCGGTGAGCGGCGAGCGGAGCTCGGGGTTCCAATTGAGACCGCCGTAAACCTTTGCGAAGCGGTAGCGGCCGTTTTCGACTTTGTAGTCGGCGCCGAGCAGGCCGCCTGGGATGGCCTCGACATCGGCGAGGGAATCGCCTCCGCCGAGGCGATGATGGCCGACGGAAAGCTCGGACGACATCCACATCATCACGCGATTGAGATCGCCGCGCACCGCCAGGTCGGGCAGGAAGACCGCGTACTTGGCGCGCATGGCGTTCCAGTCGGCGCCGTGCATGTCGGGGTCGTAGAAGTAGTCGCGGTTGATGCGCCAGGCCTCATCGAAGATCTGCCGCCATTCGGCACGCGGATCGATCTTGACCTGGATCTTGTCGATGGCCAGCTTGAACTTGGAAGGATCGAGCTTCTCGCCGACGTCGATGAGGGCCAGGCCGTCTTTGTCGAGCAGCATCCGCTTGCCGTCGGCGGAGAGTTGGAAGCCATCGACCTTTTCGAGCAGCGCCTCTTCCTTGCGCTTTTCGAGATCGAAGCGCTGCAGGCTCGTTTCCGCCGGGCCGAAGCGATTGAAGCCTTCCGACTTGAGATAGAAGATCTGGCCGCTCTTGCCGACCTGCAGCGAGTCGTAACCGGCCGGTTTCGGTGGCAGCGACACGATCCGCTGCGTGAGACCATCGAAGTCGACGACGACTTTGACCGTCTTCGCGGCCGCGCTCTTGGTCTTGTCGGCGCTGGCCTTCTCATCGGCCGGCTTGTCGCTCGCCTTCGTCTCCGGCTTCATGGCCGACTCGTCAGCGCTCTTGGCCGACTCTTCGTCACTCTCTTTCGCGATCGGCGAGACCACGCCCTTCGCCAGAACGGCCAGGTAGATCGACTGGGTCGAGCGCAGGTCGGCGTTCGACTGCGCGAACCAATCCTCGACCGGGCCGGCATCCGTCGAGGCCAGGAAGTAAAGGTACTTGCCGTTCGGATCGAATACCGGCTGGCTGGCGTCGGTGTAGGGATCGGTGAGCGGGTACGACTTCTTCTCGCTGACCGAGTAGAGATAGATGCGGTTCATGTACGTCGGCGTATTGCGCGTGTAGGCCAGCCACTGCGAGTCGGGTGACCAGGAGTGGTTGAGCACGCGCACGGGGCCGTAGAGGACATCGCTCGACACTTTGTCGCCGGCGCCGGTAGCGACGTCGACGACATGGATCGAGCGGGAGTTGTCGGCGAAGCTGAGCTTCTTCGAGTCGGGCGACCACTTCGGATCGTCGTAGAAGCCGGCACCGTCGATCTTGATCTCGCGCGGCGTCCCCTTCCCTTCCTGGTCGCCGATGTAGAGGCGGTACTCGCCACTGCGGTCGGAGAACCAGGCGATCGACTTGCCGTCCGGCGACCACGCCGGCGAGCGGTCGTTCGCGGCCGGGGTGTTGGTCAGATTGCGGTCATCGCCTTTCTCGCGCGGCACGGTGAAGATCTCGCCGCGGAATTCGAGCGCGACGCGCGCGCCGGAGGGCGAGATGGAAGCATTGCGGATGTATTTCTTCCCTTTGACGAAGCGCGGCAGCGACTCGACGAGATCGGCGGCGACGCCGACCTTGAGGCGGCTGTCGCTCGACGTCTTCGGATCGAGCAGATGGATGTAACCAGCCTGTTCGTAGATGATCTTGCCGCCGCCGGCCGATGCGTTGACGACCGGGAAGTCGGTGTGATTCGTCAGCCGAGTGATCTTCTTCGAGCCAGGGTCGTAGCTGTAGATGTTGAACTCACCGTCGCGGTCGGAGCGGAAGTAGATCCTCCCGTCGAGCCACATCGGATCGGTGTCGTTGCATCGGCCCGCCGGCTGCGGAACGTGCTCGGTGGCGTAGGTGGCCGTATCGAAAATGACCAGGTTCGAGACCTGCCCGCCGCGGTAGTGTTTCCACTCGTTGAAGGCGTCGCCGAGCGGGACGTAGACGATCTTCTTTCCGTCCGATGAGAAGACCGCCTTGGCCGCATGCGGAATGGGAAGCTTGGAGGCCATCCCGCCGCCAACCGGTACCGTGAAGAGCTGGACGTAACGTCCGGTGTGGACCTCCCGCGGCGATGTGAAGAGTACGTTCGCTCCATCGGGGGTGAATCCGAGCGCGACGTCAGCCCTCGGGTGCCACGTCAGCCGCTTCGGCACTCCCCCCTCGGATGGGACGATATAGACGTCCGTGTTGCCTTCGTAGCGTCCGGTGAAGGCGATCCACTTTCCGTCGGGCGAGAAGCGGGGCCCCGATTCGATGCCGGGATGCGACGTCAGCCGCCGCACACCCGTGCCGTCGAGGTTCGCCACCCAGATGTCGTTCGCGTATGCGAAGGCGATGCGGTCGCCGCTGACCGCGGGATCGGAGAGAAGCCGTGTGTCGTGGATATCGACCGCGAGAAGCGGAAGTGCGGACAGCACGAGGATGGAAAGCAGCAAGGCACGAACGCGCATTTGGGAAGCTCCTGCAAGGTGGGATGGACTGCCGGGTGACTGTAGCGCGAAAGGCCGGCGGATTAAAATGACGAAATGGCAAACGCGCGATTCACTGCCACACTGCTGGAAGGGCACAAGGGAGCGGCCTTCGAGGTTCCTTTCGATCCGGAGGAGCGCTGGGATCTCCCACCGGAACGGCTCCGAGCCGGACGAAACGGGCATCGCGTAGCTGGCGTGGTCAACGGCGTGGGGTTCCAGAGCGCCGTCGTGCCGCGTTTGCGCCGGTTCTGGCTCGAGATCGACGACGACCTCCGCAAGAATGCGAAGCTCGCGATCGGCAGTTCCGCGAAGGTGGCCATCCATCCTTTGAAAGCGGTCGTCCAAGGCGATCCGGACGCCGCCCTAACGCTGACACGCGAGATCTGTCTGTCGCTCCCCGACACCGAGGAGAAGATCGCCTGGGGCTCTCCAACGTTCCGCGTTCACGGCAGGTTGTTCGTGATGTTCACCAACAACCACCACGGCGACGGCCGCATCGCCATATGGGCCGCCGCCCCGTCCGGCGCCCAGCAGGATCTCGTCGCCGCCGATCCGAAGCACTTCTTCGTCCCGCCGTACGTCGGGGTGGGCGGCTGGGTGGGGATTCGCCTCGATACAAAGCTCGGCAAGGGCGCGATCGCAGCACTCGTCGAGCAGGCCTACCGGACGATCGAGCAGAAGCGGGGATCGGCGAAGAAGCGGAAGCGTTAGGCACAGCTTCCCTTGCAGCAAAACACCCGTCCGTTCGCCATCAGGGTCCGATGTGGCAAAGACACGCCTGTCTGTGCCTGCCGAAAGCGAGCTTGAGATCGCGACAAAATTTGCAAGCCCGCTCTTAGCTGGGACGTGTATGCAATGAGCAGCGGCCGCCAGCCGGCGGCTCGCGCTGTCCGGCTTGGAGCCGGTGCTGTCCGGCAACGAATCGGCACGGTCCGGCATTGGGCCGACATTTGACCTGCGTTGCCTGGGTTGCTGGGTCTCGCGGTTCGGCGCACCCAGCAACCCTCTAACGGCTACGCCTTCGGCGCCGCCGGTTCTGGTGTCCCCGTCAACTGACGCTGCGCCATGGCGGCCATGCCCATCAGGCCGCCCATCCCCATCGACTCCACCGCCGTCGAGGGAACGATCATCATCGCCCCCTTCTCCTTGAGGCCCTCGTAGAGCATGTTCATGGCCCGGAGATGCAGCGCGGTCGGATTGTCGTGATACGAGACCGACGCTGTCTGGAAAAGCTTGGCGATCTCCACCTCGGCCTCGCCGAGGATGATACGGGCCGCTTTCTCGCGGGTGGCCTGGGCCTCGCGCGACATCGCGTCCTGCAGAGCGTCGGGGATGATCACGTCGCGCATCTCCACCGACTGCACGGTCACGCCCCAGGGATTGCAACGGGCGTCGATCAGCTCCTGCAGTTGCTCTTCGATCTTCTCCCGGCCGCGCAGCAGATCGCTCAGCGACGTCCGGCCGATGATGTCGCGCAGCGCGGTCTGCGCCGCCCAGCTCACGGCATCCTGGTACTGCTGCACCTCCAGAGCCGCCTTCTCCGCGTCGTACACCAGCCAGAAGAGGACGGCGTCGACGTTGACCGGCACCGTGTCGGACGTCAGCGTCTGTTCGGCGGCGAAGCTGGTGGTGATCACGCGCTGGTCGATCCATGACGACACGCTGTCGATGAACGGCACGATCCAGAAGAGTCCCGGCCCGTGCAGTCCGATGAATTTGCCGAGGCGCAGAACGACCGCCTTCTCCCACTGCTTGGCCACCTTCGGCGATTGCATCAGGACGAGACCGAGAACGACACCGCTGATGATCCACACCGGATTCTCTGTGGCGATGACACCGGCCAGTCCGATGAGCACTGGAACGACGAGCACGAAGATCGCCACGATGTTCGGGCGCGGCTGGCTGCCGGGACGATTGCGTTCTCTGTTGGGGATAGTGATGGCTAACATGATCAGTTCTCTCCTTCCTTCAGTCGCCGCGTGAGCTCTTTGATGGCCTCGCGCGGCGAATACCCGAGGGCTGCAGAATCCGTGAGGAAGCGGTCGATGTGCGCGGCCAGGCGGCGCTCGCGGTGCCCGGCGTGCGACGACTTCGGCACCGAGTCGGCGATGAACGTCCCCACCCCGCGCCGGGTGACCAGCACCCCTTCGCGCTCCAGGGTGAGGTAGACCTTCGCCACGGTGTTGGCGTTGACGCGAAGGTCGACGGCGAGCTGGCGTACGGTAGGCAACTGATCGCCCGGCCGCAGCCGCCGCGTGGCGATGGCGACGCGAATGCCGCGCTCGAGCTGGGCGTAGATCGGCGTTCTGTCGTTGGCATCGATGGAGATCGGCGCGGTCACTCCGCTGTCCTCTTGTACTACTAATTTAGTACATGTTTGGCGAAAGTCAAGGGTGACCGAATGATTTGCGGCTACTCGCCCAGCTTGGCCTTCAGATCCTTCAGCTCTTCCCGAAGGGTCACCATCTGAGCCTCGAGGCGTTCCATGCGCATCGAGAGCGGCTCGCCCGGGGTCACACGCGCGTCATCCGACGCCGGCTCCTCGGCGACCGCACCGCCGAGGAGGTGCGCCCAGCGCGACTCCTTCTGGCCGGGACGGCGCGGCTGCTCGCGGACGATGGCGTCGTCGTGGGAGCCGAGACGTTGCAACGTAGCCTCGACGTCATCGATGGCCTCGAAGGCGTGAAGCCTGTCGCTACGGCCGCGCAGCTCGCCGGACGTCTGCGGGCCGCGCAGGAAGAGCAGTGTCATGACGGCCTTGGCTGGGCGGTCGAGATGCCACGTGGCATCGAGATTGTGGTCCCAACGTGTAGCCCTTCCGCCCAGGACTTTCCAGACGAGCTTCTCGTCCTGCAGCCGGTCGAGCGCGCGCTGTACCTCGCTCTCGCCCACCTCAATGACCGGCTCGCGGTTCGACTTCTGGTTGCAGGCGGCGACGAGCGCGTTGATCGTCAGCGGGTAGTACTCCGGCGTGGCCAGTTGCTTCTCCATCAGGCAGCCGAGCGCACGGATCTCGATCGGATCCAGCTCGCGCCGCGGCAGACGGCGCGGTTTGCGCTCCCCATCGAGGGTGGTGACGGAATAGGACATGGGCAGTGAAGTTTATCCCGATCGCCCCCATGAGAATTCACCTTCGCATCGCCGCCGTCATCCTCGTCTCATCCACCCACACGGCGTTCGCGCAGTTCTCGCAGCAGGGGCCGAAGTTGCAGGGCTCCGGCTATGTAGGCCGCGCCAATCAGGGCACGGTAGCGGTCTCCGCCGACGGCAGCACGGCCATCGTTGGAGGGTCCTCCGATGACGGCGGTGCCGGAGCCGTATGGATCTGGACCAGAAGCGGAGATGGCTGGAGCCAGCAGGCCACCAAACTGGTCGGCTCCGGCGCTGAGGGAAAGGCCGGTCAAGGCGCTACCGTTGCGATCTCCGGTGATGGCAACACAGCGATCGTTGGAGGCCCCAATGACGATCCCGCAGCTCAGAATGGCACCGCCGGAGCCGTGTGGATCTGGACCAGGAACGGCGGAGTCTGGACGCAGCAGGGACCGAAACTGGTCGGCTCCGGCGCCGCGGGGAACGCCAGGCAAGGCGCCGCCGTGGCGATCTCCGCCGAAGGAAATACAGTCATCGTCGGCGGGACCGACGACAACCATCCCCTGAACGCACCGGCAGGCATCGGGGCAGCCTGGGTCTGGACCAGGAGTGCAGGCGTGTGGACCCAACAGGGAAACAAGCTTGTCGGTTCCGGCTATGCAGGAACCCCGATTCAAGGCCGCTCCGTGGCCCTCTCCGCAGACGGCAACACGGCCATTATCGGCGGGTACTACGACAGCGGTAGCCGTGGAGCCACGTGGGTCTGGACCAGGAACGCGGGAGTCTGGACCCAGCAAGGATCCAAGTTGGTCGCCGCGGGCACCGCGACGGTCAACGTATTCCAGGGCAACTCCGTGGCACTTTCGGCAGACGGCAACACCGCCGTCATCGGCGGAGAGACCGACAACGATTTCACAGGCGCTGCCTGGGTCTGGACGAGAAACGCAGGCATCTGGACCCAGCAAGGTCCGAAGCTCGTCGGCGCCGGGATCGAGGGCTACGAGGCCGAACAAGGCGCCTCCGTTTCCCTATCCGCCGACGGCAATACGGCCATCGTCGGAGGTCCGGCCGATAACAACTACCTTGGCGCGGCCTGGATCTGGACCAGGAGCGCTGGAATCTGGACGCAGCAGGGACGCAAACTGATCGGATCGGACGCTGCCGGAGATTCACCGGAACAAGGCGATTCGGTCTCCCTCTCCGGCGATGGAAATACGGCCTTCGTCGGTGGGTACTACGACAAGGACGGTGCCGGTGCGGCGTGGGTCTGGACAAGAGGCGCCGAAGGAGGCTGGAGGCAGCAGGGAGCCAAGCTGGTCGGTTCAGCCCCGGAAGGCGGTGTTTTTCAAGGCTGCTCGGTATCGCTTTCCGCCGATGGCGACACGGCGATCGTCGGAGGCGACGGCGACAACGGCTTGGACGGCGCCGCGTGGGTCTGGACCAGGAACGCGGGGACCTGGAGCCAGCAAAGGATCAAACTGGTCGCTTCGGACGCCTTGGGACGAGCTGCACAAGGCCAGTCGGTCTCGCTCTCGGCCGATGGCAACACAGCCATCGCCGGAGGGCCGGGCGACGACAATGACGCGGGAGCCGCGTGGATCTGGACCAGAAGCACTGGCGTCTGGACCGAGGAAGCGAAGCTGGTCGGTTCTGGCGCCGTGGGAAAGGGACGGCAAGGATCGTCCGTGTCTCTTTCGGCTGACGGCAACACAGCCATCGTCGGCGGACCTGGCGCCCCGATCCCACCGCCCGTGTCGCCGTTCCAGGCGCCCGACGTCAGCAGCAGCGGTGCAGCCTGGATCTGGACGCGGAGCAACGGGAGCTGGACCCAGCAGGCCAAACTGTTCTCGTCGGGTGCCGCACAGTTCGCGCGTCAAGGCGTTTCCGTCGCGCTCTCCGCTGATGGCAACACAGCGATCGTCGGATCGGAAGATGGTGCGTGGGTCTGGACGAGAAGCCAGGGATCCTGGGCTCAGCAGGGAGCCAAGCTCGCCGCGAGGGGTTCGGTGGCACTCTCGGCCGATGGCAACACTGCCGTGATCGGAGTCTATGTCTGGACCAGAAGCGGAGGACTCTGGACCCGGTATGGCACAGGGTTGATCGGCTCGGACGCCGCTGGAGAGACTAACCAGGGCACATCGGTCTCTCTCTCGGCTGACGGCAACACCGCGGTCATCGGAGGGCCAAACGACAACGCGGTCGATTTCCAGTCTTCCTACCGATACTCGTCGCCTTACCAGCGCTTCACCGGGGCAACCTGGGTATGGAGAAGAAGTCAGGGAGTGTGGCGCCAACTGGAATCGAAGCTGGTCGGATCGGGCGCCAGTTTTCCGCAGCAGGGCAGTGCCGTAGCGATCTCCTTCGACGGCAGCACGATCATCGTCGGGGGAACCAACGACGATCATGGTGGCGTCGGAGCTGCATGGGTCTTTTCGACGGCTACAGTTCCCACGCCACAGAAGCATCGAGCGATCGGGCACTGATCAGGATGGGATGGCGATGAAGACCGGCGGGCGCGCCGTGCGCGCCTGCCCGAAATGGTTATCCACGCGCATGGCCGCTTTCTCCGCCAGCGACCGGAACGTGGTCATCTTGCCGCCGAAGACGTTCAGCAGGTTGCCGCGGCGCTCGAAACGGTAATCGCGGGCGATCGCGCTCGGATTGGCTGCTCGGCCGGCCAGTGGACGGACTCCGGCGAACGTCGATGCGATGTCGTCGCGTCCGATTGGCTCGCGGACATAGCGATTGAAGCGAGCGACGAGGTAGTCGATCTCTTCATCCGTCGCCTGAACATGTTCGAGTGAAGTCTGGTGCATCACCTCGGTCGTTCCGACGAGGGTCGTCCCTTTCCACGGCAGGACGAAGAAGACCCGGCGGTCGCTGAGCGATTGCAGCAGCATGCCGGCATCGGCGATGCGGTGGTTGAGCACGAGATGCGAGCCGCGAACGAGCGAGAGGCGATAGCGCGAGCGGATGTGATTCTCGGCGAGCAATGCGTTCATCCATGGCCCCGCGGCGTTGACCACGAAGTCGAATTGTTCCAGCGCGCCGCCGGCGATCGCCACGATCCACTCCTTTCCACCTCGGCGTAGGGAGAGGACCGGCGTTTGCTCGCGCACCGTCGCCCCTTCTTCGATCGCGGAGGCGACGACGCGCCGGGCCAGCGCGTAATCGTCGGTCTGGGCGTCGTGGTAACTGAACCCTCCGCGCAGTCCGGCGCGAGCCAGTGGCACACGGGCCATCAGTTCATCGGCCGTCAGCGCCTCGTGCCTGGCGATGTTGGAGCGGCCGGCCAGCAGGTCGTAGAGCACCAGCCCGGCGCGGATCACGAGCCGGCTTCGGGGACTGTCGTCGTAGACAGGCAGAAGAATCTCGATCGGCTTGACAAGGTCAGGCAGATGCTCGAGCAGCCAGGCGCGGTCGCGCAACGACTCGCGCACCAGTGCGATGTGAAGATTCTCGAGGTAGCGGAGTCCGCCGTGAATCATCTTCGTCGTCGCCGACGTTGTCTGTGCGCCGCAGCGCCCCTTCTCGAAGAGCGTGACGTCGTAGTCGCGGCGGGCCAGCTCCCACGCGATCCCCGCGCCGTTGATCCCGCCGCCGATAACCGCGAGCCGCACGGGACGATCGTACTCGTTTTCTCGGCGAGGCAGCGGGAACGGCGATCAGCGCGGTATGGTCGGTGCTGTCACTCACGCCATTGCGCAACCCGGACGACAGCCAGCGTACCCGGTGCGACATTCAAGATCGCAGTGCGTAACTGCAGAACACGCCTCACACGATCTGAGCGAGCGCTGCGCGACCCGCCTCCTCAAGGAAAGCAATCGCCTGCTCGCGCGAAACGCTGGAATAGTTGTCGAGGAACTCCTCCAACGTGTCGCCGCCTTCGAGGTAGTCGAGAAGCGTGCGTGCGGGAATACGAGTGCCGACAAAGACGGGCGTTCCGCTATGGATCTGGGGGTCGGAGTGAACGATCGTTCGGAGGTCTGTCATATTTATCTCGAACGGGCCATGGACAGGGAGGCAAGACAATCATCAAGAATCAGAGCGATCGCCGCAGCCAGATTGGTTCGACACTCCTCTGCAGATTTTCCCTGCTCATTCGCGCCGGGTTTCTGCGGCCGGAAGCCAATAATCCAGTCGCCATCACGCTCGATCATGTAGGTCAATTCCCCATGCATGCTTGATCTTAACTTTTCGTGCTCCATTCGCTCAATATGGCTGCCGGGGAGCGCCCCGCAACGACGAGTCAACCACCGGGACAAAGCAATCCAAAGCGCGGCAAGTCGCTTCGAGCACATCTCTAAACCACGGCGGGGCGAATGGAGAAACCACAAACGTTTCGGCAAAGGAATCCGCCTTGCACCCCAGAAAGAATCCAGCAGAGTCGTCGGCCGCGCCAGCGAGGTAGCACAGAATCCTAAGCTCGTGCTCATCTCGGAATGCGTTTCTTTTGGAAGTCACGATAGCGAGGGGGTCGGGGCTAGAGTTGTCACCATACCGAACACACCCGATCATCACATCGCGCATACTCGTTGACAGCGTCGGTATCTCGGAATCAAGCTTTGCGAACGTGCTTCGAACGGCAACGCCGCATTCGCTCTTGCAGTACACCTTCCACATCCACCAAGTCTCGTCAGGCGACAGCTGCCAAGAACTTACGTAACTGCCTCGTCTCATCCTCTCGTACGAATCCTTCCATGAGCCTCTAGCCGCGGCAGGTGCGTCGCTGATCCCCGTTTTCTGAGCTACAGATTCTAGGATCTTTAGACTCTGGTCAAAGAAGGCCACCTGCGGCTGGTGCAGCAGCCCCTCAGCTTGGTCATCTCCGAGCAGATCTAGCCGGGACAAATGAGGTCCATTCTGTATAAGAGAAACGAGCTTGGCGAAGTCCATGTAGCGCCATGCGATGGCATGCTGGTCAGCAGGCGCCGGCAAGTAGTCCTCACATCGGGTTCTACCTTCATTCATGCTTGGCTCCTCTCTCAGTTTGAGGCACGCGCTGAACGCGCGTTGATTCCCTCCACCCTCGACCTGCATATCGATTGCCTGCGCTCGGCCCGAGTGCTCCCGTATCCGGTCGGCGCCTTTCCGAGACAGTGCGATCCCCTACGCCACTGCCGCGGTCTCGCGGTACTGAATCTCATACAGCTTCCGATACAGCCCTTCGTGTTGCATCAACTGCTCGTGCGTACCGCGCTCGCGGATCTCGCCGTGGTGAAAGACGAGGATCGTGTCGGCGGAGCGGATCGTGGAGAGGCGGTGGGCGATGACGATCGACGTCCGGCCGGCCATCAGCATCTGAATCGCTTCCTGGATAAGCACCTCGGTCTCGGTGTCGATCGATGACGTCGCTTCGTCGAGTACCAACACTGGCGGATTGAAGGCAAGCGCCCGGGCGAACGACAGGAGCTGCTTCTCTCCCACCGATAACCCGGCACCGCGTTCGCGGACGTCGGAGTCATAGCCTTCGGGCAGACGCTGGATGAAGCGATCCGCCTGCACCCGTCTGGCCGCTTCCTGCACGACCTCGGCGGAGATCTTCGGCTCGCCGAGGGAGATGTTCTGCGCGATCGTGCCGGTGAAGAGGAAAAAGTCCTGCTGCACGATGGCAAAGAGGGAGCGGAGGGATGTCACCGTGTAGCGCCGGATATCGACGCCGTTGATCAGAATCTCGCCGCTCTGCGGCTCGTAGAAGCGCAGCAGGAGCGCGGTTACGGTCGTCTTCCCGGCGCCGGTGTGACCGACGAGCGCCACCCGCTCGCCGTGGGTCACGATGAAGGAGACATTCTTCAACACCCACTCCGGCTCGTTGTAGGCGAAGCAGACGTTGCGGAACTCGATCGATTCGAAATGATCGATCTCCAGCGTCCCCCCGTCGAGGATGCGCGGCGGTGTGTCGAGCGTCTTGAAAATCCGTTCGCTGGCCGCCATGGCCGCCTGGAGGATGTTGTACTTCTCCGAGAGATCGGAGATCGGCTCGTAGAAACGCTGCGCATACTGAAAGAACGCGATCAGGGTACCGATGGAGAGCATTCCCTGGATGACCTGGCCGCCGCCGTACCAGACGATGAGCGCCATTCCGATCGTCTCCACCAGCTCAACGACCGGATAGAAGATCGAGTAGTAGAAGACCGACTCGAGGTTCGCATCGCGGTGCCGGACGTTCAGGCCCTCGAACTTTTCCGCTTCATCTGCCTCCCGGTTGAAGAGCTGGACGGTGGCCATTCCCGAGATGTGCTCCTGCAGGAAGGCGTTGATGGCGGCGATTCGGGCGCGCGTCTGGCGATACGTCTTGCGCGCGCCGGCCCGGAACCACGCCGAGGCCAGAATGATCAGAGGGATGATCGAGAAGAGGACCAGCGCCATCCGCCAGTTCATCCAGAACAGCACGCCGACGATGCCGGCGAGCACGAAGACATCGCCAAAGATGGAGACGAATCCGGCCGTGAACATCTCGTTGAGCGCGTCGACGTCGGTGGTGACGCGCGTCATCAGCCGGCCTACCGGATTGCGGTCGAAGAACTGGATGTCCAGCCGCTGCAGGTGCTCGAAGATCTGTTTGCGGAGGTCGTACATGATGTACTGCCCCATCAGATTCATCAGCACCATCTGCGTGTAAAGCACGGCAAAGCCGCCGGCGAGGACGACGAAGTAAAGACCGGCCGCGAGGTTGATCCCGCTCATCGGAGAGAGCGCCCAGCCGTGTGCCACCAGCCAGGCGCCGATGCGGTGGCTGAGACCTGTGACGCTCTTCCCTTGCAATGGCGCCACATAGAGATCGATTGCCACCGCCACGATGGCAGGCCCCGCGATCTCGAGCATCGACGAAAGGATGACCAGCCCGACCGATACCGTCGCCCGAAGCCGATACGGCCTCAGATAGCGCATCAGCCGCCGCGCAAGATGCGGGTCGAAGGCCTTTGCTCCTTCGTCTTCGTGTCGTTCGAATTCCATGGTTTGGGCGCGATCGCGCGTTGTCGGTTGTCAGTTGTCGGTAGATATGTATTTGTCGTACTCGGTTTGACAACGCGCGCAGCGCAATCAACCGATAACCGACAACGCGGCGAAGCCGCCGCTACGCGATTTCCGCGATCTCCTCCTCAAGGGTCTGTCTTCGATAGAGGTTTGCGTAGTAGCCGTCCTGCGCGAGGAGGGCGTCGTGCGTCCCTCGCTCGACGATGCGCCCGTTGTCGATGACGATGATGGTGTCGGCGTCTTTCACCGACGAGACGCGATGCGAGACGATCAACGCGGTACGTCCCTTGCGGATCTCGCGCAGCGCGCGGAGGATCTGCTCCTCGGTGTTGGTATCGACGGCGCTCAGGGAATCGTCGAGGATCAGGATGGCCGGGTCGCGGACGAGGGCGCGTGCGATGGCCGTCCGCTGTTTCTGCCCCCCCGACAGCGTAATGCCGCGCTCTCCGATCAGCGTCTCCAATCCTTGCGGGAACGAAGCGACGTCGCCCGACAGGCCGGCCAGACCGGCCGATTCCTGAACTTCCTCCGGCGAGGCGTCGCGGCGCCCGAAGCGAATGTTCTCGGCGATTGATTCGGAGAAGAGGAAGGTCTCCTGCGGAACGGCGCCGATCCACTGGCGGAGTTGCGACGTCGGGAACGACTCGATCGGCCGCCGGTCGATCAGGATCGTCCCCGGCGGCGGCTCGAAGGTCCGTGTGATCAGCGCCAGCAATGTCGACTTCCCGCTTCCGGTCCGCCCGACGATGCCGACGGTCTCGCCGGGACGGACATGGAGATCGATGTCGCGCAATGTTGGCCGGGATGATCCGGCATAGGTGAATGTGAGATGACGAATCTCGATCTCGCCGCGCACCGGTACGAGCACGCGCTCCCCCGAGTCGGTCTGAACATCAGGCTGGATCGACCAGACCTCATGCAGGCGCACCATCGAGGCCATGCCCCGCTGGAAGAGATTGGTCACCCATCCGAGCGCGATCAGCGGCCAGACCATCCTGCCGAGATAGAGCTGGAAAGCGATGAAACTTCCGATCGAAAGCGTACCGAGGATCATGGCCCTGCTACCGAGATAGAAGATCAGACAGAAGAGCAGCCCGATCATCGCGTGCAGGCCGGGATAGAACATCGCCGTCAGCTTGATGACGGTGCGGTTGCGCTCGACGTATTCGCGATTCATCGCCGCGAACAACTGCCCCTCCGCCCGCTCCCGACCGAACGCGCGCACCACGCGCACGCCGGCCAGGTTCTCCTGCACGCGCGCGGAGATGTCGCCGAAGTAATCCTGCACGGCCTTGAATTTCACGTGAATCCGCTGGCCGAAGTACCGCACCATCAGGACGATCACCGGCACCGAGATCAGAGAGAGGAGCGCCATCTGCCGGTTGATCCGCAGCATCATCACGAAGGCGCCGATGACCACGATCACTGACGAGAGCGAGTGCATGACTGCCGGCCCGATCAGCATTCGTACCGAGGCCAGATCGTTCGTGGCGCGGGAGAGGAGATCGCCCGTGCGCTGTTCCTGGTAGTAGGCCACCGGCAGCGACTGCAGATGCCCATAGAAATCGTTGCGCATCTCATATTCGATGCGCCGCGACTCGCCGATGATGATGCGGCGCTGCAGAAAGAGGAAGAGCCCTTCGCCCATCGATGCGACGACGAGAAGGAGTCCGTAGCGAACCATCGCCCCGCGCGTGACCACCTTGGCCAGTTCGTTAACCGCGCCTCCGACGATGAGCGGCTTGAGCAGCGAGAAAGCCGCAGAGCCGAGCACGCAGAGCCCACCGAGCGTCAGGGCCGTTTTGTGCCGGGCGAAGTATCCGAAGAGTCGGCGGAGGGGGGAGGGAGTCAGAGGCAATGTTGAATGTCGAATGTTGAATGCTCAGTCTTGAATGAGGGCTTCGGTCTCCCCATCATTCAACATTCAACCTTGAACATTCAACATTGAACATTTCAGTCTCGGGGCGGTTTCGGGGAATGATCAATGCCCCGCCACCGCCTGGTTCCACATCTCTTCCTTCACCCGCCACTTGCCATCCGCCCCGCGGTGGAGGACGAAAAGCATCTTCCCCCAGCCGTCGAACGGCGGTTTGTCGCCTGGAAACTGCACGATCTGATGCTCCGTACACCACTCTGAGCCCCAGTCGCCGGAGACCTGAATGTCGTGGCACTGCATCTCGAATGTCATCATCCTGCCGCCGGGAATCGCGGCCATGACGTCATCGAGGAACTTGGCGATCGCCTTCTTCCCAACGATCGGCGGCGTCGACGGAAGGAGGCTGACGCCGTCATCGTCCCAGAGAGCGAGGACGGCGGCGTTGTTCATGCTCCGCGTGGCGGAGTCGAGAGATTTGTTGAAGGCTTCGACGCCGGATTGGGGCGTCGCGGCGTGGGCGGCGATAGGGATGGCGACAAGAAATAGAAATGCCTTACTCAGCGATCGCAATTCAAACTCCAATCTTCTTTTGCCGGCTCTTCTCTGCGGCGGCGCTTGCGACTCCTCGGAGTCGCAGTTCCAGAGCGTCCTTCAGCTGCTTCATGCTCCGGAAAAAAATCACCGGATAGTCCTTGAGGTCGAATTCCAAGTGGGTCCCTTCGCGCGCAATGTAAATCGGTGTTTTCCTCAGCCCCTGAGCATAACCTGCTTCGTAAAAAACGCTTGGGCGACCATCTGTTAGATCGACGATGACGTATTCGGCTTTTCGAATGGACTCCAGAATACGGTCCGTGATTCGATCATTTGACTGCGGTTCATCCACACGCTCAGCATGGATTCCGCAACGACTCGCCGCCTCTTTAATCGCATCCAGGACGTCTTCCAGAGCCGCGTTTGCCGGATCGATAGGCATCGCGATGAAGGCATAGCCCTTACTCACGTCTGGATCGATTTCCACACGAACCTTCTCGGAGTTCTCTCCTGGCGGTTCCTGCAGTACTCCGATGGTCTGATCGATCATGTCCACGATTGACGGGATAAGATTAATTTCGTAAGGTGGGCTAAAGATCATGGAAAACGGATCAAGGTTTCGAACGATCAATCCGCCGACTGCGGGTGGCGGAGCAACGGTGAAGGTATGGAGGCGGCCGGCTTCCAACACCTCCCGCCTTATCCAGGATAGGTTCTGATTGATGTAGGAACGAGTTTCTGCGTCGGCGCTGTTGTTCCACTCGTACAGATTCGCCCGGAATTCCTTGAGACGGTCGATCTTGTCTTGAACATTCATGATCGTGATCGATCAGCTAAGCCAGCCGCTGATGCAACTCGGCGTTCTTCTCCAGAACTCGACCAACCGCGCGTTCGAACTGGGTATCACGCTGAATCCTCTCCTCAACGAATGCTTGAAGGAGCTGTTCGACCGAGATCCCACGCTGCTGAGCAGCCTGCTCGATCTTCGATGCAGTCTCGTCCGGAAGGTGGATTTCAAGCGTTTTCATCGCTTGCCAACCTAACTCGGAAGATCCTCGAGGCGTGTGCCTTTTCCCGCGCGAATATCTGCACGCGCCTTGTCAACACGACGAAGAAAGGTCTCATCATGCTCCAGCCGGTAATCGAACCAATCATCTTCTGATCCAAAACCAAGAAGCACGCCAGCAGGCTTGCCGTGACGCGTGATGACGATCTCCTCGCCCTCCGCCAGATGAAGGTATCGCGATAGGTCATCCTTGATCTTCGAAAGAGGTATCTTCTTCATTCGGGTGTCCCCCGCTCATCGAGCCATTCGGCGGCTCTCGCTTTCTCAACGACAGCTAATACATGCACTTCGTCCTCCACGACGTCGTAGAAGACCCGAACGTCACCGATGCGCAGGCGATACTGCGGTCGTCGCAGACCTCGCAAGCGCTTGATTCGGCTCTTGCTAACCTTCCTCGGTTCGTGCCGGAGATGGCGCTCTACCGCATCGCGAACCTCAGCTCGAACATGCGCCTCCAACCTTCGGTAGCTCTCACCCGCTTCAGGAGCAAAGGTGATCTCGAAACGCATTCTGGCCAGAGTATAGCTAAAAGTAGCTCACTCCCGATCTTACCCCTCCTCCCCCACCCTCCCACTCTCGTCCTTCAACGGCAGCTTCTTCATCTCCTGCAGTGTAATTCGCAACACGCTGCCGAGCGTGAAACCCTGCGGGAAGCAGTGCGGGATGCGGATTCCGGCGCCGCTCAGCTCCAGGAAATCGAGAGGCGGTTTGCGGCGCGCAAGCACGAAGACCAACTTGCGCGGGAGGTCTTCGCGGTCGTCGGCGTTGAGGTGCAGGGGCTGGAGGTAGTAGCCGAAGTGCATCGTGCGCAGAGCGGGGACGCCGCCGGCGAACTCCGGGAGGGTCACGCTCAAGCCGAGAGCGCCGAAGATCCAGTTCTCCTGGGCGAACTCGCCGCGCCAGAAGTCCTCTTCGTCCGGGGTCAGATGTTCGAGCCGCATCAGCGCACGCGGTCTAGAAATGCCGCGAATTGATCGCGGCCGGGATAACCGAC
The DNA here is from genome assembly GCA_035569395.1 of Thermoanaerobaculia bacterium. Classification (GTDB taxonomy): domain Bacteria; phylum Acidobacteriota; class Thermoanaerobaculia; order Gp7-AA8; family Gp7-AA8; genus JADGNZ01. The sequence continues at coordinate 19,327 of DATMNC010000093.1, read as the reverse complement.
GGTACGGTCGCGCACGCCGCCGTCCCGCGCGGCGATGACGACCGTCGGGAAGGCATTGACGCTATAGCGGTCGATCAGCCGCTGCACGTTATCGGAATTACGGCCGTCCTCGCGCTGGCGATCGACGACTTTGACGGCGATGTACCGGTTGTTGATCCTCGCCGCGAGATCGGGATCCATGAAGACCTCGCGCTCGAGCAGGTGACACGGACCGCACCATGCGGCGGAGAACTCGTAGAGGATCGGCCGGTGCGACCGCGTCGACACGGCCGCGGCCTGGTCGATATCCGTCCAGTGAATGAGATCGACGTCCGCCTTGACGGGCACTTTCCACGAGACGATACGTGCCACGATCAGCAACGCCACCACGATCGGCAGCCAGATCGGCAGCGCACGCTGCTTGGTCCGGTCGAAGGTCAGGCTAGTCGGCACCGTAGGGAACCTCCCGCCGCGAGAATATGACGCACGCCAGCAGCAGCGCCACCGAGGCGTTGCAAAGAATCATCACGATCCAGTTGCGGTCGAAGGGGATCATCGGCGTATCGGGAAAAAGGTTGCTGTTGATCGTGGCCAGCGCTTTGAGCAGGCCGGGATTCGCCCGCAGGAACGCTCCGATTGCCCCCATCTCCCCGCTCACTGCATTCTTCATCATGTTGAGCAGGCCGGAGATCATCGGCAGAAGAATCTGGGCGGCGATGTAAATCCCGATGTTCACGTACGAGCGCGAGAAGCTGCCGAGGAGCGCCAGCAGCGAGCAGACGAACAGGACCTTCAGCGCCGATACGACGGCCGCCGCGAGCGCGGAGCGCCACAGGATCGGCGTTCCGGCGATCAGGCGTCCCACGATGTCGCTTCCGAACATGACGATGGTGGCCACCCAGATCGCCAACGTCACACCAACCACGCGGGAGAGCAGATAGCTCGAGCGGTTGATCGGCTTGCTGAGGATGAGCTGCAGTGTGCCCGACGAAAACTCAGGGCCGATGAGCTGGCAGCCTGCGATGAGCGCGAAGAGTCCAACCATTTCGTAAGGTGCTGACGGTGCTCCGATCGCGGACGCCGTGACGACAATGAGGATGAGAAGGAGCAGGGCAATGATGTATCCAAGGTGCGCGAAGTGCCTGCGCAGCGTCTCGGCGATCACGACGAGACTCATGCTTCACCTCGGAAGATCGACTCGAGGTCTGCCGTGCGCCGGCGGACGTCGATGACGCCCGCCCCAGTGCCGACGATCCGCGTCACAAGCTGCGCCACATCGGCCTCGGTGGCAACGTATGTCGTCACAACGTTGTCTTTCACGATCGCGCCAGCAGCGGAGGCGACCGACGCCGCGTCGTAGGAACCAGGCAGCAGCGTGATGGCGATGAGGATCTTCGTGAGCTCGCGAAGCGCTTCTTCGCGCGCGATCACACCGCCCTTGAGAAAGAGCACACGGTCGCAGACTTTTTCGACTTCGGCCAATTGATGTGAGTTGAGCAGGACCGCCGCGCCTCGCGCTTTCTCCTCGGCGATGAGATCGCGCACGAGAAAAACGCCGTTCGGATCGAGCCCCGAGGTCGGCTCGTCGAGAAAAAGGAAATCGGGATCGAGCATCAGCGCCTGGGCCATGCCGATCCTCTGCAACATGCCACGCGAATACTGCGAGAGGCGCTTGTCTTCCGCATCCTTCAGACCGAGGCGCGTGAGGAGCACATCGACGCGATCGGCGACGCCTGCGCGCGGCACACCGGCCAGGCGTGCCATGTAGCGCAGGAACGCGCCGCCGGTGGCGCGTCGGTCGAAGTTCATCCGCTCGGGCACGAAACCGGTACGGCGGCGCACGTCGAGGTCATCATTCGAACGGCCGTCGATCGTAATCGAGCCGGCATCGGCGTTGAGAAAACCGACGATGCACGACATGAGCGTGGTCTTCCCCGCTCCGTTCGGGCCGATGAGGCCGACCACTTCGCCCGGCGCGATGGTAAGGTCGACGCCTTTCAGCACAGGCCGCACGACGCCAAACGGGCGATACGCCTTGGTCAGTGCTTCGACATGGATTCCGTTCATTGCTGGAGTTTGCGCAAGCCGGCTACGATCTCGTCGATCTTTGTCCGGTGAAACTGGTCGATGGTCCTCTGCAGCTCGTTCTCCGGCGTTTGCGAGAGATCCTCGGTGTAAACCTTTTTCAGCGCACCGGCGAGATAGATCTTGGTTTCGATGCGCCAGTTGGGCCGCGCGAAGAACTCGGTCTGCACGGTGAGCTTCTTCGGGCCGACGTCGAACGCGTCGAGGCGGCCCATTGGTTCATTCAGCGGTTCCTTCGCAAGGTCCGGCATCTGCGGGGATGATAACAGTGGTCACGGAAACAGCCGCGCGGCGTTCTCCCAAAGAATCTTGCGCGTGACCTCGTCGCTCAGGCCGAGGGCGAGAAAGTCGTCGATGTTCTTCCGCGGCGAGACGACCCCTGGCGACGGCCAATCGGTTCCCCACAGCACTTTGTCCGCCAGGTCGGCAACGCGCGGGACGTAGCGCAGCAATGCCTTCGGCGGGATTCCGGAGATGTCGAGCCGCACGTTGTCGTGACGCCGTGCCAGGAAGAAGGCCGTCTCCCCGTGCAGAGGCCGTCCCGCGTGCGCAAGGATGATCGGCAGCCGCGGGAAGTCGATGGCCACGTCGTCGATCGGCATCGGATCGGCGAAGACATTGCGCGCCCGCGGAAAGACCGAGGTGCCCGTGTGAAACATGACCGGCACTCCCCGCTCCTCGCATTCGCGATAGATCTCGGCGAGCTGCCACAACTCCCCGTGGTAGCCATTCGGTGAGAAAAGCTGGTGTGGCGGATGGATCTTGATCATCCGGATACCGAGGTCGAGCACGCGCCGGATCTCGTCGCGTACGTTGATCTCGTGCAGCGGATTCACGGAACCGACCGGGAGCAACCGGTCGCGATGTTCGCGCGTGAAATGGGCGATCCAGTCATTGGTCTCCCGGGTGAAGCCCATCACATCCGGCGAGACGTAGTTGATGCAGCAGACGCGCTCGACTCCTTCCCGATCGAGAAAGCGGACGACGTTGTCCGCCGAGGCGAGGACGTCCTTCGCATTCGCATGCGAGGGGTCGGACAGCATCGACAACACCTCGGGCTTGAGCATCTCCCACGGCTGGATGTGGATGTGAACGTCGAAAACGCGCATGGTTCATTATGCGGCGAAGCCGCGTTATCGGTTGTCGGTTGTCTGCTGCGACTTCACCGCGCTCTTGCCTGAAACGACGACGCGCACCGCAGCGCGCAGACAACCGATAACCGACTACGCGGCGCAGCCGCAGTTACGCCAGCATGACCAGACGCATGCAGACGGCGCTGTCGGGGCAGGCGCCTCGCAGCTCGGCGGAACCCGTAAGCTGTGGATGGATCTCGTCGCGATCGATTGGTTTGAAGCCGCGTTTGGCGAAATAGGGCTGCGCTGTCGTCGTCAGAAGATAGAACTCGCGGATGCCGCGCGAAGCCAGACGGTCGAGGAGCTGACGGACGATGCGCCGCCCGATCCCACGGCTGCGATACGAGCCGGCGACGGCCACGGAGCGGATGAGCGCGGCGAACTTGTGCGCCTCGGCGCCGCCACAACCGACCAGATCATCCCCATCGCGCGCGACGATGAATGTCTTCCAATGATCGTCGATACCGTCCGTAGGCAGGTCGTTGGCGGCGAGGAGCTGTTTGATCACAGGGATGTCCTCGGCGGTTGCGCCGCTGATGATGATCTCTCCATCGCCCATGACGGCGAGGATAGCAACGAGCCTCGCCGGTGTCACGGAGCGCGGCGAGGAATGACTGTTACTGCGTTGTGTTCTCTCGCATTGCATGCGCCGCTTTGTCCTGACCGCGCTCGTGCTTCTCGCCGTGTTGGCGCACGCCCAATTCGTCCCGCCGGTCCTCAAGGGCATCAAAGGCGACGGCACGCCTCGTCAGACCAACGGCCCCATCCCCTTCCCCGCGGCCGATGAGACGTGGCTCCGGGCCCGCTCCAAACACTTCGTCTTCGTCAGCAGCGCCGATGAGAGACGCACGCGCGCCGTGGCTGCCGAGCTCGAGACTCTGGCGTCCGCGCTGACGCAGGTCGACTCCACCTTCAGCGCGCCCTCAGCCACGCCGACGCTCGTCATTCTTTTCACGCGGCGCCGCGAGAGCCGGCCGTATTTCGACATGCTCCTGAACCGGCACGACGCCAACGCCAGCGGCGTTTTCGTCTCCATGCGTGACGGTGGCGCGATGTTGATCAACGACGGCTACAGTTGGCGCGGAGAGGACCGCGCGCCGCTGCACGAGCTCATCCACTACCTCATGCAATCGGGCGATGCCAAGGCGCCGCTCTGGCTGGAGGAAGGAATCGCCGAGTACTTCAGCAACGCCACCATCCGTTCACGATCGATCTCCGCCGGCGAGCCGATCGCGAACCACATTTCCGTCCTCCGGCAGCGCGCTCGCATTCCGCTGGCGCAACTCTTTGCCACGGCCCGCGAATCCGACATCTACAACGGCTCCAGCGGTCAGGCCACCTTCTACGCCGAGAGCTGGGCCATCGTCGACTGGCTGGTGCGCACCTCGGCCAACAACGGCGCCGACTTCTACGCCTTCGTTCACGACGTCTCGCACGGCGCCGCAGTCGAGGCGGCCCTGCAGGCCCGCTACCACTGCACGCTGCGTGACGTCGACTGGGCACTTTCCCGCTACTCGGCGCCGCAGCGGGCGGCATGGGCCATCACGCTCAGCGTCCCGGTGAGCGACACATCTGTCCGTGTCGATCCGATCGACCGCGCCACGACTCTCTACGAGCTTGGTCATTTTCTCTCGGCGTTCCCGGAGCTTTCCGCAGACGCCGAGCGGCACTTCCGCGCGGCCCTCGACGCCGATCCGAAACACGCGCGTTCTCTCGCCGGCCTAGGCACCTTACGCGCTGCCGCGGCGAAGTACGCCGAGGCCATGCCGTTGTTCGACCAAGCCGTCGCTGCCGATCCGAACGACGTCCAGGTCGCACTCGCCTATGCCGAGGCATTGATGCAGGACCAGATCGGCGCGCTGGCGCAGAGCTCCGACACCACCGACGACGACGTCACCCGTTTCCGCAAAGCGCGCACGCTCGTGGAAGGAGCGCTGAAACATCGTGGCGACAACGGCTTTCCTACCGGCCGAGCGATCGGCGACCTCGGCACGACCTACAGCGTCGAGAACGACGTCGCCCCGGGGATCGCCGCTCTCGAAGAAGCGTGCAGGCTCCTCCCCACCCGCACCGACTTCACGCTGCATCTGCTGGCGATGTACCGCCGCGCCGGCGACCGGGCCAAAGCCGATCCGCTCTTCGCGAGGCTCGACGCCGCCGGAAATCCGCAGGTTTCCTTCGCCGCCCGCTCCGTGATCGTTCGCGCCGAGCTGACACGCGCGAACGCCCTCACTCGCGAGCAGCGTCTTGACGAAGCGGCCGCCATCATTCGCGAGCTGGCCGCGAACACTTCCGATGCCGACGCCCGCCAATCGTTCGAGCAACAGGCCGCCGAACTGGCCCGCGTCGCCGCGCAGAACCGCCAGATCGAGAGCTACAACAAGATCGTCGCCCAGGTAAACGCCGGCCGCTATCGCGAAGCCATCAAGGCCGTGGCGGAGTTTCTCAACACCGCCACAGACCCCGACATGCTCCGCGACGCGAAGAAGCTGCAGAAAGAGCTCGCGGAGTGGAGGCCGTAGCGCGTTCGATTCACAGATAGTACGGGCCAGACGGAAGGTCTCCGTCCAGCCCGTCATCGTTCATGCCTCGGAGAGTGGCGTGAACGATGGTCGAAGGTTCACATCAGAATGTCCATGTGACCCTTCCCAGGAACGAGCGTGGTGCGGAGATGTATCGCAAACCGTCCGCGAGCTCGCTGTCCGTGGTGTAGTAGCGTTTGTTGAGGAGGTTCTTTCCGACGACTTCAAACCTGGCCTGCGAGAACGGTATGAAGAACGACGCATTCACCATCGTGTAGGGCTTCGTGGTGAAAACATTGTCACGATCGAGCTTACGCGGGCCTACCGCCTGGATGGTGACGGACCCCCCCGGTCCTGAGCGCGGCGAGTAGATCAGCGCAAGATTCTCGGTATGGCGTGCCACCAGTTCCGCAAGATGGCCGCTGTCATCCTCAACCTGTCCCGGCGCTGGACTGAACACGAGACGCTGCAGACGCGGGTCATGCTGCGCGTATCCAGCGCGGATGGTGAACTGCTCGCTGGGATGGAGCTGCGCCGCCAGCTCAGCACCGCGAAAGTGATCCTCGCCGCCGTTGATGAGCGTGGGATTCCCGTTGACGTCGGCTGACACGACGATGTTCACGATGTGCATATCGAATGCGGTGAGGTCGAGATCCCAGAGGCGTTTCGCTCCCGCGATCTTGAATCCCGCCTCGACGCTATGACTACGTTCCGGAGCGAGTAGACCCTCGTCTTCCTGCGGGGTTGGATCGAACGCCGCCGGCTTGAAGGTTCGGTTCACGGCCACGTGAACGTTCGCGTCCTGTATCGAGTTGGACGGTTGCTCGATCAATCGAATGACCACGGCTCCCCGTCCGGAGAGCGCACCGTCGTGCCTCGATTCCCGCGAGCTGTTTCCGTCGGTGTCGTCAAAACTGCGACGCTCGTTGTCGCGATCGTATCGGAGTCCACCCGTGGCGGTGATTCTCCGCGTCGGAGTCCACTCGTCTTCGGCATAGATGCCGGCGAAGGTCCGGCGATCGGTCAGGCGAATGCCGGTTCCGTCGGGAAAGTCCTTGATCGCCGGAACCGGCCCGCCGAGGTCATACGACAGATCGAAACGCCGTCCATTGCTGTTCAATGATCCATAGGCGATCGACGTTCCCACCACCAGGCGATGCTCCGCTGGTAACCATTGCAGCCGAAGGTCTTCAAACACGTCATTGTGCCTGGGCCGGAAATCGGTGCCGGCTCCCGAGAGAGAGTCTCCGTCCGCGGCGTCGACGAACGTCCGCGCCAGATGGCGGTTTCGATGCGTGTAGCCAAAGTCGTTCGTCAGGGTTAACGATGACGAGAGCGGATGGTCATATCTCGTCGTGAAGCCAATGTCGCGTGAGGCAATCTCGCTTCCGCGCAGAGCCAGATTGCTGTGAAAGTCGACGCCGTCCGGCAAAGTCCCCAGATCGCTGTCAACCGGAAGCGGCGATCCGTAGTCTTCCCGTTGATCGAGCGCAAAGATGCGCGTCTTCAGCGAGCCCCCCGCCAGATTGGCGATTCCCCATGTCGCGGATAGATCGTCACGGCTGCCGCTGGTGCGCGGCCGCCAGCCGCCGATCTGATTGGCAGACGCGTTGATCGTCCAGCGGGTGTCCGCATTGGAGGCGCCCGTGGAAAAACGGGCTGTGCGCTGTCCGAAACTTCCGCCGCTGAGCTCCGCCCGTGTTGACGTGGCGTCGGAACTGTAGATGGCGATCACACCGGCGAACGCGGTTGACCCGTGAACGGCGCCGGCCGGGCCCCGGATCACTTCGATCCGATCGATGTTGCGAACGTCGATCTGCTGTAGGTCAGGATCGTAGTTTCCACCTACCGGCACTCCGTCCAGCTCGACCAGATACGCGTCGAATTCCTTCAGACCCCAGAGCGATACATTCGGAATGCGGCCGCCCTGGTCGCTCCCGTCGAACGCCTCGACTCCTTCGGTGGTTGCGAGCGCATCCCCGAGCGTCTGCACACCTCGGGCGCGCAGTTCCTCTCCTGTTATGACCGTGACGTCGGCAGGGAGATCGATCTTGTCCTCGGGCAATTTGGTCGCGCTGACGACAATCTGCTCGGAAGCGGACGGAACGGAAGGCGACTGCGCGCGGAGAGGAATAGCGGCAATCGTGCTGCATGCGATGATGAGAAACGCTTGAGAAAGTTGCTCCATGTCGGACCCCCCATGCTTTGTTCGGCAGGCCAAATCCCCTGAACAAAGGAAGATGCGCACGCCACTCGTGCTCTCGTGAACGAGCACCGAGGATGTGCGAAGGCGCGTTGGGAAGAAGAGCGCGCTCCGGTCTAAATGTTCAGTCGGCCGGTCAGGAGCAGCACGCCGGCGACCCGAAGCCGGAGCGTCCTGCGCTCTTTGTGCCGCGATCCTGCAACGCCGTCAGCGTGTGCGTGCGAGACACCCACGGCGTCTTCGACGCGCTGCGACGAAATGCCCACCGCCTGCGTGGTGTCACGGTCGGTACCTTCGTTCCATTCGCTGTCACTGACGAGCCATCGAGAATCGACGGCGACCTGATAGACACCAGAGCCTTCGCGCGAGCCCTCGACCCACTCCGTGAGCACACGGCCGTGGTCGTCTTCGGCCCCGCGTTGCAGGAACCGCGCGCGGCTGGTCTCCCCAGTGATGGTTCCACTGATCCGCACCCGCCTCGCAAACGGGAACTCGACCTCCTCCTGCTCATCACCAAAACGGAGGAGGATGGAGAGGTCAGCACCCGGAAGGGAGGGAACGATCCAGTTGAATCGATGAATGCCGGCGTCGAGGTGCGGCGTGATGCGGACCGGATACGTCTTCCCACCGTCGATCGAGACGAATGCTTCCCATTCTTCGATCCCCGCCGGAACGTTCGCGGCCTCCCATCCGATCGGAACCGTGGATCCGGCCAGAACCTCGACATGCTCCGCCGGCTCGACGAGGTGAACGCCGAAGGCTCTCTCCGCGGCGTTTGCAGCTCCCGCGGAGATCAGAGCGAGTAAGACACAGCCAAACCGGACCCGCTTCATCACGAGGGGCGATTGTAATCCTCATAGCCGCGTTACGGGAATGCCCCGCTCCCCACGCGCGTATTCGACCGCGATGCGCCTCTGTGAGCTCCGCAACCTTCACCTCGTCACGTACGAGAACGGCATGAGGCTGCAGCAGAAGCTCGTGGAGTTGCGGCAGGAAGAAGCGATTCCCGATCAGCTCCTCCTTCTCGAGCACCCTCCCGTCATCACCCTCGGACGCGGCGGCGATGTACGCAATCTCCTCGCCCCCACGTCGACGCTCGCATCCGAGCGCGTTCGTTTCTACGAGACTACGCGAGGTGGCGACATCACCTATCACGGACCCGGTCAGCTCGTCGGCTACCCCATCGTCCACCTCGGCGAGGGCAACCGCGACGTCCGAAAGTACGTGACCAAACTCGAGGAAGTCCTGATCCGCACGGTCGCTCACTACGGCATCACAGCGGAACGTACCGGGGGAAAACGAGGGATCTGGGCCGGCAACGACAAGATCGCCGCCATCGGCGTCCGCATCGCGCGGTGGGTGACTTCGCATGGCTTCGCCTTGAACGTGTCGACCAACCTCGATCACTTCCGCCTCATCACCCCGTGTGGCCTGCACGGCACCGGGGTCACATCGATCGCGCAACTCGCGGGACGCGACGTCGCCATCGACGAAGTGCGTACGATCGTCGCCAAAAAATTCGCTGAAGTCTTCGAGCGGGATGTCGTACCACGCGCGGAGAGCATCCGCCTGGTCAAGATCATCGTCCACGACGGCGAGCGCGTTCTCATTCTTCATCGCCATCCCGACCGCGGCAACTTCTGGCAACCGATCACCGGATCGATCGAAGAAGGAGAGCTGCCCGTCGACACCGCGCGCCGCGAACTGGCCGAAGAAACAGGACACCAGGGGCAGCCGGAGGCGATCGATCTCGAGCAATCGTTCATGATCGAGTCGCACTTCCTGGAAGCGAAATACCCCCCTCCCATCATCGCCCACGAAACCGCCTTCGCGTTCGAAATGCCCCCCGGCTCGGCGATCCGCATGGACGCTGAAGAACACGACACGTACGGCTGGTTCTCATTCGCCGAGGCGTATGAAAAGATCCGCTGGACCGACGACCGCGAGGCGTTGGAGAAGGTGGAGAAAGGGTTGCTGGGTTGCAAGGTTGCTGAGTTGCTGGGCGAAGACGTCACCGCAGCAACCCAGCAACCAAGCAACCAGGTAACCCCCACATGACAGCCCCCGAAGCAAAACCCGCCCCCATCAACCGCCGCGCCGGCCATCGCCCGGAATGGTTGAGGATCCGTGTGCCCGGCGATCTGGCGCAACTTCCGGTCTCGAAGCTGATGAACGACCTGGCGCTCAATACCGTCTGCCAGGAAGCGCGCTGCCCCAATATCTTCGAGTGCTGGAGCGCCGGAACGGCCACCTTCATGATCCTCGGCGAGATCTGTACGCGGCGCTGTACTTTCTGCGCGGTCGGCAAAGGAAAGCCGCTCGCTGCCGATACCGGCGAGCCTGGGCGAGTGGCCGAGGCGGTGGCGAAGATGGGCGTGCGCCACGCCGTCATCACCATGGTCAATCGCGACGACATGCCCGACGGCGGCGCCGAACATCTCGCGCAAACCGTCCGCGCTGTTCGTGACGAGACCGGGGCCGCGGTGGAGGTGCTGATCTCCGACCTCGAAGGCAACCGGGAGGCACTCCGCGCCGTCATCGCCTCCGCCCCCGAGGTGCTCGCACACAATATCGAGACCGTCCCGCGGCTCTACCCGGCTGTTCGCCCCGTCGCAAAGTACCGACGTTCGCTCGACGTGCTGCGATGGGCTTCGGCGGAGCGCGGTTCCAACATGTTGACCAAGTCGTCGCTCATGCTCGGCCTCGGCGAAACGGCGGAAGAAGTGCTGTCCGTCGCCCGCGACCTTCGCAATGCCGGCGTCGACATCGTCACCTTCGGTCAATACCTCGCACCGACAGGCAACCACCATCCCGTGCGCCGCTACTACACGCCTGACGAGTTCACAGCGCTCGGTGAAACTGTGAAGGCGATGGGGTTCCATCACGTCGAGTCGGCGCCTTTGGTGAGGAGCTCGTATATGGCGCACCGTGCACTCGCGGTTTCGAGGTAGCGCGGTTGCGCGGTGTGTGGTTGCAGGGTTGCTAAGTTGCTCGGTTGCTGCGTTCTTACTTGATCTGGCAACCTGCCAACCAAGCAACCCAGTAACCCTGCAACACAGTAACCCTGCAACCTCGTAACCCAGCAACCACACACCGCCAGACCCCGCAACCTCGAGACCGCGCTCCCGCGTATACAATCCCGCCCCAATGCCGCGGGTCATTTTCGTCGACGAGGGAAAGGCGGCGGAGTTTCCCGCGGGATCGACGCTCCTCACCTGCGCCGGCGAGATGGGCGTGCGCGTCAGTCACGTCTGCGGCGGCGACGGTGCCTGCGGGACTTGCAGAGTGGAAGTCATCGACGGATGGGACAATCTCTCGCCGCCGACACCCGATGAGACATACAAAGAGCTCGAAGCGCCGTACCGGCTGTCCTGCCAATCGAAGCTGATCGGCGATGTGATTTTGAAAGTGGCGAAGATAGAGTAGAGAAGGTTGTCAGTTGTTGGTTGTCTGTCGTAGCGGAGGCGACAACCGAAAACCGACAACCGACAACGAGGCACAAAATGACGACGATCGAAGCAACCCCCGCGCTCCTCACCAACCAGCAGCTCAACACCCTCTTCCAGTACACCATCGAGGCGTACAAGACGTTTGAGAAGCTGGCGGAGAACCTGCCAAATCCGCTGACCGCGAACATGTTCAAACAGTTTGCGGCCGACGAGCGCGCGGCTCGCGATCTGATCGAGATGAAGATCGCCGCCACCGGCACCGCCCGTAGCCGGGTGACGCTGGCCAACGACCTGGCCTTTCAGGACATCCTGGAAGGCGATCTCTCCTTTCGCGAGACGACCGAGTTCCTCATCGCCCGCGAGAGGACGATGGAGCGCAAGCTGGCCGAGCTCGGCCGAGGCGCCACCGTGATCGACCGCGGCTTCGTCGTCTACCTCGGCGCCGCGAAGCGCTCCCATATCGTCGAGCTGGAGCGCGAGCTGGAATTGACGAAGCTCGACCGCGATTGGTTCAAACGCGAGGATGCAGAAGCGCGACTCGTTCGCGGACCGGCCACACCATGAACCTCTCCATTACGCAGACCGCGGCCCAGCACCTCCAGCGCGAGCTCGACGGACGTATCCTCCGCATCGCCTTCACCACCGGCTGCGGCGGCAGCGGCTACCGCCTTGCCTATACCGACGCTCCGCTCGACGGCGATGAAGTCGTCGACGTCAGCGGCATCCATGTCGCCCTCGACAACATGTCCGCCTCCCGCCTCGACGGCGCCGTCATCGAATACAACGCGGACGATGACGGCTATCTGCTCGATCACCCCGACGCGGTCAGCGCCGTCTGGTGCGGGTAACTGCGCTTCGCGCGTTGTCTGCGACTTCGCCGCGTTGTCTGCACGCTATGCGGCGAAGCCGCAGACAGCGCGCGGTAGCGCCGACAACGCGCAAAGCGCATACTTGGCCGACTGGAGGCGTTATGAAGCTCCGTAGAATTCTCTCCGCGGCGGTGGTCGTGACCTCGATGGCATTCGCCATCCCCGCCCAGGCCGGTCACTGCATGAAGCAGCAGATGGCTTGCTGCAAGGACAACAAGGTCTGCAAGAAAGACCACATGGACTGCTGCAAAAAGAGCGGCGGCAAGCAGTCATGCTCGCACAAAGACGACTGCTGCAGCAAGGAATGCGGCACGCACGAGAAGAGCTGACGAACTGCACGCTTCGCGTGCGTTGTCTGCGCTATCGCGCGTTGTTTGCGCTTCGCGCGTTGGGGGTTTACTGACCACGCGCGCGCCGCGCAGACAACGCATGCGCAGCATGCAGACAACGCGCGATAGCGCAGACAACGCGCGTCAGCGCAGTTCAGCGAACTCCAGCGCGTGGTAGGTGATGATCAGGTCCGCCCCCGCGCGCTTGATCGACGTGAGGATCTCGTTCATCACCCGCGGACCGTCGATCCAGCCGCGCTCGGCCGCGGCCTTCACCATCGAATACTCGCCGCTCACGTTGTACGCCGACACCGGCAGGTCGAAGTTCTCGCGCGCGGCGCGGATGACGTCGAGATACGACAGCGCCGGCTTGACCATGATCATGTCGGCACCTTCGGCGACGTCGAGCTCCATCTCCCGGATCGCTTCACGGATGTTTGCCGGATCCATCTGGTAGCCTCGCCGGTCGCCGAACTGCGGCGCGGACTCGGCGGCCTCGCGAAACGGTCCGTAGAAGCCGGAGGCGTACTTGGCCGAGTAGGCCATGATCCCAATCTCCGTCATGCCGGCATCGTCAAGCGCCTCGCGGATCGCGCCGACACGCCCGTCCATCATGTCCGACGGAGCCACGAAATCGGCTCCGGCCGCGGCGAAGGAGACAGCCTGCTTTGCCAGCAGCGGAAGGGTCTGATCGTTGTCGACGTCCGTCACGCCGTTGCGCTCGAGGAGCACGCCGCAATGTCCGTGGTCGGTGTACTCGCATAGGCAGACGTCGGCCATCACCGCCATCTGCGGCACGGCGCGTTTGATCGCTTCGATCCCTGATTGCACCGGCCCCATCGGATCCCACGACGCCGATCCGATGCCGTCTTTGTACTCGGGCAGCCCGAAGAGCAGAACGGCCCGTATGCCGGCGTCGTACGCGCGACGCGCCTCCTCGGCGACCTCCCGCGCGCGGAGCTGCCAGACTCCCGGCATCGACCCGATCTGGATCTTCGGCCGTGAATCGGGGACGACGAAGAGCGGATAGATGAGGTCTTCGGGACGAACCACCGTCTCCCGCACCAGCGCCCGGATCGATTCGGTGCGGCGCAGCCGCCGAGGCCTGCTGGCCGGAGCGGTGGTGGTATCAGTCGCCAGGTTCGACGTCGCTATCGTAGTCATCGCTGTCTCCGTAGAAAAAGGCACGCGCGCACTCGGTGGAGCAAAACCGCCGCCCCGTGGCCCGGTAGACGCAGTCGGCGCAGAAGTGCTTCCCGCACGTGGGGCAGTGCTCGAGGATGGCGCTCTCCTCCGGATCGCCGCACCGGATGCACTGCCGCCCTTCATCGGACATTCAACGCTCCCCGCCGCCGAAATTTTCCGCGCCGCGCGGCGTTGAGTATATCCTCCTGACCCCACCCCGATGGCGGTGTAGCTCAGTTTGGTTAGAGCGGGCGTCTCATAAGCGCTAGGTCACTGGTTCGACTCCAGTCACCGCCACCAACACACCATTCATGGTAGGGAAACGGTCGCGTCGTGACACTCCTCCAGTGCAGAGGAGGAGTCAATATGCGTACAGGCAGGCAAGTGTTTGCCGCTGCGGTTCTCGTCTCGCTCACCCTTTCAGTGTCGGCGCAGGCGGCCGCGCCACGTTCCCGAAGGAACATCGAATGTCTCTCCGCCGATGAGGTTGCCACCTACCGGCACGCCATCGACGTGCTGAAGAAGCGCGATCCTTCAAAAGACAACCCCAACGATCCGCTTCACAACAGCTATCAATGGTATGCCGCTCTCCACAACGGCGATGGCAGCATCTCGAACTGCAATCACATCAACGAGCTGTTTCTGCCGTGGCATCGCGCGCTGTTACTCGTCTTCGAGCGTGCCCTGCAGGAGTCCGATCCCGCCAACGGCACACGCTCGATCATGCTGCCTTACTGGAATTGGGCCGTCGATCCGACGGGGTTGCGCTATCCGAAGGTCTTCGAGGTGAAGGGAGACCCGCTGTATGCGGTGCGAGCGACCAAGCAGCCGGAGAAGCGCCAATACAGCGAGGCACAGCTCAACGATGTCATTCAGAGCAGCACGAACTGGCGGATGTTCGGCGGTTCACCTTGCAGCGACCCGGACTGCCCCGGTACGGCTCCCGGCAATCTCGAGCACCCCTGGCACAACAACATGCATAACTGGATCGGAGGGGCGATGCGGAGCGACACGACGGCGGCGGTCGATCCGCTCTTCTGGTCCTTTCACGATTACATCGATCTGATCTTTGCCCGATGGCAGTCCGCCCACCCGGGGCAGGCCCTCGGCTGTCCCGACTGCAAGTTGCGCGGGATGCCGGAATGGACCCCGCGCAACGTCACCAGAACGGAGGACCTGGGGTACGTCTATGACTTGACCACCTGCCCGGCACCACGGCTCCAGGCGACGTCCCTCGTGACGCCGAAGGCAGCGATGGCACTGACGAAACCGAAGAAGAGCATGGCCGCGGGTCCGGTCATCGTCGATGTGACGATCCCGCAGCCAGGCTTCACAACGGCCGAGGTGGAGATCCGGGGCGCGGAGGTTCCGTCGACCTTCAACTATCGCGGCGCGGTCTACCTCTATCCGGCGGAGAGCAAGCTGGCACCACTCGATGCAGATTTCAGCCGGCGATACCGCCTTGGTGATTACAGTGTGTGGGCGCTGCACCACGGCAACCACAATATGCCGGAGACGGCGGTGCTGTACGTCGACGCCACGACGGAACTGCGCTATCTCGCCAAGAAGCATGCTGGTACGGCGTGGAAACTGGCGGTCGTTCTCGACGACGTCCAGTTGACCGATCCGGCGGCGACGTCCGTGCCGTTGTCGCTCAGGTCGGAAGTGCGCTTTTCCGAGGTGTCATTCGTCTTCGATCGGGGGAAGCAATGAAGAAGGTCCGCTGGGAGCTGCACATCCTTCCGATGATGCGGTCAATCGACCGCGATCACATGCTGCGGATGGGAGGCAAACGAAAGATCGACCTGCTCGACTACGACCAGGTGCGTCTCCGCGCCACACCCGACGCGCAGGGGAACAACGTCTTCCTACACTGGATCGAGGACGGCGCCATGCCTCCCCCTAACGCCGGAGGGCCGTGGCCCCAGGAGTGGATCGCGCTCTTCAAACGCTGGATCAAAGACGAATACGCCCGGCTGGATCTGGCCGAGGGCACCTATACAGCAGTACGGACCGGTGGGACCGTGAAGGTCACAGCGAACGTCGAGCTGCCGAGCGTCGAAGACGCGGCGTGGCTCGATCGGCCGAATCCCTCGGCATCCGTGCGCGAGTACATCCTGTGGCATGAAGCGAACGGCGATCCCGACGAGCCGTTCCCGGTCATGGCCACCGACTCGTTCGAGGCGGGGCCGGAGGTTACGATGGTGGTCATCAACGACAAGAAGGGACGCCACGAGGTGAAGATCACGTAGAACGGAGACGCGGAATCGTAGAGAAGAGAGCGAACGACCCTCTGCGCCTCCGCACATTCCTCCGGTCCCCTGCCTTGTTCACGACTTCCTGCGCCTGGGTAGCTGCTTCGCGGCCTGCTCGAAGTCAGCATCAACGATACGCGGGGCTGTATCAGCCAGGATACGGTAGCGATCGAATTCCCGTTCGGCCTTCGCCCTCGCCGTTTCGGCCGACACGTGCCCAGCGTGATCCAGCAGCTCGCGGCCGGAGATTTTCAGGAACTCGTCCAGTTTTTCGATCCATTGGCGCATGGTCATCGGC
This sequence comes from Thermoanaerobaculia bacterium, assembly GCA_035569395.1. Classification (GTDB taxonomy): domain Bacteria; phylum Acidobacteriota; class Thermoanaerobaculia; order Gp7-AA8; family Gp7-AA8; genus JADGNZ01. Next base: position 3,020 of record DATMNC010000093.1, on the reverse strand, counting down.
TTGCGGTCTAGGGCCTCGAGCTCCGCGAACTCGATGTAGAGGCTAACGATCCGGTTGAGCGTTTGCAGTTCGTCTTCGCTGAGGTAATTCTTCGCGACGGAGACGTCTTCTCTGCGAATGATCTTGCCGGGGCGCGTGGTCCGGAGGCCCATCAGCGGTTGGGTGGCGTCGGCGCGCTCGTGGATCACTTCCGCCGCCGTGCGTTGCCCAGTGCATTTTGTTCTGCACCGTGGCAAAGAACTGTTGCGTCATCTCCGTGTTCGGTGTGTAGTCGACGCTCGCGCGCCCTCCAAACGAACTATCCGGAATTTCCGGATAGTTGCCTCCCGGCTCAACTCGCCTTCCTCGAAGATGTTCACCAGGTGCTCGTTGATCGTTCGCACATCCTTCTGGAAAAGGTCGGCCAGGAGCATTTGCGTCAGCCAGATCGTCTCGTTTTCAAACCGGCACTGGATGCGCGTCCGCCCGTCCTCTGTCTGGTAGAGGATGATGCTGGATTGCTGCGGCTCTCTGTCGGGCATGCGTACTCCGAACGGGCAGGCCGAGTGTACTTGGAGATCATCCAATCTAACTGTCGTAGACCCGCACCGTCCGCAACACAGAGAGGAGTCGCTGAAACCCACACCGGTCGAGCTTCATCCGCCTACCACTTGTAGAGCAGAGCTGAGTTGTTTCACGCGGAGGCTCGGAGAGCGCGGAGGTTCGACGAATATGCATTTCTCCTCTCCGCGTCTCCGCGCCTCCGCGTGAGTCTTTGACGTCAGGCCTCAATCCTCCAGCGTCGGCATCGCCAACAGCACCTCGCTCGCCCTTGGCCGATCCTTCACTTCCTCATCCTTCCTGATCCTCCCGTCACGAAAAACGATGACCCGTTTGGCGAATTGGGCGATGTCGGGCTCGTGGGTCACCAGGACGATCGTCAGCCCTTGTTCGTTCAGGTGCTGGAAGACCTCCATGATCTCCACGGCCGTGCGGCTGTCGAGGTTTCCGGTTGGCTCGTCCGCCAGGAGGATGGAGGGACGGTTCACCAGCGCACGGGCGATGGCGACGCGTTGCTGCTGGCCGCCGGAGAGCTGCGAAGGAAAATGCCGGGAGCGTTCGGCGAGGCCGACCAAAGCCAGTGCCTCGGTGGCGCGCTTCGTCCGCTCCACCTTGTCGATCTTCGTATAGAGAGTCGGCAACTGCACATTCTCGAGCGCGCTCGTGCGCGGAAGGAGATTGAAGCCCTGGAAGACGAAGCCGAGCTTGCTGTTGCGGATACCGGCTAGTTGGCGCTTGTCGAGGCTGGAGACGTCGATTCCCTCGAGCAGGTAACGCCCGGAGGTCGGACGGTCGAGACAGCCGAGAATGTTCATGAACGTCGACTTTCCGCTGCCGCTCGCTCCCATGATGGCGATGAATGCGCGCGGCTCCACCGAGACGTTGATCCCGCGGAGCGCGTGCAGGCGCGACTCGCCGAGCTGGTAATACTTGTGAACCTCCTCGACTTGGAGGATGGCCACGCTCACCGCCGGACGCCCTGGACGCCGGGAGGGCTGGACTTGGAAGTGATGGCGCTGGTGACCACCTCGTCTCCCGGTTTGACGGCGCCTCGAAGCACCTTCTTCACCTCGGTGTACGCGTGATCGGTGATGCCGAGAGCTACCTCGACCGGCTCGATCGTTCCGTCCGCGCGGAGTTGCCAGATCACCGCCCGTTCGGCACGCGATTCGCGCCGCCCGCCCGCCGGGGTACCAGACTCCTTCTCGACCGGTTCCGCTTCGATCCCGTTTTTCGCGTACAGAGCGCGCACCTCCTCCGGGGAAAGAGGGGGCTTGAAACGCAGCGCGGCGTTCGGCAGCTTCATCACGTTCTCCGCCGTGTCGACCGGGATGGTCACGTACGCCGTCATCCCCGGAAAGAGCTTGAGGTCCGGGTTGGCGAAGTCGATCACCGCGTCGTAAGTGACGACGTTCGAAATGGTGGTGGGGTTCATCCGAAGCTGGCTCACGGTTCCCTTGAAGAGTTCTTTCGGGAAGGCATCGACCTTGAACGTCACCTCCTGCCCTCTCCGAATCCGTCCCACGTCGGACTCGTCCACCTTCGCGTAGACCTGCATCTTGGCCAGGTCCTGGGCGATGGCGAAGATCGTCGGCGCCTGCAGCGATGCCGCCACGGTCTGTCCGACGTCGACGTTGCGCGCCACTACGGTTCCGTCGATCGGCGAGCGGATGATGGTGTAGTTCAGATTCGTGCGCGCCACCGCCACCGCCGCTTCCTTCTGACTCACCTGCGCCTCGGCCTGGACGACGCTCGCGACCGCGGCGTCGACCGCTGCTTTCGCCGACTCATAGTTCGCCTTGGCAAGATCGAGAGCCGACTGGCTGCCGATGTCCTTCTGCGTGAGCACGACGGCCCTGTCGAATTCCGCCTTCGTCTGCGCAAGACCCGCCCTTGCTTTGGAGAGGTTGGCCTTCGCTGCCACGACGTTGGCCTTGGCGTTCTGGAGGTCGGCGCTGGCCTGCAGCAGTGCTCCCTGGAGCAGACGCGGGTCGATCTCGGCAATGATCTCGTCCTTGTGGACGCGCGAGTTGAAATCGGCATTGAGCCTGGCGATCGTGCCGGACACTTGCGAGCCGACCTGGACGTTGATGACGGCGTTGACCGTGCCGCTGGCCTCGACCGCGTCGCGGATCTCCCCCTCCTGCACCTTGGCGGTGAGGTATTGAGTCGTGTCACCGCGACGAAACAATGCGGAAGCGGCGAGCGCCGCCAGAATGAGGACGCTCACGATGATGAGCCAATGTCTCCGGGTCAGGCGATTACTCATAGCGCAACGCCTCGATGGGATCCAGGAGCGAGGCCTTGCGCGCCGGGTAGTAGCCGAAGAAAACGCCGACGGCGATCGAGAAAAGGGCCGCCAGCAACACCGCCTTCAATGAGATCTCCATCGGCCAGTTGAGCGCCCGGCCGACGAAGAACGATCCAACGACTCCGGCCACCATCCCTGCCACGCCGCCGACGAGGCTGAGGATCACCGA
>DATMNC010000092.1:0-18440 GCA_035569395.1 Thermoanaerobaculia bacterium | reverse complement strand
TCCTCCACGGTGCCACTTGGCACCGCGTCGAGCATCTCTGATCCTTCCTGTTCTTGCACGGACTCCCTCCCTCGTCGTTGCTCCAAAAGGGGGGATTTTTAACTGTCCGGATGGGGGGATTTTAGAGTGGCCGCCGACACCGGAGTCCGTGAATACACTCCCGGAGTCCGTGAATACACTCCAGGGAGTCCGTGAATACACTCCAGCGAGACCGTGAAGCCCAGCTAACCCTAAGGGTTAGCCCGCGAACGCCTGGCGCGTCAGGTTGACGTGCCCATCATCCGTGACGACGACATCGTCCTCGATCCGGATGCCGCCGAACTTGCGGAAGTCGTCGACCTTCGTCCAGTTCACGTACTTCGCGTTCTCGCTCTTCTGCAGATCGGTCAGCAGCGACTCGATGAAGTAGAGACCCGGCTCGATGGTGAAGACCATGCGCGGGTCGATGATGCGTGTCAGGCGAAGATAGGGATGTCCCTCGGGCTTGGCGATGAGGCAGCCGGCGCGGTTCCCATGGAAGCCGGCCACGTCGTGAACCTGCAAGCCGAGGAAGTGGCCGACGCCGTGCGGAAAAAACGTCGAGCTGATGCGCTTCTCGACGATGCCATCGGCATCGAGCTCGCGCACGAAGCCGAAGTCGTGAAGGATCGCCGCCACCCCGGCGTGCGCGGCCATGTGGATGTCGATGTAGTTGATGCCAGGCTTAGCCATCGCGCAGAGCCGTTGCTGCATCGCGTCCATCGCCTCGATCAACCGCGCGAATTCGCCCCGCTCCTCGCGCGCGTAGGTTCGGGTGATGTCCGAGGCGTAGCCGTTGCACTGTGCGCCGGCGTCGATGAGGAATGAATAGCGAAGATCGCCCGGCTGCTCGCGCTCGTGATTCAGATAGTGCAGCACCGAGGCGTTGTTGTTGAGGGCGATGATGTTGCCGTACGGCAGCTCTTCCTCCGCCTGGCTCGACTGCAGCAGGTAGTCGATGTGAATCTCGAACTCCGACTTGCCGTCGCGGAAGCTGCGCGCGGCGGCGCGGTGTCCGCGCACGCCGCGAACGTTGGCCTCGGTGAGGCAGGCGAGTTCGTAATCAGTCTTCCACGAACGCTCGAAATGCAGCGCGTTGAGAAGCGCCTCGGGATTGGCCTCGCCGCTGTGCAGTTCATTCGATTCGCCGACGAACGCCGTGCGGCCGCTCTTCGGGAAATGTTCTCTGGCCGCTTCGGCGGTGCCGATGACGCGAACGTCGAAGTGATCGACCCAGTATCCGCTCGGCGCCCCGGCCGGTTTGTACCAGTAGTCGACCGGCTGGTAGTAGACCAGCCGCGGCGTCTGCCCCGGCGTGTAGACGATGAAGCAATGCGGGTTGTCGACGACCGGCACCCACGACTTGAAGTGCGGGTTGACCTTGAACGGGTAATAGGTGTCGTCGAGAAACTGAATGTGAATCTCGCCACCAAAGATGATGATGTGGTCGTAGCCGGCCTCGGCGAGCGCGCGGTCGTGCCGTGCTTTGACGGTCTCGAAATGCTGCGGATAGAGGGCGGCGAAGTCGTCATTCATGGGGCGCATGATAACGAGGTATTGTCCGGGGAGGAACGGATGGCCGAGTTATCATTTCCGCGAATGACGGAACCGGCACTCCGCCGTGCCACGTACGAGGATCTGCTGAAGGTCCCTGATCACCTCGTCGCCGAGTTGATCGACGGAGAGCTGTACACCTCGCCGCGTCCCGCCTCGAGACATGCGCGCGCGAGCAGCGTTCTTGGCGCGGCGCTCGGTCACTCATTCGACAGCGGCGACGGAGGACCGGGCGGGTGGTGGATCATCGATGAACCGGAGCTTCACCTCGGCGGCAACGCGATCGTTCCCGATCTCGCCGGTTGGCGGCGCGAGCGAATGCCGGTCTACCCCGATGCAGCCGCATTCGACGTCGCTCCCGATTGGTTGTGCGAAGTGCAATCGCCGAGCACCGCGCGCATCGACCGGGTGAAGAAACTCCCGATCTACAAAGAACATGGGGTCCAGCACGTGTGGCTGGTCGATCCGGTCGATCGGACACTCGAGGTTCTGCGGCTCGAAAATGATCGCTGGGTCGTTGCCGGAAACTTCGCAGGTGATGACGTCGTTTGCGCCGAACCGTTCGAAGCGGTTGCGATCGAACTGCGCGCGTTGTGGATCGACTAACCCAACACCCGATCGAGAAACGCGCTCACCACCTCCAACGACTCCGGCGTCACATGGTGTCCCATCGCGAATTCGTGATACTCCGGCGAGACGCCGTGCTCCTCGAGTACGTGTCTGGTTCGGCGCGCATTGAGGACGGGGATCATGTCGTCCTGCGTGCCGTGGATGATGAGCATCGGCAGCTTGCGCAGCGGCAGTTGATCCGCCTCGTAGATCGCCCCGCTCATGACGATGATGCCGGCCACTTTCTGCGCCGTGCGAAAGCCGATGTCGATGGCCATCATCCCTCCCTGCGAGAATCCGGCGACGACGATCTTCCCCTCGGGCGTTGGATAGCGCGCGACCAACTCGTCGATGAGCGCGAGCAGTTTCGTACGCGATTGCACGATGGAGTCGCCCTCGGGCGGCCAGCCGTCGAACCAGGAGAAGCCGACGGCGTAGCCCGGCATCGGCTCGAACGCCTTGGCCGCGTTTGGGAAGACGAAGCGGTATCCGCCGTCGACCATCGGCGCGATGTCGGCAAGGTCATTCGCATCCGCCCCGCGTCCGTGCATCAGGAGCACCAGCGGCATCTCGGCGCTGTCCGGTTTGCCGCTGGGGACGTTGAGGACGTAGCGAAGAGAGAGATCGTCGTGGCGGGTGAGGGTCATGAGCGCGCGATTGTATTCAGGGATGGCGTAAAATGCGCGGCTCAACATCGAGGTGACCCCGTGCACATCAACGACCTTCTGAAAATTGCCGCCGAGCGCCGCGCGTCGGACCTTCACATCAAAGTCGGCTCGCACCCGGTGATTCGCGTCGATGGGGAGCTGGTGCCGCTGGTCGAGCTCAAGCGCCTCATGCAGGAAGATACGATCGCCATGGCCTTCTCGATCATGTCCTCCCGCCAGAAGGAGAAGTTCAAGAACAACTACGAGATCGACATCGCCTACTCGGTGCCGGGCCTGGGCCGCTTTCGCTGCAACATCTTCCAACAGCGCGGCACTGTGGGCATGGTCCTCCGCGTCATCCCGGTCAAGATTCTCTCCATCCGCGAGCTGATGCTGCCGGTTGTGCTCGAGAAAATATGCGAGGAGCGGCGCGGCCTGATCCTCTGCACGGGAACTACCGGCTCCGGTAAGTCGACCACGCTTGCGGCGATGATCGATTACATCAACGCCCACCGCACCGAGCACATCATGACGGTCGAGGACCCGATCGAGTTTCTTCATCGCGACAAGAAGTCGATCGTCAACCAGCGCGAGATCGAGGTCGATACGAAGTCGTTCTCGCAGGCGCTGCGCTCGGCCTTGCGCCAGGACCCGGACGTCATCCTGGTCGGCGAAATGCGCGACTACGAGACCATCGAGACGGCGCTTACCGCCGCCGAGACCGGTCACCTGGTGCTCTCGACTCTGCACACGATGGATGCCACCGAGACCGTCAACCGCATCATCTCGGTCTTTCCGCCGCACCAGCAGAAACAGATCCGCCTGCAGCTCGCGGCGGTGCTCAAGGCCGTGGTCTCCCTCCGCCTGCTGCCGCGGGCGGACGGACTCGGCCGCGTTCCGGCCGCCGAGGTCATGATCTCGACGGCGTACATCCGGGACTGCATCGAGAACAAGGAAAAGACGAAGCTGATCAAGGACGCCATCAGCCAGGGGACGTCGCAGTACGCCATGCAGACGTTCGATCAATCGCTGTATGTCCTCTACAAGAACGGGCTGATCACACTCGACGAAGCGCTCCGCCGCGCCTCGAATCCGGACGAGTTCCGTCTGAAGCTGTCGGGGATCCAGTCGACGTCCGACATGGCCCGCGAAGAGATGGATGCGAAGCTGACGGGGCCCACGGACGCCGATCCGTTCGCGGACGAGTCGCCGTTCGATTTCTCGAATACGGTGTGAGGCGCGGTTGCGCGGTCTCGCGGTAACGGGGTCGCGCGGTGAAGGCATGCAGCAAGCAGATTTGTCACTTCACAACCGCGAGACCGCGCAACCGCGAGACGACTAGAATCCCCTCGTGCCGGATGATCTCGAGCGTTGCAACGTCGCCGCGATGCGTATCCTCAACCATCGCTTCAACAGCGAGGGGGAGCTGCGGCGGAAGCTGGAGATGAAGGAGTTCGCGCGCGACGTCATCGAGACGACGATCGAGCGCCTGCGCCGCGAACGGTGGCTCGATGATGGCCGCTTCGCCACGGCGTACGTGCGCACGCGCGTCCGCAAGGGCATCGGACTTTTGCGCATCAAGCGCGAGCTGGTGGCCGCCGGCGTCGAGAGCGACACGATCGCGCACGCGTTGGACGAGAGCGTCCCCGATCATGACGAGCGCGCCGCCGCCCTCGTCTCCGCGCGAAAACGGCTGGCCGTCCTCCTCCGCCGCGACGACGATGCCTCGATCCGCGAGAAGCTGGTGGCCTATCTGTTCCGGCAGGGGTACGACAGCAGCGTCGCTGTGGATGTTGTCCGCGAATTGATGGCATATAGGAGCCGTGATGATCAGTGGGCGCCCCTCGGATGAGGAATTTGCCTCCTATGCCAAAACCGATATCGATTACGTCGCCGGCGACGATGCCGCCGGAGCGCTCGCCGCTCAAGGGAAGGACGTCGCCGCGCTGCTCGAATCGCTGGACGAAGCGGCCATCCGCGCCCATCGCTATGCACCCGGCAAGTGGACCGTGAGGGAAGTGATAGGCCACCTCATCGACGACGAGCGCATCTTCGCCTACCGCGCGCTCTGCGTTGCCCGCGGCGACACCCGTCCGTTGCCGGGATTCGACGAGAACGACTACGTCGCCGCGACCGACTTCGAGTCGCGTCCGCTCGTCCGCCTCATCGCCGAATATCGCGCCGTGCGCGCCGCCACGCTCGCTCTCTTCGAGTCGCTGACCACCGAAGAGTGGCAGAGGCGGGGAGTCGTCAACGGCTACGAGGCCTCGGTGCGCGGTCTGGCGTTCCACATGGCCGGCCACGAGCTGCATCATCTGCGGACGTTGCGGGAGAGGTATCGGATCTGAGGGTTGCTGAGGCCTGGGTCGCGCGGTCTCGCGGTTTCGGGGTCGCGCGGTGGAGGCAGGTGAGCAAAGCATCTTTTGCAAGCCACAACCGCGAGACCCCGCAACCGCGAGACCGCGCAACCCAGTAACCCAGCAACCACCCCGGGATGACACTCCCCACCGCCGCTGTTACGATCTCGCGCTTTCAGGAGAGTCCTTCGTTGCCGACTACCAATCAGATTCGCGAACAGTTTCTCGAGTACTTCGAGAAGAACCGGCACCGCCGCGTGCCCAGCTCCTCCCTCGTTCCGGCGGGCGATCCGACGCTGCTCTTCACCAACGCCGGGATGAACCAGTTCAAAGACGTCTTCCTCGGCCGTGAGCCGCGCGACTACAACCGTGCCACGACCTCGCAGAAATGCGTCCGGGCCGGCGGTAAGCACAACGATCTCGAGAACGTCGGCCGCACGGCCCGGCATCACACCTTCTTCGAGATGCTCGGCAACTTCTCCTTCGGCGATTACTTCAAGGAAGATGCGATCAAGTTCGCCTGGGAGTTGATCGTCGACGTCTGGGGCCTCGAAGTCGACCGTCTCTGGTTCACCGTCTTCGAGGGGGGCGAAGGTGTTCCGGCCGACGACGAAGCGGCGGCGTTGTGGGTGAAGGCCGGCGCGTCGCCCGACCGCGTGCTGCGCTTCGGCAAGAAGGACAACTTCTGGTCGATGGGCGACACCGGTCCGTGCGGCCCCTGCTCGGAGATGCACTACTTCCGCGGCGAGGACATGTCGAAGAACGTGGCCGCGCTCGTCAACGGCGAAGGCGACGACACGATGGAGATCTGGAACCTGGTCTTCATGCAGTACGACCGCGGCGCCGGCGGCGTGCTCATCCCGCTCCCCGCACCGTCGGTCGATACCGGCATGGGGCTGGAGCGGCTCGCCAGCGTCTTGCAGAAGGGCTCGACGAATTACGACATCGATCTGTTCGCGCCGATCATGCGCACGATCGCGGACGAGAGTGGATACCGGTACAGCGGCAACATGGACGACGAGCTCGACACCGCCGTCCGCGTTCTCTGCGATCACGCCCGCGCGTCGTCATTTCTCATCACTGACGGCGTGATCCCGGCGAACGAAAGCCGCGGCTATGTGTTGCGCCGCATCATCCGGCGGGCCATCCGCTTCGGACGCAAACTGCCGAAGGCGGTCGTCCTTTCGAATCTGGTCGATGCGGTCATCGAGTCGATGGGCTCAGCCTATCCGGACCTCGGTGCACGCCGTGAGGCCGTGCTGCAAACGCTCAGGGCCGAGGAGGAGCGTTTCTCGCGCACGCTCAGCTCCGGCATAGAGCGCGTCGGCGCGGTGCTCGACGCCATTCGCGCGCGCGGCGAGCGCATCCTCGGCGGGGAGGAGCTCTTCCGCCTCTACGACACCTTCGGCATCCCGGTCGATCTGATCGGCGAGTTGGCCGAGGAAGAAGGAGTCACGCTCGACCACGAAGGCTTTGAGACGATGATGGCCGGCGCCAAGGCAAAGGCCAAAGCATCATCGAAGTTCCAATCGTCGACCGATGCCGCCACATTCGCCAAGGTTGCCGAGAAAACGGGGCCGGTAGAATTCGTCGGCTACGACCGGATTGCCGACGTTCCTTCGACCGTGAAAGCGATCGTCATCGCTGGCAAGGAGCAGGACGCCATCCATCATGGCGCGGAGGGAGAAGTCGTCCTTTCTCCGACGCCGTTCTACGCCGAATCGGGTGGCCAGATCGGCGACGCCGGCACGCTGGAGTGGGATGGCGGCCGGGCCTCGGTGCTCGACACGCAGAAGCCTGTCGGCGATCTGATCGTCTCCCGAGTCCGCGTCGACGAAGGACACCTGAGCATCAACATGAATGTCCGCGCCTCGGTTCCGGTGCCGACGCGTCTCGATACGACCGCCAACCACACCGCAACGCATCTACTTCACAAGGCGCTGAAGGATGTCCTCGGAGAGACCGTCCAGCAGGCCGGCTCACTCGTCGCGCCGGATCGGTTGCGTTTCGACTACACCTACCACCAGGCGCCATCTGAGGAGCAGTTGCGGCGTGTCGAGGAAATCGTCAACGACAAGATCCGCGAGAACCTCGAGGTCACGAAGACGGTCATGCCGATCGCCGAGGCGAGGAAGACCGGGGCGGTGGCCATGTTCGGCGAGAAATACGGCGAGAACGTGCGCATCGTCACCGCCGGCGATTTCTCGCGCGAATTCTGCGGCGGCTGCCACGTCAACCGCACCGGCGACATCGGCCTGTTCAAGATCACCAGCGACCGGTCGCTGGCTGCTGGGGTGCGCCGCATGGAGGCGCTCACCGGCCGCGGTGCGCTGGCGTACTTCCAGACGATCGAAGATGCCGCGCACGAAGTGCAGCAGCAGCTCAATGTCCGCCTGGAAGACGTGCCCGCGCAGTTGCGCACGATGCAGGAACGGCAGAAGGCGCTGGAGAAAGAGCTCAAGCAGCTCAAGCTGAAAGTGGCCGTCTCTGGATCTGGGTCTGGCGCTCAAGACAGCTCCGACGGTGTTGTTCGGACACTGGCGGAAGACACGGTCGACATCGACGGCGTGAAGCTTGTGGCTCGCCGCATTGACGACGTCAGCGGCGGAGATCTCCGCAATCTCGCCGACACCTTCCGCTCGAAGCTCAAGTCCGGCGTAGTGGTCCTCGGCTCGGTGACCGATGGCAAGGTCACGCTCCTGACCGCAGTCACGAAGGACCTCCTCGACCGCGTGAACGCCAACACCCTGATCAACAAGCTAGCCCCGATCGTCGGCGGCAAGGGTGGGGGGAAGCCGGATCTCGCCCAGGCTGGCGGGAAGGACCCCGACAAACTGAACGAAGCGATCGAGCACGCGGCGCAGGCGTTGCGCGAGGTGTTGGTGGGGTAACACCATGATTGATCTCGCCGTCGAATTCGAAGCCGTGATCTCCGCGCTCGCGGAGCATGGCATCGACTACGCGGTATGCGGTGGGATGGCCATGGCCATTCACAGTCTTCCTCGCGCAACTGTGGACATTGACCTGTTGATCAGGCCGGAGGACGAAGAACGGGTCTATCCTGCCGTAGAGCCTCTCGGCTTCCGCATCCGCGCGAAGCCGATGCACTTTGACCGAGGGAAAATGGAGATTCGTCGCGTCACCAAGATTGATCCCGCCGGGGATACGCTCATGCTCGATCTCCTGCTGGTGACATCCGCGTTCGAGAACGTTTGGCATAGTCGCATCAGAGTCGACTCCGAATTCGGCTCGATCAGCGTTGTTTCCCGTGAAGGCTTGATCGAGCTGAAGTCAGGGCGCATGAGCGGCATCGATCAAGACGACATCAAGAGGCTGCGCGATGAAAGTTGACATGTCACCCGCTGCGGTTACGCTGCGCATTCATCGCGTTTCCCAGCTTCGCAATCTGTGCCTGCGGCTCGGCAAAGCAGGCGTGGAGGCGCGCAGGAAGGGTCAACTACCGCCTCTCAAATCGTCCACCTCCACGGCCGGATCCGATCCGAGATCGGGCGGAACGCATCAGGGTAGTGACTGACGACGAAACGCCATCCGGTCCAGAAGAGAGAGAGGATGTCGTGGCGGACCTCGCCGTCGTGTGGATGACGGGCCAGGTATGCCGAGGTGAGGCTGATGATCTGCAGTTTCTTGCGGCGATCGACGGCGTCGACCCCGTAGCCGGCGGCGATGCTCTGCCGCGTCTTCACCTCGACGAAGACGAGCATGCCTCCGCGCCGAACGACGAGATCGATCTCGCCGCCGCGCATGCGGAGATTGCGTTCCACGATGCGGTATCCGCGCAGCCGGTAGAACCAGGCCGCGCGCCGCTCCCCGCGTTTTCCGAGCAGTCGAGAGGCAATGCGCATCCGCCGAGGATCCCTCGGCGGCTTCGAATTGCAAAGGAATCTGCGAACATCTGCGTCATCTGCGGATAAAGGGTCATCGCGGACGAAGCGCAGTTCTACTTCCTGTGGAAGTGCTTTTCGATGTCCAGGTGTCGGATGTCGACGATGATCGGACGGCCGTGGGGGCAGGCGAAGGGGTTCGAGGAGTCGAGCAGCTCGGCGGTGAGGCGGGCCATCTCTTCGCCGTTGAGGGGGCGGTGGACTTTGATGGCGGCCTGGCAGGCGAGGGAGGCGCAGACTTTTTCGCGGACGTGGAGAAGGTGCGAGCGTTCGTCGAGCGAAGCGTCGACGAGCTTGTGAAGGAAGGCCTCGACGTCGCTCTTCACCAGTTCCGGCGGGACGGCGGCGATGGCGAAGACGTTGCCGGAGAAGCGCTCGATGTCGAATCCGACCACGCGCAGCTCGGCGAGATGCGATTCCAGGACTGCGCTTTCGGCGGCGCCGCTCTCGTAGAGAATCGGCGTCAGGAGTTGTTGCGTGACCGGCGTTTCTTCGGCGGCGCGGTCGAAGTAGCGGTCGTAGAGCACGCGCTCGTGAGCGACGTGCTGATCGATGAGGCGCAGGCCGGTCGGCGTATCGATGACGATGTAGCTCATCCGGTACTGGCCGATGACGCGCCCCTGCAAATCGCCGAGCCGCGGCCCGTCTGCGAGCAGCGTCGCCTCGATCGTCGCAGTCTGTTCGCGCAACGGCGGCTGTACGACGCTCTGGCGCTGAAAGAGCGGGGTGAACTCGGGGAGATAGCCACGCGGTGCATCGTCGAACCGTTGCGGTGAAAAGAGAGCCGGAGGCGGAGCCGGTGCGGCCGATTGGAGCAGTTCCGCGCCTTCTTCGGCGCCGCCGAGTGCGCGCTTGATGCCCTGTTCGACGGCAACATGGACGGCGCTCGAGTCGCGGAAGCGCACTTCGGTCTTTGCGGGATGAACGTTGACATCGACGAGGTCCGGCTCGATGTCGACGAACAGCACGATGGCCGGATGGCCGTCGAAGTCGAAGGCCTCCGCTCCTCGGTTTGCCGCATGCGTCAGCACGCGGTCTTTCACCAGCCGGCCGTTGACGAAGAAGAACTGATTGCGGCGGCTGCCGAAACGAAGACCGCGCGTGACGAAGCCGGAAGCGCGGACGCGGTCGATGGTGATGTCGACTTCTTCCAGAAACGGCGCGGCATCGTTGCCGATGATCTGCGCGACGCGGTCGCGCATCGTCTGCGCCGGAGGGAGGTCGACGACGGTGCGGCCGTTGTGCTCGACGCGAAAGGCCCGCGAGGGGAGAGGGAGCGCGTACGAGGAGACGATGGTCACAATCGACCGGAACTCGGCGTCGGCGGACTTGAGGAACTTGCGCCGCGCGGGAACGTTCTCGAAGAGCTCGCGCACGACGATGGTCGTGCCGCGGTCGCGCGCGGCCGGGCGCGACGCACGCGACCCCGTGAGCGGATCGCATTCGATCTCGATGGCGGCATCGGCGGCGCCGTCGCACGTCGTCAGCGTGAAGCGCGAGACGCTGGCGATCGACGGCAGCGCTTCGCCGCGAAAGCCGAGCGTTCGCACCTGGGCCAGATCGTCGAAGCCGGCGATCTTCGACGTGGCGTGGCGCTCGAGCGCGAGAAGGGCGTCATCGTGCGCCATCCCGTGACCGTTGTCGCGCACCTCGATCAGCTTCTTGCCGCCGTTTTCGAGAAGGACATCGATCACCGTGGCCCCGGCGTCGATGGCATTCTCGACGAGCTCTTTGACCACCGAAGCCGGACGCTCCACGACCTCACCGGCAGCGATCTGGTTGATCAGATCGGAGGGGAGGAGGTGGATGCGGGGCACGTTGGTGATTATGGCGCGGTTACGAGGTGTGGTGGTCTGGGTTATCGGTTGTCGGTTGTCGAGAAGCCGGATCACCGATCACCGATAACCGATAACCGACAACCCCCATCACGTAACCGCGCTACCCCACCTCAAACACAATCTTCCCAAACGCCTCGCGCGCTTCGAGAATGCGGTGTCCTTCGGCAACCTCGGCCAGCGGCAATACGCGGTCGATGACAGGACGCAGGCGGCCGGCTTCGACGAACTTCATGATCTCGTGCAGTTCGGCCAGGCTTCCCATCGTCGAGCCTAGGATGGAGAGGAGCTTGAAGAAGATGAGACGGAGGTTGATCGCCGCTTCGCCGCCCGAGGTCGAGCCGCAGGTGACGAGACGGCCCCCCTTGGCGAGGGCGCGCAGGGAGCGCTCGAACGTCTCGCCGCCGACGTGCTCGACGACGACATCGACGCCGCGCTTGCCGGTGAGACGGCGCACGTCGTCGAGAAAATCGACCCGCGTATGGACGATCGTCTCGTCCGCGCCGAGGGACGTTGCGCGCGAGGCCTTCTCGTCGTTGCCGGCGGTGGCGTAGACAGTGGCACCCCACAATTTCGCGATCTGGATGGCGGCGCTGCCGACACCGGAGCCGCCGGCTTGAACCAGGACCGTTTCACTCGGCCGCAGTTGCGCGCGGGCTACCAGCATGTGCCACGCCGTGACCATATCCAACGGAATCGCGGCGGCCTCGGGAAAGGAGAGCCCGGCCGGTTTGCCGATCAGATTGCGCACCGGGACAGCGATTTTTTCGGCGGCACCGCCGCTGACGGTCTCGCCGAAGATGCCGAACTGGCGGCAGAGCGGATCGTTGCCGGAGAGGCAGGCTTCGCAGAGTCCGCAGGAGTAGCCGGGAGCGACGATCACTTCGTCGCCGGCCTTCCAGCGCGGATCGTCGACCGACTCGATCACCCCCGCCACCTCGGATCCAGGAATCATCGGCAGTGGGAACTTGTGCCCGGGCACGCCGCGGCGCAGCCAGATGTCGAGATGGTTGAGGGCGACGGCGTGGACGCGGACGACCGCTTCGCCGGGGCGGGCGGTGGGGTCGGGGACATCGGCCGCCTGCAGCTTGTCGACGCCGCCGTGCTCGCGGATCAGGATCGCTTTCATGCGCGGCGGATGATAGCTCGGGCGAGGCCGGCACGGCCGGCTGCGCTGGTTGCCCAAGGCTCGGCCACCATCTTCGCTCCATCGTTCTGCGCGCAGATTTCTAGGGATTCGCGGGTCGGGAGTCGTGGGTCGGAGATCGGGTGATTCTTTCTTCTCCGACTCCCGACTCCCGTCCCTCGGCTCCCTCGTCGTAAGATGGCGGGCACACGCATTGCCTCTGATCATGATCGTGCTTCGAAGAATCAGCGCTCTCCTGGCCATGGTCGCCCTGATCGGGCTGCTGCTTTTGCTGATCTGGCACGTGGAGATGCATCACGAGCACGGTTCGGGATCCGGCGAGCCGGTGGTCGTGGCGATGCCCTCGATCGCGGCCTGAATGCCGGGGTTGCGGGGTCTCGCGGTTGCGCGGTCTCGCGGTGGTGGAGTTGCAAGGTTGCTTGGTTGCTGAGTTGCCTACCGCCCAGCTTCTCGTCCTGACCCTGCAACCGAGAAACATTGCAACCCAGAAACCCCACCGCGAGACCCCGCAACCGCGAGACCGCGCAACCGCGTTACCGTATCGTGTGAAGCGTGAACTGAACCTTATTGCTCTTTCGCTCAGCCGGCGCGCGGATCGTGTGGGAGAAGAGGACGCTGAAGAGGACCTCGTAGTCGCGAACCGTGAGTTGCATCTCCGTGCCGAGGCCTGCATCGACCGCGAAGTCCCTCGTCTTCAGAACATCCTGATACGCGAAGGCGGCATTGCCGAAGCCCGTGTAGGCGATCGCGTAGGCGGTATTGAAGTGCACCTCCCGGTAGCGGAAGTCGCGGTTGCGGAAGACGGGAACGAAATACTCGTTCGTCATGTGGAACTCATTCGTCCCGTCGGAGACGCTGTTGGTGGTGGAGAGTGATCGCAGCGCTTCACTCCCGCCGAGGGTGAACATCTCGTAGCCGGGGATCGAATAGCACTCCACCGGCGGAACGTCGGGAGTGTCCTTGCAGAGAAACTGCTTGGCCAGGAAGGTCCCGATGTGCGCGCGTGTGACGACGAATGACGACGGCGAAACATCCCAACGTCTGATGCCCTCGGCCTCCAGCTTTGTGTACTTGTAGTCGCCCGTCGAGACCTTCCCCGCCTGCGTCAGCGCGGCGGCGAAGCTGAACTTCTGAGGCCCGAGGTCGCGGAAGACGGTGAGGACCGGCACCAGCCGTCCGCGCGACTCACCGACGATCGAGTTCAGTGTTTCGTCGAACTCGGTGCCGTACTGGTAGCCGAGCTTCGTGTAGATGTTGTTCTTGCGGTTGTCGACGCGCGTCACGTCGCCGAAGGTGAGTCGGTCGTCCTGCAGCAGGGTGAAATAGCGGCGGTTGTAGTCGCGAGGAAACTCGAACAGCAGCAGGCCGCCGCGCGTGCGCTCGAATTCGTCCTGATGGCTGCCGATGGCGCCGAACGAGATCGAGTCGAAGACGCCGATCTTGTAGGTAAAGTCTTGCGCGTAGTACTTGTAGCGAAGGAAGGTGCTGATGTCGCCGTTGACGAACTTGTAGTCGATCTGGCTTTCGAACAGCACGTTCTTGATCAGCTTCCGCAGGCGGATGCTGGCCCGGCCATCGGCGAGATAGATGTTCGGCAGTACGTCGCGGCGGTCATATCCGCTGGCGGCGACGGTGGAGAGGGGAGGCGTCGGTTGGGCTGTCGTAGGCGGCACAGGAGCCGGCGTCTCCTGAGGTGGCGGCGTTGGAGCGGGAGCTTGCGTCGCCGGCGGTGGTGTTTCCGGCGCGGGAGCGGGCTGCACAGGAGTTGCAGGAGCGGGAGGCGGAGGTGGCGGCTCCTGGGCAAGAACGGTGGCCGCTGCAAGAATTACCGCGAAAGTAACAGCGATCGGCTGGATACGCATGGCGGCATCGTACCAAAAGGCTCGCGCAAGGTCTGATGTTGCGTCACTCAGAGGTATGGTAAGCTCAAGACGTTGAAGCCTTTATCGTTTGCATTTGTATGGCTTTGGCACACGTTTTGTAAACCGCGCCGAACAGTACATCGCGGTCGGACCGTGCGAACTTTAGGAGGTGTTACTTGTTGCATCTGAGACTTCGATCCCTGATTCCGTTGCTTTGCTTCCTCGTCGTGCCGTCGCTTCTTGCACAAACCGACACCGGGATGACCGCGACCTCGCTGTCGTCGATCTCGACGGCGGACCAGGCAGCGCTGGTGGCGCCGACGTCGTCCGGCGCGACCGGGCTGTTCAATGTCATCACCGCCGACACGCTGCGGCGGGGCGACTGGTCGTTCGGTGTGTACTACCAGAACTGGGGTCTTGATGCCGCTCCCGCGCCCTTCATCATCCCGTCGGCCCGCGCCCACAAGAACATGGGCTACGACCTCAATCGGCTCAGCGGGTCGGTGGGGTACGGTCTGACCGACAACTGGGAGATCTCGGGTTCGCTCCCCTATGACGTCATCAAAGGCAACGGCGGTGACCGCAACGGTTTCATCAACGGCTTCTACTACCAGGGGAAATTCTCTGACAGCGGACTGGCCCCTCTTCACCTGGCAACGAAGTTCAGTTTCGGGGCGCCGACAGCCACATCCAAGTTTGCGGTCTCGCTGTTCGCCGATCTTCCGACCGGTAGCAAAAACAACGGCATCTCCTCCGGAGCGACGAACTTCGGCGCAGGACTGCACTACACGGCCGGCCAGCTAACGCTCGGCGGGTCGTACACCATCGCTGGTAGTCGTAGCGCCAAGAATTCGGACTTCCCGATACTCTCTCCCGATTCCGTGTCGCTCCCGAATGAGTTTCAACTCGAGTTCGGCTGGAATCATCCGCTCCACTTCTGGCGGACGACCAACTGGATCTCCGAGGCCAGCACGACGATGTATACCGGCGGCGATATGAAGCCTCAATCGCCCATCATCCTCGTCACCGGCTTGCGCCACTGGATCGGTGACAGCGGCTGGTCGCTCAACGGCGGCGTGCGCTGGAATGCGGCGAAGTACAGCCGCGATCACACCGAGTGTGCCATCACGGAGCTCGATAACTGCGGCCTCTCGGCCCTCGTCGGCGTCACCTACGCGCCTCTCCATCTCGCGGCTGTTGCTCCACCGCCGCCTCCGCCGCCCCCTCCGACGCCGGAGCCGCCGCCCCCACCGCCGCCGACGCCGGTTGCTCCGCCGGAGCCGCCTCCGGTGACGCCGCCGCACGTTCCGACCGAGCTCCGCACCGACGAGATCCATTTCGAATCCGGTTCGGCGCGCCTCACGAACATCGCCAAGGCCATCCTGGATGACGTCGCTCTTCGCATGAAGCAGGAGCCGACCTCAACGGCCATCGTCATCGGTTACAACGACGACAAAGAGAACACCGGCCCGAGTCAAGATCTCGATCGCCGCCGCGCCGAAGCGGTGCGCGACTACCTCGTGAGCCGCCACGGCATCGACCCGTCGCGCATCACGGTCGAAGGCCGCGATGCACGCGAGCCGGCCAGCACCGACAACACCGCGGAAGGCCGTCTGCGTAATCGCCGTGTGACGATCAAGCTGATGCTTCCGTAGTCTTACTCGAAAGCTGTAAATGCGAAGGGCAGCCGATGAGGCTGCCTTTCGTGTTTTACGGGTCTCGCGGTTTCGCGGTTACGGGGTCTCGCGGTGTGCGGTTGCTGGAATTGAAAGGTTGCTGAGCTGCTGCGTTGCTTTGAATCTCTACACAGCAACCCAGTAACCTTGCAACCCAACACCGCGAGACCCCGCAACCGCGAGACCGCGCAACCGCCTACGGCAGCTCGATCTCGGGATCCTCATCCCTTGGGCGATAGAGAATGGCCAGCTTCCCGATATTTCCGGCGACGTCCGCGCTGCACTCCCGCGCCAGGTCCTCGGCCAGGGCTTTGCGCTGCGCCGAATCGTCGGACTCGATGCGGACCTTGATCAGCTCGTGCGCGGCCAGAGAGCGCTTCGTCTCTTCGACCACCGAGGGGCTGGCACCGGCGCGGCCGACACGGACGATCGGCTCGAGAGCATGGGCCAGTCCTTTGAGGTATTGGCGTTGCTTCGACGTGAGCGCCATGGCGGCGCATGGTAGCAGAGCGGTCCTGCGCTACTCTTGTCTGTATGAAGCACATCGCGGTCCTCGTTCTGTTCTTCGCCGCCTCGGCAGGTTTCGCGCAGGACGCCGATCTCATCAACCCCGACCGCCCCGGAATCGCTGACGGCAGCGCCGCCGTAGGACGCGGCATCTTCCAGATCGAGGCCGGCCTCGAGCGCGATCACGGCTCGGACGGACGATCGCTCTCCACGCCGCTCCTCCTCCGCTACGGCGTCAGCAAAGAGCTCGAGCTGCGCGTCGAAGGCAATGGCTACATCCACGCCGAGGGCGCGAATGGATTCGCGCCGCTCTCGCTCGGCGCGAAGTACCACTTCGCAGATGCCCCGTCGCTCGGCGTGATCGCCCGGGTCTTCGTTCCGTCGGGCACCGGTGCCCAGCGCTCCCACACTACGAACGGCGATGTTCGCCTGGCCGCCGACATCAACCTCGGCGAGAAGTGGGCCCTGAACCCGAACATCGGCATCGCCTCACAGGACGACGGCAACGGCCGCTTCACGTCCGGGCTTGCCGCCCTCACCGTGCAGTACAACATCTCCGATCGCGCCAACGTCTTCGTCGACGGCGCCGTGCAGTCCCCCGAGGAAAAGGGAGGCACGGTCTCGCTGATCGTCGACGCCGGCGCCGCCTGGATCGTCGGCCGCAACACGCAGCTCGATATTTCGGCAGGATGGGGGGCGCACGGCACAACGCCGCCGAACGTATTCGTAGGGGCGGGCATCAGCCGGCGCTTCTAAAACCCCCCTCTGTGTCCTCAGTGCCTCTGTGGTGAAAGCCTTTTGGAGGCCTTACCGCAGCTTCGGCGCCCGCGGCAATTGACCACGCGACGGCGTTCCCGACCCACTCCCACCCGGCGCGGCGACAGCAGCGGTGCCTGACTGCGTCTGCGGGGTGGCGTCGGCAGGGGCGATGTGCAGGGGATCGGTGATTACGGCAGGCAACACGGGGAGGCGCGGCTCGGGGAGCTTGAACATCCAGCTGGCCTCGATCCGTTTGCCGGACTTGGCGTCGGTGGCCCAGACCAGGGCTCGCTGGTAGGTTCCCTTTAGCGCCTCTTTGACCGCGGCGACGGAGATCGCGCCGGTGCTGGGGTCATAGGAGAAGGGGAGGGCGCCCGGGACACTCAGGAGTGCCATGCCGACCGACTTCGGATCGATTTTGCCGTGATCGGGGATCTTTGCCGAGACCGTCAGGGTTTGTCCGGGATCGAAGATGACGCCGGGCTGCGGGGTCATCTCGTCGAGTCGCATCGAGCCGGCGCCCAGGTAGTGGCGGAAGGAGACGAAATCCATCTTTTTCTCGACCACCATACGGTGCATCCTGAGCGGATTGCTGCCGCGGCGCACTTTGCCGGCCTCGCAGGTCAGGGCGGCGTCATAGCCCGCTCGGCCGACGCTGTCGACGAGAAAGTGGTCGTAGTCGCCGAACGGATAGGCAAAAAAGAGCACCGGTTTCCCGGTGGCGTGCTCGATCAACCGCTTGCTGTCGATCAGCTCCCGCTCCAGCCAGCCGGTGTAGGCATGCTGGTCGAGCTCCGCATGCCGCCGCCGCGTCAGGAAGGGATGCGACAGCGAGTGGCTCTCGAAGTCGACGCCGGCGTCCGACATCTCTTTGATCTGTTTCCAGTTCAAGGCGTGGGAAGTCTGACCAACAATCTGCGGATAAATGAAAACGGTGAACGGAAAACCGTAGCGCTTCATCTCCGGAAAGACCTCGGTATACGTGCTGCGCCAGCCGTCGTCGATCGTGACGACGATGGCATTCCGCGGCAGTGAGGCCCGCTTTCCGGCCACGTACTCATAGAGCTCGCGAAGCGGAATGACGTTGTAGCCGGTCATCGCCAGATAGCGCATCTGCTGGCGGAATGTCTCGCGAGAGATCTCCATGCGCGGGTCCTGAGGCGACTCGACGATGTGATAGCAAAGCACCGTCGCTCCGAAGTCGAAATCAGCCGGGGCAGCGTACGCAGCGATGCCGGAAACCAGGATGGTAATGAGTGCTGCCGTCAACGCCCGCGCGGCCATGGATGCTCCAGAATGAATAAAGGTCCGACGATGTCTCTCACGCATCTGCAGGGATAGTGCCGAAGCGGAGGTTATTGTATCGCGGTTGCGCGGTCTCGCGGTTGCGGGTTTTCGCGGTTGGGCGGGTTGCTGGGTTGCTGGGTTGCTCGGTTTCCTGCTTGCCGAGACTCCCAGTTGCCAGCCGTACGTTCCGCCAAGCTCAGACCGCGAGACCGCGCAACCCCGAGACCGCGCAACCGGCAAACCAAGCAACCCAGCAACCCAGCAACCTTGTAACCCAGCA
>DATMNC010000091.1:0-52509 GCA_035569395.1 Thermoanaerobaculia bacterium | reverse complement strand
TCCTCCACGGTGCCACTTGGCACCGCGTCGAGCATCTCTGATCCTTCCTGTTCTTGCACGGACTCCCTCCCTCGTCGTTGCTCCAAAAGGGGGGATTTTTAACTGTCCGGATGGGGGGATTTTAGAGTGGCCGCCGACACTACACGCTGCTCGGACTCGATCTCAAGGCGGGAGCGTTCTACACAGCCTTCACGGCACTGGGCGAATTTTTCTATCACACGAACGTCCGCACGCCGCGCTGGTTCGGCTTCGTGTTCCAGCGGCCGGAGATGCACCGTATTCATCACGAGTACGGCCGCCATCGAAACAACTACGGCGACTTCCCCTGGTGGGACATGCTGTTCGGTACCTACGAGAATCCGGCGATGTTCACATCATCGTGCGGATTTGATGATTCCCGGGAGCAACAGCTCTTCCCGATGCTGGCATTTTCGGATGTTCACCGCGAGCCGGCCGCGGCGGCCGCTCCCCATTCGGGGTCCGTTCCGTAATCCGCGTGCTCCAGCTCGGGAATGACGGCTTTCGCGCTGCTGCTTACTACGCAGGCATGCCTCTTCCGAAGTCGAAACTGACAACCACCGGCCGGGTGACCATCCCAGTGGAGATTCGGCGCAAGCTGGGTATTGGCCCGGGCTCGATTCTGGAGTGGGTCGAGGATGGGGAGGCTGTGATCGTGCGCAAGGTCAGGTACTCGTTCGAGGACATTCATCGCGCTCTGTTCGCGAAGCCTCCCGAGCCACGCACGCTCGCGGAGCTGAAGCAGAGCATCGTGGATCATTGCGCGACAAGCATTCACGCGATTGACACGCGCACGACGTTCGGCTGTTCGCTTATCCTCCCCCGATGCAATTTGAAACCAAGGCCATCCACTCCGGGGCGGACACCGACGCCGAGACCGGCGCCATCGCGCCGCCCATTCATCTCTCCACCACATTCGAGCGGCGCGCGGAAGACGGTACGCCGGCGCATGGATTCAGCTACATCCGCGACGGGAACCCGACCCAGGTCCGGCTGGAGGAGGCCCTCGCGGCGATCGACTCCGCCTCGCACGCCCTGGCCTTTGCATCGGGGATGGCGGCGGTGACCAGCCTGCTGCAATCGCTGCCGGCCGGCTCGCACCTCATCCTTGCCGACGATTGCTACTACGGCGTCCGCGCGCTCGCCGACGAATATCTGCCTCGCTGGGGCGTCGCCTGCGACCTCATCTCTATGGATGATCCGGAAGCCGTCCGCACCGCGGTTCGCCCAGCCACGCGGGCCATCTGGTGCGAGACGCCCTCCAATCCGCTGATGAACATCGTCGACGTTGCCGCGCTGGCGAAGATCGCGCACGACGCCAATGCCATCCTCATCGTCGACGCGACTTTCGCCACGCCGGCGCTGCAGCGTCCCATCGAGCAGGGGGCCGACGTGGTGATGCACTCGACGACGAAATACCTCGGCGGACACAGCGACGTGCAAGGCGGGTCTCTGGCATTTTCAAGGCGCGATGCGCTCCTCGATGCCGTCGAGCATTCCCGCAAGATCACCGGCGGCGTGGCATCGCCGTTTAACTCGTGGCTGATCCTTCGCGGCATCCGCTCGCTCGCCGCGCGCATGCGCGTGCATTGTGAGAACGCCATGGCGCTGGCGCGAGCGCTCCAGGCGCATCCGCGCGTCGAGGCCGTGCACTATCCGGGGCTGGAGTCGCATCCGGGCCATGCCATCGCCGCGCGGCAGATGTCGGCGTTCGGCGGCATGCTGTCGTTCAACGTCCGCGGCGGCCGCGCCGAGGCGCTGGCGGTGACGGCGAAGACAAAGGTTTTCACGCGCGCCACGTCCCTCGGTGGGGTGGAGAGCCTGATCGAACATCGCAACTCCAGCGAGGGGCCGGGCAGCAGCACCGCCGAGAACTTGCTGCGCGTTTCCGCCGGTCTGGAGCACTCCGGCGATCTGGTCGACGATTTGATCGCGGCCCTCGGGTAAAATAACTGGACCATGGCTACCAACTTCGAGATCACCTGCCCCTGCTGCGACGCCACGCTCATCATCGACCGGACCTCCGGCGAGGTGCTGTTGCACAAGGCGAAGGAGCGCCGCGCCGGCGGCTCGCTGGAGTCGATGGTGGCCGGCCTGGAGACGCAGAAGAGCGAGATGGAAAAAAAGTTCGACCGCGAGATGGCCAGCCAGAAAGACCGCGCCCGCATCCTCGATGAACGTTTCAAGGAAGCGATGCAACGCGCCAGCGAGGACGACAAGCCGGTGTTGAATCCGATGGATATGGATTGAGCGGTTGCGGGGTCTCGCGGTTACGGGGTCTCGCGGTGTTTGGTTGATAAGTTTCTGGGTTGCAGGGTTGAAGGGTTGCTGATTCAAAATCCCTTGCAACCCAGCAACCCAGCAACCCAGCAACCCAACACCGCGAGACCGCGCAACCCCGAGACCGCGCGACTATGTTTTCGACAATCCCGACAGCAGCGCCAGAAACACCGCCTTCAGCTCGTTGTCATTGAACGGATCGGGCTGACCGGCACGGCGGGCAATCAGCCGTTCCCGAAGCATTGCTTCCACCATTCCGATCAGGGCGATGGCCAGCGCCTCGTCGTTGTATCCATCTTTCAGCGTGCCGTCGCGGTGACCGCGGCGGACGACGACGCGCAGGAGCTCGCGGAAATCGGTGAACCCCTGCGACAGCGCGATGTCGGCGCCGCTGCGGACGCGGCGCCCTTCGAACACGAAGAGAAAGGCCATCTCCGGATCGGCCGTGAAGCTCGCGATCATCGTATCGAGCACGGCGGCCAGCGCTTCGTGTGCGTTCGACGCCGCGGCGATCCTGTTCTGCATCACCTGGTTCAGCGACTCCCAGCTCTGATTGAAGATCGCCTCGAGCAGTCCGGCCTTGCCGCCGTAGTAGCGCATCAATTGCGATTCTGAAGAGCCTGCCGCGCGCGCGATCGCCGCCGTCGGCGTCTGCTCGTAGCCGTTCTGCGCGAAGAGCGTCTTCCCTGCTTCCAGCAGGCGGGAGCGGGATGTGTGGGTGCTTTCTGTATCGACAGGCACGAGTAAGTGCATCGTAGTATCACTACCACCTTTCGTCAATATGACAGCCAAGCCACAACTGCCTGGCCGTGACTAGGCTGAATGGTAGTGGTACTACTATTGCAATTTGCGTGGGCATCGTCGTGGGATGCACGACCAAGAGAAAGAGTAAACGCTTCGATGTTCAGCAAAATCAATCGGTTTGCCCTCGTCGCCCTCGTTCTTTCGCTCAGTGTCCTTTCGCCCTATGCTCTCAAGGCCGCCGTCGTCGATTCGCTGCTTCAAGCCAAGCTCGGGACGGTCTCCGGCGAGCTGCTGCCGGCGGTGGTGACGTACAACTCCCAGCCGACCGCTGCCGACCTCAGCGCCCTGCGCCTCCTGGGCGTCCGTTACGGGGTGGCCCTCAAGCAGTTGCCGATGATTGGCGTCTGGGCCACGGCCGATCAGATCCGCCAGATCGCCGCCGCGCCGCGCGTCCGTTCGATCTATTTCAACAAACAGCTTCAGTACTTCAACCACGAAGGATCCGCGCTCGTCGGCGCCTCGGAGCAGCGGAGCATGCCGGGCTTCGGCTACTCGGGACGCGGAATCGGCGTGGCAATCGTCGACAGCGGTATCGACGCCACCCATCCCGACCTGCCGTTCGGTACGCATGTTAAGCAGAACGCGAAGGTTGTAATCGGCGGTCCCGGCTTAGGATCACCGTTTGACGGCGTCGTTCCGCCGACCTATCTCGAGAACCTGCCCGACTCGGACACGTCCTCCGGCCATGGTACCCACGCCTCCGGTTCGATCGCCGGCCTCGGCACTGAGAGCGGCGGCAAGTACGCCGGCGTTGCGCCGGGCGCGGACCTCATCGGCGTGAGCTCCGGTGAAGCGATCGCCATCCTCTGGGCTCTGGAAGGATTCGACTACGTCCTCACACATCAGTACGTCTACAACATTCGCGTCGTCAGTAATAGCTGGGGGACGTCGGGGCCGTTCGATCCGGAAGATCCCGTCAGCGTCGCTTCCAAGGTCCTGCACGACCGCGGCATTACCGTCGTTTTCGCGGCCGGCAACGAAGGCTCCGGCAACAACACCATGAATCCGTACGCCGATGCGCCGTGGGTGATCGGTGTGGCCGCGGCCGACAAGCAGGGACGTCTGGCCAGCTTCTCTTCGCGCGGCATTCCGGGCGATCCGATCTACCACCCGACCATCACGGCGCCCGGCGTAGCCATCGTCTCGACGAAGGCCAACGCCACGCCGCTCGGGCAGGCCAGCACCTGCACCGGTCTGACCACCGCCGAGACGCCGTGGTATGCCTGCATGGACGGAACGTCGATGGCCACGCCGCACGTGGCCGGCGCCTGCGCATTGTTGCTGGAAGCGAATCCGGCCCTGACGCCTGATGCGATCAAGTCGACGATCGTCGCTACCGCCACTCCGATGGCGGGTTACGGCCGTCACCAGGTCGGCGCCGGCTTCCTGAACGTGCTGGCAGGTCTCGACGCGGTGAAGAATCCCTCGAAGGTCTACGGCGCCGTTCTCAATCAGACCTACAACGCCAGCTTCACCGGCACCAGCGTCAGCGAATCGTGGACGCAGCCGTTCGATCCGTCGGCCGGTCCCGCCGTACACAACTACACCATCGGCGTGAACGGCGTGGAGAGCGACGTCTTCCTGACCTGGGACAACACCGCCAACACCTTCAACCTCGCCGTTACCGATCCGAATGGCACGCAGACCTCGACCGGCTCGAACCTTCTGGCCGCCGTTTACGGACTGCAGGACTCGCTCGGTTTCGCCGCGCCCTCGGCCGGCAACTGGTTCACCACTGTTTACGGCCTCAAGGGGCAGTCGACCGGAACCGTCGGCGTCGGAGTCCCCGACACGCTGCACGGCACGGTCACGAATTACTACGGCACGTTCTCCGGGATCGACGACACCAACAACTCTCCCTACGGTCCCTACATCCGCAAGGCCATCACCCTGCGTCTGATGGATAGCGTCAACGCGACGTCGTTCTCCCCCGATGCGAATGTCACACGCGGCGACATGGCCGTGGTGCTCGCCTCGGATTGCTGGATCCGGCAGAGCCAGATCAATCCGCTCGCCTTCACCGACGTCCCGTCATCGCTCGCGCCGTACGTGCAAGCCGTGACCAGCGCCGGCGGTCCGATGCGCGACACCTTCATGCAGGGTGGTCCGGCAATGTTTGACGCCGAGCCCGACGTGACAAGCGGTGGCCCCATCCCCTTCGGTGGCCCGTCATTCAACCCCGATGGGAACGTGACGCGCGCCGACCTCGCTGCCTGGCTCGTGCGCTCCCTCGGCAAGGACGCCGATGCCCAGGCGGCGATGAATACGCCGACGACGTTCACCGACGACGCCGACATTCCCGCCGAGTCCCGCGGATACATCGTGGTCGCAAACAGCATCGGCCTGATGACCGGCTTCGCCAATCCTTCGCAGGTCGAGGGCGCGCCGGTGACGTATCGCTGGCAGCCGTCGGCGCTCGTCACACGCGGCGCGCTCGCGCTGACGATGGACAAGTGGTGGGACATCTTCATGACGCCGTAAGCGGTTGCAGTTCACCCTGCGTCTACGCGCAGGGTGGACCGCTAGAACCTGTATGCTCTTTCCATGACCTTCGACCCCGATGCCGCCGCCGGTGCCGGCTCCGGCATTTACGGACTGCCGTTCACATCCGAGGATGCGCTGGTCGTCGTCATCCCGGTACCGTACGAGGCGACGACGTCGTACGGAGGCGGGACGTCGCGTGGACCGGCAGCGGTATTCGAGGCTTCGAAGCAGGTCGATCTTTTTGACAGGGAGACCGGGCGGCCGTACGAGTCGGGCATCGCCATGCTCGACATCCCGAAGACGATCGCCGGCTGGAACGCGAAGGCGAAAGGCATCGCCGCGGTCGTCATCGAAAAAGGGGGAGTCGTCGACGACGCCACGCGCGATGCGGCCTCCGAGGTCAACAAGATCTCGGAGGCGGTCAACGAGTGGGTTTACGAGCAGACGCGCGCGCTCCTCATCGCAGGAAAGATGCCGGTGGTTCTCGGCGGCGATCACTCCGTCCCATTCGGCGCCATCCTCGCCTACGCGGAGACGCATCCGAACCTCGGCATCCTCCATCTCGACGCTCACGCCGATCTTCGCGAGGCGTACGAGGGGTTCACCTGGTCGCATGCATCGATTTTCAACAACGTGATCACGAGAGTCGGCGGCGTCGACCGGCTGGTGCAGGTCGGCGTCCGCGATCTCAGCAACGCCGAGTCGGCCATGATCGACGGATCGCAGGGCCGCATCGTCACCTTCTTCGACTCCGACCTCGCCGTGCGCAAGGAGGAGGGGGCCACGTGGGCCGAGATCGCCGACGAGATCGTGGCCGCGCTCCCGCACGACGTCTATCTCTCCTGGGACATCGACGGCCTCGATCCGACGCTCTGCCCGTCGACCGGAACGCCGGTCCCCGGCGGCCTGTCGTGGAACGAGGCCATCGGTCTGTTGCGCGCCCTTCGCCGTGCCGGCAAGCGCATCGTCGGCCTCGATCTCTGCGAAGTGTCGCCCGGCGAGAGTGAGTGGGATGCAAACGTCGGCGCGCGTCTGCTCTACAAGATGATCGGGTTCGCATTGCTGACGAGGTGACCGCCATGAAGCCGCATCTCGTTTTCTTCCTCCTTCTCATCGCCGTCTCCGCGGTCGCCGTGCAGCCGGGGCATTGGGTCGAGGTGAATGGACATCGCATGTACTACGAGACGATGGGCTCCGGGCGGCCGTTGCTGCTGTTGCACGGCGGCGGCAACAGCATTCATGGATCGTTCGCGAAACAGCTCGAGGTCTTCGCGAGGACGCACGCCATCATCGCGCCGGAGCAGATCGGGCATGGACATACGCCGTATGTCGATGGTCCGATCACCTACGCGCGAATGGCCGGCGATACGGCCGCTCTCCTCGAACAACTGCGGTTGAAGGATGTCGATGTCGTCGGCTGGAGCGATGGCGGGATCGTGGCGCTCATCCTGGCCGTGCGGCATCCCGAGCTCGTGCGGCGCGTCGCCGTCAGCGGCGCGAACTTCGCCCCAGAGGGATACCTGGCTGACGACTTGAAGCAGATGCGCGAAAGAGACAGCGGGCCGGCCACCACGCTCTCCGCGAGGCTCAATCATTTGTGGGCAGCTTCCCCGACGAAAGACGAGCTGAATCCAACGCTGCTGGCGGGGATCCACAAGCGTGTGCTGGTCATGGTGGGTGACCACGACGCTATCCAACTCGATCACACCATCGCGCTCTACCGCGCGCTGCCGGACGCGCGGCTTTGCATCCTGCCCGGAACAGGCCACGGGACGTTCATTCAGAGACCGGAATGGGCGAATGCGATCGTGACGTCGTTCCTCGACGAGCCGTAGCTATCGCAACTGCCGCGCCGCGTCGAGCATCTGCTCCGGCCGCGCGCGGATGCGGAAGTCGCCGGTGAGGTTGCGCCAGCGCACGATGCCGTTGCGGTCGACCAGAAACTCGGCGGGGCGGGCGATGTCGCGTCCATGCTCGCCCGCTCCTTTGTGCAGGAGGTCGTAGCGCCGGATCGTCTCCGCGTTGCGATCGGAGAGCAGCGGGAAGGTGTAGCCCGCTTTCTTACTGAGATCGCGCGACTCCTCGGGTGTATCAACGCTGATGGCCAAGGGCTGGATGCCTGCGGCGCGTAACTCGGCGAGATGCTCTTCCATACCCCGTAACTCGGAGTTGCAGAATGGTCACCAGTAGCCGCGATAGAAGATGAGGATGACGCCTTTTGTACTGGGTTCTGCCAGGAGCTGGGCAAGTGCCACCGGACGGCGGTTGGTGTCGAGGAGAACGAAGCCCGGTGCCTTGGCGCCAATGGCGGGCGCTCCTTGTGAGGCTGGAAGCATCTTCGTGGCCAGGAAGATGGCAAAGCAGAAGAAGACGCAGACGAGGATGCCGAGGATGGTCACGATCCAGGCGACGATTCGACGTCCGACCGCCTTCCGCAGGCCGATCACCAACAGGACGATGGCGAAGGCGAAGAGAATCAGCGTCGCCCAGGGAACGTCGCGCGTGATGGGAAAGAGGATGAAGAAGGAGAAGTAGCTGAAGAACGCCGCGATGCTGAGCGCGAAGCCGGACCAGAGAGGCCAGTTGATGCGGCGGGACATGAGAACGAATGATATGCCAAGCGGAAGCCGCACGTTCACTTGCCGGCGGGAGGCGGCGGGAATGCTGCTTTCGCCGCTCGAATCAGAATGTAGTCGACGGCCCAGTCCGGATATTGCTGCTTCATCGCCGCGACCAATTCGTCGGCGTTGGACGCCCGCGCTCGTGATGCGTCGAAGGCGATGAGGGTACAGTTCCGCGGAACTGTACTGGTCGAGGTACATCGGATCTGCTACTTGGAGGTGCTCGCGAGCCGGCATAGTCTGTTTCGCGTGTTTTCAGTTGTATTGCTGTCGTTGTTGCTCGCCACTGCCGGAGCCTTGCGACAACCTTCAGTGGGGTTTCAACAGCAGAGTGTTTCCTACGGATCAGAAGCGCTTGGCGTGGCGATCTGGTATCCGAGCCGCGGTGTTGAAAAGGCGGAGCCGGTCGGGCTCACCACGCAGTCGATCGTTCGGAATGGCCCGGTCATCGGTAATGCGCTGGCAGTCATTGTGATCTCCCATGGAACCGGCGGATCCTCGGGGAGCCATGTCGATACGGCGATGGAGCTTGCCCGAGGCGGCTTTGTCGTCGTCGCGGTAACCCACAAGGGAGACAACTTCCGGGATTCGACATACGCCGGCAATCGAATCGACCTCATCGACCGGCCCAAACAGGTCAGCCGCGTGCTGACGTACATCCTGGACGAATGGGCGGGCCGCAAGCACGTCGACCGTAACCGTGCCGGCGTCTTTGGCTGCTCTCTGGGAGGGTATACGGCGCTTGTCGCGGCAGGCGGCACTCCCACTCTCAGCAAACTGTCATCTCTTTGTTCCGATCGCCCCGAGGCACCCGAATGCGCGTTTATCCGAAGCCGTCACGGCGACCAGTTGAGTCCCGGCCTGAGTGAACCGCGCTGGGTACGCGATAAACGGATCAAAGCTGTGGCCATCGAGGTGCCTGCCGTCGGATTCGTGTTCGACCAGGGAGGGCTGAGAAACGTCCGCGTACCTGTCCAAATCTGGAGCGCCGAACTGGATGATCAGGCGCCAAATGCCTGGAGCTCCGATGTCATCATTCGTGAGCTTCCGCTCCCGCCAGAAGGACATCGGATCCGCGGAGCGAACCACTTCGCGTTTATCGCGCCGTGTACCGCCGCCGGAAGTGATCAGATCCCAGCCTGTCAGGATGCACCGGGTTTCGATCGCGTGGCGTTTCATCGACAGTTCAATCGCGGCGTCGTGCGCTTCTTCCGGAAGTGGCTATGAATCGTCGCCTTCGAGCAAGCATCGAAAATCGTGGCTCGGCTGCGGCAGGCTCGCGATAAATGCGGAGCGCCCCGGCCGATGGCACGGGCGCTCCGCGCCCATCCCTACTTCTTCAGCACCTCGTCATCCGGTTGCACGCCCAGCACCGCCCCTTTTGCTTTCATCCACGTGGCGAGGTCGTCATGCTTGCCGCGCATTGCCTCGGCGAGCGGGGTCTGGCCGTTGTCGGAGACGGAGTTGATCTCGGCGCCGTGGTCGAGGAGGAGTTGGACGAGATCCATCCGCCCGAGGAGGGCGGCCTCGTGCATCGGGGTGGCGCCTTTCGATTGACGGACCAGCGCGTCGGCGCCGTGGTCCAGCAGGATCTTGGCGGTTGCGTATTGGCCGGCCAGGAGCGCGGTCTGGAGCGGCGTATTGAGGAATTTCGATGCGGCGCGAGACTCGATCGCGGAGCCCTTTTTCAAGAGCAGCTCGGTGTTGGCGGCGTTTCCGCCAAAGGCGGCCATGTGCAGCATCGTCCAGCCGAAGGGGGTGCGTTTCGTGACGGCGCCGGCATCGGTCAGCATCGCTTCGAGCTCTGCCGGCGTGCCGACGGCGGCGGTCTCGAAGGCGTTGAGCGTTGGCTTTTGGGCAAGGATGGCCTGGAGCACTTCGTTTTTCGCGGGATCGAAGAATGCGCCTCCTTTGTTGATGAAGAGGGCGATGGTGACCGCGCCATTGCCGTTCGGGCGATGCGTATTCGCCAGTGCGGGATCGCGGGCGAGCATCGAGTGAACGGTCGGACGGTCGTCGCCGGCGACGGCGTTCAGGAAATCGGCGGCGTCGTCGGCGGACAACGGCAAGGCAACGATGATGAGACAGGCGATGAGTGCAGCGATTCGCATGATGAAATCCTCCGCTGCACAAGGTAGTCTTGCGCCCTTCGCCGCGCATGTGCCGCTCGGGGGAGGGCGCGGCATGTGACTTCCGGCCTATTCACGCGCCGCTGCCGCTGTGTCATTCTCCCGACATGCCGCAGACGCGCATCCTCGGCGTAGCCGGCCTGACGGCGTGGTTGATGGTCGGGCTTCCTGTGGTCATCCAGGGCGCCACGGTGCCGGGGGTGATGCTGCGATGGGCGATCGCATACCTTCTCTTCGGCGCACTCTTCATCGCCGATCTTCGTCATCCGCGTCTCTCATTTCTGGCGATGGAGGCGCTCTGCGTCGCCATCATGGCGCTGCTCCTCTGCGATGGATTCGAAGGGGCGCTCCTGGTGCTGATCGCCCTGCGGCTCCCGGCGACGCTGGAGCGCTGGCGAGGGATTGCCTGGATTGCCGGTCAAACGCTCCTGCTACTCGCCGCCGTGGCGATTCACTGGAACATCCACATCGCCTGGCTGCTGGCGTTACCGTATTTCGGTTTTCAGATCCTGGCGTTCTTTTCCTTCGAGCTGCTGGAGCGCGAGATGCGGACGAGCGCACAGCTCCGGGCCATGCAGGATCTCGTCGCCGACGGCGGCCGTCTGGCCGAGCGGCTTCGCATCGCCCGCGAGCTTCACGACGCCCTCGGCCATCACCTCACCGCGCTGACCCTCAATCTCGAGGCCGCGCTCATGCGCACCGAGGGGGCGGCGCATGGGTCTGTAGAGAGCGCCCAGGCGCTGGCGCGGAAGCTGTTGGGAGACGTTCGCCTCATCGTCGCCGAGAAGAGCGCCGACGACTGTCTCGACCTCGGCCGCGCCTTGCGCACGCTCGTGGCCGACCTGCCGCGGCCGCGCGTGCAGCTCGACGTCGACGATGCCCTTCGCGTCGACGATCCCGAGCATGGGCTGGTCATCGTCCGCTGTGTGCAGGAGGTGGTGACGAACGCGGCCCGGCATTCGGGCGCCGAGAACCTATGGATCAGCGTGCGCCGAAGCGGCGACGCCTTCGAAGTGCACGCCCGCGATGACGGCCGCGGCCGCGGCGCGTCGCGCGACGGCTTCGGCCTGCGCGGCATGCGCGAGCGGATCGAGCAGGCAGGCGGCGAGCTCACCATCGAGAGCGGCACAGGCGGCTTCGCCCTCACCGCGTTTCTACCCGCCCGGAGTGCGCCGTGATCCGCGTCTTCATCGCCGACGACCAGCTCCTCATCCGTCAGGGAATCCGCACACTGCTGGAGATGGACGCGGAGATCGTCATCGCCGGCGAGGCGGAGGACGGTGTCGAAGCGATCAGCCGCGTGCCGGCGTCCGAGGTCGATGTGCTGCTGCTGGACGTGCGGATGCCGAAGAAGAGCGGCCTCGATGTACTTCGCGAGCTCGGATCTTCACTGCCACCCACGCTGGTGCTGACCACCTTCGACGATACGACCGTCGTCCTCGACGCCATCCGCGCCGGCGCGCGCGGCTTCCTGCTCAAGGACATCTCCTACAATCAGCTCATGACCGCCATCCGCGCCATCGCCGCGGGCGGGACGGTGTTCCAGCCGGCCATCACGCAGCGTCTTCTCCGCGCCGCCGGAACGCTGACCTCCGATGCCCTGCCCGAGGAGGCGCTCACCGCACGCGAGCTGGAAGTGGTCCGCCTCATGTCCGGTGGCTACAGCAACAAAGAGATCGCCCACGCCCTCGGCACCGCCGAGGGGACGATCAAGAACCAGGTCTCCAGCATCCTCTCCAAGTTCGGCGTGAGGGACAGGACGCGTGCCGTGCTGAAGGCGCTGGAGGCGGGGCTGCTGTAGCGGTTGCCGGGTCTCGCGGTCTCGGGGTTACGCGGTTGTTTGGTTGCTGTGTTGCCAGGTTGCTCGGTTACAGCCTTGCGAAGTTTGTCGTGGCAGTCGGGATGCCTCGGCCAGCAACCCAGCAACTCAGCAACTCAGCAACCCAGCAACCCAGCAAGACAGCGACCGGGAGACCCGACCATGCGATCATCCGCGAATGCCCATTACCGTCGGCAGCCGCCTGGGGCCATACGAGATCGTTGCGCTCATCGGCGCGGGCGGGATGGGGGAGGTTTACAAAGCGCGCGACACGCGCCTCGATCGCAGCGTCGCCGTCAAGGTGCTTCCTTCGTCATTCGCCGGAAACGCGCAGCTCAAACTCCGTTTCGAGCGCGAAGCAAAGACGATCTCGCAGCTCACGCATCCGCACATCTGCACGCTCTACGACGTCGGCAACGAGGGCGGCGTCGAGTACCTGGTCATGGAGTTACTGGAGGGCGATACGCTCGCCGACCGGATCGTCCGCGGAGCGCTGCCGATGCGCGACGTGTTTCGGTATGGCGGCGAGATTGCCGGTGCCCTCGATCGCGCCCATCGCGCCGGCGTGGTCCATCGCGATCTCAAGCCCGGCAACGTGATGATCACGAAGTCCGGCGCCAAGCTGCTCGACTTCGGCCTTGCCAAAGGCGGTTCGATCGAGTTCCCGGCCGACGACGCCACGCAGCAGAAGCCGCTCACGCAGGAAGGGACCATCCTCGGCACGTTCCAGTACATGGCCCCCGAACAGCTCGAAGGGATGGAAGCGGACGCGCGCTCCGACATCTTCGCACTCGGAGACCTGCTCTACGAGATGGCCACCGGCCGCCGCGCCTTCGACGGAAAGACGAAGACGAGCCTGATCGCCGCGATCGTCGGCGGCGAGCCGAAACCGATGCGGGACATTCAGCCGCTGGCGCCGCCCGCGTTCGAGCACGTCGTGGTCAGGTGTCTGGCCAAGGATCCGGATCAACGCTGGCAGAGTGCCTCGGATGTGGCGTCGGAGTTGGCGTGGATCGCGTCGGCGGGCTCGCAACCACAGGGCGCCAATGGCGTCGCGCCGCGCGAGAGCCGCAGCCGTGTTGCTCTCCTCTCGCTGGCTGCCGTGGTAGTGATCGCGGCGTTGGCCGCGCTCATGCTTTTTCGACGGCCCCCGGTCGAGCCGCCAATGGCGTTGTCGATCACGATGCCGCGTCACGGCACCTTCGAACAATTCGGTCAGGCGGTGCTCTCTCCCGATGGCACCGCCATCGTCTTCCAGGCAAATGCCCCGGGACCGACTCTATTCGCGGGGGCGGGGACGCAGTCGTCGCTCTGGATGCGGCAACTCGACCGTACCGAACCGCGGCCGTTGCCGGGAACGCAGGGAGCGGCAGAGCCCTTCTGGTCGCCGGACGGTAAGTCCGTCGGTTTTTTCGCCGAAGGAAAGTTGAAGCGCATCGCCGTGGCGGGTGGGCCGCCGCAAACGATCTGCGATGCGCCGCCGGCATCCGGGGGAGCGTGGAACCGCGACGGCGTGATCGTTTTTTGCGGCCAGGGTGGTCAGCTTTTCCGGGTCGATGCGAACGGTGGGGTGCCGCGGCCGCTGACGCACCTCGGGCCGCGCGAGGATGCGCACCGCTGGCCGGTTTTCCTGCCGGACGGCGAGCACTTCATCTATCTCGCCGACGCCTCGCGCACCGAGGATCACCACGTCAGAGTCGGCGCGCTGCGTGACGGCAGCAGCCGCAATTTGATGCAGGCCGTGACCAATGCTGTTTACGTCGAGCCCGGCCAGCTTCTGTTTGTGCGTGCCGGGGCGCTTCTGGCGCAGCCGTTCGATCTGAAACAGCTCGCCTTGACCGGAGAGCCACGCGTCATCGCCGAGCAGGTCGTCGAAAGCGATATCGCCCACCACTTCGAGTTCAGTGCCTCTCAGAATGGGCGTCTCATCTACCGATCCGGAAGTCCTGACTCGCAGCTCACCTGGGTCGATCGCGCCGGCCGTCCGCTCGGCACGATTGGCGAGGCCCGCCGGATCGGCGCCGGAAGCTTTCGCATCTCGCCCGATCAGCAACGGGTGATCACCGATCACAACGATGCCGACGGCCGCTCCGACGATCTCTGGCTTCTGGATGTGGCCCGAGGCCTGGCCACGCGTTTCACATTCGACCCTGCCGGGGATTTCGTGCCGGTATGGTCGCCCGACGGGTCGAAGATCGTTTTCTCCTCACAGCGTTCCGGCCAGGCAAACCTTTACATCGCCGACGTTGCCAATCCATCGAATGTCCGGCGTCTGACCTCGCTCACGGATGAAGGAGTATTCCCCGACTCGTGGACGCATGACGGCACGCTGATTGTGGCGGATCGCTCGGTCAGAACGAGTATCGCTGATATCGACCTCTGGACGTTCCCCGCCGCCGGCGGCGCGGCGAAGCCGTATCTGGCCACGCCGTTCGTCGAACGGATGGCCGCGTTGTCGCCTGATGACGCGTTCATCGCGTACACCAGTAACGAGTCCGGACGCGACGAAGTCTATGTGGAGCGCTTTCCGTCCCATGCCGGACGGAGACAGTTGTCTTCGTCGGGCGGCACTCTGCCGCGCTGGCGCGGGGACGGACGCGAGATTTTTTATGTCTCGCCGGGCGGCGATCTGATGAGCGTCGAGATGACCAGCGACAAGGCCACGCCGAAGCCGCTGTTTCATCTCCCCGGCTATTCGTTCGATGCCGCACGCGACGGCCAGCGCTTCGTCGTCGACAAACCGGTCGACGACAACACCCGCACGCCACTGACCTTCGTCTCGAACTGGATGGCCGATCGGAAGTGAAAGGCACTGGAGGCAGGGCTCCTGTGAACGAGGTCGCGGAGCACGTTCACGTGGCCATGGCTAACGTGAATGAGGTCGTGGAGCCTGTTCACGTGTCCATGGCTAACGTGAATGAGGTCGGGGAGTTTGTTCAAGAGCCCATGGCTAACGTGAATGAGGTCGGAGAGTTCATTCAAGAGCCCATGGCTAACGTGACTTGCCTTTCTTCGCGCCTTCGCGCCTTCGCGAGATCGATGTCACGCGAAGCCGCGAAGACGCGAAGTCGGAATGGTGGATGGTTCCGCTTCCGGTCAGGTTACAGCCCGAACGGCTGATCGCTTGGTTCGGTTAGTAGATTACCCGCTACCCGTGTAGTATGTAGCACCGAACGTGATTCAATCTTTCGGTGATGAGACGACCGCAGACCTCTTCCGTGAACAGAACACGAGGGAAGCAAGACGAATCCCCCGCGAGCTCTGGCGAAGCGCACAGCGGAAGCTCAAGGCGATCGATGTCGCAGCACGTTTGGAAGATCTGACGATTCCTTCAGGGAATCGACTGGAACGACTGAGGGGCGATCAGGCAGGGCGGTACAGCATCCGAATCAACGATCAATATCGCGTAACGTTCCGTTGGGAGCAACAACATGCCTACGAAGTCCGCGTCGAAGATTATCACTAGGGATCCGAACTGGCTGGGACCGGCGATCCCTCCTGGCGAGATCCTTCTCGAGGAGTTCATGAAACCGCAGGGCCTCGGCCAGGCCGACGCTGCCAGGCAACTCGGGATCTCGTTGAACCGACTGAACGAGATCATTCTCGGGAAGCGCGGAGTCAGCGCCGACACCGCTCTTCGTCTTGCTCGGTTGCTCAAGACCTCTCCCCAGTTCTGGATGCGATTGCAGGCTGATTGGGACTTGCACCTGGCCATGGAGCGCGCGTCGCGGAAGGCGTCGTAGTCCAAAGGCGGCCAACGCGTCTGACGTCGCCACAATCCCGCCACATTCTGCCGTTGGTTCTCCTCATCTGCGTCGCGCCGTGTCACATCGCGGACGTCATATTGGTCCCGAAGGATCGAAGGAGACGGCGATGTACAAATCAGAGGATGGCGGACCGGTGCGGTCCACGTCACAAAACGGCAACGGGCCCCATGCTACCCTCCGCCGCATGAAGCGAGCTGGACTTTCGATACTCCTTTTTATCTGCGCGGTTTCCGCGCAGGCGGCGGACAAACTGACGATCATCAAGGCGGGGCCGGTGGGGGAAGTGGCCAGCCTGGCGGAGGCGAACGAGATTCGGGTCGTCTTCAGCGAACCGATGATCGTCGTCGGCAAGATTCCGAAGATGCTGGACGTGCCGTGGTTTCACGTCGTGCCGGCCATCAGCGGCACCTTCCGCTGGTCGGGGACGACCACGATGATCTTCACGCCCGACCCGAAGATGCCGTTGCCGTTCGCCACGAAATACGACGTCACCGTCGACGCCGAGGCGAAGGCGGTCAGCGGGAAAACGCTCGGCAAGGTGTATCGCTTCTCGTTCGTCACGCCGACCATCCAGCTTCTGCGGACGGACTGGTATCGCAAGGGCGGCAAGTGGGATGGCAGCATCGTCATCGCCCTCTGGTTCAACCAGCCGGTCGATGCCGAGACGCTGGGGGCGCACTTCAAGCTGCGCACGGCCGCGCATGAATTCAAGGCGCCGGAGCTGCCGGGGCGGGAGCGGCTGCAGAAGCTCGAGCCGCAGCAGGTGGCGGCCTTCGACGCCAAAGTGGCCGCGGCACAGCAGGCCGCGGCGAGCGATGGGCAGCCGGTGCTGTCGTTCTTTCCGACCGATTGGGACGAGAAGGTCTACAAGCCCGCGCCGGAGATGGTCATCGTCGAAACCAAGCCGGGCGTGCCGCCCGATACGCATCTGCAGATCTTCATCGACGACTCG
Source organism: Thermoanaerobaculia bacterium (assembly GCA_035569395.1). Classification (GTDB taxonomy): domain Bacteria; phylum Acidobacteriota; class Thermoanaerobaculia; order Gp7-AA8; family Gp7-AA8; genus JADGNZ01. The sequence goes on along the minus strand of DATMNC010000091.1, from coordinate 35,635 downwards.
CTGGCCAAGCGCACCGGGAGCGTCGCCACGGGACGCGCGCAGACATTCACCATCGAGCTGAATCCGACCTTCTTCGTCGAGAAGATCGAGTGCCTGACGGAGTGCAACCCCGACTACTACGACCCGATCAGCCTGCGCACGCGCAATGGCGTGTTGTTTCTGAACTTCCGGAAGGCGGTCAGCGTTCTCGACGTCACCGATCCCGCGCATGAGGTACCGGTCACGCCAGCCGCTCCGAAGCGCGAAGATCCTGAGAACGTTCACACATCGCAGTACAGCCTCGACGAGCTCGGATACTCGTTCCGTCCTGCCCATACCTATGCCGTCCGCATCGATCCCTCGCTCGCCTCGGATTCCGGACAGGCGCTTGGCTACACATGGATGGCCGTCGTCGAGTACTGGCACAGGGCCGCGTTCATCAGCTTCGGCGACGGACATGGCGTTTGGGAGTCGAGCGGAGGACCGACCCTTCCGTTTTACGCGCGCAACTTCCGGAATGTGACGCAGTGGCTGACGCCGTTGACGCTCGACCAGCTCACCCCGTCGATCCTCGAGCTGCAGAAGGAAGGATTCCACAAGACGCCGGCAACGGGTGGAACGCAGCGCAAGCTGGCGCCGGTGCCCGACGTCCTGCAGTCGTATGGTCTGAATCTGAAGTCGGGACTGTCGACAGGCGGCAACGGCATCGTTTGGGCGGTGATCCAGCCCGGCGACGCCATCCCCAAGGCCAAGCGCTATTCCGAGGATGTCGCCGGCACGATCGTGCAGGTGACGAACCTCGGCGTGTCCGTCAAAGACTCGCCGCAGAACACGCTCGTGCTGGTCTCGCGGCTCGACAATGCCGCGCCGGTCGCCGGCGCGAAGGTCTCGATCCGGACCGTGGACAACAAAGTCTTCTGGAGTGGCACCACCGACGCCAGCGGCATCGCCGTGGCGCCGAATACCGATCTGCGCATCGACCGTACCAAGAAGAAGGCCAATGGCGAAGAGGACGAGGAAGCCTCCTGGGAAGCGCTGGCCGGCGTGAAGTTTGTCGTCACCGTCGAGAAAGATGGCGACACCGCCTATGCCACGAGCGACTGGAACGAGGGAATCGGGCCGTATGACTTCGGCCTGAACTTCGACCTCAAGGAAGCGCAGCCGCTGCTGCGCGGATCGATCTTCACCGACCGCGGCGTCTACAAGCCCGGCGAGGAGGTCCATGCCAAGGTCGTACTGCGCAGCGACACGCCGAAGGGGATGCAGCTTCTCCTGCCCGGCACCAAAGTCGATCTCGTCACCACCGACTCGCATGCGAAGGAAGTCGACACGCGCACGGTCACGCTGAACGACTGGAGCAGTGCCGAATGGACGTGGACCGTTCCGGCGGAATCGGTGCTCGGCGATTACAGCATCAGCGCCAGGACCACCTCGCAGCGTCTTATGGTTGCCGGCGAGTTCCTCGTGGCCGCGTACCGGCGGCCGGAGTTCCGCGTCGACGTCTCGCTCAAATCGCCGACGACGATCGCCGGGACGAAACTAAACGGCACGATCGTCGGGAAGTACCTCTTCGGCGCGGCGATGGCGTCGCGGCCGGTGAAGTGGACGTATTCGAAGGAGCCGGTGTTCGAAGTGCCACATGCGATTCGCGAGCGCTTCGGCGAGGAGCAGTGGGCGTTTCTCGGCGAGGACTATGAGAACCGGCGCAGTGCCGAAACGATCAATACCAACGAGCCGAAGCTCGACACCAGGGGCGAGCTGAAGCTGACGCTCGACACCGATCTCACCGCGGGCGAGCCGTGGAACTACAAACTGGAAGGCAACGTCACCGACATCTCGCGCCAGCAGATCGCCGGCCGCAATTCCTTCCGCGTCGATCCCGCGCCGTGGTACGTCGGCGTGAAGACGCCGCCCTATTTCTCCGACGCCGCAAAAGGGATCGATACCGCCATCGTGGCCGTGGCCTTGAGCGGCACCGCCACGGCCGACGTCAAGGTCAGCATCGACCTCCATCGCATCCAGTGGAACTCCGTCCGCGAGGCCACCGGCCACGGTTTCTACAACTGGACCTCGGAGCGCAAAGAGCTGCCGGCCGGACATTGGGATGTGACGACGCAGGCCACGCCTGTGCCGCTGCACATCCCGCTGAATGATGGGGGCGAGTACCTCGTCATCGCCACGGCCAAGGACGCCGAGGGGCATTCGACGACGACGCGGACCTGGTTCTACGCCGTCGGCGCCGGCTACACGGCGTGGGAACGCTACGACCACAACCGCATCGACCTGGTGCCGGAGAAGAAGACCTACAAGCCCGGCGACACGGCGCGGATCATGGTCAAGTCGCCGTGGGAGCACGCCACGGCGCTGCTGACCACCGAGCGCGAAGGGGTCCGGACGTGGAAAACGTTCGAGCTGACGTCGACGCAAACGACAGTCACCGTTCCGATCGGCGAGAAGGACATCCCGAACCTCTATGTCTCCGTGCTCCTGCTGAAGGGGCGGACGAAGGAGGGGGCCGAGGACGAGGCTGATCCCGGCAAGCCAGCCTTCCGCCTCGGCTACGCGGCCATCAATGTCGAAGACGCCACCAAGCGGCTCAAGGTGGCGGTGAAGGCGAACCGCGACGAGTACCGGCCGGCGTCGAAGGCGCGGATCGAAGTCGATGTTCACGATGCCGCCGGCAAGCCGGCGCAGTCCGAGGTGACGTTGTGGGCCGTCGACTACGGCGTGCTGTCGCTGACCGGATACGAAACGCCCGACGTGTTGCAATCGATCTATCTGGAGAAGGCGCTGCAGGTGGTCAATGAGGACTCGCGCCAGAAGATCGTCAGCCGCCGCGTGCTGACACCGAAAGGGGAGACCTCGGGCGGGGGCGGCGGCAAGGACGCCGGACCGGGCGTGATCCGCAAGGATTTCCGCGTGCTGGCCTTCTGGGTCGGCTCGGTCGTCACCGACGCCAAGGGTCACGCGCGCACCGACGTCACGCTCCCGGAATCGTTGACGACGTATCGCATCATGGCCGTCGCCGGTGACAAGGGGTCGCGCTTCGGTTGGGCGCAGAACGAGATCCGCATCAACAAGCCGGTGCTGCTGACGCCGACCTGGCCGCGCTTCCTGGCCGTGGGAGACAAGGCCTACTTTGGCGCGGTCGTCCACTCGCAGCTCAAGGTGGCGGGGAAGGCCACGGTGACGATCAAGTCGCTCGATCCGTCCGTGGTCGAGTTCACGCAGCCGGCATCGAGCACGATCGATGTGGCCGCCGAAGGGTCGGCGGAGGTGCGCTTCAACGCAACGGCGAAAGCCGTCGGCGGCGCGCGGCTTCAGATGACCGTCTCGCTCAACGGCGAGAGCGACGCCTTCGAAGACACCCTGCCTGTGCGGATCCTGGCGACACCGGAGACGGTGGCCGCGTACGGCGAGGCGAAACCGGATGCGCAGGAGACGCTGGTCGTTCCGAAGGACGTCGTGCCATCGGCGGGCGGGCTGCACGTCGAGCTCTCATCGACGGCGATGGTCGGGCTGTCCGAGGGGGCGTCGTATCTCATCGACTATCCGTACGGCTGTGCCGAGCAACGCTCCTCCGCGGCCATGGCGCTGATGCTGGCCTCCGACCTCGGCGATGCCTTCTCCATTCCGGGCATCGACGCCAGGAAGGCGCATGGCATCGCCCAGAAGACGATCTACGAGCTCTACAAATACCAGTGCGGCGACGGCGGCTTCGCCTTCTGGGCGGGCGAGTGCAGCGGCGAGTCGCCGTACCTGACCGCCAATGTGCTGCACATCATGCAGCGTGGGGAGAAGCTGAAGTACGACGTCGACAAGGACGTGACGAAGCGGGCGTACGACTACCTCGACGCGAAGTTGAAAGAGAAGCGCCCGACGAATGAGGGATGGTGGCCGTCGTACACGGCCTGGCAGGCCTTCGCGGTGAAAGTACTCACCGAGGCCGGCCGCAACGAGGACAGCCATCTGACGCGGCTCTACTCGTATGTCGACCGCATGCCGCTCTTCGGCATCTCGTACCTGCTCGATGCCATGGTGGCCAAGGGCGAGAAAGGTCAACGAGTTGACGATCTCGTCCGCCGCCTGAACAACGCCATCCTCCCCGAGGGCAGCAGCGCCCATGTGGAAGAGCTGGCCGACCCCTATCTCTTCTATTGCTGGAGCTCCAGCGTCCGCTCGACGTCGATCGTCATGGGATCGCTGGCGCGCCACGGCGAGAGCGAACCGCTCGTCAAGCAGATGGTGCGCTGGATGATGCAGGTGCGGAGAGAGGGACGCTGGGGCAACACCCAGGAGAACGTCTGGGCCATGGAGTCGCTCGTCGACTACTACCGCAAGTACGAGAGCGAAGTGCCCGACTTCACCGCGGTGGTGAAGCTCGGGAACGACGCCATCGCCAACGATGCCTTCAAGGGCCGCAGCACCCTGGCCAAGAGTCACGATGTTCCGATGATGCAGCTTCAGCCGCGCGCCGGCGCCGAGACTCCGGTGACGTTCAACCGCCAGGGCACCGGCACGCTCTTCTATCTGATGCGCCTCCGCTACGCGCCCGCCGGCCTGCTGCATGACTCGATGGACAAGGGTTTCAACGTGGAGCGAAAGTACTCGCAGAAGACGTTCAAGGCCGGCGATCTGATCAAAGTCACGCTGCGCATTCGTAATACCAAGGAGCGGCGGTTCGTGGCCGTGACCGATCCGATTCCGGCCGGCACGGAGCCGGTGGAATCGTGGTTCGCCACCACCGCGACCGATCTCTCCGAGGCGCAGAAGAGTGCGGAATCACAGAACAACGATTGGACGGCCTGGTGGCAGCACGGCGGCTTCGACCACGTCGAGCGCCACGACGATCACGTGAACCTGTTCGCCACGCGCCTCAGCGAAGGTCCGCACGAGTTCTCGTACATGGTCCGCGCCACGACGGCGGGAACGTTCGTGACGGCACCGACCTACGTCGAGGAGATGTACGAGCCCGAGGTCTTCGGGAGAACGGCAAGCGAGGTCGTCGAGGTCAAACCGTGAAGGTTCGAAGTTACTTGGTTGCTGGGTTGCTGGGTGTCGTTGGCCTGGCACTGTGGGTGAGACTCGGTCCGATCCCGACGATCACCCCTGACACCACCCCCACCATCGTCGACCGCAACGGCATCATTCTCTATGAGCCGTTGTCGACGACCGGTACCCGCAACGAATGGCTCGATGAGGTTCCGGCATCCGTCGGCAACGCCACGATCGCCGCCGAGGATCGGCGTTTCTACCATCACGCCGGCATCGATCCGATCGCGATTGCGCGCGCCGTCGTGCACGACGTCATTCATCTTCGTGCGGCCGAGGGGGGCTCCACGATCACGCAACAGGTGGCGAAGATGCTCCTCGGCAGTCCGCCGCGCACCATCGCATCGAAAGTGCATGAGGCGGTGATCGCGCTGCGGCTCGAGCATCGCTACACGAAGCGCCAGATCCTGGCGCTCTACACCAACCTCGCGCCGTACGGCGAGCAGACCATCGGCATCGCCCGCGCCAGCCGGCGCTACTTCGGTTGCGCCCCCGAGGAGCTGACGGTGGCGCAGGCGGCGTGGCTGGCGTCGCTGCCGCAGCGGCCGTCGACACCGCGCCGCGCCCTGGCGAGGCAGCGCCAGGTCTTGGGACGGATGCGCGCGCTCAACCTGATTACCCCCGGCGTGTATCGCGAGGCGCGCGCCGAACGGTTGTCGCTCGATCGCGGAATCCAGCCGGTGCTGGCGCCGCATTTCGTCGAGCAGATCCGACGTAGGCCGGACTCTCAGTCCGGCCGTCTTATAAGAACGACGCTCGACGCCAACCTGCAGAACAGCGTCCGCGGCATCATCGCCGCCGAGCGCGCCAATCTCCTGCGTCACGGCGCACACAGCGTGGCCGTGGCCGTGCTCGACAACCAGACCGGCGAGTGGCTGGCGTGGGAGGGGTCGGGCGACTACTTCGGAGGGTCTCGCGGTCTCGCGGTTTCGGAGTCTCGCGGTTCCACTCCCGCCGAGACCGCGCAACCGCGAGACCGCGCAACCGCGGACTTCGGCGGCGCCATCGATGGCGTAACCACTCTCCGCCAGCCCGGCTCGACGCTCAAGCCCTTTACCTATGCGCTCGCCTTCGAGCAGGGATTCACGCCGGCGACGGTCCTGGCCGACGTTCCGTCGCATTTTCCAACCGCCGAGGAGGGCGTTGCGTACACACCGCGAAACTACGATGGCGGCTACCGCGGACCGTTGCGCGCGCGGCTGGCACTAGCGGGCTCGGAGAACGTCCCCGCGGTGGCGTTGCTGTCGAAGGTCGGCGCTCCGGCGTTGCTGCGATTACTCCGAGGGGCCGGCTTCCGCGACCTGACCCGCACCGCCGATTACTACGGCCTCGGACTGACCCTCGGCGACGCGGAAGTGACGCTCGAACAACTAGTGACGGCATACGCGACATTCGCCAGGGGCGGAATGAGCGTCCAGCCGCGCATGCTCCGACAACCGGCAACCGACAACCGACAACGTGTCTTAAACGCCCGCACCGCCTTCTGGATCACCGACATCCTCAGCGACCCGCAGGCGCGCGAGTTCATCTTCGGCCGCGGCGGCAACCTCGAGTTTCCTTTCCCCGTGGCGGTGAAGACCGGCACCTCGCAGGCGTATCACGACAACTGGACGATCGGGTACACGCACGCGGTCACGGTCGGCGTCTGGGTGGGAAACTTCGACCGCAGCGCGCTGCGGAACTCCAGCGGCGTCACCGGCGCAGGACCGATCTTTCACGCGGTGATGCTTGCGGCGATGCGCCGCGCCGGCGGGAACAGTGACACCCCGATCGTTGATCGCCCCGACGATCTCGAACAGCAGCCGATCTGCGCGCTCTCCGGACTACGTCCCTCGACGTCGTGCCCGTCGACGGAGAGCGAATGGCTTCCGCGCGATGCCCCGGTGGAGTTCTGCGCCTGGCATCACGCCGGACGCGTCGCCTGGCCCCCCGAGTACCGCGAATGGGCGGACGCCCGCGAGCGCCGCGCGCCGGCATCCGCACCGCGCGCCCTGGCCGGGCGTGAGACACGATTCCGCATCACCAGCCCGTCCAACGACACCACCTACCTCTTCGACCCGACGCTGCACCGCGAATTCCAATCGCTGCACCTCCGCGCCACTCACGACGCGTCGTGGCTTGTGGACGGCAAGCCGGTATCGCACGAATGGCCGCTACGCGCAGGGCAGCACACGATCGTGGCCACGAACGGGCGGGGGGAGCGGGATAGCGTGGTGATTACGGTGAGGTAGACAGACAGGCCGCGGCGGGCCAAAGGATTACTGTCATCCTGAGCCAGTTAACGGCGTGGGCGCCGTAGAAGTGGAGATGAACCGGTATCCTGCCAGGGCGGTGCCGAAGTCGAGGCCGAGGTGACGATGGTGCGCGGTACGAGCCCGTTCCTGAGCATGGTCCCGGAAGACCGAAGTCGCGTTGGTGAGGTGGCACGATCGCAAGTCGTGTTCACCATCCCGTTTAGAAGAGTGCAGGTGCTGAGTCTTCCGCTTCGGGTCCGCAAAAATTCAATTGCGGAGGTAACACATGTCCAAACGACCTCGGGTCTTCCGGTCCAAGCAGAAGAGTATGGAGCCTTTGATTGTTGTCAATCCGCGCGCGGCCGGAATCGACGCGGGTTCTTCGCAGCACTGGGTGTCTGTTCCGGAAGATTGTGATGAGCAGGCGGTTCGCGCGTTCGGCACGTTTACCGAAGACCTGAACGCCCTGGCAGACTGGCTGGTCGCTTGCGGGATCAACACCGTGGCGATCGAGGCCACGGGCGTGTACTGGATCCCGCTGGTGGAGGTTCTGGAAGAGCGGGGACTGGCACCAAAGCTGGTCGATTCGAGAAGCATTGGACGAAGAAACAAGAAGAAGTCCGACGTGGTGGATTGCCAGTGGGTCCGGCAGTTACATGGGCACGGTCTTCTCGACGCAGCATTCCGACCGGATGCGGCGATGCTTCCTCTGCGAGCCTTCATGCGTCAACGGCGGATGTTGATTGACTACGCCAGCGACCACATCCGGCACATGCAGAAGGCTCTGGATCTGATGAATCTGAAACTTCATCTGGTGCTCTCGGACATCACCGGCGTGACTGGGCTTCGAATTATTCACGCCATCCTCAAAGGCGAGCATGATCCGAACAAGCTGGCCGCGATGCGCGAGCCGAGCTGCAAGAACTCGGAGGAAACCATCACCAAGGCTCTGATGGGTAACTACCGTGATGAGCATCTGTTCGCGCTCGATCAGGCGGTTCAGCTGTTCGAGATGTACGGCAAACAAATCGCTGCGTGCGATGCGAAGATCGCCGTGGCGCTGGCTGCGTTCGAGAAAAAAGCCGACGGTGCCACCCTGCCGAAGAAAACGTCCACGCGCCGGAAGAACCAGCCTCGGTTCGACGCGCGCACTCTGATCTTCGAGATGACCGGTGTGGACTTGACGGCCACGGACGAACTGGAAGCATCGAGTGTCTTGACGATTCTGTCAGAAACGGGTCCAGACATGACTCCGTGGCCAAGCCAGGCTCACTTCGCCTCCTGGCTTGCCCTATGTCCCAACAAATGGGTCACAGGCGGGAAACCTCTGGCCAAAAAAACCACCCGTCATTCACCCCAACCGCGCGGCACAAGCATTCCGCCTCGCTGCTCAGACCTTGGAGAGGGCGAAGTGCGCCCTCGGAGCCTTCTTCCGTCGAATCAAATCCCGCCACGGTCGTGCCGTAGCCATCAAAGCCACCGCACACAAGCTTGCTACCATCTTCTACACCATGCTCAAAACCCGCACTCCCTATCGAGACCCGGGAGTCGACTACTACGAGGAACGGTATCGCGAAAGACTCTTCAACACATTGCAAAAAACAGCCGCTACCCTTGGCTTCCACCTCACCCCATTGCAGGAGGTTCATTAGAAGGCTGCCGCAGCCGCTGAGTGAGCGTAGCGAGCGAAAAGCGGCGGAGGACGGCGAAGGATGTCGCTTGGAGCGGCGCTCCGCCGCTCAGTGCGTCCTTCCACATGGAAGGATACCAGATTGTGAGGTTGGCAGTCATGGGAGTTTGAACTGGGTGCACATTCGATCTCCGGTTGGTTTCTCGGAGCATCTCCATGATGGCGGGCCGCGGCGTTTATGCCGCGTCAGCGGCACAAAGACGGTAGCCAGGGGTGCGAGCGCTTTTTGCGAGCACCCCTGGAACCGGATGTTATGGATTTCGTGCCGCGTTAGCGGCACTGGAAGTGGTCGCAATCGGCGATCGTCTCACTCATCCAGTGCCGCTGACGCGGCACCAAACCAAGACATTTCTTTACCAGGGGTGCTCGCAAAAAGCGCTCGCACCCCTGGCTATCGTCTGGTGCCGCTATCGCGGCAAGAAGCCCCCGACTCCAGCCGGGCGGGTGTACCGCGTCACGGCGCTTGGAATTACAGCAGGTATCTCTCGTCAAATTCGATTCCGTGCGCTTTCAGGAGCTGGCGATACTCCTCCTCAAACGTCCTCGTTTGATGATGCTCCGCCTGAGTGGCGATGTACCGTCGCAGATCTTCGATCCCTTTTCGTCCGACGGTAAAGGCTGCGTAGCCATCCTGCCAGCGGAACTTTGCGAATCCCATCTCATCTCGTGCCCAGTCCGATGATGCCTTCTTGATCTTGCAGAGGACGTCGGAAACGCAATGGGTCGGTTTCAATCCAACGAGAAGGTGGCCATGATCGGATATGCCTCCGATTTCCAAGGGCACGCCGCCGATGGTTCGTACGCAGCCGCCGAGGTATGCGTGCATTCGCTCGAGTAACGGCGGCACGAGAAATGGCTCCCGGGTCTTTGTTGAAAAGATGAGGTGGTATCGCAGGCTTGTGAACGTGTTTGGCATCGTCAGGCTCCTTAGACGAATACTCCCTCGGATGCAATGCTGCGCCGAGGAGTTCTACGTGGAGTGGATGGGGAGCGGGCGGCGGTTGGGTTGTCTCGAAATCGGCTACGAGTCGTAGATTGGCGACGACGATCCAGTGCCGCTGACGCGGCACGAATTAGAGGGCATCTCTTTCCAGGGGTGCTCGCAAAAAGCGCTCGCACCCCTGGCTACCGTCCGATGCCGCTAACGCGGCAATGGAATCGAGGTGTGTCGTGATAAGGGAGAGTTCGCGGGGGGTCTGTCGATCTTCGCGACGAACGTGTAGATCGTCCTTAATCTGCGTCTATCTGCGCCTATCTGCGTCATCTGCGGATAAAAAACCGGATCAGCAGATTACGCAGATGGACGCAGATGAATCTCGAATGTCGCGCCGCCCGTGGCATTGTTCGATGGCGTGATCGAGCCCCCATAACCATCCACGATCGCTTTGACGATCGCCAGCCCGAGGCCCGTATGTGATGCGCGAGGGCGCGTACCTTCGGGCCGATGCGTGAAGAAGCGGTCGAAGACGCGCGGCAGATCCTGCTCCGGGACTCCGCGGCCCTGATCGGCGATCGTGGTGACGATCGTAGATGCATCGCGCGACAGGGTAATCGTCACGGCGCCGCCGGGCGGGGAGAAGCTGATGGCGTTTTCGAGGACGTTGACGAAGACCTGGATGAGTCGATCCTCGGAGGCGTTTACTTCGAAGGGCTGCTGTGGTGCCTCGAGGACGATGGAGACGTTCGCGCGCTCGCGGAGGCGGAAGCCGTCGACGATTCGTTCCAGCAGGGCTCGGACGTCGACGCGGGTTCGTTGCTCGGTAATGAGCTGGGCATCGATGAGGGTGATCTCGCGGACGCCGGAGAGGAGCGACTCCATCCGGGCGATCTCCAGCTCGACCATACGCAGGAACCGTTTGCGCTGCTCGGGCTCGTCGACTTCGGCGAGCATCTCGGTGGCGGTGCGGATCGAGGCCAGCGGGTTCTTGAATTCGTGCGAGACGTCGGCGGCGAACGATTCGATGAAGCGGACATGCTCGTCCAGGCGTCGCGTGAGGCGCTCGAGGGCGCGGGAGAGGTCACCGATCTCGTCATGCTTCAATGAACCGCGGAAGCGTCCGCGCAGTCGTCCGCGGCGGTCGAGGATGGACGCGGCTTCGAGCCGCAGTCGGCGCAGGGGACGGACGATCGTCGTCGCTACGAGCAGGCTGATGATGATGGCCACGATCACCGAGATGATGAAGATGCGCAGGATGCCGAGGCGGACGGTGTAGAGATCCTGCAGTATCGGGAAGGTGCTCTGCGACGCAAGGGTGGCGCCGATGACGTTATCGCCGGCGCGGATCGGCTCGGCGACGTAGACGGTGACCGAGCGGCGGTCGGGCGAGATACGCTCGACGGCGCCCGATTCGCCCTGTAACGCGCTCCGAACCTCCGTTCCAAACAGGCGTTTCGAGCTCTCGTAGTAGTCGCCCTCGGCGAGCGGCTGCTCGGTGGTTCGCGAGAGGTGCAGCGGGCGGAGCAGGGCCGCGCCGGCGCGATAGAGAATGTTGCGCTTGGCGCGGTTGGCGCGTTGCGGCGGCGGCGGCCCGCTGAAGGCGTGGGAGTCAGCGATGATGGTGCCGACCGGCGAGATCACCCGCAGCCGGATCGGATCAGCCGTGTTGCCGCGCAGCCGGTGACGTGCCAGCAGGATCTCCTGCGCGCTTCGCCCGGGCACTTGCGCCGAGGCGACGGCGGCGGCGAGCAGGCGCGCTTCTTCCTGCAGGGCGCGGCGCTGCGATCCGAGGAGGCGCTGTTCGTACGAGCCGAGGTAGAGGATGCCGGCTACTGGGAGGAACACGAGCAGGAGGTTGAACGCCATCAGGCGGAAGGCGATACGGGAGAGGAAGCGGCGGAGGCGGTTCGTAATCCGAGTGCTCACGCCAGCCATCGATAACCTACTCCGTACACCGTCTCAATCGCGGCGAATGCCGGATCGGCATCCTCGAATTTGCGGCGGAGCCGTTTGATGTGCGTGTCGATGGTCCGGTCGCTCACGTAGGTGTCGTTCGGGTAGCCTTCCTTCGTGAGCTGCTTGCGCGATTTCACGTGGCCGGGATGGCGGACGAGGGCGTGCAGCATCATGAACTCGGTGACGGTGAGGTCGACGCGCGTGTCGTTCCATGTGGCCATGTAGCGTTGCAGGTCGAGGGAGAGTGGGCCGCAGCGCAGGGGTGCTTCCTGCTGTTGCGCGGCCGGGTTTTCGAGGAAGGAGAGGCGGCGGAAGAGAACCTTCACTCGGGCGGCGAGCTCGCGCATCGAGAACGGCTTGCAGAGGTAGTCGTCCGCGCCGAGCTCCAGGCCGAGGACGCGGTCGAGCTCCTCGTCGCGCGAGGTGAGGAAAATGATGGGGAGGGTGTCGCTACGCGCCCGCAGGCGGCGGCAGAGCTCGAGGCCATCCATGCGCGGCATGGTGATGTCGAGAATGGCCAGCGACGGCAGCCGGTCTTTGACGACGTCCCACGCCGCGGCGCCGTCCGGGAAGGTGATGACGTCATAGCCGTCGCGGCGCAGCGCGAAGGCGACCGTCTCGCGGATCGTCTCTTCGTCATCGACGACTGCGATGGTCTGTCTCATGAATTCGAGCCTATGCTGCCAGTGAGCGCAGCGAACCGGGCAGCATCTCCGGTGGCGCCGCCTTGCAGCTGCGCATGAAGTGGCGGTTGCGCGAACCGCACGGTGGTTGCAGCTTCGTCGTCGCGATGCCACCGGAGATCCTGACGGTTCTCCCTCGCTACGCTCGGCGGAACCGTCAGGATGCGCATTTACTCGGCATTGTACGGCGCGCCCTCGGCGCGAACGCTCCTCGCCACAATCCCGCCACAATCATGCCGCCGGTTCTCCTTCTTTGGACACGGGCCACGTCACATCGCGGACTTCTATTGATCCCATCGAAAGATCGAAGGAGACGACGATGGAGACTAACGACACAACCGACACCGAATACAAGCCCCGCGACTACACCCTGGAGCGATGGATGGTCCTGCTGCTGTCGCTGCTTTTCCTGCTGCCATTCGTGGCGCAGGGGCAGGAGACGACGACACTCGACAAGAACGACCGCGCCGACCTGCTGCTGAAGACGTCGACGCCTGGTGTCTACGTCGTCAGCCCGGCCGTGAAGTCGGAAGTCAGCATGAACGTCTCGGGCCCGATCGTCCGGACTTCGGTCAAGCAGACCTTTCACAACACCACCGGACACTGCGTGGAAGGGATGTACGTCTACCCGCTGCCGGAGATGAGCGCGGTGGATACGCTGAAGATGACCATCGGGTCGCGCGTCATCGTCGGTGAGATCCACGAGCGTGAACAGGCGCGCCAGGAGTTCGAGAAGGCTAAGAGCGAAGGACGCAAGGCGGCCCTCGTGGAGCAGCAGCGGCCGAACGTTTTCACGACGTCGGTCTCCGGCGTGATGCCGAATGATGATGTGGTGATCGAGATCGCCTATCAGGAGATGGCGCATTTCGAGAACGGCCAGTATCGCCTTCGCTTCCCGATGGTGGTCGCGCCGCGCTATTCGCCGCTGCGCACGTTTGCGACTTCGGTTGCCGCAAAGCTGCCGGGCACGCCGTCGAGCATGGGCAATGCCGGCGGAACGGTTTCGCTGTCAGTCGACCTCCAGCCGGGCTACTCCGTGCGCAACATCCGGAGTGTGCAGACGGTGCGCTCGGAGACGATCGGAAACCGGCATTACCGCATCACCGCCGATGCGTCGACGCTGGACGCCGATCACGATTTCGAGTTGACCTGGCAGCCGGACCTCGGCACGGATCCCGAGGCCACGGTGCTGACGGAGAAGCTCGGCGACGATACCTACGCGTTGGTGATGGTCACCCCTCCCGCCCGCTCGCCGGTTCGCCTTCCGCGCGAGACGATCTTCATCATCGATAGCTCCGGTTCGATGGAGGGGGCGTCGATGAATCAGGCCAAGGCGGCGCTGCTGCTGGCGCTCGACGATCTCAAATCCGGCGATAAATTCAACGTGATCGATTTCGATTCCGAGGCCCGCCCGCTGTTCAGCGATAGCCGCTTCGCGGATGCGGCGGCAATCGCGGAGGCGAAGAGCTTCGTCGGGAAGATCACGGCCGACGGCGGCACGGAGATGTTGAAAGCGCTGAACCTGGCGCTTCCGGAGCATGCCACTACGCCTTCCGGCACCGTGCGGCAGGTGATCTTCATGACCGATGGCCAGGTCGACAACGAGCAGGAGCTTTTCTCATTCATCCACTCTCGCCTCGGCGAGAGCCGTCTCTTCACGGTCGGTATCGGCGCCGCGCCGAACTCGCACTTCATGCGCAATGCGGCGCGCTTCGGCCGCGGTACCTTCACCTACATCGGCGACGTGCAGCAGGTGCAGGAGCGGATGTCGGAGCTCTTCGCCAAGCTCGATGCGCCGGTGATGACGTCGATCGATGTGCGCAGCAGCGATGCCGCGGCCGAGTCGTGGCCCGAGCGCGTGCCCGACCTCTATCGCGGAGAGCCGCTGGTTGTGGCGATGCGCGTCCATGATGCGAACGCCAAAGTCGTCCTTCACGGCAGCATCGGCAACGAGCCGTGGACGAAGGAGTTGGCGCTGCCGGCGCCGGGTACGAGCGAGAGCATCGCCAAGTTATGGGGACGCGAGAAGATCGAGTCGCTGATGGATCACCTCAGCGACGGCAGCGATCCGAAAGGGGTCGAAGCCGCGGTGATCAGCGTCGCTCTGCAGCATCACCTCGTCTCGCAGTACACCAGCCTCGTGGCCATCGACCAGACGCCGCAGGGACTGAATCCGACGTGCAAGTCCGAGCTGCTGCCGGCCGGCGACCCGGCTGAGCGCGACCAATCGGGCACGTTGCCGCAGACGGCGACGCCTGCGGCACTGATGCTGATGATCGGTGCGGCGATGGCCGGGGTGGCGGTTATCGGGATGAAGTGGATGCGGTGAGATCCAGTCTCTGACAACTGATAACCGATAACCGATAACCCGAGAAACCCATGTCCACCGGAATCCGCAACTTCACCCGCACCCTCTTCGCCGCCCTCCTCCTCGCCGGCCTCGCCACCGGCGGGGAGGGGTTGTGGATGTACGCGAAGGCGAAGCTGGCGCAGATCCTTCTCGAGATGTCGTGGCGCAGCGCGCTGGCCGGCGAGCGCATCAAGCCGTGGCCGTGGGCCGACACGCGCGCCATCGCCAGGCTGACGATCGAGCGCGGCGGGGCGGCCATCATCGTCCTGGCGGGAGCGAGCGGGCGGACGATGGCCTTCGGCCCCGGCCACCTCGACGGCACGGCGATGCCCGGCGATGCCGGAAACTGTGTGATCACCGCGCATCGCGATACCCACTTCGCGCCGCTGCGCTATGTCGGCCCGGGCGACATCCTCACCCTCCAGCGTCCCGACGGCCGCAGCGTCCGCTATCGCGTGCAGGCAACACGCGTTGTGAGCAAGAGCGACACGTCAGTCCTTCGCCAGGACGCCCGCACGCGGCTCACGCTGATCACCTGCTACCCGTTCGACGCCGTCCGCCCCGGAACGCCGTTGCGGTGGGTGGTGGTGGCGCAGAAGGTTTAGAATTCCGGAAATGCCCAGCACAACTGTGACGAGCAAAGGACGAGTGACGATTCCGAAAGTTATTCGCGATCGCTTGAACCTTAACGCTGGCGATCAGATTGACTTCGTGGTCACGGGCAACGGCGATGTCGTCGTCCGCAATGCCAGTCTCGACGTGCGTGAGCTGCGTGGGTTGTTGAAGCGCCGGCACAGCGTCAGTGTCGAGGAAATGAACGGAACCATCGTTCGTCAGGCTGGACGGATGCGCGGACGTATCCGGATGGCGCGCAACTTCGATGCCCCCCTTGGCTACCTTTTCGATCCGAAGGAGTGAGGTTCAGTTCGGGTCGCTGGTCGGGTCGACGGTTTTCAGCCCTGGGAATCTGGTGAAGTCGCGGTCGGTCGTACAAACAGTGGCTCCGTGCTCAATGGCGAGAGCAGCCAGTGAAGCATCGGTCATGAGCGGCCCGCTAACTTCAGCAGTGTCGATCAGGTTACTAAGGATCTCCCAGAAACGCTCTCCAGGCTCAATCAGTACAACAGAGGGATGGGCCAGCCAGAAAGAAACGATCTCCCTGGCTTCCCTCCTGCTGAGTGGGCTAGGGAAGGCTCGGGGGTTGGTACCGATTCGGAGGAACGCCAGAATTGATTGCCAGCAAAATGCGACTGAATCGTCGCGCGACAATGTCTCTTCGAGGAAGGTGCGACAGACGAGGTGTGATTCCGAACGCGAGTTGTAGGCGTAAAGCAGGACGTTTGCGTCAAAGATGATCAACGGTGAGAGCTTCCTTCGAGTTGTTCAAGAAGGTCACCGATGTTGTCGAGGCTCATTCCAGACTTGAGTTCGCCCAGGTCCTTCGGTTTTACCTTGAATGGCGTCGAAGCCCGACGCGTTCGGCGCTGAAGGCTGGCGCGGAGTGCCTCGTTCACCACTTGTTTGAAGGACTGACCTGTGCGCCTCGCCTCCGACCGCAGCTTGGCTTCCACGTCGTCATCTAAGGTTAGAGTGGTTCTCACACGTTGATGCTAAGCAGGAAGCATCATGACGTCAACACGCTCGCCATCAGCTCCAGGTTCCTCGCATGAACGTTCTGTGACGGCCTCGGTCACGCGGGATCAAAGCCGGCGCAACGCAGTTCTGCACGTGAGCCGAGTTGGTGATCGAATGAAAACTCCAATCAATTTCGCACACGTCCACTTGATTCTGACGCACTTCCCGCCGGTGTTGAGCCTCGGGGGCGCCGTCGCCGCGACGGCGGGTCTTTTCCTTCGGCGTTACGGCGGTGAGCTCGGCCGGCTCGCTCTACTGCTGCTCATCGTTGCCGGCGTGACGACGCCGATGGCGTACGTAGCCGGAGGCCGGGCCGCCGATGAGATCGGAAGCGTGGCCGGCATCCAGCAGGAGGCCATTGCCCCTCACGAGAATGCCGCGACGACCGCGCTGTTCTGCTCGATCGCTGCCGGCGTGGTCGCCGCCGCAGCCGTCATCGCCGGCCGGCGTCGCGGTAGCGTGCCGCTTCTTCTGCAGATACTCGTCGTCATCGCGGCGATTGTCTCCGCCGCCGCAATCGGTCGGGCCGCTGCTCTCGGGGGAGCTATCCATCATCCGGAAGTCTTCTTGTGATCGCGGTCTCGGGGTCTCGCGGTTGCGCGGTCTCGGGGTTGCAAGGTTGCTGGGTTGCAAGGCGTCCGAGATTGTCTTAACCCAGCAACCCCGAGACGCCGCAACCGCGAGACCCCGTAACCGCGTTATCCTCAACCACAATGCCCAATCCTCTCGGACTCGGGCCCGGTACGGTGCTCGATGGCAAGTACGAGATCCTCAACCGCCTCGGCGGGGGAGGGATGGGGGACGTCTTCAAGGCCAGGCACCTGCATCTCGACGTCTTCCGCTGCATCAAGGTGATGAAGGAAGGGATGATGTCGGACGCTGGCTATCGCGCCCGTTTCCTGCGCGAGGCGCGGCTGGCCACGCAGATTCACCATCCCAATATCGCCGTCGTCCACGACTTCTTCCTCGGCGACGGCGGCAGCTACATGGTCACCGAGTTCATCGACGGCACCACCGTCCGGCAGTGGAGCGCCGCGCATGGACGTTTTCCGCTGGCCCTGGCCGCGGACGTCGCTGTTCAGGTGCTGGCCGGACTCGATCACATCCACCGCCGTGGCCTGCTGCATCGCGACATCTCCGCCGACAATGTGATGTTGTCGTACGACGCCGACGATCACCTCGTCGTCAAGATCATCGACCTCGGTATCGCCAAAGACGTCAATACGCCCGCAAGCGAGATGGCCACGCAGGCAGGAATCCTGATCGGCAATCCGAAGTACATGTCACCCGAGCAGCTCGGCAGCATCGAAGACGGCGAACAGCTCGATGGCCGCGCCGATCTCTACGGCCTGGGCGTGGTGCTCTACGAGATGCTCCTTGGCGTTCCGCCGTTCATCAGCGAGACGCCGCAGGGCTACATCATGAAACACCTTACCCAGCCGCCGCGCCGATTCCGCGAAGCGGCGGCGGATGACAACTGGCCGGCCGGCCTTGAAGCTGTGATCTTTCGCGTGTTGGAGAAAGACCGCCGGAACCGTTACGCCGATGCGCGCGAGATGGCCGCGGCGCTGCAGCCGTTCCTCAGCGCGCCGGCCGGGACGCTCACGCGTGATGCCGTCAGTGGCATCCGTCGCGGACCGGACCAGACGCTCGCCGGCGTGAGTCCCGTCGATACCACCGATGCCAGAGCGCGGGTGTTCGAATTGTCGCTCATCGAGACTGTTCGCGCGAAAGAAGCCGAAGGCGATCGGCAGGCCCTGCAGCGGCTCGCCGAAGCACATCCGCCGGGAACGCCCGTCGGCGACGCCGCGCGCGAGGCGCTTGCGCGCGTTGGCCGCGGAGAAGACGAGGAGGCTGTCTTTCAACAGACGTGGGAGTCAGGGACCTCGGCGGCCTGGCAGCAGTTCATCGCCGCACACCCCAACTCCGTGCACGCCGAGGAAGCGAGGCGCTGCCGTCAGGAAGCGGTCGACTTCGAGCTGGCTCTTGCCAGCGACACCGCCACGATGTGGCGCGCTTTCGTCAAAGCGTGGCCCGAGGGCCGGCACCGGCTGGATGCCGATATTCGCCTGCGGGCGAAGAAATAGTGGCGCTGATAAACTCCGAGCATGCGCGTCGTTCTCCAGGGAAGCCTTCAACACTTCGCGGCGAAGGAGTTGCTCTCGTTTCTCGGCAGCACACACAACGGCACGTTCGATGCGGAATCGGGAGGCCAGCGGCTGCGCCTGGCGATTCGCGACGGCCGGATCGTTGCGGCCGAGGGAGACGGCGATGCAACTGGCGTCGTCGCGAAACTCATCGGATGGAGCGAAGGCACCTTCACCTTCCTTGATGACGTCGTGCTCCCCGAGGGCGGTTCACCGCTGGCACTGGAGATCGCGGCGATCGTTGCCGAGGCCGAGGAGCGCAACGCTGAGGCGCGGCGTGTCAGCGACCTCTATCCCGACGATAGTGTCCGATTGCGCGTCGTCAACCGTCCGCCGGGAGAGATCAACATTACCGCCGAGGAGTTCCAGATCCTTTTCCAGATCGGCAGCGGAAAATCGCTCGCGCAACTGCGGGCCGACAGCGGACGAATCGCCGTCGACCTCTATCCGATCGTCAAACGCCTGCAGATGACGGGGCTGATCGAGCCGATGATCGATGCGGATGCCACGACGCGCGATCCGAAACCGGCGCCTGCTCCACCACCGCCTGCGCCGCCACCCCCTCCCGAGCCACCACCCCCGCCGCCCGAGCCGGAGCCTGCACCAGCACCTCCGCCCCCTTCGCCCAGCGCGGAGCCCGAGCTGGTGGCCACGCTGACGGGCGACGACGGGACGATGCATCCGCTGCTCGAAGAAACGTCGACGGTCGGCCGCACGCCGGCGAACACGATCGCATTGCGCGACGCAAGCGTTTCCGCAAAGCACGCACAAGTCGTCCGCACCGCCGAGGGGTTCGTAATCGAGGACGTCGGCAGCCGCAACGGGACCTTCGTCAACAGCGAGAAGCTCACCGAAAAACGCCTCCTCGCCGACGGCGATCTCGTCCGCCTCGGCAAGATCATCCTCACCTTCAACCTCGCCGCCGACGTGCAACGCAAGCAATCGACGGAGAGGGAGATGATGAAGTAGCGGCTTCGCCGCGTTGTCGGTTATCGGTTGTCGGTTTTCTTCGCGCCTTCGCGGCTTCGCGTGAGATCGACACTCACGCGAAGCCGAGAAGTCCGCTGGGCTACCTCTTCGGCGTCGCTACGACGAGATCGCTCAGCTTGCCGAGCCCTGAGTGTGCCAGGTAGACCGTTCCGTCGCTCGTGACCGCGGGGTTCCGGGCGCCGGT
Organism: Thermoanaerobaculia bacterium; assembly: GCA_035569395.1. Classification (GTDB taxonomy): domain Bacteria; phylum Acidobacteriota; class Thermoanaerobaculia; order Gp7-AA8; family Gp7-AA8; genus JADGNZ01. The sequence goes on along the minus strand of DATMNC010000091.1, from coordinate 15,798 downwards.
GTGCGTCGGCACCTTGGCCACGATGGCCAGCTTGCCGTTGGCGTCGGCGTGGGCCACGGTGAGCACGCCGGCCTTCGCCGCGCCGACGTACAGCATATGCGTGGCATCGCTGTAGTCGATGTCGTCAACACCGTCGCCGGTATCGACCGACGAGAGGATCGCGCCGTCGTGCGCCACATCCATCACCTCGGCGCGTGCACTGCAGGCGATGAAGAGCTGGCCCGCTTTCTCGTCGACGCGCAATCCGTGCGGGCCGTCTTCCCCGCAGGTCGCCTTCCAGGTGGCGACCGTCTTGTGCGACGTCAGGTCGATGGCCAGCGTCACGTCTTTGTCTTCCATGTTGGTGTAGAAGCGGCCGCGCTTCCCATCGACCGCGAAGCCCTCGGGATTGCCGTCGAAGGTGAGTTTGGCCTTTTCGTTCAGCGTGGCCGCATCGAGGATGCGGATCGATTTGTCGCGCGGCGTCGTGACCCACACTTCCTTCGTCGACGCAACGTAGGCAAGCCCGTCAGGCATCGAGTCGACCTTGTGACAGGTGCCGCGCACGAGCGTCTTCGGGTTCACGGCGCAGACCGTGGAGTCGCCGCGGTTGCCGATGTAGATCGTCCCGCTGCCGATGGTGACGGAGCTGGGCCCGACGACGCGCTTCCGGTCGCCACTCCCCATCTCCGCGGTTGGAAAGCCGGTGACCTGTCGCACCTTTCCGGTGGCCGGATCGACGACGTCGACCGCTCCGGTGTTCCCCGCCGGAACCCAGACGGCATGAGTGCCGGGATCGAAGATGATGTAGTCCATCCCGATGCCATCAGCGCTGGCGCCCGGCAGGGCTTGCATGGCAACGGTGTAGCCGAGGTCCGCCGCACTTGCGGATAGACCGATTGAGCAGATGAGGATGAGGAGTGCGCGATTGATGTTGTGCATGATGGTTCCTTGTATCGCCACAAAGGTAACGTTGAGGTTAACGGGACTCGGAGCTATCGCCTCTTGATCTCCTTCGCGATCGTGATCTTGTATCCGTCAGGATCGTCGATGGACAACTCGCGTGTCCCCCACTGCGTGTCCTTCGGCTCCTGTGCCAGCGTTCCGCCGTTCGCCTTGATCCGCGCCGCGAGCTTGTCGATGTCCTGATCGGTCGTGCAGTACATCCGCACGCCGACGCCTTTGACCCGATCGCGCCCCTTCTTCCAGTCGTCCTGCCCGATCATGAACGACACGTCGCCGGCGGCCATCTCCGCGCCCAGCAGCTTGCCGCCGTCCTCCCACCGCTCGCCGATGGTGAATCCGAGTACGTCGCGATACCAGACCATGCTCTTCTCGATGTCGTTGACGGTGAAGCTTGGGCTCGCGGAGGTGAGGCGAAGTTTGCCGTCGCTCTTCGCCTTCTTCGCGGCCGGCCGTTTCGTCGCCGCCTTCGCGGGTGCCTTTGCCTTGGTTGTCTTCTTCGTGGCCATGTCGGTCCTCCTTGGTCATTTGTTTGATCGGCTCCGCGATCGCCAGATCACGGTCGAGGATCTCTATCAACTCAAGGTCAAAAGCTTTCACCACAGAGGCACAGAGATCACAGAGAAAAACAGAGCCTCTGTGTCCTCTGTGCCTCTGTGGTAAAAAGGCTTTTCGGATATAAACGCGTTGCAAGGGCTCAACATGACCGTGAGAAATTGTGAGAAATACGGGCAAGCCCTACACGAGGTCGCGAATCACCCCACCTTCCCCCCGCCCGTCCTCACCACCTCTGCGTAGAACTTCGCGCTCTCCTTCAGCGTCCGCTTCAGAGTCGCGAAGTCGACGTGCACGATGCCGAAGCGTTTGGTGTAGCCGAGGGACCATTCCAGGTTGTCGAGGAGGGACCAGACGAAGTAGCCGCGGACGTCGGCGCCTTGTTCGATGGCGTGGTGGACGGCCAGAATGTGCTCGCGCAGGTAGTGGATGCGAAGGGGGTCGTTGACGGTGCCGTCGATGGCAACCGGGGGATCGTAGAAGGCGGCGCCGTTTTCGGTGACGTAGATAGGCGTCGGGCCGTAGCGGTCGCGGAACCAGAGCAGGACGTCGGTCAGGGCGGGGGCGTGGACCTCCCATCCCGTCTCCGTGTAGATCGAGCCGGGCTGGCGGACGCGGGCGGCGCGCTCGATGATCTGCGCGGGATCGTTCTTCGTTACCGCACGCAGGTAGTAGTTGATGCCGACGAAATCGAGCGGCTGTTTGATCAGATCGAAATCGGCGGCGGGGAACTCCGGCCACGCTTCGCCGTACAGATCGGCCATCTCCTCCGGGTACTGGCCGCGGAAAACCGGGTCGAGGTACTGTCGGTTCATGTAGGCGTCGGCGCGGCGGGTGGCGGCGAGGTCCTCCTCGCTTTGTGAGTCGGGGTACTTCGGCTCGATGTTCACCACGATGCCGATGGCGTGTTTGCCCAACGAGCGGTAGACCTCCACGGCACGGCCGTGGGCGCGCAGGAGGTTGTGCGAGGCGATCGGCGTCTCGAAGAGATTGCGGTGGCCGGGCGCGAGCGCGCCGTGAAGGTAGCCGCCATCGGTAACGACCCACGGCTCGTTGAGCGTGGCCCACCATTCGACGGTGTCGTCGAGGGCTTTATAGACGACAGATGCGTAGTCGGCGAACCACTCCGCGACGTCGCGATTGAGCCAGCCGCCGCGGTCGTCGAGGGCGGCGGGGAGGTCCCAGTGATAGAGCGTCGCCATCGGGAGGATGCCCGCTTCGCGAAGGGCATCGACGAGTTTGCGATAGAAGTCGAGTCCCTTCTGATTTACGCGCCCGGTCCCCTCGGGGAGGATGCGGCTCCACGAGATGCTGAAGCGATACGCCTGCATGCCCAGGTCGCGCATGATGCCGACATCGTCCTGATAACGATGGTAGTGATCGCAGGCGACGTCTCCGGTGTCGCCGTTGGTCATGCGTCCGGGGGTGTGGCTGAAGCGATGCCAGATGCTCGGGCCGGCGCCATCGGCGAGAGGCGCTCCCTCGATCTGGTAGGCCGCGGTTGCTGTGCCCCAGACGAAGCCGTCGGGGAAGCGGACATCGGTCATCGGTTCATCTCCTCATTGACAGGCAATCGAATTGTGAGTAGCGTACCGCAAAATGTAACCGTTTACATGGAAAGTCGATTCGTGGATTAGCAGAGCAGTGGATCAGGAGCAAAGGTACTCGCCAGAGCAGAAGCCACTGATCCACAAATCGACGAATCCACCAATCACTATTTATGCCGACTCGACCACTTGCTCGAAAGGCCCGGCGCCGCAAGATCGCGGTGGTGGCGACGATTCATGACGTCGCCGCGCGGGCGGGCGTCTCGGTGGCGACGGTCTCGCGCGTCCTGAACGGCAAAGAGCTGGTGCGCGAGGAAACCTCGCGTCAGGTTCGCGCGGCGGCCAAGTCGCTGCGCTACGTTCCCAACGTCGCCGCGCGGTCGCTCAGCATCCGGCGCAGCCAGACCATCGGCATCGTTCTGCCGGACGTGCATGGCGAGTTCTTCTCCGAGGTCATCCGCGGCATCGATCTCGCCGCGCGCGCCGAGGGGTACCACATCCTCGTCTCCGGCTCGCACAGCGACCCGAGCCAGATGCTGGAAGTCGTCGAGACCATGCGCGGGCGCGTCGACGGGCTCGTGGTCATGGCGCCGGACGTCACCGTGGCGCCGCTCGAAGATCTGCCGAAGATGCCGGTCGTGCTCCTGAATTCGTCGGGTGTCAATGGTGACGCCATCACCATCGACAACTACGGGGGAGCGCGGGCGATGATGCTGTACCTGCACGAGCTCGGGCACACGCGCATCGCCTTCGTCTGCGGGCCGCAGCACAACGCCGACGCGCGCGAACGGCTGCGCGGCTACCGTCACGCCATGCGCGGGATGGCGGCGAAGTCGCTGCGCGCGCTCGAATGGAGCGGTGACTTCACCGAGGAGTCGGGGTTCGCGGCAGGCAGCAGGATCGCCGCGCAGGCATCGCGGCCGACCGCTGTGTTTTCCGCCAACGACTCCATGGCAGTGGGGGTGCTGGCGTCGCTGGCCGCGGCCGGGATCAAAGTCCCCGAGGCCATGAGCGTGGTTGGGTTCGACGACATTCCGATCGCGCGCTACGTCGCGCCGCCGCTGACGACGATGCGCGTCGACATCGCCGAGCTCGGGCGGCGCGCCTTCGCTCTGCTGCTCGATGCCATCAGCGACCCGGCGGCGCACGCCTGCCGGCATGAGCGGGTGGGGACGACCCTGGTCGTGCGCGGTTCCTGCATGGCCTCCGTGAATACCACCCAAGGGAAAGTAACCAAAGTGAGCACGCAACCGCATCGGGCGGCGCGTGGCCGGAGTAGCAGCCTTAACAAAGGAGAGGTTTCATGAGAAGAACATTTGTTTTTGTAGCAATGACATTGTTGATCGTGTCGATCGCAGTGTCGGCTGCCGCCCAGTTGACGACGGCCACGATCCACGGCAAGGTGGCGAATGCGAACGGTACGGCATTGCCTGCCGCGGAGATCGACGCCGTCAACGCGGCCAGCGGCTTCGTGAAGACGGTGATGTCGGGGCCGGACGGGTCCTACACGATGGCCGGCCTCAGCCCGGGCGTCTACAACCTCGTTGTCGCCGCGCCCGGCTTCCAGCCGCGCAACGAGACGGTGCAGGTCCTGCTCGGACAGAACGTCGAGCTGAACTTCGTGATGTCCGCCGATGCGTCGATGAACCAGACCATCACGGTCGTCGGCAACCAGCTCGTGGAGACGCGGACCTCCGAGGCCGCCACGAACGTGACGCCGCAGCAGATGGAGAACCTGCCGCAGGGCGACCGCAACTTCCTCAACTTCGCTCAGCTCGCACCAGGAATTCGTCTGTCGACCGATCCGCAGAGAAAGACGATCGCCGGCGATGCGCAGCCGGCCGAGCAGACGAACGTCTTCATCGACGGCGTCAGCTTCAAGAACGACGTGCTGCAGGGCGGCCTGGTCGGACAGGACTCCAGCCGCGGCAATCCCTTCCCGCAGAACGCCGTGCAGGAGTTCCGCGTCATTACGCAGAACTTCAGCGCCCAGTATGACCACGCCTCCAGCGCCATCATCACCGCGGTAACGAAATCGGGCGGAAACCAGTTCGAGGGCAACGCCTTCTACTATTACCAGCCGAAGGCGTGGGTGGCACCGACGGCGAAGGGCTTCCAGTTCTCGACGCTGTCGACGAATGCCACGTACCACCGCTCCCAGCCGGGGATCAGCTTCGGCGGGCCAATCATCAAAGACAAGCTCAACTTTTTCTTCTCGTACGAGGGTGTCGACGAGCACGCCACCACAATCGTGAGCAATCTCATCACTCCCATGGATCCTCAGACGGGTGGCTCGTTCGCCAGTCCGTTCAAGTCCAACCTCGCCTTCGGAAAAGCGAGCTGGCAGCCGGACAAGAATCAGACGATCGACATCTCCGGCAACTACCGCCGCGAGCACGAGACGCGCGACTTCGGCGGCACGACCTCCTTCCAGTCGGGCACCGATCTGAGGAACTGGGTCTACGGTACGACGGTGCGCGACCAATGGAACAATGCCAGCGCCCTCAATCAGGCCACGTTCAGTTGGCAGGACTATGGCTGGAATCCGAAGCCGCTCAATCCGAACCTGGTCGGCCTCAACTACTTTGGACTGGGCCGCGTGGGCGGCAACAGCACGACGCAGGATTTCGATCAGCGCCGCATCGAGCTGCGTGACGACTTCAACTTCGCGCCGATGCAGTGGCACGGCGAGCACGCCTTCCAGATCGGCGGCAACTACGACAAGATGCATTACAACGTCAACAAGAGCCTGAACGGCAACCCGGAGTTCGACTTCAATGTCGATCCCGCGAACGGCCTGACGTTCGCGCAGCCGTTCCAGGCCGTGTTCGGTTTCGGCAACCCCATCCTCAAGACGAGCAACAATGAATACGGAATTTACGGCCAGGACAGCTGGACCGTGAACAAGAACCTCTCGGTCACGCTCGGGCTGCGTTGGGATTACGAGTCGCACATGCTCGACGATAACTACGTCACGCCGGCGAACATCGTGGCCGGGCTGACCGGGAAGATCGACCCGAGTTATTTCTCCAATGGCAGCCAGCGCAAGCCGTCCAAGGACGAGTTCCAGCCGCGCCTCGGCTTCTCTTATGACGTGACCGGCGAGAACAAGACCATCGTATTCGGCGGCTTCGGCAAGTACTACGACCGGATTTTCCTCAACGCCACGCTCGACGAGCGCTATCGGCTGCAGTTCCCGGTTTACAACATCCAGTTCTCGCCGACCGGCGCGCCGCGCAACGGCGGAGCGACCATCAAATGGGATCCGGCATTCTTTACTCTGGCCGGTCTCAATGGCCTCATCGCCTCCGGCAAAGCGCAGCCCGAAGTCTATCTCCTCAACAACAACACCAAGCCCCCGTACTCGAACATGTTCAACCTCGGCGTCCGTCAGTCGCTTGGAACATGGCTTGGCTCGCTCAGCTACGACGGCGTGCGCGGCTACCATGGCTTTACGTGGCTGTCGGCAGCTCCGGACGGCCTCTGCTGCGCCCAGCTCATCCCCGGCCTCGGCAACATCATCAAGTCCGATCCGGCAGGGAAGCGCTACTGGTACAACGCCATTCAGGCCAAGCTTGACAGGCCGTACACGACGCAGTCGCGTTGGGGCGCCACCTTCGCCTGGACTCACGGAAAGGCGCAGCAGACCGGCAACGATCTCTTCAGCCTCGACTTCCCGAGCGCTGCCGCGTACGGCAAGCACGATGTGCCGGGCTCGGAGCGCGACCGCATTACCGCTACCGGTATCTTCGGGCTGCCGTGGGACATTCGCCTCAGCACGATCGCCTCGTTCGGATCGGGCCAGTTCACGAACGTCCTCGACTTCACGCAGGGCTTCAGCCTCGCCAACCGCGAAGCGACGCATCCGTTCTCGAAATCGATCACTCCACCGAAGAGCGGCGGATTCGCCGACCGGAACGTCGATCTGAAGGCTGAGAAAGATTTCGCCACCTTCGGCCGCACCTCGGTCGGTGTCATCGGCGGGGTGTACAACGCCTTCAACTGGACGAGCTACGGCTGTCTCAACAACTTCATCGGACCGCCGCCGAACAGCGACCAGCTTGCCGGTCTTGGCCAGCCGAACTGCGTCATCCGCCTCGGACGCAGGGAGGAAGTCGGTTTCAAAGTCAACTTCTAAGTGAGTTTGAACGGAGCGCCGGCGGTGTATCGCCGGCGCTCCGTGATTTAGTGGATCAGTGGATTAGTGGATCAGGGTTCTGTCAACGTTGAAATCAGGGCTTTTGAGCATACTCGCCAGGATCTCAACTTACTGTCATCCTGAGGCTGCCGCAGCCGCCGAGCGAGCGTAGCGAGCGAGAAGCGGCGGAGGACGGCGAAGGATCTCCAGGTGCGCTGCTTGAGGCAGGAGCGAAACTGTGCTTTTTGTGAGGAGTTTTCGATAAACCACTGATGCGATTCTGCTCCATGCCGCGTAACTTGAGATCCTTCGCCGTCCTGCGCCGCTCTTCGCTCGCTATGCTCGCTCAGCGGCTCCGGCAGCCTCAGGATGACAGTGAATGGAGGCCGATGCGAAAACTAACGGCACTCTTCGCGCTCTGTCTTTTGCTCGCCTCCTGCGCGAACGCGCCCGTGCGGCAGCGCGCCGTCGCACCCACGCCGGTAGACACGGCAATGCTCGATGACGTCGAGCGCCGCAGCTTTCACTTCTTCTGGGATCTTGCCGATCCCAATACGCATCTGGTTCCTGACCGATGGCCGACGCCGTCGTTCTCCAGTATCGCCGCGGTCGGGTTCGGGCTTACGGCGTACGGAATCGGCGCGGAGCGCGGGTATGTGACGCGCGAGGCGGCGGCGGAACGGACGCGGGCCACGCTGCAATCGCTGCTGGCGATGAAACAGGGGCCCGAGCCGCGCGGCGTCTCCGGCTATCACGGGTTCTACTATCACTTCCTTGACATGAAGAGCGGCGAGCGTTTCGAGCCCGGTGATGGAGGCCACATTGAGCTCTCGACGATCGATACGACGCTGCTCGTCGCCGGCGCGCTCTTCGCGCAGTCGTACTTCGATCGCGATAACCCCGCAGAGGCCGATATCCGGCGCGACGCCGAAGCGCTGTATGAGCGCGTCGAATGGACGTGGGAAGAAGTGCGGCCGCACGCGGTCAGTATGGGATGGACACCGGAGAGCGGTTTTCATACCTACGACTGGCGCGGCTACAACGAGGCCATGATCCTGGTCATCCTGGCCCTCGGCTCGCCGACCCATCCTGTCGAGCCGTTGGCCTGGACCACCTATCACTCCACGGACACGGTCGGCACGCTGTACGGCCAGCAATTCGTCCAGTTCGCGCCGCTGTTCGGACATCAGTACTCCGAGGTCTGGATCGACTTTCGAGGGATCACGGAGCCGGTCATCGGCGCGCAGGGGATCGACTGGTTCGAGAACTCGCGGCGGGCCACCCTCGCGCAGCATTCGTACGCGGTGGAGAACCCGGGCGGCTGGCGCGACTACGGCGACCGCATCTGGGGCCTCTCCGCGTGCGACGGACCGATGGACGCGACGGTGACCATCGACGGCCGTCCGCGCGCTTTCCACTCCTATACCGCCCGCGGCGTGGCGCAGAACGACATTCGCGACGACGGCACCATCGCCCCGACCGCCGCGGCGTCATCGATCGTCTTCACTCCCGAGCTCTCCATCCCCGCCATCCGCGAGATGTCGACGCGCTACGGGTCGAACCTCTATGCCCAGTACGGTTTTCTCGACGCCTTCAATCCCACCTTGCGCACCACCGAGCAGCTCAAACACGGCCGCGTCGATCCCGCGCAAGGCTGGTTCGACATCGACTACCTCGGCATCGACGAAGGGCCGATCGTAGCCATGATCGAGAACTACCGCAGCGAGTTGGTGTGGAAGACGATGCGTAAAAACGCGCATGTGATCGCGGGGCTCAAGCGTGCCGGTTTCACGGGCGGGTGGCTGGCGGGGAAATGAGCGGCGAGCTCCCGCCAATTGTCATCCTGAGGCCGGCGAAGCGCGGCCGAAGGATCTCGAACTACGCTGTACCTGCCACAGGCGATGCCGCTGGAGATCCTTCGCCGTCCTCCGCCGCATTTCGCTCGCTACACTCGCTCAGCGGCTGCGGCAGGCTCAGGATGACAGCGGTTGCTTTGGTGGTGCTTTTCCTGGGGTGTTCACCACATCCCGCCGACACCCGCGAGCCCCTCGAATTCTGGGCCCTCGGTTCCGAGGGGGAGCTCGTAGCCAAGCTCATCCCGGAGTTCGAGAGGCGCAATCCGGCCATTCATGTCGTCATCCAGCAGATCCCGTGGAACGCCGCGCACGAGAAGTTGCTCACTGCATACGTAGGCGAAGCCACTCCCGACGTCGCCCAGATGGGGAACACCTGGATGCCGGAGTTCGTCGCCATCGGTGCCCTGGACGACCTCGGGACGCTCACGACGCCGAACGACTACTTCCCCGGCATCTGGGCCACCAACGTCATCGGCGGCACGCTGTACGGCATCCCCTGGTATGTCGACACGCGCGTGCTCTTCTACCGCAGCGACATCCTGGCCGCCGTCGGTTTCCCCCACGGCCCGCGCACGTGGGCGGAGTGGCGTGAGGCCATGAGGCGCATCCATCAGCAGGGGAGGGCCAAGTGGGCCATTCTCATCCCGACCAATGAATACGAGCCGATGACCGTGCTGGCGATGTCGGCGCATTCGGCGCTGCTGACGGCGGACGGTACGCGGGGGGCCTTCTCCCAACCGCAGTTCGCCGACGCCTTCAACTTCTACGTCAGCTTCTTCAGCAATGGTTTTGCTCCGAAGGTGAGCAACAGCCAGATCGCCAACCTCTATCAGCAATTCGCGCAAGGCGACTTCGCCATGTACATCACCGGGCCGTGGAACGTCGGCGAGTTCCGGCGCCGCCTGCCGCCGGAGATGCAGGACAAGTGGGCCACCGCGCCGCTGCCGGCCCACGATGCCGGCGAACCGACCGGGATCTCCATGGCCGGCGGCGGCAGCCTGGTGGTCTTCCGCGCCTCGAAGCACAAGGCGGCCGCCCGCAAGTTGATCGAATTCCTCTCCGAGCCGGCGCAGCAGGTGCGCTTCTACCAGCTCACCGGCGACCTCCCCGCGCGACGCAGCGTCTGGCGCTTGCCCGTGCTGGCAAACGACACCCGCTTTCTGGCCTTCCGCGTCCAGTTCGAGCGCGTCGCGCCGCTGCCGAAAGTGCCCGAGTGGGAGCAGATCGCCACGGCGATCTACGACCGCGGCGAAGCAGCCGCCAGAGGCACGGTGACGCCGGCCGTTGCCCTTCACCAGCTCGACGCGAGGGCGGATGAGTTGTTAGAGAAGCGTCGCTGGATGTTAGAAAGCTCTCACCACAGAGGCACAGAGATCACAGAGAAAACAACCCCTCCGTGTCCTCTGTGCCTCTGTGGTGAAAGCCTTTTGGATGTCCAATGAAAAACAACGAAGCCCGCGCCGCGCTTTTCTTCCTGGCACCGGCCATCATCATTCTCTCACTCTTCTTTTTCCTCCCGGTCATCGCCGGGTTCGCCCTCAGCGTTACGGACTTCGATCTCTACACGCTCGGCGACGTCCACAACCTTCGCTACGTCGCGTTGCGCAACTACCGCGAGCTGTTCGCCAATCCGGTCTTCTGGACCGCGTTCGGCAACACCATGTACTTTGCCCTCGTCGGCGGGCCGCTCACCGTGGCCGTCTCGCTCTTCGCCGCCCTCCTGGTCAACGCCAAACTGACGCGCTGGAAAGCGCTCTTCCGGACCATCTACTTCGCGCCGGTCGTGACCACGCTCGTCGCCGTCGCCGTCGTCTTCAAGTACCTCTACCACCCGCGCTTCGGCATCATCAACATGGCCCTCGGCGCGCTGCATCTGCCGCAGCCCGACTGGCTCGGCGATCCGCACTTCGCCATGCCGGCCATCATCCTGCTCTCGGTCTGGAAGGGCTTCGGCTACACGATGATCATCTTCATCGCCGGCCTGCAGAACATCCCCGAGGAGCTGTATGAGGCGGCAAGGTTGGACGGGGCGGGGGCGTGGGGACAATTCCGGCACGTCACGATGCCGATGCTCGGGCCGACCTTCCTCTTCGTCGGCGTCGTCGTGGCCATCGGCCAGCTTCAGATCTTCGCCGAGCCGTACGTCATGACCGGCGGCGGGCCGCTCAACAAAACGCTCACCATCGTCATGATGATGTATCAGCAGGGCTTCAAATTCTGGCGGATGGGATACGCCGCCGCGGTGGCCTTCATCCTCTTCCTGGTCATCGGCGCGGCCACGCTGCTGCAGATGCGGCTCGGAGAGAAACGATGACGCGGCGCGGCCAGTCGGTGGTGCTGCATGCCGTCCTGATCGCCGGCGGCCTGCTCACCCTCTTTCCGCTGCTCTGGATGCTCTCGGCGTCGTTCATGTCCAACGGCGAATCGACCACCTTCCCGCCGCATCTCGTGCCGCACGCCGCCACGCTGGCGCAGTACCGGGCCCTCTTCCTCCGGTTGAACATTGGTCGAGCGTTCCTGAGCAGCACCATCGTCGCCGCGACCGTCACCGTCTGCTCCGTCCTCTTCGGCTCGATGGCCGGATACGCCTTCGCCAAACTGCGCTTTCGCGGGCGGGAGAAGAGCTTCGGATTCCTCCTCACCGCCATCATCGTCCCGCCGCAGGTGGGGATGCTGCCTCTCTTTCTGCTGATGAAGACCCTGCACCTGGTCAACACCTACTGGGGGGTGATCATCCCGTCGATGGTGACCGTCTTCGGCATCTTCCTGATCCGCCAGTTCATGCTCTCCGTGCCGCAGGAGCTGCTGGAAGCGGCCCGCATCGACGGCGCCGGTGAATTCCGCATCTACTGGTCGGTGGTCATGCCGCTGGCGCGCCCGATCCTGGCCACGCTGGCAACGTTCATGTTCATGTCCACCTGGAACGATTTCATGTGGCCGCTGATCATCCTCTCCAACCAGTCGCACCACACCCTTCCGGTGGCGCTGGCCAACCTTCTCGGCGAGCACGTGCTGGACGTCGAGCTGATGATGTCCGGCTCGGTGGTGACCGTGCTCCCGGTGCTGCTCGTCTTCCTCATCCTGCAGCGGTATTACATCGCCGGACTGATGGTCGGCAGCGTAAAGGGTTGAGATAAATCCAGACACCGCGCCTGAATCGTACTTCACTTGTCCGTGTTACTCTCCGACCTCAAATAATCCTCCGTCTGCTGCCCAAGGAGTGTCTCTATGACGACTGTGGATCGCCTCAAACTTCGTACGATCCTCACCGCATCCGCTCTGACGCTTCTCGCCATCGCCGTGCTCGGAACGGCCACGGCCTTCGCCATCTGCATCCCCACCGTGTACAACGTCACCTCCTCCGCGCCGCCGCCGATCGGCAATTGGACCGACACCAGCGGCGCTGTCTGGACGCCGTCCGGCGGGTTTCCGGGCTGCGCACCCGGCGACACCGCCGCGGACCTCAACGCCACTCCGACGACGCTGATCATCAACAGCGCCATTCCCAACCCGATCATCGGACTCAATCTGAGCTGCACCGGCTGCGCCATCGACATCCAGTCCGGCGGGTCGCTCACCCTCGCGGGACCGGGCTCGGTCAGCAGCTCGTCCACGATCATCGTCGAGCCGGGAGGAACGCTGACGATCGCCAACGGCGGCACGCTCACCTTCAATGCCGGCACCTCGCTCTCGGTCAACGGCGGCCAGGTCGACATTCAGAGCGGCGGCGCCCTCAACCTGAATGGCGCGAGCACGTCCACCAACGGCGGCGTGTTGAATGTCAACGGCGGGACGCTGGAGATCGGCGCCTTGTTCACCGTTCAGAGCAATGGGACGTTGCAATTCACCGCGGGCAGCGTCACCGGCGGCAACACCATCAAGAACCACGGCTTGATTCAGATGGTCGGAGGCGGGATCGTTGCGGTGAGCCCCGTGGTCAACAACTCCGCGCCCGGCACGGTTAGCGTCTCTTCAGGCACACTCTCGCTGGCCGGCGGCGGCACCGGCGACGCGCCGTTCATCATCAATTCCGGCGGCACGCTGGGCTTCCCCTCGGGCACGTACAACATGACGCCCAACGGCGTCGTCTCCGGCGACGGAACGCTGGCGGTGAGCGGCGGCACGCTCAACATCGGCGGCGTCACCTCGCCGGGCACCTTCCTGCTCAGCGCCGGCACGCTCGACGGTCCCGGCTTCCTCTCCATCCGCAAGGCCTTCTTCTGGGACGGCGGCACGATCCAGGGCAGCGGCGGCGCCGAGCTCGCCGGCAACGGCATCGGCACGCTCTCCGGCGCCATCGGTCCGATGCTGCTCGATACCCGCACCTTCGACAACAACGGCACGATCGACTACCCCGCCACCACCAACATGCTGCACCTCAACAACAACGCCGCCTTCAACACCTTCGGCACGTTCTCGTTCGACGGCGACGGCAGCATCATCGCCGACGGCCCCTCGTCGGTCGGCATCTTCCCGAACGGTGTGATGCAGAAGCACAACGGCACCGGCGTCTCCGTCATCCAGCCGGCGACCACGAACAACGCCACTGTCTTCGTCACCAGCGGAACGCTCGAATTCGCCGGCAACGGCACCCACGCCGGCAGCTTCATCTCCGACACCGGAGGCTCGACGACCGGGACGATCGTCTTCAGCGCGCCGTCGACCACCATCACCGGCTCCGTGCTCGGCGCCGGCAACATCAGCTTCCCCTCCGGGGCCACCGACTACAACGGCTTCTTCTACTCGATCGGAGGGAAGACCTCCATCGCCGGCGCCACGCTCACCGTCGACGCCGGCATGTCGACGGCCGGCTTCGAGCTCGACTCCGGCTTGATGAACATGATCGGCGACTTCGACATGTCCGGCACCGGCACCTGGTCTGGGGGAACGATCGCTCAGGACGATGGCACGTTCTTCGTCAATACGGGCGCCACGCTGACCATCGACTCCGCGAACGGTGTGACCAAGCTCGATACCGCGGTGATGGAGAACGACGGAACGATCCTCTACACCGCCGGCGCTACGGTCAGCGCGATCAGAAAGCGCCGCGTCCGCGCGCTGACGGCAACCCCCGGAAACCTCGAGCTCAGTAATAGCTCCACGATCTTCAACGACGGCATGTTCAACATCGAGACCGACACGCAGATCGCCAGCACCACCGGCGTGATCATCGGTTTCTCGAAAACAGTCGCCACCGCTTCCGTGACGACGTCCCTGCAAGCTCACAGCCGCCTCTCCGCCCACCGCGCCCGGACGTTGAGCAAGCATCCGGTCGCATTGTGTAGCTGTCCGAACGACATCCAGAACTTCGGCACGCTGCAGAAGTCGGCGGACAGCGGCACGACTGACTTCGGTCCCCAGTTCGACAACTCCGGCGCCGTGAAAGCGTTGGCCGGGACGATGCACTTCCTCGACGGCTATACCCAGAACAGCGGCTCGACCACCCTCGGCCCCGGCGCCATCAGCGTGGCCTCGCCGAACATCTTCGACATGCAAGGCGGCATCCTCGACGGTGCCGGCACCCTCACCGCAGATGTCAGCAACTCCGGCGAGATCAAGCCGGGAACGACGTCGACCACCGGCGTCATCAACATCACCGGCAACTACACCGGCGGGTCCACCGGCATCATCAGCATCAAGCTGGCCGGACCGGCCGCCGGCCAGTTCGATCAGCTCAACATCACCGGCTCAGCCACCATCGACGGCACCTTCAACGCCACCTTCCTCGGCGGCTTCATTCCCACCACCGGTACCACCGTCTGGCAGGCGATCACCTACGCCAGCCACTCCGGCTCGTTCGCCACGCAGAATCTTCCGACCTTCTCCACCGGCACGGTCACCTCGGCCTTCAACCCGACGTCGTTCGATCTCACCGCCGTCACGCCCCCCTCGGCCGACCTGAAGCTGACCATGAACGGTCCGGCCAGCGTCGATGCCGGCTCCCCGCTCAGCTACACGATCAACGTCTCCAACCTCGGACCAGACCCCACCAGCGGCACGATCACCGTCTCCAACACCCTCCCGGCCGGCGTGACAGGCGCCAGCGGATTTGGCACCGGCTGGACTTGCGGAGCCCCCTCCGGCGGCGTCATCACCTGCACGGCCCCCGGACCGCTGGCCAGCGGCAACGCTCTGCAAACGCTGACGATGGCCATGACCGCGCCGGTTGTCACCGGCAACATCACCAACAGTGCCACCGTCTCCGACGCAATCGCCGACGGGAATGCCTCCAACAACATGGCCAGCGTGATCACCAACGTCGGCCCGCAGGCCAACCTCTCCATCACCAAGAGCGGCCCGGCCTCGGTCAACGCCGGCCAGAACATCGTCTATACGATCACCGTCACCAACGCCGGACCGACCGCCGCGACGGGAACCGTGGTCAACGATTCGACTCCGGTCGGCATCGCCTTCCTCTCGAACAGCAACGGATGCACGACGCCGTTCCCCTGCAACCTCGGCACGCTCAACCCCTCGCAGTCGGTCACCATCAGCTCGACCTACAACGTCCCGAATTCGTTTTCGGGCAGCTCGGTCTCGAACACGGCCACGGTCTCCTCCGCCGTCAACGATCCGAACCTCACCGACAACAGCGCCACCGCCACGACCACCGTCGTCGCCGGCGCCGGCAATGCCGACGTCTCCGTCACCAAGAGCGGGCCGCCGTCGGCAACGCTCGGCTCGAACATCTCCTACACCATCACCGTGACCAACTCCGGCCCCGCCTCGGCCGCGAACACCTTCGCCGACGATGCCACCC